>JAZLFZ010000076.1:0-116023 GCA_045616065.1 Bacteroidaceae bacterium | reverse complement strand
TTGCTCATGGGTATGGAAGTATTTGTAATTTGTTTTTTAGCCACTACAAATTTACAAAGATTTTGCCATATAGGCAAACTTCTATACCCTTTTGTTTTAGGTATTTACACTATGTTTTGTTAACTTGCGAAACTTGAATTATTTAATAATATAAGGTGTACGGGATTACTCCTCGCAGAGCTCGGTCAGGATGCCGCAAGTGCTCTTGGGATGGAGGAATGCGATGTGCAGACCGTCGGCACCGTTGCGGGGAGCCTTGTCAATGAGGCGGATGCCCTTCTCGTCGCAAACGGCCAGAGCCTCGCTGACGCCATCCTCTACCTTGAAGGCAACGTGGTGAACACCCTTGCCACCATTGTCGAGGAACTTCTGAACGGTGCTGTCGGGACTTGTGGGCTCGAGCAGCTCAATCTTAACCTCGCCCACCTTCAGGAAGGCAGTCTTCACCTTCTGGTCCTCAACGACCTCAGTCTTGTAGTACTCCAGTCCTAGTACGTCCTGGAAATAAGGCATGACAGCATCGATGCTCTGAACGGCAATACCCAGATGCTCAATCTTTGAAATCTTCATAATCTCTTTGTTTTTTATGGTTAATGTTATGTTTTTTGGTTATCACTTCACACGATTGTTTTCGGGAAAGGCCACCTTGGGGCTGAACGTCTTGGCCTCCTCATAGTCCATCATGGCATAGGCGATGATGATGACAGTGTCGCCCACCTGAACCTTGCGTGCAGCAGCTCCGTTGAGGCAGACGCAGCCGCTGCCTCGCTCGCCCTTGATGACGTAGGTCTCAAAGCGCTCACCATTGTTGTTGTCCACAATCTGCACCTTCTGGCCAGCCAGCAGATCCACAGCATCCATCAAGTCCTCGTCGATGGTGATACTCCCCATATAGTTGAGGTTGGCCTCTGTCACCTGCACACAATGCAGCTTGGATTTCATCATTTCAATCAGCATAGTATGTCTCTATTTACAGAATACAATATTATAATGATTACAAGTCTTCACGCGCCTACACATAGCGGATGTGGTCGATAAGGCGGATGGGAGCCTTGCCACAGTAGACCGTGATGCAACCCACGATGTGGTCGGCTTCGTCCCAGCGAGTCACGTCGGCCAGGGTAAGGCCGTCCACAATGCTGTAGTACTGCACCTCGAGGCCGTCGATGGCATTGATCTGGTTCACCACGTAATCGTGAACCTCAGCCACGCTGGCATGGTCGGCCATGGGGATGCTTTCCTTCATCACACGGTAGATGTTGGCGGCCAGCACACGCTCCTCGTCGCTCAGCAGCGTGTTGCGGCTGCTGCGGGCCAGGCCGCTCTCCTCACGAATGACGGGACAGGGCACAATCTCGACACGGAACTTGAGGTCGTCCACCATCCTGCGGATGACCGCAATCTGCTGGAAGTCCTTTTCACCGAAATAAGCACGGTCGGCGTCCACATAGCCGAACAGCTTGCTCACAATCTGGCACACACCGTTAAAGTGGCCAGGACGGAAGGCTCCCTCCATAACGCTGTCGGTGGGAGGATAGCTGAACTGACGCGTATCGGGCTCCGGATAGATCTCGTCAACGGAGGGCGCAAAGGCTATCGTGGCGCCATGTTCTCTCAGCAACTGGCAGTCTGCTTCGAGCGTACGCGGATATTTCTCAAGGTCTGTCTTGTCGTTAAACTGGGTTGGGTTCAGGAAGATGCTGACAACCGTCACATCATTCTCCTTCACGCTGCGATCCACCAGAGAGGCGTGGCCCGCATGCAAAGCACCCATGGTGGGAACAAGGCCCACACTCTTTCCTGCCGACCTGTACTCACCGAGCAAGGTCTGCAATTCACTGATTGTTGTTATAACTTCCATTTGATACACTAAATCGTCAAAACGACTTCTCATCTCAAAATCTCTGCAAAATAACAAAGAATTTGGCATACAGCGAAGAAAAGAGACGATAAAAACGCGTTTTTAGGTTAAAAAGGCTCAAAAAAGCGCAAACATCGTCGAAATGTGCCGTTTTTTTCGTAACTTTGCACCGCAAATAGTAAACTAGAGTTGATGAAGGCTAAAAAGATTTTATTTATAACACAGGAAATCGAACCCTACGTTCCCAATTCGAACTACACCCTCCTGGGCCGTCAGATGTCACAGTACATGCTCGAGAAGGGCAGGGAGATACGTTCGTTCATGCCCAAGTGGGGCAACATCAACGAGCGTAGGAATCAGTTGCACGAGGTCATCCGCCTCTCGGGCATGAACCTCATTATCGATGACACCGATCACCCGCTCATCATCAAGGTGGCCAGCATACCTGCCGCCAGAATGCAGGTTTATTTCATCGACAACGACGACTTTTTCCAGAAAAGACTCGACGTAGCCAACCCCGACGGAGTAGAATACGCCGACAACGCCGAGCGAGCCATCTTCTACGCCCGAGGCGTGCTCGAGACGGTAAAGAAGCTGCGCTGGGTGCCCGACATCATACACTGCCAGGGATGGATGGCATCCATCGTGCCCGTACTCATCAAGACGGCCTACAGCGAGGAGCCTTCGTTCCGCGACTGCAAGGTGGTTTACTCCGTCAGCGAGCAGCCCCTCACGCTGCCCTTGCCCGACAATTTCAGCCAGGCAATCACATATCGCGAATGTACGGCAGAAGTGCTCGAAGGACTTGGCACGCCCCTCCGGGCTGCCGACCTCCAGAAACTGGCCATCAAGTACAGCGACGCCATCACCATCTCGTCCGAGACGCCTTGCCTGGAGCTCGTGGACTTTGCCACAGAGAAGGCCAAGCCGCTCCTGCCCTACCCCGGCCAGGAGTGGGACAAATACCTCGACTTCTTCGATGCCGTATGGAGCGAGGGAAAGGTCGAAGAGAAGGAGGACGAAGACTAACAATACAGGGCTAACGAACAAAAGAGAATGAAGAACATCTTCCACTACATAGCCATCGCTATCATGTCAGTTGCCGCCCTTGCGGCTTGCACCGACGACACTGGAAACCTCGGCATCTATCCCAGTCAGGACGGGGTGAGCACCGCCAAGGACCATTTCCCCATCCACACGCAATCGGCCGAGATGGGACCCGTCGTGGCCAACAATGCCAACGCTTATCTGGGACGCGTCGTCGACCCCGAGACGGGAGGCACCATCGTGGCCGACTGTGCGGCACAGTTCTACTGCTTCGAGGGCTACTCCCTGCCCAGCAAGGACCTCATGGTGGGCGACATCACACGCGACCCTGCCACAGGCGATACGCTCCACATCCAGTACGGCACGCCTAAGTGCGACTCATGCGAGGTGCGCATCTACCTCAACAGCTACTATGGCGACGGCAACAATCCCATGAAGATAGAGGTCTACGAACTCGATGCCGAGCGCATCATGGAGGAGAACACGACCTACCACACCAACATCGACCTCACACAGTTCGTCAAGCAGGACAAGCCCATCGCCACAAAGGTCTTCACACCCGTCGACCACATTCTGCCCGAGGGTCAGCTCACATCCAGCAACCATTCCGACAACATACGCATCATGCTGCCCACATCATTCGGTCAGCACATCCTTCAGAAATACTACGACAATCCCGGCAACTTCCAGGATTCGTACCACTTCATCCGCAACGTATTCCCCGGCTTCTACTTCCGCATCAGCAACGGCGAAGGCACCATGATCAAGACGCAGGTCAGCTCACTCAACATCTACTACAACTACTGCAACCGCACACAGCCCTCGACCATATACGCTGCCCTATCGCGCTTCTCGGCCACGCCCGAGGTGATACAGAGCTCGCGCATCACCAATAGCCACGTCGACCTCCTCTTGCAGGACAACGAGTGCACCTACCTCAAGACACCTGCCGGCATCCTCACCCAGATGACGCTTCCCGTCAACGAGGTCTTCAACACCCATCCTGGCGACAGCATCAACCAGGCACAGATTACACTCACACGATACAACAAGGCCATACAGGACAGCTACCAGCTCGGCACGCCCTCCGCACTCCTCATGGTGCGCAAGCAGCACTTTAGCAAGTTCTTCGAGAACAACGAGGTGGCCAACGGGCGCACCAGCTACGTCACCTCCTTCAATGCGGCCTACAACACATACACCTTCCAGAACATCGCACGCCTCCTCTCCTACCTCAAGCACGAGAAGGCCCATGCCGCACAGCAGCTTGGCATCAGCGAGGCAGAATGGGAGACGCGCAATCCCGACTGGAACAAGGTATACATCGTGCCCGTAGTATCTACCACCAACAGCAGCGGCATCCTCACCAACGTCAGCCACGAGATGCAGATGAACAGCATCCGACTCGTGGGTGGAAACACGCCCCTCACCATGGAGGTCACCTACAGCAAGTACGACAAGTAAACGGGAACGGACAAAAAAAGGAGTTAACCGACTGGCTAACTCCATACACAAGGCGATAACGCGGAAGGCTCTAACGCAGAGCCTTCTTATTTCTTCTTATTCTTCTTACGAGTGAACTGCAGCTGCCGACCGGCAGAATCTGTAAGGATAAGCGTCTTCTTGTCCTTCAGCTGATAAGCCACACGGTCACCGATGTAGCCCATGAGGTCGCGGAAGTTATCAGGACGCACACGGTCCGTCAGCATCTCACGGATGCCACTTTCGTTGATGCCCATGGCATCCATCATCGAACGCACGTTCTCGTCGGCATTGACATGCACGCTGTACACGTCGACGTCCAGTTCATTGTCTCCATAGTCAAAAAGCAGCGAGTCGCCTTCCACGACATAGTCTGCACCGAACTGTGCACGGATGCCCACGCTGATGCTGACGCCCTGGAACATCGCCGACCCATAGATGTTGCAACGCACCGACATGCGCTCCTCATCGAGCGTCATGAACATGTCGCAACCGTCAATGTGGCGCGCTATGCCGACCTGCATGTTCTGTGCCAGCGACTTGACCTTGGCCTCCCACGTGCCTACCAGGCCAGGCTCTTCATCCGGAGCACTGAGAGCGGACGGCACATCCACAGCAGGCCATGCAAGGCAGGAGACACAGGATGGCGCAACACACACCATGGCAGGTTCGGACGCCGAAGCCGTGATGCTGGACACCACAGCAGCAACAACCACTAAGTTTCTGATGATCTTTTTCATAGAAGTTTTTAATGATGATTTAACAATCTAACTACCATTAGACACCACCGGTTGCAAAAGGTTTAACGATATCGTCGCAACCGTATCACCACACACGACCGTACGGCGTCGTTTGCCAAGCCGCACAACACACTTTTTCCACAATTCCTTTGGTCGTCTCGCATCTTTGTCGTACCTTTGCATAGACAGTACACACAACGGTAGAAACAACACAGATGAAGGACAAGATAAACAGCCTGATGCTGGTCGGAACGGGCAGCGACGTGGGCAAGAGCGTGCTGGCCACTGGCCTCTGCCGCATCTTCCTCCAAGACGGATACCAGCCCGCCCCCTTCAAGGCGCAGAACATGGCGCTCAATTCCTACGCCACGCCAGACGGCTTCGAGATAGGACGCGCACAGGCCGTGCAGGCAGAGGCATGCCGACTGCCGGCACATACCGACATGAACCCGCTCCTGCTCAAACCCAACTCGGAGCACACCACACAGGTGGTGCTCAACGGCAAACCCATCGGTAACCGGTCTGCCTACGCCTATTTCCGCAAGGAGGGACGCGAGGAGCTGAGGCAGGCCGTACAGGAGGCCTACGACCGCCTTGCCACGCGCTACAACCCCATTGTCCTGGAAGGTGCGGGCAGTGTGTCCGAACTTAACCTGCGCGACTCCGACCTCGTCAACATGCCCATGGCGCGCCACGCCGATGCCGATGTCATTCTGGTGGCAGACATCGACAGGGGCGGCGTCTTCGCCTCATGCTACGGCAGCGTGATGCTACAGACGCCCGACGACCGACAGCGCATCAAAGGCATCATCATCAACAAGTTCCGGGGCGACATACGACTCTTCGAGGAAGGACGGCAAATGATAGAGCAGCTCTGTGGCGTGCCCGTACTGGGCGTGGTGCCCATGTTCAAGGACATCGTCATCGACGAGGAAGACAGCGTGGCCCTAGAGAAGAAACATACCACGCCGGACGCACACAAGGTCAACGTGGCCGTAGTACTGCTGCGCCACATCAGCAATTTCACCGACTTCACCATGCTGGAGCGCGACCCGCGCGTTAACCTTTTCTACACCAGCAACATCAGCGACCTCGAACAAGCCCACATCATCATCCTGCCAGGTACGAAAGCCACTCTCGACGACCTCTACGAACTGCGACGCAACGGTGTGGCACAGGCCATCCTGCGCGCCCACCACGACGGCAAGCAGATCATTGGCATCTGCGGAGGCTACCAGATGCTCGGGCAGACTGTCAGCGACCCCGACGGGGTGGAAGGTAGCGTGGCAAGCCTCCCCGGCCTGGGACTGCTGGACATCGACACCATCATGACGCCACAGAAGACCACCGAGCAGGTGGAGTTCTGCTTCGAGGGTCAGCGCTGCGTTGGCTACGAGATTCACCAGGGGCGCAGCACCACCACCGAACAGATCGTGCGGCAAGGCAACTGTATAGGCACCTACATACATGGTTTCCTGGACAATGCAGCCGTGATAGACAGCATACTGCGGCCCTACCACAACCACGGCAACACCCGCGATGCGGCAACGTACGCACTCGCTGAGCCCGAATCCCTCGAGCAGTTCCGCAACCGCCAGTACGACCTGCTGGCCGACCACCTGCGACAGTACATCGACATCCCCCGACTCTATTCCATCCTGCAACGATAAACCAACCCCTACCCCCCTACAGACATGCTCACAGGCCACGGCGACGACCTCTTCCGCTACCCTCACATAAGGGTCAACTTCAGCTCCAACGTGTACAACCACTTCAACCACGAAGCCCTCTTCCACCATCTGGCAGCGGCCATGCAGTGCGTCACCAACTATCCCGAACCCACGCCCCACAGCCTGGAAGCCGACCTCGCCGCCACCATGCTTCTCAGCCCCGACGAGGTGGTGGCAACCAATGGAGCCACCGAAGCCATCTACCTCCTCGCACAGACATGGCGTGGCTTCCGGACAGCCATCCTCGCACCCACATTCTCCGAATACGCCGACGCCTGCCGGTTGCACCAACATCAGGTGACGCACATCCATTCGCTCGCACAACAGGATGCTGGCACGCAGATGGTCTGGCTCTGCAATCCCAACAATCCCACCGGACAAGTCCTCGACCGCGACACACTCCTCGCTCACATCTGCGCACATCCCCACACACTCTTCGTCATCGACGCCAGCTACGCCCCCTTCACCACACGTAGCCTGCCGTCGCCCCGCGAATGCGCCGCACTGCCCAATGTCCTCATGCTGCACTCCATGACGAAGGAGTACGCCATCCCCGGCCTCCGACTGGGCTTCCTTACAGGAGCCGCTGAGCTGCTCCAACGCATTCGCCAACAGCGCATGCCCTGGTCTGTCAACAGTCTGGCAATCGCCGCTGGGCGCTACCTGCTCCGCCACCGAGCCGACTACCAGCTGCCCCTCACAGAGCTACTGGACGAACGCCAGCGACTGGCCGACGCATTTGCCCTGCTCGGCATACATACATGGCCCTCCGACACCCACATACTCCTCTGTCGCCATCCCCACCTCACAGCCGCCGCACTCAAAGAATGCCTCGCCCACCAGCACAGCCTACTCATACGCGACGCCTCCAATTTCCAGTCGCTCGATGAGCACTGCTTCCGCATTGCCGTGCAAAACCAAGAGGAGAACGAACTTCTTCTTCAGGCACTGCGCACAGTGTAATAGCAGAAAAACTACACATTTTCAGCCAAACTGCCAAAAGAGGAAGCAAAAATCACTGAAATGTACAAAAGATACATAAAAAACACGCGTTTTGAAGATAAAACGTGAGATAATCCTACTTTTTTTGCTAACTTTGCGAGTGAAGGTCGCCAAACCCTCGTATTCGAATTCTTCAGAAACACTGTATGGGCACATATATAAATAAAGGTAATTACGATTTCCAAGTTGCACTTAACTCAACATACGTTGACAAGTCAGGTCTCATATCGCTCATAAACGACACATTGTTTACAGAACGATGCCGCAGCTGTGTAACTCGTTCACGCCGCTTTGGTAAATCCATGGCGGCCAGCATGCTTTGTGCCTATTATGACCGTTCCTGCGATTCTCGTTCTCTTTTTGAGAATCTGGAGATTGCACACGACCCTTCCTTTGAAAAGTATCTGAACAAGTTTCCTGTAATCAAGTTGGACATTACGGACTTTACCACTCAGTTCAAAGATGATCCGACCATAATTGACAAGATACAGGAAGCGCTGAAGGCTGATGTCAGAGAGGCGTATCCAAATGTCATTCCTGATGATTTCAACGATGATTTTATGGAAATGCTCATCCGCATCAACCAGGCTACAGGTGATTCCTTCATCATGGTCATTGATGAATGGGTGCCATGTGCCGTGAATTGAGCGACGCTACGGTAGAGGCTTATCTGAACTGGCTTCGCCGTATGTTTAAGGGCAGTAATACCCTCAGAGTCTTTGCGGGTGTTTACATGACAGGCATTCTACCATTCAAGAAGTATAGCAAACAGTCTGCACTTAACAATTTCCTGGAGTATTCAGTAACCTCCCCCATGGGTGAGGAGCGTTTCTTTGGTTTCACACGTGAGGAGGTAAAGAAACTCTGCGAAGAGAAAGGCAGAAACTATGATGAGCTTGCAAAATGGTACGATGGCTACAGCATAGGTCGTGAGCCTTCCATATTCAATCCTAATTCCGTCATGCTTGCGTTGAGAGCAGGTCGCTGCGACAGTTTCTGGCAAGCCACGGCGTCGTACGAATTGGTTGCCACCTACATTGACATGAACTATGAGGACTTGAAGGACGATATTATCTACATGCTTTCAGGTGGCAAGTGCGAGGTTGATACGACAAACTTCAGCAATGATATGCACGATGTCAAGAGCAAGGATGAGGTATTAACCGTTCTTATTCATCTCGGCTACCTTGCTTACGACCTTGAGGAAGAAGAATGCTACATACCAAACTATGAAGTGCGTCGTGAGATGGAGAATGCCGTGAAGAGTAGCGGTTGGCAAATCGCTTACGCTATCAGCAATTCGAAGAAACTTCTCAAAGAGACGCTTGCAGGTAACTCAGATTATGTGGCAGAAGTCATAGACAAGGCGCATGATGAGAATACCAGCATACTCTCGTACAACAACGAGAACTCACTTGCCTGTGTGCTGACCGCAGCTTACATCTATGCACAGAATGACTGCATTGTACACCGTGAACTTGCTACAGGAAAGGGCTATGCAGACCTTGTTCTTATTCCAAGAAGGAATGTTGACAAACCTGCAATCGTCCTCGAACTCAGATACAAGAAGGAAGTAGATGCTGCCATCGATCAGATAAAGCGCAGGAAATACTGGAGCAAAATAGAACAGTACACAGGTGACATTCTATTAGTCGGGATAAACTACGACAAGAAAGAGAAACTGCACACCTGTGTTATCGAAACGATTACTAAATAGCCGCTCACAGAAAAACCTTCAGACAACTTATCGACATAATACAGGTAAAATAAACCTATTTACGGACGAACAGGACGGATGGAGTACCCATAGTAACGTTCGGCACTTAGTCTTCTGTATTGTGTAGAATTGAGAAGCACTTCCCACCCACGTGTTTGAAGGTCTGTGCGCAAAGAGCTCGACCAGTAGTGACCCTCGGAACCGTCGTACGAGAACATGTCAGCGACGTGATGGCCAGCAGCAGGAAGGAAGATGGAGTTATTAGTCTTCTTCGATGTTACCAGATAGCCATTCTTGACAGCGTCCCACTTCCAGCTACAGTTCTCGGAAGAGAAAAGCTGTTCCCACTCTTCAATGGTGGGCATACGCCAGCTGTCCTTCCACAACGTATGAGCTACGTCGTCATCGGGTGCAATCACCTTCAAGCCATTCGAGGAGGTGTTATACCTGTCGAAACTGCCACTGGCATAGTCAAAATATGTGCTCCAGTCGTAAACATGCTTGGTATACGTTTCAGCCCAAGCATAATGGCTACCTAAATCCTCCGGGGAGGAAGCTCCGACGTTGCAGGTCGCCCATTTGACAGAGAGGCCCATGTCGACGTACTGTCGGCCATTGGCATCCGTTCCGCTTTCGTCTACAATGTTCTTTACGACAACCTGACAAGTGGCAAACACCTCACTGCCGTCCATACTGACAGCCAAGATGGTAGCGGTGCCTTCCATCTGGGCCTTAACCGTGCCGTCAGATTCCACAATAGCCACTCGCTTTGGGGTGCTTGTCCACTTGAGCGTCTTCAGGTCGGCATCGGCGGGCGCGATGGTGTACGCCAGCTTCTTGGTGTCGCCCACGGACAGCGTGACGGTGGGCTGGGCGAAGCTTATCTCCTGTATTTTGACATTGACATGCCCAAGCAGATGGTTGATGACCCACGTGGCATCATCGATGGACACGCGTCCGTCGTGATTCACGTCATAACGATTGTACGTCTGTGCCGTCGCTGCATGGCCAATGCCACAGAGCAAGGCTAACGAAAGTAGGATTTTCTTCATAATGCGTATATTTATCAAAAATGTTTATCGTGTGCGGTTGCAAAAGTACACATTCTCTGTCAAACGACCAAGAGAGAAGGTAAATAATGTGCAAATGACTACTCTTCTGCCCTCAACGCCCAGAAGGCGACGGCACTGGCGGCGGCCACGTTGAGCGAGTCGACATTGTGCTTCATGGGAATGCGCACTACGTAGTCGGCTTCGGCAATGGTCTGGCCTGGGAGTCCGTCGCCCTCGTTGCCCATGATGATGGCCAGACGGGGCTCGGCTTGCAGACGGGGATCGTCGAGCAGCACACTGTCGTCACGAAGCGCCATGGCCAGGGTCTTGAAGCCGTGACGATGGAGGGTGTCGGTAATGGGGGTGTCGAGGCGTGTCCAGGGCACAAGGAAGACGCTGCCCATCGAGACACGCACGGCCCGACGGTTCCAGGGGTCGCAACAGGTGTGGGTGACGAGGACGGCATCGATGCCCAGTGCGGCTGCCGAGCGGAAGATGGCCCCGATGTTGGTGGCATCCACTACCCCATCGATGACGCAGACGCGACGGGCACCCTCAAGCACCTCCTCGACGGACTTGTCCTTGGGACGACGCATGGCACAGAGGACACCGCGCGTCAGTGTGTAGCCGGTCAGCTGTTCGAGCAGGCTGCGGCTGCCGGTATAGACGGGTATGTCGCCACAGCGCTCCACGATGTCCTTGGCATCGCCCTCCAGATGGCGGGCCTCGCAGAGCAGCGAGATGGGTTCGTAGCCGGCATCGAGTGCCACATGTATCACCTTGGGACTCTCGGCAATGAAGAGTCCCTTCTCGGGTTCGAGTTTATTGCGCAACTGGGCTTCGGTCAGTGTGCCGAAGACCTCTACACCGGGTACGTTGAGGTTGTCTATTTCGTGGAGCATGATTCTTTTACTTAGGCTATTAAGGCAGTAAAGCGTGCAGTTATGCCTATTTGAACGCAAAGTTAGCATTTTTTGCAGAAAAAAACAAGCTGATTCGAAAAATATGCGTAACTTTACAAGCGAGAACCATAAACTATACATATCTAATAACAACAGATTATGAAAGACGTCATCCTTACCCTTCTCCTGCTGTTCAGCCTGACAGGAGCCATCGCCCAACCCGCCAAGACCCTCGACATCGACCTCTGGCCCAACGGGCTGCCCAACAGCAACGGTATCGACAAGACACAACCCTACAGCAACGAGACACGCAACTTCAAACCCTCCATACGCGTCTTCCTGCCCGAAGACTCAGTGCGCAACGGCATGGCCGTACTGGTGTGCCCGGGTGGCGGCTATCGTGTACTATCGCTCGGCCAGGAGGGTTATGAGTGGGGCGACCACCTGACCCGCATGGGCATCACCACCATCGTGCTGAGCTACCGCATGCCCATGGGCGTGACCGAAGTGCCCATCAGCGACGCCACGGAGGCCATGCGCCTGATACGCGAGAATGCCGAGGCCTGGGGCATCGACCCGCAGAAGGTGGGCATACTCGGTTCGTCGGCCGGCGGCCACCTGGCCTCCACCATTGCCACGCACAACCCCGAGGCCACGCGTCCCAACTTCCAGATACTCTTCTACCCCGTCATCTCGATGGACAAGGAGGTGACGCACCTCGACTCGCACAACTGCCTCATTGGCGAGAAAGCCCCGAAGGAACTCGAGGAACAGTACAGCAACGCCCTACAGGTGAACGCCCAGACGCCACCCGCCATCCTGCTGCTCTCCGATGACGATGGCCTGGTGCCGCCTCGCAACTCTGCCGAATACTACCTGGCTCTGAAGAAGGCTGGCGTGAAGGCCTCCATCCACGTCTATCCCAGCGGCGGCCACGGATGGGGTTGCGGCAAGTTCTTCCGCTACCACAACGAGATGATGCAAGACCTGAAGATATGGATTGAGAGCCTGAACGAGAAGCCCCGACAGAGGCGCAACTTCCCCTTCAACAGATAAAAGAATTTCCCCAAACAACTAAACAACATGAGAAAAATCGCAACCCTCATTGCAGCTATGACCTGCATGACCGCCGTGGCACAGGACATCAAGCTGCCGGCACCCCAGAAGAACCAGAAGTCAACAAGCGTGGTACAGGCGCTGGACAAGCGTCACTCCGTGCGCGAATACAGCAAGAAGGAGCTCAGCAACCAGCAACTCAGCAACCTCTGCTGGGCAGCCTGTGGCGTGAGCCGCGATGCCGACCACCGCACCGCCCCCACTGCCATGAACAAGAAGGAGATACGCCTCTACGTGATGACGGCCAAGGCCACTTACGAATACCAGGCCAAGGAGAACACGCTCAAGGAAATCGTCAAGGGCGACAACCGCAAGCTGCTGGCCGGCGGCCAGAACTTCGTGCTCGACGCACCCGTCAGCCTCGTCATGGTCATCGACTTCGGACTCTTCGGCAGCCAGAACGACCATGCCAAGCTCATGACAGCCGTCGATGCCGGTATCGTGTCGGAGAACATCAACCTCTACTGCCAGTCGGTAGGTCTCTGTACCGTACCTCGCGGCACCATGGACGCCGCAGGCCTGAAGAAGCTCCTCAAGCTGAACGATAACCAGCTGCCCATCCTCAACAATCCAGTCGGGTTCCCCAAGGAGAAGTAAGCATAATACACGTCCCATGCGCACTCGCTGCCCATGAGCATCCGCCGACACAAAGGATGCTGAAGAGAAACAAGAAAGGCCCTTCCCTGATTTGGTCTTAGGCAAGAACCAAGTTAGGGAAGAGCCTTTTTTGTAAAGACAATTCAGCGAAACAGACGCTCTGAGAATGGCGCGAAAGTCAGCTCGCAGAAAACAGGCCGTAAATACGAGAATCTAATAACTATCTATCGCTCAGACCCTTAGATTTCGGCCCACGAAAAAACGGGTCAAAAATGCTGCGAAAACGGCGTTTTTCTGCTGCGTCGGACAGGTTGCGACGCTGCGTTAAGGAAACTGCGACGCTGCGTTGAAGAAATTTCGACGCTGCGTTGAAAAAAAAAATCCCGTAGCGGAAAGAGATTTTCACCGCTACGGGATTTTTTTTTGACCGTATCAGGTCTGAAAAAGTGCCTTCAGAGGCTCGTCGTTCTCACGTCCAACGCTAGATGGAGACAAAAGAGAGCATAAAAAAGAAGGCGTTTTGTAAAGTTTTCGGTCATTGAATACAGACAGAAAGGGAATGGTTCCCCTTACTTCACCATCACCTTGCGGGAGGTGCCATCGGCATAGCGGATGATGTTCAGACCACTCTCCTTGTGCGAGCGCATCGTGCCATCGGCTCCGTAAATGCCCACGACGGCCTTAGCCTTCGCCCCGTTGACGTCGGCATCCACAATGTCGCCAATGCCGGTGGGAGTGATGTGGGCACGCAGTGCCTGCAACTCCTGCTCCGAGATGATGATCCACTGCTGGTCGGTGGCGGTGTCGGCATAGTTGAAGCCTGCGGCACTGACCGCTCCGTAGCCACTCTTGCCCAGGGCGGCAGCCTGCATGGACTTGTTGCCACCGTTGTCCCACGTGAACCAGTAGCCGTGCGTCTTGAGGTGTCCGCTCTCGGTCGATAGGGTGACGTCGGTGCGGTCGGGCATGAGCTGGAAGTTCTCGGTCGTGGAGGCTGACGTCTTGATGCCGATGCCGGAACTGTGAGAGAGGTACTTGCCCGTGGAGGCATTCCTGAAGCGGTAGTAACCGGTGGCAGGTACGTATTCCATGTACCAGGCAGCCTTCTCGTCCAGTTCCTCGGCCTCGAGCATCGGCATCCATGAGATGGCCGTGTTGCCACGCTGGTAGAGCAGGCCAGAGCCCAGTCCACGCTCCTCGCTCTTGTTCATGAGATAATAGCGCGTCTCATCGTCGAAGTTGAAGGTATAGCCAGGCAAACCGTTGGGATAGGCATTGGTGGGACAGAGGCCATCGACGAAGAGACCGTAGAGCAGACAGCATCCGCCCAGGTACTGCAACTCCTGATGCTTGTCCTTGTCGGCACCGTTGACGAACCAGTCGTAGCTGGCATTCTGTCCCCATCCGTGGGTACCGTCGCCCACCATCAGGTTGCCGTCCTCGTTGCTGTATCGGTTCTCCAGGAAATGGAACATAGCATTGGCCTCGCGGCCCTTCCATATCCAGTCGTGCACGTTCTTGTCGGCCCAGCGACTGCTGGTTCCCACACCCACACCGTGGCCGGTCTCGTGGATGACGGTACCGATGGCCTGGTTGCCCGCGTTGGGACCGATGCGCATCCATCCGCCATACGAACAGTCGGCCGTGGGCGTGGCGGCACCATAGTGTCCGGACAGGGTGAATCCCTTGATGCCCGTCCACTGGTTGAAGTACTCGATGGTCTCGTTGATGGCATTGCGGCAACGGGCATTGGCCTCGGGCGTGGGAGCCCCTTCGTCCCAGGTACCGACACAGGTACCCTTGGGATGGGTCACCACCTTGACCTCGTCGCCATAGACCACCTCATACGTCTTGCTCATGATGTAGGGACGTACGTAGTAGACCGTGGCGGGCTTCATATTGCGGGCATGGTAGATCTCGCCGCTGAGCGTGTGGCTCTCGGTGGTGCGGTTGTCGAGCACGGTAGGCTCGTGCTGCGTGCTCCAGCAGATACCCTTCTCGAGTGCCGTTCCGGTCATGGTGGCACGCATCAGTATTTCGGTAGCACCGGTGGGCACGTAGTGATTGGTCTGCGTCACCTTGATGGTGGCACTGTGGGTGGCATTGGCCAGCGAGAAGGCCAGCACAGCCCTTTCGAGCACCACGATCTCGGCGGCCAGGTCAGCCGACTTGGCATCGCCGTCCTTCAGCAGCTCGCGTGCCTGGTTGAGCACAGCCTCAAAGTCAGCGGCTCCCTGCTTGCTGCCGTCATATTTTGTCTCGGCCTGGGCAATGGCAGCCTCGAGCGCAGCATATTCGGCCGCACTCGCTTCGGCATCGCCGATGGCCTTGTCCAACGCCTTCTTGGCCGCCTGCACATCGGCGTCTGCCGAGGCTTCGGTAATCTGCTGCCCCGCTGCAATGGCAGCCTTCAGGGCCTCGGCAGCCTTGTTGCTCATCATCTGCTTCAGCAGTTCCTCTGCCACCTTGACCATGCGCTGAATCTCTGCCACGATGTCGGCCGCATTCACCTTGCCGATGAGATAGAGACGGAAGTTGTCGACACAGAGATAGTTGCCCGTAGCCTCCACGGCACGGAAACCAATCTGCACATCGCCTGCCACGGAGGTGAACTTCAGGCTGTAGTCATCCGGCGTGTAGACGGGTTCCTCCACGTCGCCTGCATAGATTACCACGCCCTTGCACTTCTGCGTCTTGCTGGCCTGGTTCTGGTTCTGAGCAGCCGCCACAAGCTTGTAGACGCCATTGGGTAGTCCCGTCAGCGTCTGATAGAGATGAGCGTTGCCGGCACCTCCGTTGGCCACCCACTTCTCCATGTAAACCGAGCCCGCCTTCTTGGTGAACGAAGTGTTGGACTGGGCCGCCATGTTCTCGTTGGTCCAGCCCTTCGAACCATCGCTCTCGAAGGAAGGGTTCGTGATGTATTTCGTGTAGTCAAGCGGATTCTCCTCGCTGACATTCTCATTGCGATAGACGTCAACGGCCTGTGCCAAAGCCTTGTAGACGGCCAGGGCATCGTCGGCCGAGACGTCGCCATTATCCACAGCAGCCTGTGCGGCATCGATAGCCTCCTTGAGGGCAGCCGCGTTGACACCGGTCCCGTCGCCATAGAGCTTGTTGGCCGTAGCGAGGAGCGTGTTCATGGCCTTCTTGGTGTCGGCCACATCGGGTGCTCCGTTGTAGGTGAGGCGGAAGTTGTCGACGGCCAGCCAGTTGCCCGAGGCATTGGTGGAACGGAAGCCAACGTTCACGTCGCCCTCGAAATAGGTGAAGTCGACGCTGTAGTCGTCCACGGTATAAACAACCTTGGTCTTAGAGCCGGCAAAGACTTGGGCACCGGTACACTTCTTATTCTCGTCGTTCTGGTCCAGGTTTTGCGCTGCAGCCGTCAGCGTGTACTTGCCGGGCTCCAGGTTGGAGAGCGTCTGCACGAGGCTCACGCTGCCAGCCGAACCTCCCTTGGCCACCCACTTCTCGAGGTAGGTGGCACCTTGTTTCCCGGCAAACGAGTTATTGCCCTGCGTCACCAGTCCGGAGCAGGTCCAGCCGTTGGTTCCGTTGCTTTCGAAGGATGGGTTGGTCAGATACCTGGACGTGACGTCGTCTTGCGCTATGCTGCCCAGCGTGGCGGACAGCATGGCGAGTGATAGGATAAGTCTTTTCATTGCAGTATATTTGGTTAGTTATTAGTTTGCTTAGACCTGACGCACCTCGTCCACGCCGTTGATTTCGTAGATGTGCTCCTTGGCTCGGATAAACTCGCTGACGGAATGGACGAAGAAGGTGATGCGGCACTCCACGATCTCGTCGATCGTCGTCGTGGTGAGCTGGTCGATGTTCAGCCCCAGGATGTTGGTGATGTGGTCGATGAGGTCCACCAGCAAGTGGTAGCGGTCGATGGCCTCGATGCGAAGCGTGATGGGATAGACCGTAGCAGGATTCTCGGGCAGGTCGGCTGCCATGACACAATCACCGTACTTCGAGGCCTGCAATATGGCTTCGGGACAACTGCGACGGTGCAGCATGACACGTCCGGAAGGCTCGCGGAGCCCGATGAGATCGCCACCCGGGAGGGGTTGGCAGAGGGGACAGCGGTTGGGCTTGTTGCGGGCCTGGCGCTCGAGCCACGCTCCCACATTCGCCTTGGCCACGTAGGTGTGGCAATGCTCCATCCAGTCGGCACGCGGCCAGGCATCCGAGTCGAGGAAGACCTCCACGCAGTCGCCTGCATGCAGGATGGTCTTGATGGACGAGAGCTTGCCGTTAATGCGAGCGTAGCGGGCGTGCAGGGCGGCGTCGTCGTGCTGCTTGAAGGCAAAGTCGATGGCCGTACTGCCCTTGGGCAGGATGTAGCTCTGTCCGTTGGCGGTAAAGACGGTGACGTCGTCATAATATAAAGAGGTGGAAATCTGTTCGAGCAGGTTCTCCTCGCGGCCCTGCTTGGCGATGTCGCGCAGCACGCTGCGGAAACGCTTTATCCAGGCCCCGATGTTGTCGCCTATCTCGGCCATGCAACCCACCTTGCTCGTCTCCACCATGCGGCGCGAACAGATCTGCACGTCCTCCCACACGCCACCCTGGCTGAGCAGCATGACGCGCAGGCAGCGGTAGGAGTTCTCCTTGGCCTGGTCGATAAGGTTCTGGAAGGAGCCGGGACGCTCCTTGAAGTAGTCTGTCAGCACGGAATAGATCTTCACGCAGACGGACTTCTCGGACAAGGGCATGCGCGACTTGGTATAGGTGATGCGTACGTAGTAGCGGTTGTCGACGTGGCGGAAGTCGACCTGCTGCTGGCACATGCGGCGATAGAGCGAATAGGGACGCCGGTAGTACACCTCGGCTTTGGCCTCGATGCCGGCATTGCTGAGCACGTACTCGATGCGATTGGTGAAGGCTTGCAGTCGCGAGGCATTGGCCTCACGGTCCTCCTCTATCCAGCGTTCCAGGTCGTTGTATTCCAGCTCGCAACGATACTTGAAGGAGAGGTTCTCCAGGTCGCTCTTCACGTCGATGAGTCCGAGGCGGTTGGCCAGTGGAGCATAGAAGTAGTCCGTCTCACCGGCTATCTTCATCTGCTTGTCAGGACGCATGCTGCCCAGTGTGCGCATGTTGTGCAGACGGTCCGCAATCTTGACCATCAGGGCACGTATGTCGTAGTGGAGCGAGTTGAGCAGCTGGCGGTAGTTGTCCAGCTGTTGTGTCGTGTCGTAGTGCTCCTTCTTCTTCTTGGTCACCACGTCAACCAGGAACGAGACGTCGTCGCCAAAGCGCAGGCGGATGTCCTCGAGCGTGTAATCGGTATCCTCCACCACGTCGTGCAGGAAGGCTGTGATGACACAGTCGGCATCCAGTCGCATCTCCTCTGCCGCAATGAGTGCCACGGCAATGGGATGTAAGATGTAGGGTTCTCCGCTCTTGCGCCTCTGAGGTGCATGGGCTACGTTGGCTAGGTTGAAGGCATCGCGTATGCGTGCCATCTCCTTTTCGCTACAGCGCGACTGCATGGCAGAGAAAACCATCTCTGCGCGTCGCTGAATCTCCATCTGCTCCGTCATCTTATCCATGATTTTTTGTTTTGCCAATGCCGAATTAACAAGTAACAAGCGCAAATTTACAAAAAAGATGCGAAAGAATAGGCAACTTTCATATTTTTTTTATAACTTTGCCCACAAATAAACCTACAAAGCCATAATTAACGTAAATACCATGTCTGCCAACAAGCAAAAAATATTCCATCTGGAGATTGAGGGCGAACATTATTACTTCGGTTCGCCAAAGGCTATTTTCGACACCATCGGCGAGGAGCGTCTGCACATGAAGTACGCTTCCTTCCACAGCAACATATCGCTCAAGGTGGGCGATGTCTATACCAACCGTCGCCACGGATGGATAATCCGCGTGGGCGAGCTGGGACAGGCCAAGACAAACCGTGGCAACAGATGGCGCGAAATCATTGAGAAAGGAGTGGCAAGCGCACTCGAGGCACGAGGCATCAACGAGGCTGCCGTCGCAGCACAACCCTCTGCCGAACAGGCACCCGCTGCGCAGCCTGTAGCAGCCGAGGCACCTGCACCACAGCCCGCCGTGGCCCCGCAGCCCGCACCGCAGCCGGTGGCGCCCGCACCGCAGGCAGCCGAAACAGCGCCTGCCGAAGCCGAAGCCGACGTCGTTCGCAAGCCTGCACGCTCGAAGAAGAAGAGTGCAGACATTCCCGAGCAGCTCACCCTCTTCTGAAACGAGCGTTCACCCTCCGGAGATTCATATTGAATCCGGAGGGAGGCTAAGGAGGAGTTTAAAAAAGTTAAGGAGTTAAGACGATACAATGACAGAATGGAAGTATGTCCAAATACCTCCATCCTATAGCATTCGTCTTAACTCCTTAATTGGCTTCTGTAGGAGTCTCGTTACTTCAGGCTTGTGACATAGTTGACAAACGACATGCCCAGGTAGAAGAACATGAACGTGGAGAAATAGTTGAAATAGCTCTGCCACTCGGGGTCACGGAGCAAGACAACCACAATGGCCGCAAGACCCGTGATGGACACGACGATAACGCTCCGGTAGACAAAGCGCGTGAAGCTCTCCACATTGGTCAGCGTGACATCAGTTATCAAGTTGGCCACCTTGCGGTAACAGCCAATGAAGTCGGCCAGGACACGCAGGAACGAGGTGAGGCACAGCACACCGCCAATGATGAGCAGCACCTTGCTGGCTATGCCGTAGGTAAACAGGGCTGCCACCCACAGACAGGCCGTGGTGATGCCCCACGAGATGAGGAGGAACCTGCGCGACTTACTATGCCGGTATTCCTGGTCGAGGATGGGAAAATACGCAAAGCACATGAGTATGCTGACCAGGAAATAGGTGGTAATGTCGAAAGCAATGCCCAGCGAAGGCCGTACGACACGCAGCTCGAAGGCATCGTGCACATAGCAGTTGGCTGCCATGGCTATAAATACATAAACTAGGTACCTGCGCGAGCGCGAAAGGTCGCGGTCTTCCTGAAAGGCTACGGACTGGAAAAACATCAGCATGAGCGCCATGGTGGCCATTGCCACACACATCGTCACCAGCGAACTATGGGCCAGATTATCCATGGATGAATGAGTCGTTTAATGATTTAATAATGCAAATTTACTAATAATAAGCTGCAAAAGCAAATGTTACGCCATCTTTTGCAAC
Source organism: Bacteroidaceae bacterium (assembly GCA_045616065.1). Lineage (GTDB taxonomy): Bacteria > Bacteroidota > Bacteroidia > Bacteroidales > Bacteroidaceae > Physcousia. The sequence goes on along the minus strand of JAZLFZ010000076.1, from coordinate 95,595 downwards.
ATTTACGGGCAAGAAAAGGTCGAACGCATTCATTTTTTTCGTAAATTTGCAGAGTAAAAAAACAAACAACCTAATCGAATGAAAAAAACAACTCTCACAACGTTGCTCACGCTGGCCACGCTCTGTACGCAGGCCAAGAGCATCGTCTTCACACTCAACGACAGAGTAGCCACACGCGTCTACGTGCTCCTGGGCAACGACGAGAACCCAAAAATGGTCATGAACGGGGACGGCACCTTCACGCTATGCGGCAGGCAGTACGACTTCAGTAACGTCAAGGACTTCTACATAAGCACGACGGACTATACCGGCGAGAAGAACACCGAAGACGCCATCGTCAGCATACAGCGCGACAAGATGCTGATGGAGGGCGAGGTGACGGTCTACACCACCGACGGCAAACTGGTGGGCAAGGGAGAGAGAGAAGTGCTGATGAGCACCCTCGGCAGGGGAACCTACATCATCACCAACGGAGTGTCGACCATCAAATGCCTGAAGAAATGAGAAAGTTACTGCTAACCCTCCTCGTCACACTCCTCGCTGCATCACCCGCCCTGGGACAGCAGCGCCCCGACACACTATGGTATCGCTACGACAACCGCTTCATGGCCAACAAGATGTGGGACATTGCAGCATACGACACCATCGAGTTCCGCAAGACGGGCATGTACCTCCACAAACCCAACGAACAGGCGGGCTCCAAGTTCGTGGCCTACTCCACCAAAGCTGCCGACAGCGGACAGTATACGTTCCGCAACCCCGGACGCTACCTTTTCAGACCCTCGTCGATGAACTGCGACTTCACCAAGCCGACCAGCCAGTGGTGTTTCGAGCGCTCGGCCGAAAGCGAGCATTTCGTGGTGTTCTGGGAGAATGGTGTCAACTTCGACCACAAGTATATCCTCGACCGCGCCGAACGTGCATGGAACGTGTACGTCAACAAGCTGGGCTTCATCATTCCCGGCCAGAGCAAGGGCACGGACAACTACAAGATTGTCATGCGCATGTACAAGAGCAGCGACTGGATTGCAAGCGGAAGCGGCGAGGACAGGGCCGTCGGAACGCTCAACCTCTCGCCCTCGGCCTACCAGGCACGTGGCGGCCACACCGTGGCACACGAGGTGGGACACACCTTCCAGTACCTGACCAACGTGGACAACGGGGCCAACAGCACGCACGGCTTCGACTGGGGACTGGGCGACAACGGAGCCGGAGGCAACGGATTCTGGGAGGACTGTGCCAACTGGCAGGCATACAAGGTGTACCCCGAACGGCAGTTTACCGATGGTGAGTACTACGAGGGCTACATGGCACGATGCCATCAGAACCTGATGCACGAGGACAGCCGCTACCACAACTGCTTCTACCAGGACTACCTGTGCGAACGATTCGGACAGGACTTCATCGGACGACTGTGGCGCGAGTCTATACGGCCGGAGGATCCCGTCGAGGCCATCAAGCGCATGCAGAACCTCGACGAGGAGGCGTTTGCCGCCCTCATGTACGACTGCTTTGCCCACATGTGCACCTGGGACATCGACGCCGTCCGCGACTATGCCAAGCATCGCATCGGCGGGCATCCCTACTGCCTTGAAACAAAGAAGATAGACAACGAAGAGTGGTTCCAGGTAAGCACAGCACGTGCTCCGCAGAACTACGGCTACAACATCACCCAGCTCAAGGTGCCCGCTGCCGGAACCGAGATCAAGGCGGAACTGAAAAGCTGTGTGGGCGAAGCGGGCTACCGTGCCATCAACAAGAACCGCGCCGGCTGGCGATGGGGACTGGTGAGCCTGATGAAAGACGGCACGACACAGTACGCAGCCATGCAGGACGGCGAAGGAACGCTGACCCACGTTGTGGCCGAGGACACAAAGCGCATGTGGATCGTTGTGATGGGGGCCCCCACACAATGGTGGCACCACCAGTGGGACGACAACGTGACGAACGACGAGCAGTGGCCCTACCGACTCCGCTTTGAAGGCACGCGACCTTACAATAGCTCGCGCATCTATACGGCCGACGACTTCCCCTCCGACTATCAGCGCCGAGACACGACCGTCGTCATCGAAGCCAACCTGCCCTACGATGCATACAACTACTCGAGCATCAACGTGGCATACGACATGGATGCCATCAGCGAGGCACTGGGTCTCACCACGGCCCAGCTGAAGGCTGTCAAAGTGGGCAATTCCACCACCAATCCCTGCTTCGTAGGCCTCAACAGCAACAAGACCACACTCACCTACAACACCACGACCAGCACCTCCTCGGCTAGCGTCTTCGGACACTGGTTCAACAGTGCGGGCAACGTCTGCCAGTACGATGGCTCGGCCATGATCTTTGCCGAGGTGACACCGGCCAACTTTGTCTGCAAGCTGGGACAGTACCCCGGCCGACTGACCAGGGGAAAGACCTACGTCATCCGACAAGGCGTACGCTACAAGTGGGAGGGCAAGTGGTACAAGGCCATCATGGAGGTTCACGTCAACGTGGTCTGAAAAGTTCGTGTGTCAGATGAATTGCACCACACGAAGGCACGAGGTGCACGAAGGTTTAAACTCAGAAGTACAAAAGAATAACTTCGTGCTCTTCGTGCCTTCGCGTGCTTTTTTGTGCCATTTTTGTGCTTTTTAGTTTCAAAGTACATTTTCCTTAAAATATTTTTGCCGATCGATTGTCTAAGTATACAGAACAACTATATTTAAACGAACAATAGAATGACCGTATTGCAAAAACATCTCGTATTCATTCCGCTATGTTTCGTGGCATTCATGGCGCTGTTCGGCTGGCTCGTGATGGCGCTCTGGAACTGGCTGCTACCCGCACTGTTCGGCCTGCCCAGCATCAGCTTCTGGCAAGCGGCAGGGTTGCTGCTGCTCTGCAAGATACTCTTCGGAGGACTGAGCGGTGGGCACCACGCTCACGGCCATGGCTGCCACCCCGGCCACAACAAGCTGCGCGAACGCTGGGAGAGCATGACTCCCGAGGAACGCGAACGCATCGTCCAAATGCACAGAGGTTGCAACAAGACAACGGGATGTGATGGAGCATGACGACCTGCACGACATAATCAAGGAGAACACCCCCGGGCTGCGCTCGTTCGTCAGGTCGAGGGTAAGCAACCGCGATGATGCCGACGACATCGTGCAGGACACCTTTTACCAGTTGCTGCGCACCATGTCGCTCATGGACAACCCCATCGGACACGTCACCTCATGGCTCTATACCGTGGCCCACAACCTGGTCGTCAACCACGGCAAGAAGCGGCGCGAAGTGGAGCTGCCACGCTCCTTGCAAGCCGACAGCGAGGACTCTTTCATGGCCGACATCTCCGAGATACTGGTGGCCAACGACGACGACGCACCCGACATGCAGATGCTGCGCGCCATGGTGTGGGAGGAGCTGGACAAGGCCCTGAGCGAACTGCCACAGGAACAGCGCCTTGCTGTTGAGATGACCGAGATACGCGGCCTCTCGGTCAAGGAGGCTGCCCGGGAGATGGGCGTGTCGCTGGGTACCTTCCTCTCTCGCAAGCATTATGCCGTGCTGCACATCCGGCGTCGACTGCGCACCCTGTTCGAAGAAATCATCTGAACATCCAGAATATGAAGAAATCTATCTTATCATTAGTGTTAATCCTACAGACAACTCTCACCCTTATGGCACAGAATAGCATCTACGACTTCACCATCAAGGACAACAAGGGCAACGATGTCTCGCTTGCCACCTACCGGGGCAAGGTTCTGCTCATCGTCAACACAGCCACGGCATGTGGCTTCACCCCACAGTACAACGAGCTCGAAGCTCTCTATGAGCAGTACGCTGCCAAGGGCCTCGAGATACTCGACTTCCCCTGCAACCAGTTTGGCGCACAGGCTCCAGGAACGGACGAGGAGATCCAGTCTTTCTGCACGCTCAACTTCCACACCCAGTTCCCCCGTTTCAAGAAGATAGAGGTAAACGGTGCGGATGAGATTCCTCTCTACACCTACCTCAAGGCGCAGAAGGGATTTGCCGGCTTCGACCCGAAACATCCCCTTACCCACATCCTCGACAGCATGTTCAGCAAGGCAGACCCCGAATACACCAAGAAGCCCGATGTGAAGTGGAACTTCACCAAGTTCCTTGTCGACCAGACGGGAAAGGTGGTACAGCGCTTCGAGCCAACGGCCACCAAAGACGTACTGGCACCCGCCATCGAGGCGCTGCTGAAATAACCCTCCCCCCTCTCATCCCTTCCAAATGAAATCCCTATTCATAAGACTCAAGCAATGGCTCAGCGGGCTCTCCTTCCGAACGGGCGTAATCGTGCTGCTCTGCTGCATACCATGCTACATCCTCTCCTTCGCACAGATGGCCCTGCCCATTTCTGCAGGAGCTAAGGGCGTACTCTGGTTCGTGCTCTTCGGCATGGCCAAGACGTTCCAGTATGGCGGACTATCCATTCTGGGCGTGGAGGGCGTGAGACGACTGAAACAAAAATTCAATAAATCCAAAAAATAATCAAACATGGCAACAAAGACCTATCCCTGTGAGAACTGCAAGCTTCGCGCTAAGTACGAAAAAGCCCCCAAGTCACTGGCTGGCCGATTCTGGCGCTGGCACATCAACTTCTGTCCCGGCTGGAAAGCCTACTTCAATTCACTCGACAACGAAGCAAAGCAGGCACTGCGCGAGAAGTATAACTTCAAGAAGTATTGATACACATGAGCATCTACGACATACAGGTCAGAAAGCGTGAGAACGGTCAGGACGTCGACGTGTCGCTCAGCCAGTACCATGGCCAGGTGATGCTCATCGTCAACACCGCCACCGCCTGCGGACTCACCCCGCAATACGAGGCGCTGGAGTCCATCTACCGCAAATACAAGGACCAGGGATTCGTCATCCTCGACTTCCCCTGCAACCAGTTCATGGAGCAAGCCAAGGGCGATGACGAAGCCATACAGTCCTTCTGCACAGCGAAGTACGACACCACCTTCCCCCGCTTCAAGAAGATTGACGTGAACGGTGAGAACGAGGCGCCCCTCTACACCTTCCTCAAGGCAGCCATCGCCAAGCGCGAGGGCAAGGGCAACCCTCTCATGGCCATGCTGCTCAGCCTCACCTCACGCCTCAATGGCAAGAGCCGGAAGGACGGCGACATCAAGTGGAACTTCGAGAAATTCCTCGTGGACCGTCAGGGCAACGTCGTACGACGCTTTGCTCCCGTTGTTACCCCCACACAGATCGAAAGCGAGATACAGGAATACCTGAACAAATGACGTTACAGTAACTTCCCTAAACAACTAAACCACTAATCTCCTAAACGACTAAAAAACGACTAAACATCCATGTGGTTAATGCAATCCTCCATCGGCCGTAAAGTCATCATGGCCGTCACGGGAGCGGCACTGGTGCTGTTCCTCACCTTCCACGCATCCATGAACGTCGTGGCCCTGTTCAGTGCTCAAGCCTACAACTCCATCTGCGAGTTTCTCGGTGCCAACTGGTATGCCGTGGCAGCCACCGTAGTGCTGGGCATACTGGTATTCGTACACTTTGTGCTGGCCTTCCACCTCGTCATCTGGAACCTACAGTCGCGCGGTCCCGAACGCTACGCCATCCGCGTGAAGCCCGACGACGTGGAGTGGTCCAGTCAGAACATGTTCACCCTCGGCACGATTGTCATCCTGGGACTTGTCCTGCACCTCTACAACTTCTGGTCGAAGATGATGTTCGCCGAGCTGAGCGGCAACGCTGATGCCGGCAAGGCAACCGATGGCATCTATCACATAATGAACACATTCCACGGCATCGGAGAGCACACCCTTACGGGCTACCTTTACACCATAGTCTACCTCGTCTGGCTCGGAGCCCTCTGGCTGCACCTCAACCACGGCATCTGGAGCGCCATGCAGACGATGGGACTGAACAATAAGACATGGTTTCCCCGCCTGAAGACCTTCAGCACTATCTACACCACACTCCTCATCCTCATGTTCGCAGCCGTGGCCGTACTCTTCTGCCTGGGCTACACACCATCCGACCTGCAATGACATTCCAGCACATCTTCAAGGATGGCACGCGCTACAAAGCGCTCTTCCTCTCCCTCCTGCTCTGTGCCATTGGCAGCGGACTGCACAAGGGCATCCTCGACAACTACGTAGCCGAGATGGCACACATGAACGAACTGGACCGCGGCATCATGGAGTTCTTCCGCGAAGTGCCCGGCCTGCTGCTGGTACTCATACTGGCCGTATTCTACCGCTCATCGGCCGAGAAGATGTACAAGCTCTCCATGGTCTTCATGGCCATCGGCATGGTGATGCAGTCGCTCATCAACCCCGTCAAGGCACTCGTCATCCTTGCCCTCTTCATCTACTCCACGGGCGAACACATACAGATAGGCATGCGCAACACGCTCACGCTCGAGTACTCCAAGCCAGGCCATGGAGGTGTCGCACTGGGCTATCAGAACTCCATGATGCAGATCGGCAACCTCATCGGCTTCATAGCCGTTATCGGAGCCTTTGCCTGGGTCAGCCACCTGTCCGGCTCGGGCCAAGGCACCTTCCTCTTCCAGCCCGTCTTCATGGTGGCCGCACTCTTCATGCTCATCGCCATGTGTGTCTCCTTCCAGCTCAAGGGGCAGAGCAAGGCAAAGAAGGTCAATCGCTTCTACTTCCGCAAGAAGTTTACCAAATACTACATGCTCGAGATGTTCTACGGAGCCCGCAAACAGGTATTCTTCACATTCGGCCCCTACGTGCTCATCCTCTTCTACAAGGCCGATGCCGGCATCATCAGTATGCTCTTCGCCATCTCTGCCGTAGCCTGCTTCGTGCTCTCACCCTGGGTCGGCAAGCTCATCGACCGCATCGGATACAAGACCGTCATGGTGGCCGACACACTGCTGCTCGTCATCGTATGCTTCTTCTACGGCTTTGCCCACCACCTCTTCCCCATCCACGTAGCCTTCATCGTATGCTGCGTCAACTACATCCTCGACTCTGTCATCTCGCTGGCTTCCATGGCCTCCAACGTCTACGTACAGGACATCTCGGACAACCAGGAAGAGATGCGTGCCACCATCTCCACGGGTATTTCTGTCAACCACCTCATCACCATCTTCATCGCCCTTCTTGGCGGGTGGATATGGAATGCGCTGGGCATCGAGACCCTCTTCATCGTCTCAGCCGTACTGGGACTGTGCAACAGCGCATACGCTGCCACGATAAAGCAAGCTGAAAAGGGACACAGGGTATAGGGTGTTGCCCTCTATCCCACGATTTGTCGGTATCGACTGCCGCGAAATGTCCTCAATCAGTGCAAAGTAACGCCTTTTTGCACAAACAGCCAAGAGGGTAACGAAAAAATTTGGAGGAAAGGAAGGAAATGTATAACTTTGCACAGCAAAAGAAAAGAGAAGAGTGAAAAGATACATACTATACGTGCTGTTACTGGTCGTGGCACGGCCCGTCATGGCACAACAGGAAGAGGCCGACACGCTGCAGACTGAAGAAATGAGCGGTGTAGAAGTGCGTGCCATGCAATCCAACCGGCTGAAGGGACGCGTGGAGAACACCGACCTCATCGGCCCCGCACAATTGGTGCGGGCGGCCTGCTGCAACCTGGGCGAATCGTTCACCACCAACCCATCGGTGGACGTGAACTACAGCGACGCGGCCACGGGAGCACGGCAGATCAAACTGCTGGGACTGAGCGGAACCTACGTGCAGATGCTGACCGAGAACGTGCCCAACCTGCGCGGAGCAGCCATACCCTTCGGGCTGGGATACGTACCCGGACCCTGGATGTACAGCATACAGGTGAGCAAAGGAGCTGCCTCGGTGCGCAACGGCTACGAGAGCACTACGGGACAGATCAACATCGAGTATCTCAAGCCGCAGAGCACCGACCAGATAAGTGGCAATGCCTACTTCGACTCTAACCTGAAGCTGGAGGCCAACGTGATGGGCAACATGCATATTGGAAGCAAGTTCAGTCACGGACTGATGGTGCACTACGAAGACAGACAGCACAGCCACGACGGCAACCACGATGGATTCCTCGACATGCCACGGCAGCGCCAGACAAACGCACTCTACCGATGGGCCTACTTCTCAGACAAGTGGATCAGCCAATTCTTCTTCCGCGGACTGCACGAGGAGCGACACGGAGGGCAGACCGACAAGGCGCTGCCTACCGCCACGAAGCGCTACGGCATCGACATCGAGACCATGCGCCTGGAAGCGCAGTGGAAGAACGCCCTCATCCTCGACCCCGAGCACAATGCCAGTCTGGCCTTGATGCTGCACGGCTCGTGGCACGATGCTGACCATCGCTTCGGCGAGCGTCAGTACGACGTGTTGCAGAAGAACGCTTACGCGCAGCTGATGTACGAGACGGACCTGTCGCCCAAGCACAATCTGAGCGTCGGAGCCTCGCTCAACTACGACCATTATCAGGAGCCACTCCTCAATGGTACGGCATACCATTTCGTCATCGGACAGCAGTTGGATGCCACGACAGCACGCCACAGACAGGCAGAGACTACGCCAGGCCTCTATGCGCAGTATACCTACAAGCTGGCGGACACATTCACGGCCATTGCCGGACTGCGATGGGACCGCTCCAGCCGCTACGGCAGTTTCTGGACACCGCGCGTCCACCTGCGCTATGCTCCCACCGAATGGCTCACGCTACGTGCCTCGGCCGGCAAGGGCTACCGCAGCCCGCATGCCATGGCTGAGAACATCAGCCTGCTGGCCACCGGACGGCACCTGGTGATAGACAAGTCGCTGCAACAGGAGCGTGCATGGAACTATGGGGCCAGCGCAGCCTTCTCCCTCCCACTGGGTGGCCGCAGGCTCGACCTCAATGCCGAGTACTACTACACCGACTTCCAGCGTCAACTCGTTATCAACCCGTACACGGACCCCACACGGATCCTCTTCTCAAACCTCGACGGACGTTCCTACAGTCACACCGTGCAGGTGGATGCCACCTATCCCTTCTTCGAGGGCTTCGACGCCACGGCTGGCTTCCGCTTCAGCGACGCCCAGACCTGCTATCAGGGCCAGATGCAATGGCGACCGCTCACCTCGCGCTACAAGGGCATGCTCTCGTTGTCCTACAAGACGCCGCTCGAATTCTGGCACTTCGACGTCACCGCACAGCTCATCGGTCCCTGCCAACTCTATGACGGCAGCCGCACCCCCACCTTCGGACAGCTTTCAGCACAGGTGACGCGCGAATTCCGCTACTTCTCCCTCTACGTGGGCGGTGAAAACCTCACCAACTACAAGATACAGCATCCCATACACGGATACGATGACCCATGGAGCAACCGCTTCGATGCCACACAGGTGTGGGGCCCCACCGAGGGTGCGATGGGCCACATCGGCATACGTTTCAAACTCGAGAAGGACTAACTCCCCCGGACATCCAAAGTAACTTTCCCAAACGACTAAGCGAATAGTCACCCAAACGACTAAAAAATATGAACTACTACGGACTTGTCACCGCTGCAGTGACGTTCCTCATAATTGGCATCTTCCACCCCATCGTCATCAAGTCGGAGTACTACTTCGGCACACGCTGCTGGTGGGTCTTCCTCGTTGCCGGCTTGCTCTTCATAGCCTCTTCGTTGCTCCTCAACTCACTCATGGGCAGCATCATACTGGGAGTTATCGGTTGTTCCTGCCTCTGGAGCATCCTGGAAATCTTCGAGCAGAAGCAACGCGTCAAGAAGGGATGGTTCCCCATGAACCCCAAGCGAAAAGATGACTACAAGGACTGAACCCGAAGCCCACAAAATACCGAAGCACATGGAACAGACACCAACCCTCAACGCACACAACAAGGAGGAGCACCGCCCCTCCCATACGGCCGAACATCTGCTGAACCAGACCATGGTGAGGATGTTCGGATGCGAACGCTCCAGGAACGCACACATCGAACGCAAGAAAAGCAAGATAAACTACAACCTGGCTCAGTGCCCTACGGCAGAACAGGTGGCAGAAATTGAGCGAACCATGAACCAGCTCATCGAGGCCGATCTGCCCATCACGTACGAGTTCGTGACACGCGACGCCATTCCGCAGGGCGTGACGCTCGACAAGTTGCCCGAGGATGCCAGCGAGACTCTCCGACTGGTGCGCATCGGTGACTACGACATCTGCGCCTGCATCGGACAGCACGTGCTGTCGACCCGTGCGATAGGCGGTTTCCGTATCACCAGCACCAGCTTTGCGGAGGGAAACTTCCGCATCGTCTTCCGCGTGGACAACATAGGTTAGCATGAAGAAAGCCCCGATACTACGTCTTGCCCACAGCCTCAGCCTTTGCTCGTGGCTACTCTTCAGTTGCCTCACAGCCACGGCTCACATCGACCGAAGGGCACTCACGGCACGCCATTCGCCCGTTGTCATGCGCATCGACACGCTCGCATCTCTCTCGGTAGGCAATGGAGAGTTTGCCGTCACCTGCGACGTCACGGGGCTGCAGACCTTCCATCACCTCTATGCCAAGGGTGTGCCACTGGGCACGATGGCGCAATGGGGGTGGCACAGCTTCCCCAACACGAACGGCTTCAAGCCGCAGGATGTGCTGCGCCCCTTCGACTTCGGACGCCATACGTCCCATGAGCTATACGCTTGCCAACTCAAGGACGATCGGGGCAAAGCGGCCAGTGATTACCTGCGGGCCAATCCGCATCGCCTCCACCTGGGACTGCTAACCTTCGACGGCATGCAGCCCCACCAACTGACCGACATACGGCAGCAGCTTGACCTCTGGGACGGCATTCTGCACAGCAGCTACCGATGCAATGGCAAACCCATGACTGTACAGACTACCGTCCATCCACACCACGACCGGATCACTGCCCTCATCGACGATCCGGCGCTCCATGCCGTACGGCTGCGCTTCCCCTACCCCACCGGCAAGCACAGCGACGATGCTTGCGACTGGGCTGCCACACATCCCCATCAGGTCAGCTCGGTTGACAGGAACGGGATCTTCTGCCACACACTTGACGGTCAAGCCTATTACCTCACCATTACCTGCCACAACGCAGAAGCGCCACGTCTCGTGGGGCAGGATATCGTCGTACAACCGACCCATCGCGAATGGGCACTGTCCGTGGAGTTCACACCCACCAATCCTCTGTTGTCCGGGAGCTGGGAGACAGACGATGACGAGCGGAATACGCAAACACGCATCCACGCTTCAGTGACGGCCACCACTGACTACTGGCACCGCTTCTGGAGTGAGGGAGCTGCCGTGGACATGAGCCACTGCACCGACCCCAGGGCACACGAACTGGAACGTCGCATCATCCTCTCACAATATCTCACCGCCATACAGTGCGCCGGCAGTACGCCTCCACAGGAGACGGGCCTGACGTATAATTCGTGGTTCGGCAAGTTTCACCTGGAGATGACATGGTGGCATCAAGCCCACTTTGCCCTTTGGGGACATCCGGAACTGCTAGCCCGCACATTGCCATGGTACCACCGGGCTCTGCCCATGGCACGCGAGATTGCCCGCCGGCAAGGCTTCGACGGAGCCCGCTGGATGAAGATGACAGACCCGTCAGCAGCAGAGGCTCCCTCCAACACGGGGTCGTTCCTCATCTGGCAACAGCCCCACCTCATCTACCTTTCCGAACTATTGCGAAGAACTGACTACCAAGGAGCTATCCCCCACTCCACAGCAGCCTCTGACACCCACGACTGGTCGCGCTACCTGGCTCCGCTCGTCGACGAGACGGCTCGCTTCATGGCATCCTACGTCAGTCGCGACAGCCTGAATCTGCATTACATACTCAAGGGTAGCATCCCTGCACAAGAGACGCTGAAGGCAGCCACCACGATCAACCCTCCCTTCGAACTGGCCTACTGGCACTTTGCCCTCTCCATTGCCCAACAATGGCGCGAAAGGCAGGGACTGGCACGCCATCCTCAATGGGACGAGATACTGCGCAACCTGGCTCCACTGACTGCAAAGGAAGGCATCTATACGGCCAGTGAGGACTCACCAAGCTATCCCTCCCTGCTCCGCATGGTACAATCGTCCGGGCAGCAGAATGCATCGCCTGCCAATGGTCCCTTCGAAGCCAGCGAACTGAATGGTGCCATACGCCTCTTCTCCGACCATCCAGCCGTACTCTGTGCCTGCGGCGTACTGCCCACACCCCCAACGGAAGGTCCGGCCGCACCCAGGCAGGCGCTCTACAACCAGCAAACGATGCGTGCCACGCTGAAGTGGGTGATGAAGAACTGGAACTGGGACAAGACATGGGGATGGGACTTTCCCACCGTCTGCATGACGGCTGTGCGCTGCGGCGAGCCCGAACTGGCCATAGAAGCTTTGCTGAAGGACGTACGCACCAACACCTACCTGCCCAACGGACACAACTACCAGGACAGCCGATTACGCTGCTACCTGCCTGGCAACGGCGGACTGCTGACAGCTGTGGCCCTCATGTGTGCCGGTTATGACGGATGCACCACGCCCCTTCCCGGCTTCCCCAAGGACGGACGCTGGAACGTGATATACGAAGGGCTGCAGCCTTTGCCCTAAAAAAGATGAACAACCTTATGCATGGTACATCATGCCGACGATGCGGTTGGCCAGGTTGTTGCTGACCACTCGCTTGGCGATGCACTCAAGGTCGGAAAGAAAATCGGAAGTATAATAAAGACGGGGACTGCGACGCAGACAAGCCTTCATGACCTGACGTGCCACGGCCTCGCTGGTCAGTCCGTGCTCCTCGTCGTGTATCATCTGCTCGATGGCAGGCTTCATTTGCGGATAGACGTCGGAACCGTTGAGGTCGGTGGAACGTTTGAAGTTGGTATGCACGTCGCCCGGCATGACGCACGACACCTTGATGTCGTAGTGCTTCAGCTCGTTGCGCAGGGCAAAGGCGTATGAGTTGATAGCTGCCTTGCTGGCCGAATACATGCTTTGGAAGGGGATGCTGAAGACGGCGGCCATGCTGCTGATGAAGACGATACGGCCACGCTCCCTGCGCTTGCAGAGACCCGTGCCAGGCTCTTGCAGGGGTTGTGTGCGCATGAGGGGAAGTGCTGCCTGAATAACACGGATGGGGCCGTAGACATTGACGTCGAACTGACGTTGCATCTCACTCTCCTGCGTGAACTCGATGGCACCGGCAATACCAAAACCGGCTGACAGAAGCAGGATGTCAATGCGTCCGCACTCCTCACCGATCTGGCGCATGGCGGACTGGATGGTGTCGGTCTTCATGACGTCGCAATAGATATGTTGCACACCCGGTTGCGGATTCTCAGTACGTGAGAGGTCGTAGACACGATAGCCACGGGCTACCAACATAGTGGCGCTGGCACGTCCGATGCCGGACGAAGCACCTGTAATAACTGCTATTTTCTGCATAGTTTTATTGTTCTCCAAAAATCAGGAATCCACATAACAAGCGAGGCACTGGCAATGACCCAGATCCACTCGTAAAGACTCAATGGGGTGGTATTGAACATATCGCCGCCACATTCCACGATTAGAATCTGCCCAAGCAAGATGGCCAGCACCACACCGACAAACCCCTTGCTGAAAGAGTTGCGCCAACGGCCGTTGCCACGCAGCATGTCAAAGAGATCGAGCAAAAGGCTACGGTCTGTGCGGTAATAGCGGGCATTGAAGATGTTCCAGAACTGGAGCATAATGAAGATGGTAAAAAAGATACTCTTCTCCGCGGCCGAAGGTTCGGTCTTATGTCCAAGGTCGAAGAGGTAGCTGGGCAATGCCTGCCAGTTTCCGCCCCGGAAGATGTCGGAAATATGGCGGATGTCCATGTGCCACATGAGTTGCCACAGGGCACCCATCACAGCAAAGAGGACAAAGCCTACGCCAAGCGTGCGCCAGGCCATGCCACGGTCGATGATGTTCGACTTTGGATTGCGCGGACGATGATGCAGCGTCTGCGGATCGGCAGGCAAGGAAGAGAGTGCAATGGCAGCAAAGGTGTCCATGATAAGATTGACCCACAGCATCTGCGTGACGGTGAGGGGCGAGTCAAGACCCATGAAAGCACCGAGTAGGACGATGAGACAAGCACTGACGTTAATGGTCATCTGGAAGAGGATGAAGCGCTTGATATTCAAGTACAAGGAACGTCCCCACATAATGGCGTTGTTGATGCTCGAGAAGGAATTGTCGATGATGGTGATGTCGCTGGCCTCCTTGGCACGCGAGGTTCCGTCGCCCATCGACAGTCCCACCTGGGCCTTACTCAGGGCGGGTGCATCGTTGGTGCCATCGCCCGTTACGGCAACGACCTCGCCCAACTCCTGGAGCAGCATGACGAGGCGAGCCTTGTCGTCGGGACGCGCACGGCAGATGACCTTGAAGGCGGGATCGGCCAGCAAGGACTTGGCAGCATCATCGCTCATCGAGGCAAACTCCTGACCCGTGACTGAGAGCGAACCGTCACCCTCCCGGATGAGCCCCACCTGACGTCCTATCTCAAGTGCCGTTCCGGAAGTGTCGCCCGTGACGATGATAACTCGTACGTGAGCCTCGTGACGGCAAATGGAGATGGCGGCAGGCACGTCCTCGCGAACGGGGTCGGCAATGCCCACAACACCCATAAGCATCAGGGGCTTGCCTTCCTCCTGCCAGGCAAAGGCCAGCGTGCGCATAGCATGGTCCTGCATAGCCAGGAGCTGTGCCTGTACGTCTTCTCGCTGCAGGCCTACGGGTAACGCCTCGCACATGTCGAGCACAATCTCGGGAGCTCCCTTGACGAAACGCAGCGAGCCCGCTGGTTGCACTTCCATAGCAGCGGGGATCTGCTGCCAGTCAACCTGCACCGTGGTCTCCATCATCTTGCGTTCGGTAGAGAACGGTACCGAGGAGCGGACGTTGCAAGCATCACGCAACAGACTGTAATCCAAGCCTTGATCCTGAATCCAGCCCAGCAGGGCACCTTCGGTGGGATTACCGATAGGGAGCCGCTCGCCCGTCTTCTCATCAATTCCCAGTTCAGCCGTGCTGTTGGCCGCTATGGCAGTGGTCACAAGGCTGATGGGCGCATCGTAGAAATGCTGCTCGGTAACGCGCATACGGTTCTGCGTCAGCGTACCCGTCTTGTCGGTGCAGATGACGGTGGTGGCCCCCATCGTCTCGCAGGCATGAAGCTTACGTACGAGGTTCTTCTGCTTGAGCATCTGACGCATGCTAAGGGCGAGGCTGAGCGTGATGCTGAGCGGCAATCCCTCGGGCACGGCCACCACAATAAGGGTGACGGCAATCATGATGCTGCTGAGAAGCGTGTCGGCAAAGGATATCCAGTCGAACTGCCCCGCAGGAAGATGCAGGAAGAAATAGAGCATTCGCCCAGCGACGATGAGAGCTGCTATGACAAAGCTGGCCACGGAGATGTAGCGTCCCAGGCGGTCGAGCTGCTGGCTGAGCGGAGTCTTGACATCGCTTCCCTCAGCACTGCGCATCACGCCCCTCCCTTCTTCGGTGTCTACTCCGACAGCTTCGACGTGCATCACGGCCGAGCCCTCGATGACGATGCTGTTGCGCAGCATGCGGTTGGCAGGATAGGCCGCTTCCTCATGAACGGCAGTGGGTTCGGCGTTCTTGTTGGCGTATGGTTCACCCGTAAAATTGGACTCGTCCACTCGCAGGGCATTGCTATGCAAGAGGATGCCGTCGGCCGGCACTTCATCGCCTCCCTCAAGCCATACGACATCGCCCACACAAACATCACTTTTGGAGATCTCCATCCGGCGTACCTTGCCGTTGACACGACGCGAGACCTTCACCTTGCGGTGATCCTTGACCTTGTTGAGCACATCAAACTCGCGGGCGGCACGTACCTCAAATATGAAGCCGACACCCGTGGCCAGCAGCAAGGCCACCAGCACGCCGAGAGGCTCGATGAGCACCTCCACGCCTTTTCCTTGGTTGAATTCATATACCGATACGGCCGTGGAGAAGCAGAAGACAATAAGCAGAATAATAATAAGAGGATCCTTGAATTTCTCGAGAAATCCCTTCCACAACGGTTCGCGTTCAGGAGGCGGAATGATGTTGCGTCCCTGCCCTTGCTGCACCTTCTCACTCAAGGCATCAAGGCACAGGTCGTTATAGTACTTTTGGCTTGACATGTTAACTGAGTAATATGATAATCTACACGCGACACCCCCGCTTTGGGGACGAAGCTGCTCTTACAAACCACAAAATTAATCATAATAGGCAAAAAAACCAAAGACTTTAGTACGTTTTAGAAGAAAATACATATATTATTATACATTATTATATATTAATAGGGCTATTTATGATATTTTTTGTTATCTTTGCAATGAAAATGCAGTTGCAATTACAACATGCAATTATGCAATTATGAATTTGTCTAATACTTAACAATAACAACAATCAAAACATGAAACTACGTAATGCTTTGGGAATGGTAATGATGGGTGCCGCCCTGACAGCCAGCGCGCAGAAGGCGATGCAGGCTCCAAAGGGAGGCAAGGCCATTAGTGACGAACTCATCGGTATCTTCTTTGAGGATATCAGCTCGGCTACCGACGGAGGTCTGAACGCCAACCTCGTTCAGAACGGCTCGTTCGAGTACAGTCCCCAGATTCGCGACGGTTGGGGCCCCGGTACTTGCTGGATCTTCCAGCGTCCCGGTCATTCGGCTGGCTACATCAACTTCGGCCAGCAGAACCCCATCCACTCTAACAACCCCACCTACATGCGCATCTATGCCGAGCGCATCGGTCACTACGACGACTTTGACGGCTGGACGGGTGTCGGCATGCAGAACAATGGTTACAACGGCATGAATATCAAGGCCGGTGCCAAGTACAACTTCAGCGTCTTCATGCGCAACGTCAGCGGCAAGGGCAAGCCCGTACGCATCGTACTGGCAGAGCCGGGTCGCAAGCCCAAGATCCTGGCCGAAGCCACGCTGAACGTCTACGACCGCGAATGGCAGAAGTACGAGGCTGTGCTGACGGCCAGCGAGGACTGCAAGAACGCCATGCTGCAGCTGCTCGTGCTCGAAATGGGTGAGCTGGACGTCGACATGGTCAACCTCGTTCCCCAGGATACCTACCACGGCCATGGCATCCGCAAGGATCTGGCTGAGGCACTTGAGGGTCTGAATCCCAAGTTCATGCGCTTCCCCGGCGGCTGCGTGGCTCACGGTGGTGGCGACGGCTTCTGGGACACCTATCGCTGGAAGACAACCGTAGGTCCCAAGGAGACCCGCAAGGCGCTGAAGAACACCTGGGGCTACGGCCAGTCAATGGAGGTAGGCTATTTCGAGTACTTCCAGCTGTGCGAGGACATGAAGATGCAGCCCCTGCCCATCCTTCCCTGTGGCGTGAGCTGTCAGGGTGTGAACGGTGGTTGGGGCATGTGGCCCAAGCAGGCTCAGAAGGCAGTACCCATGGACGAGATGGACGAGTGGGTACAGGATGCCCTCGACCTCATCGAGTGGGCTAACGGCGACGTGACCACCAAGTGGGGTGCCGTACGTGCCGCTGCCGGTCATCCTGCTCCCTTCAACCTGAAGTATCTGGGTATCGGTAACGAGGAGAAGATCTCTCCCGAGTTCATCGAGCGCTTCAAGTATATGTACGACAAGGTGACCAAGGCTTATCCCGAGATCGTCATCGTGGGTACCGCCGGTCCCGGCTCACACGCTGGCAACCAGGACTACGAGGCAGCGTGGAAGCTGGCCGAGGAGATTGGTCTGCCCATCATCGACGAGCACTACTACGATCCCCGTCAGCAGTTCATCGACAGCCGCCAGTATGACAACGAGTTCTACAAGGACAAGAAGTGCAAGGTCTACCTCGGTGAGTACTCCGTACAGGACAAGGGCCACGGCCAGATGAACCAGTGGGGCGACGCCCTGGCAGAGGCCATCTATCTGATGCACGTGGAGCGCAATGCCGACAAGGTGGTGATGACCTCTTACGCTCCCCTCTTTGCCTACAAGCACAACACGAACTGGAATCCCGATATGATTTACTTTGACAACGAGCGTCCCTTCTTTACCTGCTCATACTACGTGCAGCAGATGTTCGGACAGTCAAGCGGTCAGTACTACTACGGCGACTGCGTGAAGTTCGAGGGCGGCGACGACGAGTTCAAGAACCATAAGCTGGGCCAGTCGGTTATCCTGAACGTCAAGGACCGCAAGCTCTTCGTCAAGGTGGGCAACATGACCGACAACGCCATCAAGGCTGACGTCGACCTGAGCCGCTTCTCCGTAAAGGCCAACGCTGTGAAGACTACCCTCGAGGGTGCACTCGATGCAGAGAACAACTACGACAAGCATCCCGTTGAGCCCAAGAAGGAGAACGCCAAGGCTGCCAAGAAGATGACCGTCGAGGTTCCCGCCCACGGCCTCGTGATGTACACCATCAGTCTCTAAATGGGTCGCAACAAGTATTCGCAGAGCGAAATAGAAAAGATCGGCAAACTGCTGAAGCGCAAAGCCTCTGGCACGCGCTTCCAGCAGAAGCTGATCCGACACGAGTTGCGCGTCAACTACGAGTTCAACATCTCCGACTTCAACGAGCCTGGCAAAGCCTTCGGATACGAGGAGCTGCAGCAGTGTCTGGAGCGCGGACGCATCCAGATCCTGGACGATGCCACCATCGAGGCCATGAAGGCCAAGCGGGCACGCGACAAGGCTCGCGACGCAGCCGAGGCCGAAGCCGCTGCCATTGCCAGTGGCGAACAGACCGACTGGAAGAAGGCGCAGGAGGAATGGGAAGCCTGGGAGAAAGAAGAAGCCGACAAACAGTAGATGCAGCCCTCGTCAAGCGGGGTTAACATACGTAAAAAGCGAAGGCACGAACCTGATGGTCCGTGCCTTCGCTTTTTTACTTTATCTTTCAGGCTCTGCGAATATGCAGAGGGAACGCTTCGGGATGAGACTGGCAGAAGGACGCGGCATCCTCCACTACCAGTGCCAGATAGCCGCCACCACCCGCACCGGGCATCTTCAGGGCCAGCACACCAGGTGTCTGAAGGTATTGCTGGACAAGAGGGGCTACGCTCTCGTCCTTCACACGGCCCTCCCCCACAGGATTGTCGATGGTCGGCATCAGCATACCGGGGAACATGGCAATTTGTGCCTCGTAGGAAGCCTTGTAAGCCTTGGCAAACCCCTCCAGGTCGCGAGCCATAATAGCAGCCCAGCAGGCATCGGCCGCATCAGCCAAGGCCTTGACCTTCGCGGGATTGATAGCCTTGCCATCCACCACACTGCACCCTCGCTTGCGAGGTTCGATGGGAATCATAACAAGATGACTTTCAAGGAAACGCAGCGTCATCTCATCGTTGCAGGTCTCTATACGTTCGGGCCAGAAATGGTTGTCGTAGTAATGACGGCACAGGCCAGGCACACAGATGCCGATAGCATCCTGGGCACCCGAGATGATGCCATCCTCACGTTCGGGACTATTCTCAAAGCAGAACACCAGACGTGCCAGTACCTCAGGGTCCATCTTCGGCAATTTCAGGGGCCAAATCTTCTGGATAATCTTGCGGGTTGACGTGGATAGGCCGCAACGGTCACGTACCTCAAAGGTGGGCTCGAGCGAAATTGTCAAGGCCCAACCCGGGTGATACTGCGACACGTAAGGCTGGTCAATCCAGGTGCCGGCCAAGTCCAGTCGCGTAGGAATCTGACAGTTCTGTCCCTCACTCCTTGCTTCGTTGTCGCCACTGCTGATGGCAGCCTTGAGCGAAGACGAACTGCGAGCCGCCAGACCCTCGTGGGGTGTGCGCTGCAACTCGACGTACTCGATGCCTCGTGCCTCACAGAGCTTACGCTTCTCGTCGCTGCCTCCCTCGGCATTCACTACGAAGATATCGGGCTTGACGAGATCAAGTGTGGGAAGGAAATCTATCACCCCACTGCCGGCGTTAACATACGCCTCCTTGACATACCTTACCGACTGCACCATGAAGAGGCGCTCCTCCTCGGGGAACATCGGCTTGCGATGCTTATACTCCTGATAGGTGGCATCCGAGCCGATACCGACGTACACATCGCCATATTGCGAGGCTTGCTTGAAGAACTCAACATGGCCCGAGTGCAACAGGTCATAGCACCCTGATACAAAAACCTTCTTTTTCACGTTACCTTCTGTTTACTGTTTATTCTTGTTCCGCCCTTTCCCTACTTCACGATACCGGGATACTCCTGCTGCACCTGCTCGTAGCTTTGCAGATTGCCAATATCGTAGCGGCGACCGGGCATCTCCATCGCATGAACCGTGGTCTGTTCCGCCAGCCAGGCAATGAAACTGCCCGGTGCGTCTACGCCGCAGCCGCCCTCGATGGCACGCTTCACCCACTTGGCATTCTCGCGCGTATAAAAATAAAAAGGAGGACAGCACCAATGACTCTTGGGCTCAGCAGGTTTCTCCTCCATGCCCAGTATGCGATCGCCATCCAGTTCGAGAACGCCACACTTGTGGAGGCGCTCCTCATTGGGCTCGAAGAAGCGCATCACGCAACTCGTCTTCGTCTCATCGGAATAACGGACAAAGCGCTGCAGGCTGAAGTCGAGCACGTTGTCGCCGGCAATGACCAGCATATCGTCGTCCAGCCCCAGCTGATCAATGGCAAACTGAATGTCACGAACGGCACCCAGACGCGTCTCGTTAGTGCTTGTACCATCGTCCACCACCTTGATTTTCTGTTGTTTCGTGGCAGCCCACTGTTCAAAGTGGGATGCAAACTTATGATTACTGATGACGACGTACTCGTCCACAAGATTAGCTCCGTCGATGTCGTCCACCAACCAGTCGAGTATAGTCTTGTCCCCAACCTTGAGAAGAGGTTTGGGGAAATTCTCCGTCAAAGGATACAGACGCGTGGCATAACCCGCTGCCAATATAATGCATTTCATCTTCTTCTGATACCGCAACCCGTTTTGATTTACTATAAAATTAGTTAGGTAGAGGAGCCACAAGCGTCCATGCACTACAGACGACAAAACCATGCGCCCCCACATTACGTCCTGCCAGCTTCTCCGTCCATCTACGCGTTGCGATTAGAAGACTGCCCGGGAAACGCAGCAAGACAAGGCAAAGTTACAAATAAAATCTGAGAAAGCCCACATTTTCCGCTGCTTTTCTTTCATCAACAGACTAATTTAGCAACAAAAGGGCTTAGAAACTTAAATAAAGGAGATAATATACAATTAGGCACAAATAGTTGTCATCCTGACGAAGAGCTTTTGCCGACGGGCAAAAGTCACATTCGTTCAGAATGACAACCGTGTGCCAAAAAAATGTCTTCGCTAAGTCATATTTAAAGCGCTGCGACAGTTATTTTTTTCTGCTGCAAGAAAAAAATAAAGATGTAGCGTAGCAAATTCCGTAACGTAGCGTTGCAGAATCCGGTGTATCCAGAGTGAGAAACAGCATGAAATGAAAAGAATTATTCAATTTCACCTTCACCCTTCAGCCAATCTTTATACTCAGCTGTATATTAGCGCGTTAAAGCATGGATTTACTTTCAGTTTACTTTCAGCCTACATTCAGCTCTATTCAGCCTACTTTCGGCTCACCTACAGCCAGCCAATAGTTTTCCATCAAGCAGCATTCAGCTCTGCCCCAGTCAGCATTCAGTTCTGCTAACAGGCGTCCATCAGCTTCGCGAGATGCTGAGGTAACAGGATGGGAACATATTACTACGATAAGATGGGTTGAAGGAACAGCTGAAAGTAACTGAAAGAAGTAAGGCTTCACTTTCAGTCATTTATCATCGTGTCAATCTGACACTTATAACACGAAACTGAAGGCTGAAAGTAAATTTTGGGAGCGTATGATTCTGCAGAATGTGTGCAGTATATAAGACAGCATTTTACGCAGGTGTGGCTTTCCGTTGAAGCTGCCGTAGCCTCTCCGCTAAGCACTAAAAACGAGTAAGGAATTATGTCTGTATTACACGCATCTGACGCTAAAATTCTGCTTTTAGGTGAGATTATATCCAAATCATTTGGTTATTTCAAATAAAACTTATACATTTGCGCACATATTATATCTATCAAAGATAAAATCATTATGGGAAGAGCCAATACACTTGTACGCTTCGACTGGGCTATCAAACGCCTGCTGCGCAACAAAGCCAACTTTGTAGTTTTGGAAGGCCTGCTTACTTCTCTCTTAGGCAGAACCATCAAGATTGAGCGTCTGCTTGAGAGCGAGAGCAATCAGGAGGATGCCAACGACAAGTTCAACCGAGTGGACATTCTTGCCGAGGACGAGGACGGCGAACTCATGCTCTTCGAAATACAGAATAACCGTGAGTTGGATTACTTTCACCGTATGGCATACGGTGCATCGAAGGTTGTGACAGAATACCTGAATCTTGGCGATCCGTACCAAAAGTTACGCAAGGTATATTCCATAAATATCGTCTACTTCTCGCTCGGGCAAGGTCAAGACTATGCATATCATGGAAAGACCGAGTTTGTCAGTATGCACGACTCTTCGGATGTACTTCAGCTGTCAGCCGCCCAGCGCAATGCCTTCGGCTGCAATATGCCATCGGAGATATTTCCAGAGTACTACCTGCTGCGAGTTGACAAGTTCGACGAAGTGGCCACGACTCCTCTTGACGAGTGGATCAGCTTCCTCAAGGACGGAGACATCCCTGTATCCGCAACAGCACCTGGACTCCAAGAGGCACGTGAGATTCTTCGCATCGACTCACTCTCCGAAGCGGAAAAGAACGACTATTATCGCATGATGGAGAATCTGCGCTATCAGCGTAGTGTTATTGAAACAGGGCGCGAAGAAGGGCGTGCAGAAGGACGCGAAGAAGGACGCGAAGAAGGGCGTGCAGAAGGACGCGAAGAAGGGCGTGCAGAAGGGCGTGCAGAAGGGCGTGCAGAAGGGCGTGCAGAAGAAAAGATTGCAAATGCCCGCAAGATGATTGCTGCAGGCTTCCCGGCAGAGACTGTCCTCGAGACTCTTGGCTTAACGGCTGAAGATATAGAGCAATAACTTTAACACTTTCGGAACAACACATAGAATAATACAAGAAACATGGTGAAAGTGTACAGTATCGATCCGCTTGTTTTGTGCAGCTCCTTGTTAATCAATAAAACAGGGGGAGCATCGCTCTGCTCTGACATCTTTTATTACAACGAATTTGAAAGCCTTCCGTAGGTGCTTGACAGCATCTTCGGAAGGCTTTCTGTGTATAAAGTAAATTAGATTAACGAAATACCATCAACATTAAGTGATGATTAAATAATAAGTTGGTACGATTTTGTGTTGGATTGCTGAGATATTTTGGAAATGTGACAAAAGAGCGATGCGGGCATCGTGACTTTCGCCTACGGGACGAAAGTATTCGCCTACGGGACGAAAGTAGCGAAACAGTTTCAAAATAGCCAGCAAGACAATGCAAAGGCGTAACTACTTATTTTGTACCAAGTTATTTTTTAATCATCACTAAAGTTACAGCGACCATCACTTCATGTTGGAGTAGATAGTCGCTGTAATCTTTTGTACCTATTTGCGGTAGTAGTTCTATACTTCCCCACGCAGTTTTGTCATTATAGCATCCTGATGCTGTAGTTTCCATCTGCGAAGCAATAGTTCCACGAGTTCCACATGCGTAGCCTTCGCCATGTATGGCTTTCTATACATCATCGCCAAAGGCTATGAATAATACAGGCTAAGGAGGAGGAATACTGCCCCCTACAGCGTGACACCACCTTTCCAGATGGCAATGCTGCTGTAGCCCTGACTCTCGTTGTGAGTTGCAGAACCGTTGAGCACGTCGACCACCTTGGCCACGAAGTCGGGCAGGACGTCGTCGAACGTTCTTCCCTCGACCAGTTGGCCGGCATTAAAGTCAACCCAGTGCGGCTTGCGACGTGCCAGCGCGCTGTTGGTGCTGACCTTAACGGTAGGCACACAGGTACCAAAGGGAGTGCCGCGCCCCGTGGTGAAAAGCACCAGCTGGCAGCCTGCCACGGCAAGGGCGGTACTGGCAACCAGATCGTTGCCGGGAGCACAAAGCAGGTTGAGGCCGGCCGTCTGAACACGGTGTCCATAGTCGATGACATCCGTCACTGCACTCGTACCGCCCTTCTGTATGCAGCCCAGCGATTTATCCTCGAGCGTGGTGATGCCGCCCTCCTTGTTTCCGGGCGAAGGATTCTCGCCCACGGGCAATCCCTGCTTGAGGTAATACTCCTTAAAGTCGTTGATGAGACGCACATTCTTGTCGAAGATGGTCTGGTTGATGCAACGATCCATCAGGATGGTCTCAGCACCGAACATCTCGGGCACCTCCGTAAGAATCGTCGTGCCACCCAAGGACGTCACAAGATCAGAGAAACGGCCCAGCAACGGGTTGGCGGTAATGCCTGAGAATCCGTCGCTGCCACCACACTTCAAGCCGATGCAAAGACGGCTGAACGGCTGATCGGTGCGCTGGTCCCGTTCGGCTACGGCGGCCAATTCCTGCAATAAGCGAAGGCCCTCGGCAACCTCGTCCTCCACCTCTTGCGACACAAGATAGCGTACGCGCGATGAGGTTATCAGAGTTTTCAGCTCGGCAATCTGGTTGTTCTCGCATCCCAAGCCAAGCACCAGCACGCCACCCGCATTGGGATGCATAGCCAGCGAGGCTAACAGCTGTCGGGTGTTGGCATGGTCTTCGCCCAGCTGCGAACACCCGAATGTGTGGGGAAAGGCTCGAACCGCGAGCGAAGTGCGCGACTGCATCTCACAAGCCAGTCGAGAGGCCAAGTCGGCCACACAACCTACTGTTGGCACAATCCACAGTTCGTTCCGGACACCGACTCTACCATCTTCACGTTCATACCCCCTGAAGGTCGTGACAGCCGACGAGAGAGAAGATACGACGCGAGCGGCAGGCTCAGTAATCGACGAAGCCTTATCGCCTCTCCATCTGTAAGCAAGCGTACCCTCAAGATTGGTGGCAAGGTTGTGGGAATGAACCCATTCGCCCTTGGCAATGTCACAAGTGGCATGACCAATGGGGAAGCCATACTTTATGACATTCTCTCCGCGCTTGATGTCGCATAGGGCCTTCTTGTGGCCAGCAGATATCCCGTCCTGCGGCTGCAAGAGCACCTCGACATTATCGTTGGGATTTAGTTGGATGCAAGACATAACAGAAGTTGATAATGTATTATAAACATAAGATTACAAACGACGAAACAGCGACTTACAGCAAGCTTCGCATGCCGTCAGCCTTGATGGCCTCTGCATGCTCCGTCACAGCCTCGAGCAGGCCGGGAATCAGAGTGAGGTCTTCACCCCAGAGTGCAGCATCGCTAAGGCAACCCCTGATGTCGGCGACATCAGCACAGAGCAGATTGGCGGCCAGACCAATCGTGAGAGCATGGGGCAACTCACCACGGTTCGCGACGTGCCACCTGAGAGCCGGTAAGTCGCGCGTACGATACTTGGACAGGTTATTGAGCATGATGCTTGTCAGCATGTGACGCACAAAGGGATTCAAGAAACGGTAGCGCACGTCGGATGCAAAGGCCTCCATCTCCTCGCGAGGCAGGTCGACGGTGGGAAGCAGTTCGTCGAGCATCACCTTATTAATATATTTAGAGATCTGCTCGTCGAGCATACAATCGCGTACGGTCTCCAGGCCAGCCAGGTGTCCGACGGCAGAGAGAGCCGTATGAGGCCCATTGAGCATGGTAACCTTGCGCTGGTGATAGGGCTGTTCGTTGTCGGTAAAGACGATGTTGAAGTCTTGCTTGCGGAGAGGCAACTCATTACGCAGACTTTCAGGGCCTTCTATTACCCACAGATGGTACGGCTCGGCTTTCACCACAGCATAGTCTTCGCCACCGGGTACGATGCGATCGACAAGCGTGTTGCAGAAGAGGCAAGCCTCGTTGAGCCACTTCGCAAAAGCAGCATCAAGCTGCCACAGCTCTACATACTTGTCCACACAACGACGAAGTTCGCGGGCATTGTGGAAGATAAGTTCGCAGGGCAGGACGACAAGCCCCTTGGAAACATCGCCCTCGAAGTGCTGCCAACGATGATAGAGCAACTGGGTCAGTTTGCCGGGATAGGACAAGGCAGGTGCACCGTTCAGCCGACACGTCTCGTCAAACACAATGCCAGCCTCGGTCGTATTGCTCACCACGAAACGCAAGGACGGCAACTCGGCCAATGCCAGAAAAGCATCATGCTGCTCGTAAGGATTGATGGCACCTGCAAGGCTCTTTACCTCCTCGATGCTATCTATCTCCCTGCCGTCGAGCAATCCCTGGAGGGCCACCTTGTAACGACAGTTGATACTGAGCAGACGCTCCAGTCCCTTGCCAGGTCTAGGCTTGACAACCATCACGGTATTCTCTTCCATCATCCAGTCGATGAATGCACGAAGGAAGTTACCTTCACCGAACTGCAGAATCTTTACATTTTCCATTTCTCTTGAAATTAATATATTAGGCAGTTAGTTTGCAAGTATTACATCATGTCGACAAGTATACGGAACACCTTGCCGGGATGCTGCATCCAGTATTCCATGGTAGCCTGGCTCTCCTCGGGCTTGACGACGCGGCTGATGAGTTCGTCGACAGGACACGTGCCACGCTGCAGGTACTGGATAACAGCCCGGAAGTCACTCGGCATGGCATTGCGGCTACCCCTCACGTCAAGCTCCTTCTGCACGAAGAGACGTGTGGGCAGTTCAGCATCAGCCTTGGCATAGCCGATGCAGGCTATACGTCCGGTGAAGGCCACCTCGTTGACAGCCAGCTGGTATGTAGGAACACTTCCAACGGCCTCCACAATGACATCGGGCCCCAATCCGCCCGTCAGTTCAGCCAATCGGTCGTGCACATTCTCCGTCTTGGTATTGACGGCATATTGCGCACCCAACCGTCTGGCCAGCGCCAGCTTCTCGTCGTCGAGGTCGGCGGCAATAACCGTAGCACCACGCAGGACGGCCCGTACGATGGCACCCAGTCCCACCATACCGCAGCCGATGACCATTACGGTGTCAATATCACAGACCTGGGCACGATCGACGGCATGGAATCCCACGCTCATGGGTTCGATGAGGGCGCAGGTCTTGGGAGCAAGTCCTTCGGCTGGGATAATCTTCTGCCAAGGCAGAATCATCAGTTCGCGCATGGCACCGTCGCGCTGCACGCCCAATGTCTCGTTGTGCTGGCACGCATTGACACGTCCGTTTCGACACGAGGCACAATGTCCGCAGTTGGTATAGGGATTGACGGTGACCTGCATGCCAGCCCTCAGCGTACCGGGCACGTTGTCGCCCACAGCCTCGATGACGGCACCCACCTCGTGACCGGGTATGACATTCTCCTTTGCCATGCCATTACGGCCCAGGAACGTATTGAGGTCGCTGCCACAGAAGCCTACGTACTGCAGGCGGATAAGCACCTCGTCGGCCTTGGGCTGAGGAGCGTTTTCTATCTCTACGACTCCTATCTGCTGGAGTCCCTTGATCTGTATTGCTTTCATTTTCTCTTTTTTGCAAAGTTTGTATTGTTATTCAGACATATTCTTAATGTAGGGCAGATCGACCAAGTCCCTGAACCCATAGAACGCTACCGCATTCTGCCCCAGGAAGAGTGCCTTCTGCTCGTCCGTCAGCTCAGGGGATTTCAGTACGAAGTCGTAACTCATCCTATAGGTGATGGCGGTGATGGTGCGAGGATAGTCACTGCCCCACATCAACTTGTCCCACCCCACCATGTCGGCCGCTTCGCGGATGCTACGGATAGCAGATGGATAAGGATAGAACTCGCTGTTGTACAGCCAAGTAATACCGCCCGATTCAACCATTACATTAGCACCCTCGTTGGCCAGACGCACCTGGCTCTCCCAAATGGGCGTAGTCACCATGCCAAAGTGTCCGATGGCCACCTTCAGGCGTGGACACTGCTGTATGACCTCGGCCATCTCGGCAATCTGCCTTGGGTCCTCGCCCAGGCACATGGACAAGATCAAGCCCTCCCGTTCCATGTACTGGAACATGGGCATCCACGTCAGGAGCGACTCCTTAAGACGATGGCCCGGGATGGCAATGCCTTTTAGCCCGGCTTCCTTGACGGCCACAGCCTCCTCGAGCGTATTGGCCATGCCCATGCAGCAGAAACGATGAGGATATCGCTGCTGCACCTCAGTCAGATAGGCATTCTGATTGCCGTCAATGACTTCCTGTACCACCACAGCCGCACTGACCTGAGCATAGTCCATATTGGAGAGAAAGACCTCGGCTGTATTACGCCCGTCAATCATGAAGGGGGGCAGCATCTGTCGCTCTTCGCCCAGGAAGAGGGAGCGCGACCCGTTCCCCTCCCTTGTCCTGACGGCCAGTCCGTCCACCATGGCGTCCTGCCTTAGCCACAGGTGACTATGTGCATCAATAATATAGTTCATAGTGTCCTGTTATGAGTTTGCCCAGCTGACACGCTTCTGGTCGCCAATGAGTTCCTGCACTTTTTGCACAAGCGCGGGG
This sequence comes from Bacteroidaceae bacterium, assembly GCA_045616065.1. Taxonomy (GTDB): domain Bacteria; phylum Bacteroidota; class Bacteroidia; order Bacteroidales; family Bacteroidaceae; genus Physcousia. The sequence goes on along the minus strand of JAZLFZ010000076.1, from coordinate 67,062 downwards.
TCAGGAGATTCGTTGGCCCACTGGATATTACGCTTCACGTTTTCGGGATTGGCACTGCTGAAGAGCGTGCTGGCAATGCGCGGATGACTGACACTGAACTGCACGGCCAGCTTCTCGATAGGACAACCCTGCTCCGAACAATAACATGCCGCCTGACGACAAGCTTCAACCAGAGGCTTGGGAGCCGGATGCCAGTCGGGCACACCACGCTGACTCAGCAGTCCCATGCTCAGAGGCGAGGCGTTGATGATGCCGATGCCACGTTCCTCAAAATAGTCCAGATAGTCAAGGAGTTCGTCATCGTTCAGACAATAATGGCAGAAATTCAGCACACTCTCCACGGTGCCCGGTTCGCTATGGTCAATGACCCACTTGAGGTTCTTCAGCTGCAGGTCGGTGATGCCCACGTGACCTACCAGCCCCTTCTTCTTCAGTTCCACCAGTGCAGGCAGGGTCTCGTCCACCACCTTCTGCAGCCCGCCTGGCAGAGCAGCCTGAAACTCGATGTCATGCACATTGATAATGTCGATGTAGTCGACACCCAGTCGCTCCATGCTCTCGCTGACCGATTCCGTTGCGCGCTGGCCGCTGTAGTCCCATGTGTTGACGCCATCCTTGCCGTAGCGTCCCACCTTGGTTGAGAGGTAGTACTTGTCACGAGGCAGCTGTCGGAGGGCCTTGCCCAACACCGTCTCGGCCTTGTAATGACCATAGTAGGGACTCACGTCGATAAAGTTTATTCCACCCTCGATGGCCGCAAACACAGCCTCGACCGATTCCTCCTCACGCGTAGCGCGAAAAACACTGCCCAGCGACGACGCACCGAAGCTGATGTTAGAGATTCGAAGTCCCGTCTTGCCCAGATCTCTGTATTCCATGACTGTTCCGTTTTTGTTGATTTTACAATTTACATGCAAATTTACAAAAAAAATACAAGAACAACTATCGTTGAAGTAACTTATTATATAAATAAGAATGAAGTGCTCAAAAAGAGCCCATTTACAGGGCATTTTGAAGTACAATGTTACATTTTTGACACAATTTGGTTACATTGACGCGTGCCGGTTGGAAAAGATTTGCTAATTTTGCAGTCGAAATAAGCGTAACAACCAAAACTAACAACAAAGACATGAAATACCTACTTGGTTATGACATTGGCACCAGCAGCGTAAAGGCATCCGTGGTAGATGCCGAAACTGGCGCAATAGTAGCAGCCGCACAGTATCCTGACGGCGAGGCACCCATCAGCGCTCCCAAGCCCGGCTGGGCAGAGCAGGATCCCGAAATGTGGTGGAACGAACTCACCGAAGCCACAAAGCGCGTCGGTGCCAAGGCCAACCTGGCCGACGTGGCAGCCATCGGCATCAGCTATCAGATGCACGGCCTCGTATGCGTGGACGAGCAAAACAAGGTACTGCGTCCCAGCATCATCTGGTGCGACTCGCGTGCGTCCAAGTATGGTGGCACAAAGTACGGCAACTTCACTGCGGCCAAGCTGGCATGGGTGAAGAACGAAGAACCCGATATATATAATAAGGTGAAGAAGATCATGCTGCCCGGCGACTACATTGCCATGCGTCTCAGTGGTGGCGACATCAACACCACGGCCAGCGGCCTGAGCGAAGGAATGTTCTGGGACTTGCAGAACGACTGTCTCGACATGCCTACCCTGGAGCACTTCGGATTCTCCGAAAGCCTCATTCCCGAGGTGAAGCCTACCTTCTCCGTACAATCACGTGTCTGCAAGGAGATAGCCGACCTGCTCGGCATGCCCGAAGGCACACCCATCAGTTACCGTGCCGGCGACCAGCCTAACAACGCTCTTTCGCTCAACGTCGTGCGCGATGGTGAGATTGCAGCCACGGGTGGTACGAGCGGAGTGGTCTACGGTGTGGCGGCCAAGGTTACTCCCGACGAGCAGAACCGCGTCAACATCTTCAAGCACGTGGAGCACAACGGCATTCTGCTCTGCATCAACGGCACAGGCATCCTGAACGCCTGGATGAAGCGGACCGTAGCTCCCGAGAACATCTCCTACCCCGAGATGAACGACCTGGCAGCCAGCGTACCCGTCGGTTGCGAAGGCCTGAGCATCATTCCCTTCGGCAACGGTGCCGAGCGCGTGCTTTGCAACGAGAACCCCGGAGCCAGTGTTCACGGCATAAACTTCAACATCCATACCAAGGCCCACATGCTGCGTGCAGCACAGGAGGGCATCGCCTTCTCCTTCATGTACGGCATGGAGATCATGGCCAAGATGGGTGTAGAGATCAAGACCATCAAGGCTGGTAATGCCAACCTCTTCCTCTCTCCCCTCTTCCGTCAGACACTGGCCAACATATCGGGTGCCACCATCCACCTCTACGACACCGATGGAGCTGCGGGCGCCGCTCGTGGTGCTGGTATCGGAGCGGGCATCTACAAGGATTACGACGAGGCTTTTGCCACGTTGCAGAAGATTGCCGTCATCGAGCCCGAGGCCGCTTCCGATGCACTCAAGGAGGCCTACGAACGCTGGAAGGCTTGCCTGTAAAAACATGCAATAAGAAGCAGATACCAACTGACCGAATAAACTATATATAAGTAATAACAACGTAAGAAAGAAAAGTGTATCTGAATAGTAAGTAGAACCTCTTAAGCACAAAACACATCACCGGCCTAGGTCCGGATATATGAAGAACGTGCCTCGTCTCAACAACGGGGCACGTTTTCTTTTTTCCCACGCCCAACCTTCACACTACCCGGAGGGACGCCTGTAAAGAAAGTTCTGAATTTTAATCACTTTTCCTTGCGATATTTTCATCCTCGACAATCAGGGTAGGCGTATACGCCAATGACTAACACATTAACTATCTGACACATACAAAAAACATCTATTTGAAAGACGCAATAAAACGCTGCAAAAAGCCAGAAATGACGCTGCATGTTCGGGAGTGTGACGCTGCGTTAACAAAAAAGTGACGTAGCGTTAACAAAAAAGTAACGCTGCGTTACAGCTCAGAACATGCTGCATCACCCCAAAAGAAGCCAATTTATGCTCAAAAAAAATCATCCCGGCCTTTCTGTATTTCTAGTTGAAAGAAATTCCGCACAAGAATTTGTATGGAATTTTCAAGGCTGCTAATCATTGTGTCTTGTCAGTCTCGGCCTGGCTTGCAGAGAAGCGGTAGTTCGGTTATAAGGGGGGACAGACGAATTGCAAAAAAGAGGTATCCTGGCAGGTAAAACAGCACAATCTTTGTCGCGTGATAAACTATAATGGCAACCGTGTGCCAACAAGTATATCATGGCCAAAAAAAAGCCCCTTCGTCAATCAACGAAGGGGCTTGTTTGTATTAGTATGAAATACGCGTATGGGCTTACTTCTTGGCAGGAGCTTTCTTGGCGGGAGCCTTGGCCGTAGTGGCCTTCTTGGCAGGAGCCTTCTTAGCGGGAGCCTCTGTCTTGGGGGCTTCCTTGGCAGGTTCGGCCTTCACCTCTGCCTTGGGAGCGGCAGCTTTCTTGGGAGCGGGCTTTGGCTCTACCTTAGGCGCAGCAGCCTTGGCGGGAGCTGCCTTCTTGGCGGGTGCCTTCTCCTTGACAGGTTCAACACTCTTCTCCAGCTTGGCCAGACGAGCACGCAGCTGAGCAATCTCGTGCTCACGCGTCTCGATCTCCTTGCCCTGGTTGTGGATAGTAGTATAGAGTGCATTGAGCTCATCGTTCTCCACCTCGATGGGGAAGAGATCCTGCACGCGCTTGATGAAGTCACCCAGCACGTTCATGTAGTTGGTGAAGGCATCGTAGGGACTGTCATAGAAGCCACGTATCATGTTGACGCTCATAGGCTTGGTGGTCATGTAGCGGAAGTTGTTGCTGGCCTGGATGCGATCCCAGTCCTGCTTGATACGACGGTCCTGACAAGCCATGATGCGACCGGCCTCCTGATAGAGCTTGTTGAAGGCCTCGCGCTGCATGCCGTTGCCGAGCCAGCAAGAGGTATCGCGCTCCTCGTCGTTCCAGCTCACGGGTTCGGGCATGTCCATGGGAGCCACAGCCTTGGTCTTGCCGATGATCTCGCTGGGCGTGGCAAACTCGATGCCACGTTCCTTGCAGGCAGCGGGGAGAGCCTTGAAGAACTCGAGGATGTTGCTGCTGAGGGGCTGGAAGATACCCAGCGCACAGAGTTCCATGAAGATGTTGACAACCTGCTCCTCCTGAGGCAACTGAGCAATCCAGTCGGCATAGCGGTCACTCATGAGGGGGTACTCGCTCCAGCTGGCATCGTTGAAGCGCAGCGAGATGTCGTCGGAAAGCTTGTAGTCGCGCAGCAAGAGGCTCACCTTGGGATTGTGGGCACAACTGTAGACGAAGTGGGGGCTCTTCCAGCCGAGCACGTGCTTGGCACCCTCGGCAATCATGCCCTTGAAGCCCATGTCGCCTGCCATGGCACCAATTTCGTCGCTATAGATCAGTGAGCTGTTGCGCAGCACCTTGGGAGTCTGGCCGAAGAGCTCCTTGATCTTCTTGCTCTGACGCAGCACCTCCTCACGGAACACTTCCTCGTTGGCCAGGGAAGAAAGGCCGTGGCTGTAGGGTTCAGCGAGGAACTCCACACAGCCGGTCTTTGCGAGCTCCTGCAGGAGTTCGATGACCTCGGGGGCATAGTCCTCGAGCAACTCGATGGCAACGCCCGAAAGCGAGAAGGCAACCTTGAAGTACTTGCCATAGGTCTGCGTCATCTCCAACATGGCCTTCAGCGAAGGGATGTAGCTGCGCTCAGCGGTCTCAGTGATGGCACGCTCATTCTCATAGTCATCATAGTAATAATGGTCGGTACCGATGTCAAAGAAGCGGTATCTCTTGAGATGAACGGGCTGATGTATCTCGAAATATAAACAAATGGTTTTCATTGCTATACTTATTTAATAAATTCCTATTCCGTATGAGAAGCTGACTCCAACGAAATTATGAATTGTGGATTATGAATTATTGATTATTTGATGTCCTTCACGGCATTGAGGTACTCGTCGTTGTTGAACCACCCACGGTTGATAAGCTGATTGTAGCACTCGCGGATGCGAAGGCCAACCTTCTCCCACGTTATGCGGTCCACCTCCTTGATGCCCTCCTCGCTGAGTTGCTTCCAGAGCTCCTCGTTGGTGCAGAGTGAGTACATGGCATCAGCCATCGCATCGATGTCCCAGTAGTCCACCTTGATAACGTTGTCGAGAATCTCACCGCAACCGGACTGCTTGGAGATGATGCTGGGGCAGCCGCACTGCATGGCCTCCAAGGGAGCAATACCGAAGGGCTCGCTGACGGACGGCATGACGAAGACGTCGCTGCGCTTGTAGCACTCGTAGACCTGCTTACCGCGCTGGAAACCGGGGAAGTGGCAGCGGTCGGCGATACCATAGCTTGCAGCAAGATTGATCATGGCGTTCATCATATCGCCCGAACCGGCAAAGCAGAAACGGATGTTGTGCGTACGGTCGAGCACACGCTTGGCAGCCTCGATGAAGTACTCGGGACCCTTCTGCATGGTGATACGACCCAGGTAGGTAACGACCTTCTCCTTGGGATTGCGGGTTGAGGGGATGTTGGTGTACTCCTCGCTGAGAGGATATACCGCATTGTGCATGGCTACGCACTTGGCGGGATCCTGATGATACTGGTTGATGACGGTCTGACGGGTCAGCTCGCTCACACACATGATGCAGTCGGCATGGTCCATACCGTTCTTCTCGATGCTGTAGACGGTGGGGTTCACCTTACCGCGAGAACGGTCGAAGTCGGTAGCGTGCACGTGGATACAGAGGGGCTTGCCGCTGACCATCTTGGCATGCACACCGGCAGGATAGGTCAGCCAGTCGTGGGCATGGATGAGGTCGAACTCCTCGCTGCGGGCCAGCACGCCGGCAATGATAGAGAAGTTGTTGATCTCGTCGTGAAGATTGCCAGGATAGCCACCGGCAAAACCAATGCAACCCATGTCGTCAAGACCCTGCATGTAGTTGAAGTCGGCATAGATATGGTCGCGGAAACGGTAGTAGTCCTCGGCCGAATGACCCACCATGCGGTCCTTGATCTGGTCGTACTGCACATCGCGCCATGCCACGGGCACCTGACTCATGTTAACAATCTTAAGGAAACCTTCCTCCTCGCCAGTGGGCTTGGGCATACAGAAGGTTGTCTCGATGTCGCCCTGCAGACTCAATCCCTTAGTGATACCGTAAGAGGCTACTGCAAGACCACCATAAATCTTGGGAGGAAATTCCCATCCGAACATTAATACTTTCATCTTTCGTTCCTCCTTATTTAATATTCATTATATTTATCCAACAGTTTCAACACACGCATCAGCTCGGCAACGTTCATAGCAAAGCTGACGGCACCGCGGCCATGGAAGGGGGGATTGCCATCGAAGAGCTCGGGAATGGTGCCGATGCAGTGGTAGAAGAGTTCCTCCTCATAGCCCACAAGCTGACGCTCAATGAAGCCCACCTTGCTGCGACCATAAACACGCAAACATGCTTCCATGTAGAAACCACCGAGCCAGGGCCATGCCGTACCCTGATGGTAGGCATAGTCGCGCTGTGCCTGGGGACCGACATACATGGGGTTGTAGCCACCGCTCTTGGGAGAGAGGGAGCGCAAGCCCTTGGGAGTGAGCAGCTCCTTGGTGCAGAGGTCGAGGATGGTCTTCTTCTGCTTCTGGTCGAGGGGACTGAAGTCGAAGGCCACGGGGAAGATCATATTGGGACGTACGCTCCAGTCCATCATCTGGCCATCGACGTAGTCAAGCAGATAACCATGCTGATTGAGGAACGTATCGAGGAATCCCTGCTTGCACTTTTCAGCCAGCTTGCAAATCATCTCGGCATTAACATCGTCGTTGACAAAACGCGAAAGCTCCTCACTGAACTTCAGACAGTTATACCACAAGGCATTGATCTCTACGATATAACCCGAACGGGGAACGATGGGGCGGCCATTGGCCTGGCTGTTCATCCAGGTGATAGCACGATCCTGTCCGCCTGCAGCATAGAGAAGTCCGTTCTCATGCATCTCAAGGCCGGGATGGTTGCCCAGATGGATGTACTTCATGATGTCGCGCACGAGCTTACCATATTTCTTATAAGCCGTCGTCATGTCGGTGAGCTTGCCATACTGCTGGATGCACCATACGGCCCAGAGCAGGACGTCAGGCTGATTGATCTCGTAGATCTTGACAGATAGGGGTTCGCCCTCCATGAATTCACGGATGCCCTTCTCTGCCGTAGCCATGACAGCTTCGAACTTGTCGAACTCGCCATTGGTGATGGTAAGACCCGGCAGCGAGATGAACATGTCGCGCGCACGGCACTTGAACCAGGGATAACCGGCCAGAACGTAGTCGTTATCGTCCTGATGCACAATGAACTGATGAGCGCTGTTGACAAGATTGTGGTAGAAATTGTCGCGAGGCGTACGAACGTTCACCTCGAACTCGGCCAATTCAGGCAGCTTCTTCACGTCTGCTTCCTCAAGGCCTGCCGCAAAGATGACGCTCTCGCCCTTCTTGATGGTAAACTCAAAGTAGCCGGGCACGTAGAGATCCTCGGTACCGCCATAACCGCGCTCCTGCTCCTTGGGATACTCGATGCCACGCCACCAGTCGGGCTGGAAGACGAACTCGTTGGCCTTGCTAATCTGCATGTACAGGTCGGGATAACCCTTGTACATACAAGTCTTGATGCCGTTCTTCACATTATGGTACTCACGGCTGGCAACACCATTCTCGTGAGTGAACTCGCGAACACTGCGGAAGGCCAGGAAGGGAGTGAGGCGAAGCGTGGTCTCGCTGTGCGCCTCGAGCAGCGTATAACGGATAATGAGGCGGTTCTCGAAATGCTGGAACACCTCCTCACGCTTGAGCAGCACGCCACCCACACGGTAGATAGTGGTGGGAACCTTCTGACTGTCAAACTCACGGATGTACTTGTGGCCACGAGGTGCAAAATTATTACCCTGGTACTTGTGCAGACCCAGATTGAACTCTGCACCGTGCTGAATCACGGTAGCGTCCAACGAACTGAGCAGGACGTGATTCTCATCGTCGAGCTCGGGTACGGGTACAACCAAGAGACCATGGTATTTTCTCGTGTTGCAATCCACGAGTGTTGTGCACGAATAGGCACCAGAACGATTGCTTCGCAGAATTTCCTTCTTCAGGGAAGTCTCGAGATTCGTCATCTGCGCCTTGTCGAAACGTAAATAACTCATAGTCGAAAAATATGTTTTAAATGGTTTTCTAATTGGGTACAATAAAAAGGTTAGCATACAAAAATGCACCTCAAAATTACAAACTTTTCGCGAATTGGAAAAATTATTTGATAACATTTTGCTACAATAACCTTATTTTTTTTATTTTTTCTTGTACAAAAGAAAGAAATATACTAATTTTGTGCCGAAAAGCATAAAAATTAAGCCGTAAAATGACGAGAGAAGAGACAACGCTGCACATGGTAAAAGACAAACTTTCGATGATTGTCGAACTGCTGACGGAAGAGCAACGACAGCAACTTATGGACAACATCAAGGTCCAGCAGCTGCGCAAGAACGAAATAGTCTATAAGGACGGAGACATGCCAAGAGACATGCTCTGCGTCATATCCGGTAAGTTAAAGATTTTCAAGGAGGGAGTAAGCGGCAGAAGCCAACTGATACGCGTGCTGAAGCCCGTCACCTTCACCGGACACCGAGCTTTCTTTGCGGGCGAGGTGTACCATACGTGTGCTGCCGCACTGGAACCCACCGTCCTGGCGCGAATTCCGCTGACCTTGCTGTCAGCTATTATTCAAAAGAACGCTGCACTCGGGTGGTTCTTCATCAAGGAACTGTCCGTAAGACTGGGATCTGCCAACGAGCGCACCGTCAATCTGACTCAGAAACACGTGAGAGGCAGACTGGCAGAGGCATTGCTCTTCCTGCGCGACGCCTACGGACTGGAAGAGGATGGATGCACGCTGAGCATCTATCTCTCGCGCGAAGACATGGCTAACATGTCGAATATGACCACAAGCAACGCCATACGCACGCTGAGCACCTTTGCACAGGAAAAGATTATTGCCATCGACGGGCGAAAGATAAAGCTCATCAATACGGAAGAGCTCGAACGCATCAGTCGATTCGGATGACACCATGCCACTCCCCCCAGGCATGTCATCGTTACTCCCTACCCTCCCCTTTCTGCTCTTTTCTACAACAGGCTCAACACCTTACCCACTTTCTCCTCCATTGGCATGGTGGCATCTATCCAGTGTATAGGTATGCCACGACGCTCTTCCATACCACGGAACCAGGTCATCTGTCGCTTGGCAAACTGATGGATGGCAATCTCCAACTGGCGAAACATCTCATCATAGCTCAGTTGACCAAGGCAATACATTGTAACAAACTTATACTCAAGACCGTAATACAGCAGATCCTCGGCCGGAACACGCTCGAGCAAACCTCGAATCTCCTCGACCATCCCCTCCTCCAAACGCTTGCGCAACCGAAGGCTGATCTTGTTGCGCCGCTGCTCACGGTCAATACTCACACCCACAGTCAGACTGCGGAGCTGGGGAAAGTCCTGCTCTTCTATATGATGCTCGCGGTAGTACTCCTGAATCTCGATGGCACGGATGGCGCGCTTGGCCGTATCCACATCAGTGGTGTTGTGGAGCGACTTGTAGGTCTGCAGAATGGATGTCAGTTCCGGCAGCGACTTGCCTTCAAGTTGCTGACGCAAAGATGTATTCTCGGGTACGGGAACCATCTTGTAACTCTTCAGTATCGATTCGATGTACAACCCCGTGCCGCCACAGAGGATTGGCGTCTTGCCACGTGCCACAATGTCGTTGTAAGCCGACCAGAAGTCCTGCTGATACTGGAACAGATTGTACTTTTCACCCGCCTCTAATATATCAATAAGGTGATAGGGAATCTGCACGCCATCCACGGTATAGTCGGCAAGGTCCTTTCCCGTGCCGATGTCCATGCCGCAATACACCTGACGACTGTCGGCACTGATAATCTCAGCGTCGCCCAAACATGCCGCAAGATGAGCAGCGAGGTCCGTCTTGCCACTGGCCGTAGGGCCAAGGATTGTAATCAAATCGTAACTCATAGTAAATAAAAAAAGCCGCCCAAGGCGTAGGCCAAGGGCGGCTATGCTTTGTCTTGTTAGGACGAGAGATTAGCAGTTCTCTGAGAAGTACTTGATAGTACGAACCATCTGAGAGGTGTAGCTGTTCTCGTTGTCATACCAAGAAACAACCTGTACCTGATAGGTATCCTCGTCGATCTTGCTTACCATGGTCTGGGTAGCGTCGAAGAGTGAACCGTACTTCATACCGATGATATCGCTTGATACGATCTCATCCTCGGTGTAACCGAAGCTCTCGGTCTGAGCAGCCTTCATGGCAGCGTTGATACCCTCCTTGGTGATGTCCTTACCCTTAACAACAGCTACCAGGATAGTGGTAGAACCGGTGGGGGTGGGGATACGCTGTGCAGAACCGATCAGCTTACCGTTCAGCTCGGGGATAACGAGGCCGATAGCCTTAGCAGCACCCGTTGAGTTGGGAACGATGTTCTGAGCACCAGCACGTGAACGACGGAGGTCGCCCTTACGCTGAGGACCGTCGAGAATCATCTGGTCGCCAGTGTAAGCGTGGATGGTAGACATGATACCGCTGGCGATGGGAGCGTAGTTGTTCAGAGCAGCTGCCATGGGAGCCAGACAGTTGGTGGTGCAAGAAGCTGCAGAGATTACGTTGTCCTCCTTAGTCAGAGTGGTGTGGTTAACGTTGTAAACGATAGTGGGCAGGTCGTTACCAGCGGGAGCTGAGATAACGCACTTGCGAGCACCAGCCTGGATGTGTGCAGAAGCCTTCTCCTTTGAGGTATAGAAACCGGTGCACTCCAGAACTACGTCAACACCCAGCTCACCCCAGGGCAGTTCAGCTGCGTTGGGCTTTGCATAGATGGTGATCTTCTTGCCGTCAACGACGATGTAGTCCTCACCTGCCTCTACAGTGTGCTTGCCCTCACCGAACTTGCCAGCGAAACCACCCTGAGCGGTATCATACTTCAGCAGGTGAGCCAGCATCTTGGGGCTGGTCAGGTCGTTGATAGCTACTACCTCATAACCCTCAGCCTCGAACATCTGACGGAAAGCGAGGCGACCGATACGGCCGAAACCGTTAATTGCTACTTTTGTTGCCATTGGTTGTAAATAATTAAAAAGTTAAATTATTAAGTTAATAAATCACGAAATCATTTTCCCACTGCACTAACCGCAGTTGCAGTAATGAGCAGACTGACACGCTACCAAAAAGAGTGCGGAAACACCCAAAATGATATAATAAATGGTCCTTTTCATCACTTTTTTTTGATTTTCTGCGCAAATTTACAAAATTCTTTTTAATTTCGCATCGTCAAACAAGGAAAATTTAACTTTTTTATCTCATTATTATGAAATTTATCGAAGAATTTAAAGCTTTTGCTCTCAAGGGCAACGTGGTTGACATGGCTGTCGGTGTTATCATCGGTGGTGCATTTGGTAAGATTGTAAGCTCGGTAGTGGCCAACGTCATCATGCCTCCCATCGGTGTGCTCGTAGGCGGTGTGGACTTCACTAAGCTGAGCATCACACTCAAGGAGGCAGTTCCTGCCGTAATGGACGGCGACGTAGAGGTCGAGGCTGCCAAGGAGGCTGTCATGCTGAACTATGGTCAGTTCCTGCAGGATGTGTTCGACTTTATCATCATCGCCTTCTGTATCTTCCTCATGGTTAAGGCTATCACCAAGATGACCAAGAAGAAGGAAGAAGAAGCTCCTGCTCCCGCTCCCGAACCCAGCGCAGAGGAGAAGCTACTGACCGAGATTCGTGACCTCTTGAAGGAAAAGAAGTAACAACATCCTTAAATACATTTATTATGAAGAAGTTATTCATTACTGCACTGGCCGTCTCGCTTGCAGCTAATGCATTTGCCATCGACAACGAGCCCGAACCGGGCATGTCGGTTCAGCTGAGCGGTGGTATGACCATCAGTTCACTCGCAGGTGCTCCCAAAGAAGCTGATTTGGGCGCAAAAGTTGGTGGAACATTGGCTATCAAGGGTCAGTATATGCTGCCTGGAGCACTGGGAACCTACATCAATGCGTCTGCTGCATGGACGATGAAGGGAGCACACAACGGCAGTTACAAGCTTCCCATTCCACCATACGGAGAAACCATAAATGCCACGTACAATTGGGAGACACACTATATCCAGATACCCATCCACGTAGGTTTCCGCTACAACCTGAGCGACAAGCTTGGTGTTTATGCAGAATTTGGCCCTTACTTCTCACTGGGACTTTCAGGAAAACAGAAGATCAAAGTGGACGTTGACGGATACAGAGACTTTTCAGATTCATCATCATTGTTCGACGATACGCAACGCACCGACTTCGGTTTGGGATTCCTAATCGGTGGCGAGTTCGAGAACCACTACAGCCTCAACCTCGGCTTCGACTGGGGCATCACCGACCTCTACAAGGATAGCGTTCGTGAATCTTACGCAAAGCTGAATCCCGGTAAGACGCTCGACAAGTTGCACAACTTCTGTGCCACCATCAGCGTAGGCTACCGCTTCTGATCGAGTCTTTTGGACAAAAGGAAATTGAACCTAAATAGCATGAGCCCCGGAACGTCTTCGTTTCGGGGCTCATTGTTGTTTTGTTTGTTATGTTTTTGTTATGCAGATGCGGATTACAGGTTAAGCGTTACACCTACACCGATCACATCGTTCTTGCGGCTATAGACGTCCGTCTTGTCGCCCACGGCCGTCTTGCTGACAACGGTGCGGTCCTGATAGAACGTATGCATGTAACCGAGATCGATATCCAGGCACTTGACAGCATGAATGCGCAGACCTGCACCAATCATATTGTTCGAGTTGTTGAAGTTGAGATCGCTCATCGAAGCATCGCTCAATCCATACTGAGTGGTCTGCCAAGAAGCACTGATCGTCAACCACTTGCAGACGTCAACCTCACAACCGGCGTTCACTTCCCACGTATTGTGGTCGAGCAGTTCCTGCTTGTCGCCAAACTTCTTGGCCTGCTTATCAAAATAGTAGTTACCACCAGCATTCAGACGGATGCACTTCGTAGGGCTGTACTGGGCACCGAGAGCCAGAATGCCAGGGATATCCTCACGCACCGTAGCTCCGTCGGCAAACTGCGACAGGGGACTGGTAGGATCGGCGGCCATGACCTGAGCCGCTGCACTCAGCGTACTCTTGTTCTTCAGCTTCATCATGGTGGGAATCTCATACTTAGCAGCTACATTCCAATGCTCGTTGATCTTCCAGTCAATGCCAATGATGGGAGTAATACCGAAGGCTGACTGGTCACAATCCAGTTCGATGTTGGGTGCCGAACCGGGACCCGCAGCTGTATTGTACTGGATGTCGGCCACATAACCATTGTAGTTGCACGAACCATAGACACCACGCAAGCCCACGAAGGCTGCAAGGTTGTTGGTTATCTTGTAGGTACCGCCAATCTGCAAACCGAAGTAATAGGACGTGCCTACCATCTTCGAGTTCACATTATAGCCCTTCAGGTAGGTGGTGGGGCTGCTGCCAAAAGCATTCATGGCGTACTCCTGAGCCGGACCTGCCACAGCGGCCTGTGCCTGCTCCAGGGTCAGACCCTGTGACATGTATTGAGGTATGGCCTGCTGTGCATAACCAGTGGCAATGTTCTGGATGATGCCGGTGGCGATATTGCCTCCCACCAAGGCCTCGAACGAACCGAGCCCCTTCTCGAAAGTGAGCTTACCGCCACCGCCAATGAGGCCGAAATGCGCGTTGACGCTCCACTTGTCCTGATTGTATGACAAGGAAAATGAGGGGATGACGGGAGCCGAAGCCTTACCAGTAAACGCATGGGTGGCGTTGCCAGGATCGTTGGCGTTGAAAGCAAATAGGGGGAATGTCGTGGCAATGTTACGCTCTTGCCAGGCACTTTGGCTGTTGAGCGACAAGTGCCAGCCCCTGCTAAGGAAGGCAGTACCGGCAGGATTGGCGTACAGACCTTCGAGTCCCATTACACCATTCTGCGACATCTGACGTACGTAGGCAGCGTTCTGGTTGGTGTTGGTCAGCAGACCGCCGGCCAGCGCATTCACACTACTCATAGCTACTGCAGCCATGAGAACAATAGATTTTTTCTGCATAATCTCTTTACCTTTTGGTTTATTTGTTGGTTTCATTGTTCGAAATCAACGCAAAGGTAAACCAAATTAGATTATCTTGCAAGAAAAACACGATAAATTTGCACAAACACACCACTAAATGCGCAAATCTGCACAAATCACTCAACTTTTGTGCAGTTCCGCAGTAATAAGCAAGAATAGTAACACTAACCCAGAAGCATCGCTTGACTATTGCTTCAATAGCGTGAAACCTATATCCCCCACTGCCTGCGCGAGTGATTCGAAATCGGCTTGTCCCACGATGTGAGCCTGCTTCGTAGCGAGCTCCACACTCACTTTCTCCACGCCTTCTACTGCTGTCAGAGCTTTCTCGGCTGCCGAACGGCAGTGATTGCAGTTCATGCCCTCTATAATATAAATATGTATAGGCGCTACAGTCTCACTTTTCACTTTGTCGCGACAATCGCAATGATCGTCATGGCAACCGCAAGAGTCGTCGTGACAACCGCAATGGTCGTCGTGACAACCGCAATGGTCGTCATGGCAACCGCAGGAGTCGTCGTGACAACCGCAATGGCAATGTGCCTTACGCAGCCCGAGTTTGGGCAACACAATGGCATTGATGAGCATCAGCGCAAGCAAGATGGTGCAGAACCAGGCAAACCAACCATCGCCTTCCATGCAACACTGCTTCTCGTAGGTGAGATGTTGCAGAAAGTCCACGATGCCATGAAACTGCAGGAAGTCGATGCCTACGCCGAACAAGACTGCACCAAGGACGATGCTGCAAAGGTAAGTTATGAGGGTGCGGCGTCCCAGAACCTTATTAATAATCAAAATAGAAGCAAAGTTGCAGGCAGGACCCGCCATCAGCAACACCAGGGCAGCACCGGGCGTCAAGCCCTTCATCATGAGTGCCACAGCAATGGGTATGCTGCCCGTGGCACACAGGTACATGGGTAATGCTATCAGGAGGACAAGCAGCATGCTGGCCAGCGTATTACCCTGGAAGACAGCGAAGAACTCGGTAGGCACAAAGACGGTAATCAATCCAGCCACCACAAGGCCGATGACAAGCCACTTACCAATGTCCTCCATCATTTCCAGGTAAGCGTATTCGAGCGCCTCCTTCAACCGCAGGAACAGAGTCTCGTGCTCAACATGCACCTCACAATCATGATGATGACTGTGCGCCGTAACATGTACCACCTCTGCCGAATCCTTATCGCCAAACATATTGACCATCTGACCACCAAACACAGCTGTGAAAAGAGCTGCCAGCGGACGCACGATGGCAAACGGAAGACCCATCAGGCTGAACGTGGCCACGATGCTGTCGACACCCGTCTGCGGCGTGGCGATAAGGAAGCTGGCCACAGCACCCTTCGAGGCTCCCTCCTTGCGGAGCGACATGGCCGTAGGTATTACGCCACACGAACAAAGTGGCAAAGGTATGCCGAAGAGTGCGGCATTGATAACACTCCGGAAACTATGGGTCGACAGATACTTGTGGTAGTACGTGCCCGGAATAAACACATGCATCAAACCTGCCAGCAGAAAGCCCAGCAGCAGGTAAGGCGACATCTCGTTTATCAAATGAACTATCTCATGCATGGCATACCATAAATTATAAATAATACAATACTCATATTAGTCTCACGAGTTGCAAAACGCGGAACACACTTTTCTTGTTTTGCAGTGCAAAGGTACGGACTTTCTTTTGCAAACCAGTTGCAAAGTGCACATGAGACAAACCAATCTGTAAAAACGAATCAGTAGTAACGAAATCAAAACGAATCAGTAGTAACGAAAATGCCCCTGTTTCACAACAGAGGCATTTCAATTTTCTTTAGTAGAACCTAACCATGAAAATTTAAACTAACTAACCTTAATACTAACTTTAAACTAACCAAATTCATTCGTATACCGCTTACAAAGATAACCTTAAAACAACCTACGTTGTGATGTAAGCGATTGCGTTTGTTCTTCTTTTACGCTGCAAAGGTACAAAGAAAACAGAAGTCAGACAAACAGGCATGTAACATTCGTTGTCACAGATGAAATTAAGCGATACAGAAAATATCAATTTCGTAACATATACAATTGACATATCTGAATATCAAGGATATATAATTGTAACAAAATTACATCAAATACTGCAGAAAAGAAGGAAAACTTCAAAAATAGAAAACAAAAAAGCAGAAAGATGCACTCGAAAGTGCATCTTTCTGCATATTGTTCGTCTGAAAGAGACGATGATTATTCATAATCCTGCCAGCTCTTGATCTGCAAGTCCTGCATACCCATCTCGCAGAAAGCCTCGATGAAGGCGCTTGCCAGACGAGCGTTGGTGATAAGAGGAATGTTGTGGTCAATAGCACCACGACGAATCTTGTAACCATTGGTCAACTCGCGATTGCTGTGGTTCTTGGGGATATTGACGATGAGATCGAACTTGTGCTCGCTGATCATCTGCATTACGTTCTCACGCTCAGGATGGTTCTCATCAGGCCATGACACGGCAACTGCCTTGGCTCCGTTGGCATTCAGGTAGTCAGCCGTACCCTCGGAGGCGTAAACTGTGTAGCCAGCCTTGTCAAGTGCGATGGCAGCATCGAGCATAGACGCCTTCTCCTTCGCACTGCCGCTGCTGATCATGATGCCCTTATCCTTTGAGGGAATCTTATATCCGGTGGCAATCATTGAGTTCAGGAGAGCCTCCTGGAAGGTGTCGCCAATGCAACCAACCTCGCCGGTAGAACTCATGTCAACGCCAAGGACGGGGTCGGCATTCTGCAGACGGTTGAAGGAGAACTGGCTGGCCTTGACACCCATACGATCGATGTCGAAGACACTCTTCTCGGCCTTCTGGAAGGGAGCATCGAGCATGATGCGGGTAGCAGTCTCGATGAGGTTACGCTTGAGCACCTTGCTGACGAAGGGGAACGAACGGCTGGCACGGAGGTTGCACTCGATAACCTTCACGCTGCGTCCCTTGGCCAGATACTGGATATTGAAGGGACCGCTGATGTTGAGCTCCTTGGCAATGGCACGCGAGATCTTCTTAATCTGACGCATCGTAGCAAAGCTGATCTGCTGAGCGGGGAAGGTCATGGTGGCGTCGCCTGAGTGAACACCGGCGTACTCGACATGCTCAGAGATGCCGTATTCGACAATCTCGCCACACTGAGCCACACCGTCGAACTCGATCTCGTTGGTCTCGGTCATGAACTGAGAGATGACGACGGGATACTCCTTGCTGACTTCGCTGGCAGCAGCGAGGAAACGCTCCAGTTCCTCGTCGTTGTAGCAGACATTCATGGCAGCGCCCGAGAGGACGTATGAAGGACGAACCAGTACGGGATAGCCCACCTCGTCGATGAACTTCTTGACGTCGTCCATTGAAGTCAAGGCACTCCACTTGGGCTGGTCGATGCCCAGCTGGTCGAGCATGGCGCTGAACTTGCCACGGTTCTCGGCGCGGTCGATGCTGACGGGCGAGGTTCCCAGGATGGCCACACTCTGACGATGCAGCTTCATGGCCAGGTTGTTGGGAATCTGTCCACCCACGCTGACGATGACACCACGAGGACTCTCCAGGTCGATAACGTCGAGTACACGCTCGAAGCTCAGCTCGTCGAAGTAGAGACGGTCGCACATGTCATAGTCGGTTGACACAGTCTCGGGGTTATAGTTGATCATGATGCTCTTGTAGCCCAGCTTGCGAGCCGTGGTGACGGCATTGACCGAACACCAGTCGAACTCAACGCTGGAGCCGATGCGATAGGCACCCGAACCGAGCACGATGACAGACTTCTCATTATTATAATAGTTGATGTCGTAACCCTCAACAGCGTATGTCATGTAGAGGTAGTTGGTCAGCTCGGGATGCTCGCTTGCCACGGTGGGGATGCGCTTTACGGCGGGCAAGATGCCCAAGCCCTTACGATAAGCACGCACAGCGAGGTTCTCCTTCTCCATGTTACCATCCTGAGGCTTCAGGACGAACCGTGCAATCTGGAAATCGCTGAATCCAAGAATCTTAGCCTCACGCATCACGTCGGCTGAGAGGTCCTCCAGTTTGTTGTATCCCTCAAGCTTATGCTTGAAGTCCACGATGTTCTTCATGCGCTCGATGAACCAGGGATCGATCTTGGTGAGCTCCTCAATACGCTCCACAGTATAGCCCTCCTCCAGAGCCTGTGCGATGGCGAAGATGCGAAGGTCGGTGGGGTTGGCCAGTTCCTCGTCGAGGTTGTCGAACTTAGTATGGTCATTGCCCACAAAGCCATGCATACCCTGGCCTATCATACGCAGACCCTTCTGCAGCATCTCCTCGAAAGAGCGACCGATGGACATAATCTCGCCGACCGACTTCATGCTGGAGCCCAGTTTGTGGCTTACGCCGGCAAACTTGGTGAGGTCCCAACGAGGAATCTTACAGATCATGTAGTCGAGCGAAGGAGCTACGTATGCCGAGTTGGTAGTGCCCATCTCGCCAATCTGGTCGAGGGTATAACCCAAGGCAATCTTGGCAGCCACGAAGGCCAGAGGATAACCGGTAGCCTTGGAAGCGAGGGCAGATGAACGGCTCAAACGAGCATTGATCTCGATGATACGATAGTCGTTGGTAACGGCGTTGAAGGCGAACTGTATGTTGCACTCTCCCACGATGTTAAGGTGACGCACACACTTCACAGTAATCTCCTGCAGCATCTTGACCTGCTCATCGGTGAGCGAACAGGTGGGAGCTACTACGATACTCTCACCCGTGTGGATACCCAGGGGGTCGAAGTTTTCCATGCTGGCCACGGTGAAGCAGTGGTCGTTGGCATCGCGGATGCACTCGAACTCAATCTCCTTCCAGCCCTTGAGGCTCTCCTCCACCAATACCTGGGGAGCGAAGGTGAAGGCCGACTCGGCAATCTCCTTGAAAGTCTGCTCGTCGGGACACACACCCGAACCCAGACCGCCCAGCGCGTATGCCGAACGGATCATAATGGGATAGCCAATCTTGCGGGCAGCAGCCACGGCAGCCTCCATGGTCTCGCAAGCCTCACTCACGGGCACCTTGAGGTCAACCTTGTTGAGTTCCTGCACGAAGAGGTCGCGGTCCTCGGTGTTCATGATGGCCTCTACGGACGTACCCAGCACGTCAACGCCGTACTCCTTGAGCACGCCCGTCTGGTAAAGGGCCGTACCCACGTTCAGACCGGTCTGTCCGCCCCATGCCAGCATAATGCCGTCGGGACGCTCCTTCTTGATGATTTCAGTCACAAAAAAAGGTGTCACTGGCAGGAAATAAACCTTGTCAGCAATACCTTCGCTGGTCTGAATAGTTGCTACGTTGGGGTTGATGAGCACGCTCTTGATGCCCTCTTCACGAAGGGCTTTCAGCGCCTGACTACCAGAATAGTCGAACTCACCGGCCTGGCCAATCTTAAGTGCGCCAGAACCCAGCACAAGTACTTTCTTGAGTTGCTTTTTCATTGAGTGAATGTAATATTATTGGTTAAATGCGTCGATGTGTCGTGAGGCGCATGCTACACGGCATAAAAACCTATGCACCGCCTAAAATTGTGCAAAGATACGAAGAAAATTCGAAAATCTGCTATCGGAGCAAAGAAAAACAACTCGCCAGGGCAAAAAAAACGAATCAGGTCAAGAAATGAATGCACGGCATACAGTTAATATGGCTCTTTACGGGAGCAACCTGCTAATTAATATTCTGCACACCACCCCACTCGCCATCGTTCTCTACCCTGACGGAGAGCGAATTGGACTGCTGCACATTCTCGGCCTCAAAGAATGGCCCCTTCCAACAGGAAATCTTGTTGAGGGTGACGGGCACAGACTCCAATGTCTTCTCGCAGAATACCGCTCCCGATGCATTGAGTGCACTGACGGTCATCTTCAGCGTACCCTCCTGTGCATGTGGGAACGTATACACCTGAAATTCAGCTGCCTTACCACTCATATCGGCCGTAACATCGAAGGTCTCCGTCTGCTTGCTGTTCACACATCCATAGCCCGAAACGGCATTGAAGGTGCTGCTTCCGCCCGTATAGTAGAACTGCATCCTGGCCACTTCACTGGGCATCTCGTCGGTCAGCGTCATGCGGAATGCTGCGACGGCACGCTTGAGCAGAATCTGTTTGGTGAAGCTCTCCGTAACTTCCACCTCGGCATAATAATAAAAGGTGTCGGTACATTTATTGCTGGCAAAGGTTATCTTCTCCGGGCTTGATACCGTGGCATTTCCCAGGCCATTGTGAGCAAGCACTACCACCTGATACGTGCCTGGAGTCAGCCCCACCGTGAAGGTGCCGAACGAGGCATCCGAGCGTTGCTGGCTTACGTTCTTAAGCTTCTCCGAACCTTGAAAAACAACAAGTTGTATACGCGAACAGAGCGACTGGAGGTCAGCAGCACGTGTATGCGATGCCTCACCGAAAGAAATCTGTTCGATTTCTGTCACCTGGAAGGTAACGCTGCAAGCATCCTCCTCTATCAGTGTACCATCATCGTCGAAATTGTACATCTCGCACGAGAAGAACAGCAAAGGAATAATCAGGTAAAACAGTTGCTTCATGGGTATAGATAATTAGATAATTAAGAACGTTTCGCACCTACCGAGAAAATACGCCTCGAGGGAACTGAGCGCAGGCTCCTGTTTGATTTTCATTGCAAAGTTACGCATAATTTATGATGTGACAAAACAATCACCCAAAAAAAAACAGACGAAACAACGCCCCCTCCCTCACACATCCCTCCCGTCGACAGAAAAGCAACCGATGACAAAGAGCACAGCAGCGAGTACCATCGATGCTGGCGGTTCGATTGGGAATCGATCAAGGAAAGAGAGCATTGGGCTTCTGTAACTACGGGTCTTGTCAATCAATTTCAAAGTCAAGTCAGAACACCCAGCCTATCTCACTGCACCGAACATTCGCCTCGTCCGGATTACACGTACCAGCCCACAGATTAGTGCGTCGCAAAATGCCACACTGAAAGAAAAATGAAAGTAACTGAAAGTAAACACACTTCACCTTCAGCCATTATATTACTAATTTCATGCAAGTTATGCAGATAGACTGAAGGGTGAAGGTAAAATTTGAGAGCGCAGGCTGATTCGTTTACCAAGGAACATGAAAAACAAGTCACACGTGACTTTTTCCGCGACGCTGCGTTACAATTTCTGTGACGCTGCGTTACAAATTCTGCGACGCAGCGTTACAAAATCTGCGACGCTGCGTCGCATTTTATTTTCCGCTGCATGAAAAAATAAAACACGCACGAGTCTTCAGGATGTAAAATAAAATCAAAAACAGGGAAGACCTCAGCAACGGGAAACGCTACGGCCTACTTCTTACGCTCCAGCTCTTGCAGGCTCTCCATCTTCTTGGTCTCAAGGAACTCGTAGACGCCACACAGATGCTCGCGTACACGCTGGTTGCCAAACTCATAGACCTTGGTACAGAGTCCGTCAAGGAAGTCACGGTCGTGCGAGACACAGATGAGGGTGCCGTCAAAGTCTTGCAAGGCTTGCTTGAGTACGTCTTTAGTCTTGATATCCAAGTGGTTGGTAGGCTCGTCGAGAATGAGGAGGTTGACGGGTTCGAGCAGCAGCTTGAGGATGGCCAGACGGGTGCGCTCGCCACCGCTGAGCACCTTGACCTTCTTGGTAGAAGCTTCGCCGCCGAACATGAAGGCACCGAGGAGATCAGTTATCTTCTTGCGGATCTCGCCCTTGGCAATCTGGTCAATGGTCTCGAAGACGGTCAGTTCCTCGTCGAGCAGAGAAGCCTGATTCTGTGCAAAATAAGCCGTCTGCACGTTGTGACCTATCTGAATCTCGCCTTCGTGCTCCAGCTCTCCCATGATGCACTTCACAAGCGTGGATTTACCTTCACCGTTGCGACCAACGAAAGCCACCTTGTCACCACGCTCGATGGTCAGCGAACAGTTCTTGAAGATAGTCTTCGTGACACTGGGATCAAGGCGCGAGGGGAACGACTTCCCTACTCCATCCATGATAACGGGATAGTTTCCGCTTCGAGGTGCGGGAGGGAACTTGAGGCGCAGGCGCGAGGTGTCCTCCTCGTCCACCTCCACAATTTCCAGTTTCTCGAGCATCTTCACCTTGCTCTGCACCTGGAAGGTCTTGGAATACGTGCCCTTGAAACGTTCGATGAAGTCCTTCGTCTCCTGTATCATCTTCTGTTGCTCCTCATACTGCTTCTGCTGTTGAGCACGTCGCTCGGCCCTCAGTTCGAGATACTGCGAATAAGGCACCTTGTAATCGTAGATGCGGCCCATGGTGACCTCGATGGTGCGAGTGGTGATATTATCCACGAACTTCTTGTCGTGCGAGATGACAACCACGGCCTTTCCGTTCTGCACCAGGAAGTCCTCGAGCCAGCCAATGGACTCGATGTCGAGGTGGTTGGTGGGCTCGTCGAGCAGCAGCACGTCAGGGTTCTTGAGCAGAAGCTTGGCCAACTCGATACGCATGCGCCAACCACCCGAAAACTCGCTCGTCTGGCGATCGAAGTCGGTGCGCTCAAAGCCGAGACCGAGAAGCGTCTTCTCTACATCCTCCTCAAAATGAGTCATATCGATGGCATAGAACTTCTCGCTCATAGTAGCCACCTTATCGATAAGATCCAGATACTCCTGACTCTCGTAGTCAGTGCGTACGGTCAGTTGATGGTTCATCTCGTCCAGCTCGGCCTCCATCTCGCGCAGGTAGGCAAAAGCCTGCGATGTCTCTTCGAAGACGGTGCGTCCGTCCTCCGTCATGAGGTGCTGGGGGAGATAGGCAATGACCGTATCCTTGGGAGCGGATATGCTGCCACGTGTGGGTTTACGCACACCAGCCAGAATCTTGAGCAAGGTGCTCTTGCCGGCTCCGTTCTTACCCATCAGGGCAATGCGGTCGCCTTCGTTAATCACAAAACTGATATTACTGAACAGGGTGTCGCCACCAAATTCTACTGCCAAGCCATCTACTGATACCATATTTATATATATAGGGGGAGTTGCAGGAAGTTAATACTGCATACCACTTGTTGAGTTTATTGAATCGGCTGCAAAGGTACGCCATTTTTAGCGTTTTTCCAAAAAAACTACGTCATTCTTGCACCTTTTCCAAATATTCTTTGTACATTTGCATTAATAAGTGTAAAACCGAAAGATTATGGACGAGACAACAATCGACACCCTCATTGCCCTGGCTGAGGCACACGAAGGCTGCATGCCACTGGGCATCAACGGAATAAGAAATGTACGGACAGACGACAACCTGAACCTGACGCTCGAGATGGAAGACGGGCGCATGCTGTCGCCTCGCGACATGGAACAAAGAGTGATTGACGATGCCATCATACAGTGGAAGCAGGACCATGCGGCCTACTTCCAGCGCATCATCGGTGCCATGATGTAACGAAAAGGGAGAATACTGGATATGGCAATGGGAAAATGGATTGGATGCGTACTGGGCGCCATGAACGCCGGACCACTGGGCGCATTGTTTGGCCTGATCATCGGTTCGGTCTTTGACTACCTCACCGAGGACCACGACGAACAAGGTACCCCCATGGACGAACGGGGGCAGAGGGCCTACCAGCAGCAAGGATACCGCAACAGCTTCCTCTTCTCGATGATGGTGATGGCTGCCGACGTGATACAGGCCGACGGACGCATCATGCACAGTGAGATGGAATATGTGAGACGCTTCCTGCGCACGAACTTCTCGAACGAGGCAGAGCAGGAGGGCGAGGCCATACTGCTGCGGCTCTTCGAAGAGAAAAAGAAGAACCCCGCAGCCTGGCACGCGCAGATAACGGGCATCTGCCGGCAACTGGCCGCCAACATGCCGGAAGAACACAGGGTGCAGCTCATCGCATTCCTCTGCGAGATTGCCAAGGCAGATGGCACCGTGGCTACCCAGGAGCGGGAAGCCCTGCGCAACATCTGTCAGGCCATGGGACTTGCCCCGCAGACGGCCGAACAGCTGATGGGGCTGGGAGGCACGAGCCTGGACGATGCATACAAGCTGCTGGGCATCACGGCCGAAAACACCGACGACGAGGTGAGACGCGCCTACAAGAAGATGGCCATGCAGCATCACCCCGACCGCGTGGCCTATCTGGGAGAGGACGTACGCAAGGCTTCGGAGAAGAAGTTCCAGGAGATCAACGAGGCCAAAGAGCGTATCTACAAGGCGCGCAACATGAAATGAGCGCTGCATAAATCTGACAACAGGAAGGATGGAGAGAATCAAGAAATGGATACCAAACGGAGTGCCGTGTCTCATCATCGTACTCTTGCTCTTCTGCTACATAGGGTCGGTCATGGGGCTGACCAACATGCTGAATACCATAATGAAGACGGCACACGACCTGTTGCTCAACACCGTGTTCTACCTCATGGGCATGTGTGTCATCACGGGCGCGCTGAGCAAGATTCTCATCGACTTCGGCGTGGTGGGCTTGCTGCAGAAGGCACTGAAGCCCGTCATGCGTCCGCTCTACAACATGCCGGGAGTTGCATCGCTGGGAGCCATCATGACCTTCCTGAGCGACAATCCCGTCATCATCACGCTGAGCAAGGACAAGGGCTTCTCGAGATACTTCAAGAAATACCAGTTCATCTCGATGGCCAACTTTGGCACAGCCTTCGGCATGGGACTGCTGGTCATCGTCTTCATGCTGGGACAGGGCTACTACACCGAGCCTTTCATCGGGCTCTTCGGTGCAGCCATGGGTGGTATCGTGGCCACTCGTCTGATGCAATACTTCGTGTGCAAGCGCTATCCCTCGTTCAAGGGCGAAAACGTGCAGACTGATGACGAGATAAGTCTGCTGGAAGCACAGAAGGTGAAGGAGGAGACAGCCAAGAAGGACGAACCAAAGGAATCCACATTCGTGCAGGTGCTGAACTGCCTGCTGGATGGCGGAAAGGATGGTGTCAGCATAGGACTGGCCATCATACCGGGCGTATTGATTATCAGTACATTCGTCATGATGCTCACCTTTGGCGGCAGCAACGAGGGCATGGATGCTGTGGGCAACTCGGTGGAGGTGTACACGGGTGGCCCCTACGAAGGAACGGGTCTGCTGCCCTGGCTGGGCGGCAAACTGAGCTGGCTGTTCGAATGGCTGTTCGGCTTCACTGCTCCCGAGCTGATATCCTTCCCCATCACGGCTCTGGGCACCGTGGGAGCGGCACTGAGTCTGATACCGGAGTTCGAGTCGAAAGGTATCATCGACGGCAATGCCATCGCTGTCTTTACGGCCATGGGCATGTGCTGGAGCGGGTTCCTGTCCACGCACACGGCCATGCTCGACACGATGGGCTACCGCCAGCTGCTCTCCAAGGATTTCATCAGTCAGATAACGGGTGGCATATTTGCAGGATTTGTGGCTCACTGGTCGTACGTGGGCATCATGGCTGTTTCCACCCTCTTCTCGCCCACCCCTACATGGACAACGGAGGTAGACGCATACCTGTGCCAAGAACAGGAACACAGCATAAAGCGACAACTCACGGCCTACCATGACAACTCATACAAGGTGAAGGACTGGTACGGCGAAAAGGGATTCGACCTCTGCTTCGAGGTTACACCAAACGACAGCATGATACACGTCACCAATGCTTATGCCAGCAAGAACAACGAATACTACTTCGTGCGCATCAGCAAGGAGGTGCACCGAGGCGAACCATCCTACGCCGTGCTCTATCCAGGCGATCACTACAGCGAATTCTATGGTACGCCACAGAAGGGGGCGCTCTACGTCTTCGCCTTCATCTACGACGGAACAAAACGTCTGATCACACGCGGATACTACGAACTAGTATGGGGCGGAAGCCCACGGCAGACGGGCGAGGCTGAGGAGAAGATTCGCAGGGAGATGATCAAGGAACGTATCGATGCCATCCACGAGGCTGACAGCATACAGAAGGCTCAACTGGTGGATAGTATACTACTGATACGTCAGGCCCGATGAGAATCGCCATTAAGTCAATATTATTCGAAACTGCTCAAACAAAAACATAATAGAAGGAACTATGAAAGTAAAGAATCTAGTGCTAACGTGTCTGTGCATAATGAATGCCTATGCTTTGCCATGGGCAAACGCACAGGAGACTACCAGCAACAACGTGGGAGTGAACGGCGAACTCTGGTTGGACACCAACGGGAAACCTATCAATGCGCATGGCGGAAACATCATCAAATATGCTGATAAATACTATTGGTACGGGGAAAACAGACCCTATCAGGGATTCACAACAGAAGTTGGTGTCGAGGTCTACTCAAGCACCGACCTCAAGACGTGGAAGGACGAGGGGGTGGCACTGGCCGTCAGCAGCACGCCCGGCCACGACATCGAACGTGGGTGCATCATGGAGCGGCCCAAGGTGGTACACAACCCGAAGACGGGCAAGTTTGTCATGCTTTTTCACCTTGAACTAAAGGGACGCGGATACGAGGCCGCACGCGTGGCATTTGCCGTAAGCGACACGCCCACCGGACCATTCCGTTTCATACGTTCCACCCGACTGCACGCAGGCAAGTGGCCCACCGACTTCAACAAGCAGAAACAGGAGCTGGCACAAAAGACGGATGCTGGAAAATGGAAGGACTGGTGGACACCCGAATGGAGAAAGGAGGTGAAGAAGGGCATGTATCTGTGGCGGGACTTCCAGGGCGGACAGATGTCGAGAGACATGACCGTATACGTCGACGAGGACGGAAAGGCTTACCACATCACCTCATCGCAGGAGAATCTAACACTCCTTATCAGCGAACTGACCGACGACTACCTCGACTATACCGGCAAATACATCATGGTAGCACCCGGAGGACAAAACGAGGCTCCAACAATCGTCAGGAACCAAGGTAAATACTGGCTTATCTGCTCGGGGTGTACGGGCTGGGATCCCAACGAAGCCCGCATGTTCGTGGCCGACAACATCTGGGGACCCTGGAAGCAGCTGCCAAGTCCATTCACAGGCGAAGAGAAGGCTCGTCTGCTCATCCATGGCCGCAACGACCGTTATGAGGAGTTCAGCGCAAACAAAACATTCGGATGCCAGGGCACCTACATCCTGGACCTGGACGGCAAACATTATTTCATGGCCGACAGATGGAATCCAAGACACCTGAGCCACTCGCTTCACGTATGGCTGCCCATCGATTACGGTACGGACGGCACACCAGGCATCACATGGAAAAAAGAGGTTATGAAATAAGAAATACTGATAAAAGTGCTTCCGAACAGGGCTAATTGATAACCAAAAAAGAAAAAACGACGCAAAAAACGCGCAAAATTAACTTTTTTTCTATTTTTTTTGGTCAAAATGCAGATTTGTAGTATCTTTGCACAAATTTATTAATCATATAAATAAAAAAAGGTATGAAATTTGTTAAATCTATTTTGGCAACTGCCATGCTTGCAACGGGTCTGACCGCTAACGCTCAGGCTACGTACACTGAGGGTAACACCCAGTACACTTTCAAGCCCCACATGTTCCTGCAGCTGCAGGGTGGTGCTGCCTACACCTTGGGTGAGGCCAAGTTCACCGATCTGATTTCTCCTACTGCACAGATTGCACTTGGTTACCAGTTCAACCCCGTTTGGGCGCTGCGTCTTGCAGCTTCAGGCTGGGAGAGCAAGGGTGGCTGGGGTAAGAACTCTGCTACCGCTTACGGTTTTGCTGACAACACCTACAAGTGGAAGTACATCACTCCCTCACTGGACGTTAAATTCAACATCGTCAACGCCATCGCAGGATGGAAGCCCAAGCGTGTATTCGGCCTGAACCTGATTGCTGGTATCGGTGCCAACATCGCATTCGATCACGATGGCATCGCTCCCTTCTATGCATCTCGTCCCGACCTGCTGACACACTACCCCACCGTCAGTGGCACCAGCATCCGCCCCGTTGGCAAGTTCGGTCTGGATCTGGACTTCAACGTATCAAGCCGCGTGAGCATCAACATCGAGGGTAACGCTAACCTCATCAACGACCAGTACAACAGCAAGCACACTGACAATGCTGACTGGTATTTCAACGCACTCGCAGGTGTGAAGATCGCCCTGGGCAAGACCTACACCGAAAGCGACGTAGCTCCCGTTTACCAGACTGTTATCGATACCACTTGGTACGACGATACCGAGTACAAGGCTATCGAGGAGGACGGCAACATGAGCTGGACCGTATTCTATGAGATTCGTGAGTCTGACTTCACCGATCCCGGCGCACAGCTGGCTGCCATCGGTAAGTTCCTCGCTGAGCACAAGGGCTGTAAGGTAACCTGTAAGTCATACGCTGACCGCGGTACCGGTAACCCCAAGATCAACATGGGTTACTCAAAGCAGCGTAGCGACAAGGCTGTTGCTGCTCTGAAGGAGGCTGGTGTAACCGATGACATGCTGACCGCTGAGTACTTCGGCGACACCGTTCAGCCCTTCGAGGAGAACGACAAGAACCGTTGCACCATCATCACTGCTACCGGTCTGAAGCCCGGCAAGAAGCCCTACACCGTTAAGAAGTTCCGCACCAGCGAGCGTCAGGTTCGTGTAAACTAATCGTTACGCTACACAACGGAATAAGATAAAAAAAGAGCGTGCCCCATCAAAGGCACGCTCTTTTGATATTATTATCACAAGCAAAGCATTTCTTACATACTGACGCAGCTTGTAAGATTACAGGACGTACAAACCAACAACCTACATCAATAATGACACGCGAAGAAATAGTACTGAACTACCTGGACAAGCACAACATCCCCTATTCGTGCTACCATCATCCGGAGGGAAAGACCATCGAAGAAGCCAAACGATGGTGGCACGACGACGGTTCCGTGCATTGCAAGAACCTGTTCTTCCGCAACCACAAGGGCAATCACCATTATCTTGTATGCTTCCATTGCGACTACGACCTGGCAATACATGACCTCGAAGCACGTCTGAAGGCTACGCTTGTAGCACAAGGACTGCCATCGTGCGGAAAACTATCGTTTGCTTCTGCCGAGAGAATGGAGAAATACCTGGGACTTGAACCCGGCAGCGTATCACCCTTCGGACTGATAAACGACACGGAAAACCACGTCCACCTCTTCCTTGACGAAAACCTGAAGAATGCCAACTCACTGTCATTCCACCCAAATGATTGCAGAGGAACCGTAGTAATCAGCAAGGAAGCCTTTGAAACGTACCTAAAGGTGATAGGCAACACGCATGAATACATCAGCCTTTACGAGGTTGAATAGAAGCAAGAAGACACCACCTGTGCACCTGAAATCCTGTAAAACTGCATACGACGCAATATCGACATTGACAAAAGAAAATCCCGCTGCGTGATTCCTGATTTCACGCAGCGGGATTTTTTTCAAACTATGATATGACTGCAATAGAGCAAGCTACTTCTACAAAGAAGTATAAGCCGGAGAGAAGGTATCGCCGGCGTTGACATCACCTGTCGTAATACCACGCTTGAGCCAACGCATACGCTGAGCTGACGTACCATGTGTGAATGAGTCGGGAACGCTACGACCCTGCGCCTTCTCCTGCAGGTAGTTATCGCCGATAACCTCAGCACAACGAATGCCCTCCTCAACATCACCGTCCTCAAGGCTACCAAACATCGCATTATCGTGGTGAGCCCAGACACCGGCGAAGAAATCTGCCTGAAGCTCCAGACGAACACTTATCTGATTGGAGGTACGCTTGTCGCTGTTGGCCATCTTCTCATGGGCATCATCAAGAATGCCAAGCAGATACTGCACGTGGTGGCCTACCTCATGCGCAATAACGTATGCATAGGCAAAGTCGCCATCTGCACCGAGCTGCTTCTTCATCGACATAAAGAAGGACAGGTCGATGTAGACCGTTTGATCTGCAGAGCAATAGAAGGGACCCATCTGCGCCGACCCATTGCCGCAGGCTGTCTGAACACTGCCAGTATAGAGCACCAGTTTAGGAGCCTTGTAGACCTTACCCATCTTCTTGAATTCCTTCGTCCAGACGTCTTCCGTACCGGCAAGAATCTGACTTGAAAACTTTGCCAGAGCCTGCTCTTCTGGGCTGAATTCTGTCGTATTGGTCTGCTCTGTCGTCATGCTTGACAAATCAATGTTCTGCACAGCCTGCGACAGGTCACCGCCTTGCATGAGCGTCATTACCACAGCAATAACAACTCCGACAATACCCATACCGCCAAGCATCATGCCTTTTTTGCCACGACGGTCTTCTACGTTCTGGCTCTCTCTTCTTCCTTCTAATTTCATTTCTTTTAGTTTATATTATACCTTATTATATTTATAATATGCAAGGAGGGACTAAAGATATCTAACGCTAACGTACATACTTTCTACCATTCACGAAGTAGATACCCTTAGCGGGAACACGCGAAAGGCGTCGTCCCGTAATATCAACGATAATACGCTTAGCATTTCTATTGACCACTTTTTCAACGTTCGTATTATCATCTTCACCGCCTTCCGCAGGAGTATCTTCTCCGGGATTGTCAGTACTGGGTTCGTCGGTGCTAGGTTCGTCAGTACCAGGTTCATCTATACCGGGCTCTTCAGCACCGGGATCATCAGTACCGGGTTCGTCAATGCCGGGATCGTCAGTACCGGGTTCGTCGGTGTCGGGATCATCGGTGCCGGGTTCGTCAGTGCCTTCTGTCTGCTTATACACTTTCTTGTAGATAGACACATCGGCCTGCCCGGACTTATAGAAGCGGAAACGCGTAGCAGACTTATTGTATTTCAAATACATAAGGCTATTTCCAGACAGATTGGATTCAAGTACAAGATTACCATTTGAGACAGAAATGTGACATGGTATTGGCGATTCAACAGACGTATCTATTGCATTCTTGCCACTCACATTTCCTACATATTCGCCCGTAGAGGTCATTACGAAATAGGAACCTGCATTGCCAGAAGTCACGGTAAACACGGCAGCATCCGCATTGGCAGAAGGTTGTATCAAACCATCTTCTATCTTAACAGCAACACCATTGCCTGCTCCATCAATATTATCGGAAGCACTGTTCAAAGCCAGACTTCCATCCTCATACACAAAGAGATACTCACCTCGCCAATCTGAAAGATTTGACGTTACTTTCTGATAAGCATAGTCACCCGTAATGTCAGGTTCTACGACAGGCTCGTCAGGATCAACGACAGGCTCATCAGGATCAACGACAGGCTCGTCAGGATCAGAAGGCATGATAATACCATCGTAGGGGTTCACATAATCTGTCACGTTGAAGGCAACATTCTTGTATGTTCCCCAAATATATTGTTCGAGACCGGGGAAATCAATGAAGGGATTCCGGTTTTTCTGCTTTATATAGGCTGCTTCTATGCGGTCCGTCTCCTTTTTGCTTACTTGATCTTTCTGCGACCATTCCATCATCAACGTAATAGCCCATTCCGTCATGCCGGGATAGGAATTGTTACTGAACATGCCATAATGTTTGAAAGAAGATAGACGGGATTCATAGCACGTCACAAAATAGAAACAACTGCGTGCCTGATCCCCCTTATACTCGTCGTTCGGTTCAAATACACGGGACTCACTGCAGCCCATCTGTTTCGTACGGCTTGATGGAGAGCCAACCTTACTGAATCCGCCATTAGACTGATACTCAATAGTTCCCACCTCACCAAAACAATAGTTGGAACGACGGTTGTTGACATAACCATCTGTAGGAATTACATGATAGATGTCAGTCTTCATTGGCGACTGCTCACTGAAAACACTTTGAGGAATGGAATGCTCACGATTAAAGCAGTCTCCCTCCTTCTTATAGGAACCCGAATGTCCTTTGTCGGGATCATAATTGGTCATGTTGGAATACATGTCCCATATCTTACCATCAGAACGCACATCGGTGGTCTTGTACACTTCGTAAAGACCATCGTAGCTCAATGAGGTATGAGACGAGATAATACTGGCAAGAGCTGACTTCAGAGCCTCACCTTTCTTGCCATCGGCCTTGGCATAGTAGGATGCCTTGTTGAACTGTGCATACGAATGCATACACAGCATCATAAAAAGGGTAAATATAAAATGAATTCTCGCTTTCATGGGAACAAAAAAGTAACCATTAATTATTTATACGTAGCATCATGAGACCGCCAATCCGCTACAATTTTACAAAATTAGTTAAAATAAATAATGTAACAAAATCTTCTGCAAAAATTCGTACCAAAAGTATAAAAATAACACGATATAAGGGGTAAACGAAAAAAATAAGCCGCAATATTTGCGAGACTGAAGAAGAAAGTGTACCTTTGTAAAACCATTATATTTTAAACTAAACACGTCATCCTTTATGGATTGGAAAATCATCGCACGCTCTTCCATCCTCTCGGGAATCGCCATCGGCACAGCCGGATTTGGCTATCTGGCAGAAAAGTCTATCGTCGGAGCTGTCTTGTTTGCTTTCGGCTTATTGACAGTCGTCAACTACGGCCTAAAATTGTATACGGGTACCGCTGGCTTTATCAAAAAAGGCGAACTCGGAACACTGTTCGCCATTCTATTTTTTAATCTTGTAGGTTGCGGATTAATGAGTCTGATGGTTAGATGTAGCCCATTTCCTCTGCAGGAAACAGCTCAAAATATACTAGAAGGACGACTGGCCATGGGACCATGGCGAGGAGCGGTCACATCAATCGGATGTGGCTTTATCATGACAACAGCCGTAACTTTTGCAAGAAAAGGAAATAATTTACCACTTCTGTTTGGCGTACCTCTCTTCATAACATGTGGCTTTCCTCACTGTGTAGCAGATGGTTTCTACTATTTATGTGTACCAACAAGCTTTCTCATTTCCCACATAACGGAGGTAATTCTTTTTTACATTTCAATAGTAATCGGAAACTTTGTCGGATGCAACTTATATCGCATAGTAATGCCGCATGAAGCACGCAATTGAACAGGGCGATTTTTGACAGCTCAAATTAACACACCTAGACACAAAACAAGGACACAATAGGACATTTTACGCGCAAAAAAGTCAGGAAACACACATTTTTATACTTTTTTATATATAAAAGGCAATTTTTAGACGAAAAGATATTGCCCATTACAAAAAAATAACTAACTTTGCAAACAATAATTGCACAGAAGCGTCTGTGCGTAAGAGAGAATGAACATCTAGATTAATCAAACAAAACCAAAATATTTATTAATTTTTAAACATTATGAAATTTTTCAGCAGTTTAAAGTACGTTGGGTTGTTCATGTGTGTAACACCCCTGGTGGTTTCATCATGTAAGGACTATGATGAAGACGCAATTAACGAAGTACGCTTGGACAATCTCGTTCAGATTGCAGAATTGCAGGCAAAGATCGACGATTTGTACAGCAAGATTAAGAATGCTAAGGATGGCAAAGACGGCGAGACGCCCTACATCGGTTCTAACGGCAACTGGTGGATCGGAACTACCGACACTGGCGTGCGTGCAGCTGGTAAGGACGGTCTGAATGGTCAGGATGGCCAGAACGGCCAGAACGGCCAGGATGGACACTCAACCACAGTACAGATTATCGACGGCTACTGGTACATCGATGGTGTCAACACCGGTGTCAAGGCAGAAGGTAAGGATGGTCTGAACGGCCAGGATGGCCAGAACGGTCAGAATGGTCTCAATGGCCAGGACGGACACACTCCCAAGGTTGAGATTATTGACGGCTACTGGTATGTAGATGGTGTCAACACCGGCGTTAAGGCAGAAGGCAAGGACGGCCAGGATGGCCAGAATGGTCAGGATGGCCAGAACGGTCAGGGTCAGGGTCAGAACGGCCAGGACGGCCAGAACGGCCAGAACGGCCAGGATGGTTTGACTCCCTACATCGGCAACAATGGTAACTGGTGGATTGGCACTACCGACCTCGGTGTACGTGCAGCAGGCCAGAATGGTCTCTCAGCATACGAGATCGCTGTTAAGTATGGCTTCACCGGCACTGAGCAGGAGTGGCTCGAGTCACTGAAGGGCGCTAAGGGCGACCAAGGTGACAAGGGTGACCAGGGCGACAAGGGTGACAAGGGTGACAAGGGCGACAAGGGCGACAATGGCACCGGTGGCGGTGGCTACTCTATCACCGAGATCGAGAGCTATGGTGTGACCACCGATGGCAAGTTCTGGATCAAGTTCGTTGGTGATCCCGAGGTTTACACCATGGGTGACGCAACTTGCACTCACGACCACGAGGCATACGACAACGCTGTTGCTATCGTTTACGAAATCACCAAGGCATTCGGCAACCCCAACAAGCTTCTGACTGCATCTGAGCTCGCTGACTTCGGCGCCAAGGTTAAGAAGGCACTTGATGACATCGAGAAGGCTCTCAAGTACATCGACAGCCTGAAGGAGCGTGCAACCAGCATCTCTATCAATGGTGTTAACAACACTGTATTCGGTATGCTGAAGACTAGCACCGGCATCAACACCAACATGCTGTTCGGTTTCTGTGGCGAGATTGGCACCGCTGTCATGTTCCCCACCACCAACGCTGCATACTATGGTGAGGCTTCAACCATCCTTAATGACACATACGTAACGCTGAACCGCGAGACCGTTAGCCCCGATATCATCTACTCTAAGGAGATCGGTAAGGTTTACTACAACATCAACCCCTCACAGATTGACTTCACCGGCACTGACATCTCATTGGTTAACACCAAGGGTCAGAAGAGTGGTATCGCCCTGAGCGCTGCTGCTGTTTCAAACACCGCCTTGAACATGGGTTATACCCCCCCCACTCGCGCTACTGGCTTCTACGAGTCTGTTGCTACTGTTAGCGAGTTCGACAACATCGAAAAGATTGAGATCGACATCGACTCTTACATCGCTGCTGCTAAGGGTATCATGAACAAGAGTAGCAATATCGGCGACCTCGTAAGCGCACTGAAGTCTACCGTTGACGCTCTCCAGACCAAGGCATACGCCCTGAACATCGAGACCAGCGACGACCTCTCTACCGACGATGGCAACAAGCACATTATCAAGTCTGCAGCAGACATTCAGGCTGCTCTGATTAAGCCCTTCGGTTACGAGTCTCTTTCTAAGATTCCTTCTGAGCTCCCCGGTCACGACAAGCTGATCAACTTCATGAACAAGACCATTAAGAAGGCTATCGAGACTATCCAGAAGAATGGTACTCTGACTCAGGCTTACAACACCATCAACGACATGAAGGGCAGCATCAAGCACGTTACCTTCGGTACCAAGGAGACTGATCCCGACCACGCTGCAGATCCCTCAAAGGTTGTTATCACCTTCGACTGCGGTAGCTGCGGTTGCACCAACGTTGAGATCACCAGCCAGGAGGCAGTTGAGCTCTATCGTGTTCTCAACAAGGACATGAAGGACTTCAACGACATGCTCGATGATATGGCAGACGCTGCTCAGCAGGCACTCGACATC
This sequence comes from Bacteroidaceae bacterium, assembly GCA_045616065.1. Classification (GTDB taxonomy): domain Bacteria; phylum Bacteroidota; class Bacteroidia; order Bacteroidales; family Bacteroidaceae; genus Physcousia. The sequence continues at coordinate 31,384 of JAZLFZ010000076.1, read as the reverse complement.
ATGAACAAGATCATGGACGCTGACCTCTCAGACAAGGTAACCAACCGTTTGGATCAGATTATCGACAAGATCTGGAACAAGCTGAACTACATCTACTCTGGCATCGAGAGCCGCTTCGAGCTTGCACTGCTCGTCAAGGATGGTGGCAGCGTAAACATCATGCGTCGTTCTTTGACCACCGCTCCCGCTGTTAGCTCAAGCTTCACCGTAATGATGACCAACCTGAACGCCGAAATCCTCGTACCCGCATGGAAGAAGCACCTCTGCGTTACCAACGCTTGGGGTCCCTTCGCAAACGAGACCGAGAAGAAGGCTGCTATCGATGCCGTTAACGCTGGTATCAACAAGGTTTACCCCGGCACACAGACCAACGTTGAGGTAAGCGGTCTGAAGAGCGGCGTTATCTATGAGTTCTCTTACTCTGGCCTCGACTATGCTGGTAAGCAGGAGACCCGCGAATTCTACGTTAAGTGTAAGTAAGCCTCGCGCGTACATATTATAATATGTTTATACGAATATGAAGAAAACAATATTTTCAATGATTTTACTTGCTGCCGGATGCTTCAATGCATCCGCGCAGGAAGTGAAGACTGAAGAGGTCTTCAACCCGCACTGGTATGTACAGGGCCAGTTTGGCTTCCAGCACACTCTGGGCGAGATCAGTGACTGTGACTTGAACTCACTCAATGCACAGATTGCCGTGGGTTACAACTTCACAAAGGTTTGGGGTGCTCGTCTGACCATTGGCGGTTGGCAGAGCAAGGGCGGTATTCACTTCGAAGGAAAGCCCAAGTATCGCTGGGATTCAGCTGACTATGGCTACAAATGGAACTACGTAGCTCCCACCCTGAATGCAACCTTCAACGTCACCAACGCTATCGGCGGTTTCAACCCCAAGCGTATCGTTGACTTCACTCTGTTCGCAGGTGTAGGTGCCAACATTGGTTGGGCAAACGGTGAGGCTGCAACCGCACAGGGATTGGCAGCAAACCACATTGCCGGCTATACTACGGCAGAAAACATGGCCGAGGTTAAAGAGATTAGCAAGCTCGAGTACCTCTGGGATGGCAGTCAGATTCTCCCCGTTGGCCAGTTTGGTGCAGCTCTTGACTTCAAGGTAAGCAAGCGTGTTTCTGTTGGCATCGAGGCCAACATCAACTTCCTTAGCGACAAGTACAACAGCAAGAAATCTACCAACGTAGACTGGTATTTCAATACCCTCGCTGGTGTGAAGATTGCTCTTGGCAAGACTACCAAGAAGGTTCCCGCAAAGCAGCCTGAAGTTGTGTACGTTGACAAGATCGTGGAGGTTCCCGTACATGATACTATCCGTATCGAGGCTAAAAAGCCTGCCAAGGAGCCCATCCGTCGCGACATATTCTTCACCATCTGCAAGTCAGACGTAAGCAGCGCTGAGATGCCTAAGGTTGAAGATATTGCCAGCTACTTGAACCGCTATCCCGAAGCAACCGTATCCATCACGGGTTATGCAGACAAGGGTACCGGTAATGCAAAGGGTAACATCAAATATGCTCGTAACCGTGCTGAAATGGTTGCCAAGATCCTTAAGGAGAAGTTTGGCATCAGTTCAAGCCGCATCAAGGTAGATTCAAAGGGTGACACTGTTCAGCCCTACGATATCAACGACTTGAACCGAGTATCAATTTGTATCGCAGAATAAGAATGAAAAAAACTCTATCTATGGCTATGGCTGCCATGCTTTCATGCATGGCAGCCTTTGCTCAAAAGACACTACCGGAAGGATTCTACCGCGTTCAGAACGTCGGTTCTAGCAGATATCTTTACGTTAGGGACTGTGTAGGAGATGTTTCTACATTAGGAGCGGACATGGGTGCTATTGAGTTGTGGCCCAACCTTCAGGAGGCCATCAGCGACCCCAGTTCAGTATTATACATCAAGTACATTGATCCCAAGTACGACCTGACATCTCAGGGCACAGGCGTATATAAGTTAACGAACTACTATATGCGCATTACCCAGGCAGGTGAAAACTGGATGGTTTCTGCCAGCGGACAATACTTATACGAGATAGGTACAAGTGACTTTAATATAAACCAAGGAATACTGGGTGCAAAAACCAGTCAGGAGATGCCCGGCAAGTCGGCCTTCCGCCTGTGGAAAGTGCCTGCTGTTGATAGCAACTCCGATAACTACTTTGGTTTCCGCCCCACCATCACAGCTAAAGGCAAACACTACACCCCCTTCTATGCAGATTTTGCCTATACCCCAAAGAACGACGTAAAGACCTGGTACGTAAACAAGATTGACAAAGAAAACGGTGTCGCAGTTATTAAGAGTATAACTGGAACCGTTGCCAAGAATCAGCCCGTCTTCGTCGAGTGCCCTTCAACCACAACTGATGGCAACAAAGTGGACCTCACAACAAACGAAGGTAACAAGGCATCAGGCAACATCATGCAAGGAGTATACTTTGCCAACGCAGACCGCAGCGGATTAAACCATGCAGGTAAGTCACCTGCCTTCGTGCCTTATGATGCAAGCACAATGCGCCTTTTGGCTGTTGATGCAGAGGGCAACCTCACCTTTACGAACGTTGCAACAAGCAATAACACAGTATCCTTGAGAGTTAAGATCAACGATCAATGGCAGAACAACGTACGATGCATCCCTCACAACCATGCATATCTGAAGGTTGATGCCGACTGTCCCGCTCAACTTAAGGTGATGAACGAAACAGAATACGCTGAATACCTTAAGTACTTAGAATCACTGAAGAAAAAAGAGGGTGACGTAAATGGTGACGATAAGGTCAACATGGGTGATGTTACCAAAGTATTGGAAATCATTAAAGCAGGCACCAAGTTTGATGATGCAGACGTCAACAAGGATGGACGCATCAACATGGGTGACGTAACTCGCGTACTCGAAATAATCAAAAAGACCAATTAAACAATGAAAAAGATTCTACTTTCATTAGTCATGCTCTTAGGCTTGACAGTAGCCAAGGCAGAAGACTACCTGCATATTGTTGATTTCGAAGCAAAAGCAGGAATCACACAGAACGACTACAACAAGGATTATTCTTTCGATGTAGAGTTGGTCAACGCTGTTGCCGACACATACACTTCCCTCATGTTCGACCTCTATCTGCCTCAAGGTATGACATTGGCTCTGGACGAGGGCGACGTGCAATGCGATGCCTCCGAGACACGTTTCGAATTCAAGAAAGGAGCCTGCAGAGCGGACTTCGATGTAACTCCCAAGGACGGATTCTATCGAGTAACACTCTACCACTCAGATCCCGACTTAAAGATTCACGGTACCTCTGGCGCCATCCTTACATTCTACTATCTGACTTCTACCGATATGAAACCAGGCAGCTACGAGGTTAAGGTGACCAACCAGAACCTCGCAAAGGATGGATCGGCAGAAGGCCAAGTTTATCCTACTGACAAAGTATCCAAGATGACAATCCCTGAGATAATCACAGAGATTGGCAAGGCTAACATTGCTTCAGGCGTAACCGTTTATACCACCACATCAGAACTGGGGAAGGACATCCCCGCCGCCGGTGGCAAGGACAGAGCAGTTGCTAAAGTAAGCTATGCATACTTCACCCGTACCTTCTTGTCAAACGGAACCTATAAAGATGGTGAAGCTTCTGCAAAGAAGGAAATCACGGTTTATGGCGAATATGTAGAGAAGCCCTCGTTAGAACAAACCATCAAGGAAAGAGCAATTGCTGGCAAGAGCCAACCTACTGCACCTCAGCTTACCGATGCCGATGGCAAAGTATTGAAAGCGGAAGGAACTGTTCTTAATGCACTGAAAGATTGTGAGGTTAGCATCAATCCTCTCGACATCTATCAGGAGGCTAACGCACTCACAGAGACAAGTGACATCAAACTCGAGGTAAAGGACACACAAGTAAACTTTTCATACGAGGAAAGCACATACGACATTGCACAGAATGTAAAGGCAAGCCAAACCCTCAAGTACACAAGCGGTGCATCGGAAGAAAAGGCTGCAGAAATTAGCTATGCAATAAAGAATGCCGTAGAAGGCTTCAACTTGAAAGAAAGTGTTGTTAGCGCAACCAGCAATAACACCGATGATGCACGCAATGGATTTGTTGTGACCGTAACCGCAAAAGGTGCTGCCAATAAGACAGCGACACAGGACATTACCTTCAACCAGATTTCCAAGAAGTCTACTATCACCGAAGTCGGTAAGGCTCTCATTGCAAAAGACGTAACAGTATCCGCTACTACCTCTGAATTGGGCACAGACATTCCCGCAGCCGGCGGTAAGGACAGAGCCATGGCTAAGGTAAGCTATGCATACATCACTCGTACTTTCCTTTCTGACGGAAGTTATAAAGACAGTGAAGTCTCTGCTCAGCAGGAGGTTATTGCATACGGCGAATACATAGAGCATGAGTCACTGATGAGAACTCTGAAGGAGAGAAGTGTCGTTGGCACAAGTCAACCCGCATCCCTCGTACTCACCGATGCTCAAGGCAATGAACTGAAAGCAGAGAGAACGGACTTCAACGCTTTGAAGAACTGCGAAGTAACATTCGGCTCTATCGACATCTATCAGCAAGCCAACGAGGTTATCAGTTACGGCGAAATCTACCTCGCTCCCATGGACAAGGAAGTTAACTTCCATTATGTTGAAGGCAGATACGACATCAGCCTTAACGTGATTGCAACCCAGGCAGTCAAATATACAAGTGGTGCAGTAGAAGACAAAGAAGTTGACTTGAGCTATGAGGTGAAGAATGCCGTAGAAGGATTTACCCTCAAAGATGGTGTTGTCAGCGTTTCAACCAACGAGACCGAAGAACCCCGTCAAGGATTTGTTGTCACCATCACCGCAACCGGCGTTGATGGACAGACTGTTACTAAGGATATCACCTTCAACCAGTCAGCCAACACCGAAACGGCAATCAAGGGCATCCGAAACATTAATTCAAAGGAGAAAACCTACGACCTCAATGGTCGCAAGCTCAACTCTTCTGCTAACCGCAAGGGTTTGGTTATCAAGAACAATCACAAATATATCGTTAAATAAAAATGAGAAAGTTCCTGTATCTTCTTGCATTTATACCTTGTGCAGTCTTTGCGCAGAATTCGCATTACGGATTGGAAAGCTCCCATGCATTCGAGCACATGGAGATAGGAGCCACTGCAGGCACAACGGGAGTGGGTCTTGACGTGGGTGTTCCCCTGAATAAGAACCTCAAGTTGCGTGCCGGCTTTTCGTGGATGCCTAAGATTTCTGACATTGAAGGATACGAAATGACACGTCTTGGCGTGTTACAAGGCACCGACTCACAGATAGAGTACAAAACTGGCCGATTGGTTAAGTTCCTTCGCGGCTTTGTACAGAACAATGATGTCGACAGCATCGTAGATATGGAACGTAAGATGGGCTACTACAATGGGAAGGTAATTCTCGACTGGTATCCATTCGCCAAGAAGAACTGGCATTTCTCTGTCGGTTTCTATGTAGGTTCACGCAAGACGATAAGTTTCTGCAACTCGGTGAATGAGCAAATCACCACCCTGGCAATGAACATCTACAACAAGATGTATGACCAGACCCAGACGCTGGACGAATACGAGTACCCTAGCCTCTCAATCGGCGACTTAAGCTACGAGATGGATCCTTATGCCGGACAGTACATGAAGGATGGCTTCAAGTATTATGGCAGAATCGGAATGAATGTGGGAACTCTCTCTGACGGAAGCTTCTTTTATCTGGATCCAGACCCTCAGGGCAATCTCAAGGCCGAGATGTTTGTCAATGCCTTCAAACCCTATATAGGATTTGGCTATAACACATTACTAGGCAAAGACAAGCGTTGGAATTTCGGTTTCGACGCAGGAATCATGATCTGGGGCACTCCCAAGATTTACTGCAACGGATATGTTGGCGATGAGAACGGTCCGACCGACATCACTTACGACGAGTATGGCAGGAATCCTATCATCAACAGGTGTACAATAGACATACTGAAAGAAGTCGATGTGACAAGCAACGTCATCAAGAAATACAGTAATCTGGCCAAAAACCTCCCCGTATTCCCCGTTCTGGAAGTTAAGTTGGCCTACAACATTTTTTAGCGAAAAGAAAACATTCTCAAACTAAAGAGGGTGTATCAAATCACTGCAAAGCGATTTGATACACCCTTTTTCAGTATACAAGAAAAACAGGTAACGAAAAGCTATTAGGCATTAAGCTGTAATGTTATCCCGAGGAACGGCTTTTACCGACAGGCAAAATACAAATATCAGCCCGTCTCTACGATTTGTGTTTCCTTGATGGAAATTGTGAGACGTCGCTAAATAGAAAACAGCATTTGCACGTCAGCAAAAGCAGTTCCTCGGATTGACATTTCTGCTTGTGCCAAATGGAATATCACTACCTATTTTCTATTCGATTGGTTACCTGACTGCTTATCGGACGTATCTGAGACACTCACCTCCTTTACCTCGCGCCCCAGCTTGGCCAACGCCTTTACATACTGGTCAGTCTTGGCCTTATCTGCATCAAAGGTGATGGAGATGGTCTGGTCTTTGAGTGATGTCTCTATCTTCTTGGTGCCTTTTACGAATCGAAGGTTGTCCTTGATCTTTTTCTCGCATTTCTCGCATACCATCTTTGGCGTGGGAGTGTATACAATGGTTTGGATATTCTCAGCCATAGCGTGGGCAGAGAAGAGAGTGAGCAGAACAGCTTTAATGACTTTCTTCATATCTTCTTTATGTTAGTTCTTCGGACTTTTGTATTCTATTCTTCTTCAATTTTAAAAATGTGGGCTACATTACTGGTCACATTATTTCGTCATTCGGCAAAACAAAAGGGTAATTAACCGGCATTTCAGTTCTGGAATTGCGGACGCCAGGCACTCTCTGCAGATTGAAAGACGCAAATTAGAGTCTGACCTGTCCCTGTGACATGCTTATCGTTTGTCGACGACGGTTACCATAGCGGACTGCAAGGCGGTGACATCGGACGTGTTGCCATAGAGCAACTCGTACTGACCGGACTTGGTATGGATAGTGCCCGTCTGCTCGTCGAACCATTCGAACGACTTGGCATCGAGCTGTATCTCGGCCGTGGTGGTCTGACCTGCCTTGACGTCAACGCGCTGGAAACCACGCAGCTGCATCACCGGGCCTGCAGGGTCTTGCGGATTACGAACGTAGAGCTGTACAATCTCTGTACCATCCATCTTGCCCGTGTTGCTGACGGGTATGGACAGCTTAAGGCTGGCCTGACTGGGCTTTCCTCCAGCGAGTGTAACATCCAGTGTGGTACTGCTCAGGGCAGCCTTGCCAATCTCAAAGGTCGTATAGCTCAGGCCATGACCAAAGGGGAAGAGGGGCTTATCGTGGCGCATGTAACGATACGTGCGACCCTCCATCTTGTAGTCCTCGAAGTCGCCGATCTGCTGGCTGTCACGATAGAACGTGATGGGCAGCTTGCCGCTGGGATTATACTGACCATACAACACTTCGGCCACAGCCTTGCCACCCTCCTGACCCGCATACCACGATTGCAGTATGGCATCGCAGTACTCGCTCTCAGGTGCCAACGCGATTGCCGAACCAGAGCAGCAAACGAAGACAACATGCTTGCCACTCTCCTTCAAGGCTTTCATGAAGTTACGCTGCACAAGGGGCAACTCGATATGCGTACGATCGCCACCCTTGAAGCCATCTATCTGCACAGGCATCTCCTCGCCCTCGAGGCTGGGAGCAATACCGCCCACGAAGATAACCTTGTCGATGCCCTTCAGTTGGTCGATGAGGGCCTGATAGTCGATGTGCGACTCACGGCCGATGTTCACCTTGATGCTTGCACCCCAGGTAGGCACGTGTGCAAAATGAATCTCCACCTTGTACTCCTTGCCTGCCACAACCTGCAAGACATTGCGAGTGGGCGTCACACGCCAAGTGTTCTGCCGGGTGAGTGTCTTGCCGTCAACCACCACGTCGAACTGGCTCACCGACTCCACGTTGATGACCACCTCGCCCGACTCCTTGGGGCGGAACACCGTCTCGTACTGCGCGCTGAACCCAGTGAGGTTCACACCGTTGGCAAACTGGTAGTTACCAGCTGTAGTCTTACTGAAGGGACGGGTATAGTAGGCCGTGGTCACAGGCGTTCCCTCCCGCTTGGTGTTGTTCCAGAACGTACCCTTGAATCCCTTCCTACCCTCAAACGAACATTGGTCGAAGAGGTCGGTCACGATGTTCTCGTCCGTCAAGTCGCAACCCTGCATGTATTTCACCTTACTGTTATACTTACGTATGCCGTCCAGTATGGTCACCGTCGTGGTAGGCGTACCGTTGTAGTTTCCCCACATCATGGTCTGGTTGGCTGCGTTGGGACCGATGACAGCCACCTTCTCACCCTTTTTGAGCGGCAAGGCATTGTTACGGTTCTGCAGCAGCACCTGCGTCTGTCGTGCCATTTCGAGGGCCAGGTTGAGGTGCTCTTTGCTCTCGCACACAGAGGCAGGAATCGTGCTCCACTCCACCTGTGAGGGATCGTCCATCTCGCCTAGGTCGAAGCGCCCCTCCAGCAGACGCACTACGTGCTTGTCTACCTCTGCTTGACTAATGAGACCACGCTTCACAGCATCGGGAATGCTCTTGTAGGCATAGTCGTAACCACACTCCACATCCGTTCCAGCCAGCGCAGCACGAGCAGCCGAATGCACGGCATCGCTGGCCACCTTGTGCGTCTGATGGATATCCGACACGGCACTGCAGTCACTGACTACCAGATACTTGAACCCCCACTCCTCACGCAGAATCTGCTGCAGGATACGGGTGCTCGAGCAGCAAGGCTCGTTGTCATAACGCTGATAGGCGCACATCACCTCGCGAACCTGGCCGTCCTCCACAAGCGTCTTGAAGGCAGGCAGATAGGTCTCGTAGAGGTCGCGCAATGAGACATTGTTCACATCGGCCGTATGGCGACTCCACTCCGGACCGCTGTGCACGGCATAATGTTTGGCACAAGCCCACAGTTTGCGGTACTTGGCATCCTCGGGACCCTGCAGGCCTCGCACCACTGCATTGCCCATCAAGCCCGTCAGATAAGGATCCTCACCATACGTCTCCTGACCGCGTCCCCAGCGTGGGTCGCGAAAGATATTCACGTTGGGTGTCCAGACACTCAGAGCGTGGAAACGCGTCACCTCGTCACCATTCTTCTGCAGCACGTTCCACTTGGCACGCGCCTCGGTGCTCACGGCATCGAAGACCCGCTGCACCAACTTATCATTGAACGAAGCGGCCATTCCGATGGGCTCAGGAAAGTTGGTCACATTGCCCATATTGGCGTAGCCATGCAGCGCCTCGCTCCACCACTGCCAGCGCTTGATGCCCAGTCGGGGTATGGCGGGCGAATCGTCGAGCATCAGCTGTGCCTTCTCCTCAAGGGTCAGACGGCTACAAAGGTCCACAGCACGCTCGTGCGCCGACAGGTTGTTGTTCTGGTAAGGCAGCTGCTGGGCATGCACGCTGCCAAGGGCAAAGCAAAGAGCTGCCACAATACATGTCTTTCTTCTCATAACGTGTTTTGTTCAGTTCATATTAATATGGTATAGCAAAGGTAACAATAAAATCTGAGTTTCACTCGCATATTGTCACTTTTCTCGCAGAAAAATATAAAATACCAGTCATTCCACACGTTTGAGGCGCATTTAAGGAGGAAATATTAAAAAAAAGTAGTAACTTTGTCACGATTATGTACATACTAACACGTTACAAGAATACCTCATCATGAACGAAAATCCATACGTCAAGCTATTCACTGTCTTTGGATTCCTCTCCTTTGCCGCAGTCAGCTGCTGGGCCACGGCCGAGTCGCTACATCTGCTGCTGCCTGACCTTCCGGCCCTCTTCTGCTGGATCGTCACCATCGGCTTCTTCTTCATCGCCTCGCTGGGCACCAAGATGATGGCCGACAGCCTGAACCAGCACATCTACATGGAGAACCGAGGCACAAGGTTGCTGGGCGGACTCTTCATCGTACTCATTTTCTGGCTGGTGTGCAGCATGCCCACCAATACCCACACCTTCTTCTACCGCAACCTCATCCACGAACGTGTGACGAGCGACGCGCTCACCACACAGGGCTATCTGGCTCAGATTAAGGACAACACCCTGACGGAAGGTAAGATACAGCAGCGCATCGCACAGACTCGCAACCAGGTGGACATCAAGTTGGGAGAGCTGAAGGCAGAAATTGAGAACGAGGCCAACCCCGGCTTTGGCCCCAAGTCGAACGACATACTGCGCGAGTTTGCAGAACTGCTGGGCGTAGCCAAGGTGGAACCGCTCTCCTACAAGGGCGTGACGAAGGAGGAGCGCCAAGTGCTCTACGACGCCTATCGCAAGAAGATATACATCCTGTTGGACAGCAAGATAGCCAACATCAAACAGGAGATGAGTCCCGCCAATGCGAACTTCAAGCAGATAGCCGACGCCAATTGGAAGGCACTGGAGGCCATCACCAAGGACATTGAGAAGAAAAACATCTCGCTCAGTTCGTCAGACGACGTGAAGCGTGTATGCGAAGCACTCAACGAGGGCTATACCACCATCAAGACCTACCAGGAGTTCGTGGCCTTCAACAGCGAGGGCGACAAAGCAGCCTACACAGCTCCCAACCCCGAGACCAAAGTGAAACGACTGCTCAGCGTCTACGACGTGTGGGTGGACTTTGTCAAAGGCGAGACGGGCGGTCTGAGCTTTGTCTTCTGGATCATCATTTCGGTGCTGGTAGACTTTGCGGCCTTCATCTTCTTCGACATTGCATTCAAAAAGAAATAAACAAGAATGGGAATATCTATCAACAACGTCAGCGAGAATGGCAGCCATACAGCAGCCGAAACACTGACGAACAGCGCACAGAATGAGTCTGCAGGCACCTTTGGCTCTACCACCCACGGCCTGACTGCAGAGGAGCAGACTGACCCCAATAAAATCATCGTCACCATCGCCGATCAGGACACCCCCATTGTCGTCCTCTTCGGTCCACCCTCATGTGGCAAGACAATGACACTGGTCCGCCTGACACGTTTCCTCCAGTCGGAAGGCTATACCGTGTCGCCCGTCCGTTCGTTCCGCCCTTCTTCCGACCTCCATTATACACGTATGTGCGATGAGTTCGACATGCTCATCAACAGCAACGACGCCGCCAACAGCACCTCGCTCATCAGCTTCATGCTCGTCGAGGTGCTCAAGAACGGACGACCCGTATGCATGATTCTCGAGGCTCCTGGTGAGCACTACTTCGACCCCACCCACCCCAATGCACAGTTCCCCACCTACGTCTACAGCATCATCTCGTGCAAGAACCGCAAGGTATGGGGTATCTTCGTGGAGCCCGAATGGACCAACAATTGCCCTCGTGCCAACTACGTCACGAAGATCAACCTCCTGAAACAGAGCATGAAGGCTACGGACAAGGTACTCTTCATCTACAACAAGATAGACAAGACGACACTGGTACATGGAGCCGGACGCGTACACACCTCCGAGGCTATCCGTCAGGTATCCAACCTCTACCCCAACATCTTCGTGCCCTTCCTCAACCAGAACCCCATCACCAAGTTCTTCAAACAATACAACTGTGAGTTTGTGCCTTTCCAGACAGGCTTCTACACCGAAACGCTCAACGGATTTACCTACATCGAGGGTCCCAATGAGTACCCACGCATGCTGTGGCAGAACCTACAGGCAAGGCTGAGGGGATAAATGGAAAATGAGGTTGTATGGTTATGAGGTTATCACGGTTTTGAGGTTATAAGTCATGGGATTCACACTGAAACTGATAGTGCACGGCGTACCGATGGGTCACAAGACATGGGGCGCCGACGATGCCGATTACAAATACATACGCGGCTTCTATGGTCCGACCAGTCAGGGGCCCGAACGGATGGTAGCCGAAGTCGAAACCATCAACGGACAGATGCGCTGCTACTACACCTTCATCAAGGGAACCGACGTACACGCATCAGACGGGCGCCCTGGTTCATACGTGGCGCTGACGCTTTGTGCCAATGCCTACTATGCCGACGTGCAGAACGTCTACCACATTCTCAGTGCGGCTTACCGCAAGATGGGCATAGGATGCCTGACGCTGGTGCAGGAGGGCATTCATCGCTTCTGTATAAATGACTTCGACAGCGTAGCCACACAACTGAAGGAGATGGAGCAGCAAGTTATCAATTACATAGGCCAGTTCTCCACGCCCGACGACCTCGTGCCTCTCACCACCTTTTCCGACAACAAGACCACTACGGCCACCGAGATCAACCTGCACGAATGTCAACCGGACACGGGGTTGAGCATGATGCGACAGGCCCATCGCCTCACAGCCTCACCCTACTTCCCCTCACAGCATTTTGCCAAGGAACTGGCACGACGCGACCAGGAACTGGAACAAGTGCGCCAGCAAGCCCAGCAACAGATGCAAGAGATGCAGCGACAGCAAGCTGCCGCTTTTGCCAAGGCACACCAGGAGATAGAGCAGCTGCAACAACATGCCAGCCTGCTCAAGCAGCAAAACGAGATGTTGCGCAAAGCGACACTGAGCACGACAGAGGGCACCAATCAACCCGAGCGCAAAAAAAAGAAAGGACTATTGGCAAGGATTTTTGGTAAGCAATAAACCTCTCCAAACGACAGGAAAATTGAAAATTGAAAGTTGAAGATTGAAAGTTGAAGATTGAAAGTTGAAGATTGAAAGGATTCTTCCCTAAACGACTAAACGACTAAACAGCCAAACGACTAAACAGCCAAACAACTAAAAATGAACGCATCGGTATACGTATTCGGACAATTCGCAGAGGGTTACGCACAATACCCCGACGACTATACGGCCTCCATCTTCAAGGCCTTTTATGCCCGGACACGCGAGGCTACGCAGATAGGTGTTCACCGCGATGGTAACATTATGTACTACAGCTACATACGTCGTTTGGAGAATGGACGTTACCTCGGCATGTGCGTCGTACTCAATGGTGAGTACCTGTGCCACATAGCTCCACTCTTTGCCCTCTTCGAAGACCTCATAGCCGAACTCGTCTCCATGGCACAGATGCTGCAGTTCGACGGTCAGGGCAAAATCATCACTCCCCTGCCCCACCTTAATGACTCTGCCGACGACATACAGTTCATCCGCGAGACACTCCAGGCCGCCTTTGCCCGTCAGGACTCTGCCCCCCTCCCTCCCACCGACTACAGCAAGGCCAAGGACAGCACCAAGACGTTCACCCTGGCTGACAAGCATGACGAGATTGTCAAAGCCTGCACCCAGTACGCCTACACCTACATCTACAAGGCGGAAGACTACAACACCCCCAAGTTGGGATCCTACCTGCAATCGCTGGCTCACCTGAACGACGAGCGGCAAGCCCTCGAGGAACAAGTCAACAACCTCAAGCGCGAGATACGACTGCTGCGCATCAAGCACCGCAACCTCGTCTGGGTAGCCATTCTTGGCATCGTCATTGCCGCGCTGGGCACTATATTATATAATAAGGTACTCTTCCCCTCAGAGGTGACACACTACGAAACGGGCGAGTTTGTCTACTACGGCCCCATGACCAATCGTATGCCGCATGGCATTGGCGTGGCGTTCTATCCCGACAACGACCCACAAGGCCGCCGCTTCTACATAGGCCATTTCGTCAACGGCGAACGACAGGACACCGCTGCCATGCTCTTCTATCGTGACGGCTCATACTTCAGAGGCTCCATGACGAACAACGAATGGGAGCAAGGTCTCTTCTTCGATATGGAGAAGTCCCACTTTGTAGGCACCTTCCGCAAGAACATACCCTGGGACGGCACCTGGTTCCGCCACGAGAAGGTTCAGTCCCTCAAACAGGGCAAGGTCGTCCAGCCCGAGCCCCCCAAGAAGTCCTCTAAGGCAAAAGAAAACAAGAAGAAGAAAAAGAACAAGAAAGACAAGCAGAAGCGATAGACCATGAACAGACTTCTATACCTACTCCTCGCCTTCCTGTTCGCCCTTCAGTTGCAGGCACAGTACAAACCCAAGCGCGACACGTCAAAGGATCATGTCGCGCCTGTTGCCAACGTCAAGCCGAAGGGAACACCAAGCAAGAACAAGCCGGACAAGGACAAACCGAAGGACGAATCAAGCAAGGCTAAGAACTCGATAAGCAAGGCCAAGAACTCGATAAGCAAGGGCAAGCCTAAGGATAAAAACGGCAAGCCAAGCCATCAAAAAAAGAACAAGAAGCCAGCAAGACACTCCAAGGACAGCCTCTACACCGTTGACACGCTGGACGGAACGTCCCTTTTGGTTAGGGCGAAGGACACCATACGGCAGAACACCCTCATGCTGCCAGAGTCCTTTTCTGTCGACAAGCAAATGATCCTCTTCCCCCACAAGGGCGGCACGGATACCATACGGATCTCAGGTGTTAAGCATTGGCACGTCATCATCCAGCCCGACAACGCCTGGATAAGTCTCAAGAGGGAAGAGAACCAAATGATGCTCACCCTCACCCCCAACAACAGCACCATACCTCGCACCGACTTCATGGTCATCACCAATGACGAAGACAAGATACGCATCGCCATCCGGCAAGCCGGTAAAACGCCAAACGACCAATATCCCGAACAACTAAAGTAACTTCCCCAAACGACTAAACGACCAATTTCTCAAACAACTAAAGTAACTTCCCTAAACGACAATGAAGCACCCTATCATCTACTCCACACTGGCCATCTCTGCCCTTATGGCAGCCTGTGCAGCCCCCCAAACAATGGAAGGAAATATGGTACAAGAGACAACAGAAACCCACCCCAACAAACTGCTTCTCAAGAGCACAAACAAGCACGCCATCGAGTCGTTCCCTGAACTCACCACACAGGACTACCGCCAGGCCATCCTCGAAGGCATACGCCAGAACAAGGCCGAGATAGACGCCATCGTGAAGAACCCTGCGCCAGCCACTTTTGCCAACACCATCGAGGCGCTCGACAAGAGCGGCAAGATGCTGGAACGTGCCGAAGGAACCTTTAGCCCACTCGAGAGCAGCAACTCCACCGACTCCACACGAGCCCTCTCCAAAGAGCTCAATCCCATTCTCTCGGCCCATAGCGATGACATCAGCATGAACGAAGCCCTCTTTGCACGCATCAAGAAGGTCTACGACGACATGCCTACCTCCAACCTTACCTACGAACAACAGAAGGTGGTGGAGAAAGTCTACAAGCGCTTTGAACGAAACGGTGCCAACCTCAACGAGGCTGACAAGGAGAAGCTGCGCCAACTGAACCTCAGAATCAGCGAATTGCAGCTACAGTTCTCGCAGAACCTCCTTCACGAGACGAACAACACCTTCGTTACCGTCAGCGACATCAGCGAACTGACGGGCTTGCCGCAGGCCAACATCGAACGCGCCGCCCAGATGGCCAAGGATAACGGACAGGAGGGCAAATGGATGTTCAACATGCAGCGAGCTTCTTGCAACCCCGTACTGCAGTACTGCTCCAACCGCGAGTTGCGACATCGCATCTATGATGCATACTACAATCGTGGCAACCAGGGCAATGAGTACGACAGCAAAGCCATCTGTGCCGAACTCGTCAAACTGCGACTTGAGCGGGCCCGCCTGATGGGCTTCGAGACACCCGCTGCCCAGATACTCGACACTCGCATGGCCAAGACCCCCGAAGCCGTCTACAACCTCCTCGACCAGATCTGGACACCTGCCGTCCGCAAGGCCAACGAGGAACTGGCCGACATACGTGAGGAGATGAAGAAGGATGGTCTGCAGGGCGAACCCGAGGGCTGGGACTACATGTACTACTCCGACCGTGCCCGCAAGGCCAAGTACAACTTCGACGAGAGCGAAGCCTCCGAATACCTCGAAATCAACAATGTCCTCAAAGGCATCTTCTATGTAGCCAACAAACTATACGGCGTGACATTCAGGGAGATAACCAGTGAGGTACCCGCCTACGAACCCACCGCCCAGGCCTGGGAAGTCTACGACAAGACCGACTCACTGCTGGCCGTCTTCTACAGCGACTACTATCCTCGCGACGGCAAGCGAGCCGGAGCTTGGTGTACCAGCTTCCGCAGCCAGAGCTACGAGAATGGCAAGCGTGTGCAGCCCATTGTGGTCAACGTGTGCAGCATGACGCCTCCCAGCAGCGAGATGCCCGCCCTGCAAAGCATCGACAACGTCACTACCATGTTCCACGAGTTCGGACACGCACTCCATTCCTTCATGCGCGATGTACACTACAGCAGCGTAAGCGGCGTGGAACGTGATTTCGTAGAACTGCCCTCGCAGATTAACGAGCACTGGGCCTTCGAACCCGAAGTGCTGGCCGTCTATGCCAAGCACTACAAGACAGGCGAGACAATACCCACCGAGCTGGTGAAGAAGATTGAGGAGAGCGGCAAGTACGGACAAGGCTTTGCTACAGTGGAATACCTGGCTGCCTCGTACGTCGACATGGACCTCCACACGATGAAGGAGATACCAGACAACCTTGACGTAATGGACTTTGAACAGAAGAAGCTGAAGGAGCGCGGTATTCCACGTCAGATTCTGCCCCGCTATCGCGTTACCAACTTCAGCCATACCATGGGAGGCGGCTACACGGCAGGTTATTACAGCTACATCTGGGCCGAGGTGCTCGATGCCGACGGGTTCGAGGCCTTCAAGGAGACAGGCGACATCTTCAACCAAGAGGTGGCCGACAAGTTCCGCCGTTACGTGCTCACCCCGGGTGGTATCGACGACGGCATGACGATGTACAAGCGTTTCCGTGGCTCCGAGCCCAAGATTGATGCCCTTCTCCGCAACCGTGGACTTTAAGTGATGATGAAAAAATAACTTGGTACAAAATAAGTGGGTACGCCATTAGCCTCTCAAATAACAGATAATCAACAAAAACAATACAACCGAACTATGACCTATACGCACAAAGTACAGTACTACGAGACCGACAAACAGGGTGTGACGCACCACTCCAATTACATACGCATCATGGAGGAAGCCCGCGTGGACATCATGGAGCAGATGGGCTTCGGCTACGAACGTATGGAGGAAGCCGGTGTCTTCTCGCCCGTCATGTCCGTCACCTGCGACTACAAGCGCCCCACCACCTTTCCGGACCTTATCGAGGTGGAAGTCTCCGTGGTGGAAGTGAGCCGTCTGAAAGCACGCTTTGCCTATAAGATGACCTGCCAGGGAAAAGTAGTGTGCCAGGCCACGTCATTGCACTGCTTCCTCGACCGGAACGGACGTCCAGTGGCCATCGAACAGCATTTTCCGGAATTCCACCAGGGACTATTACAGATGATGGAGTGAGGGAACGAGGAGGGGGAAACAAAAAATGGCAATGCCATCGGCGTAACCAGACTGTTGAAACAGAATACAGACAGCCTGTACGACGATGGCATTGCCATGTTATAGAGAAGTGACAGTGAGGAATTACCTGCGATCGGGGATCACCTCACTTGCTTAGTCAGCCGAAAAGTCCTTAATGCGTTGCTCCTCGCTTCGCTTGCAGACAAGAATCTGCCCATTCTTCTCGGAGACGATGTAGCCATTGAGCCCCTGAAGGACAACCTTACGGGCATCCTCGGCATGGACTACACAGTTCTCACACTCGTGGAAGTGGACGTTGCCGACAGCCATATTGGTGTCAGCCGAGCCAGCCGTCTTGTCAGAGAGTTTCTCATAGAGCGACTGCCAGTTGCCCAGGTCGCTCCACCCGAAATCGGCAGGATGCGTGTACACATTTCCCTCTGCAGCCGCAGGTTCCATGACGGCATAGTCGATGGAAATCTTCTCACACTGTGGGAAGATCTCCTTCACATTACCCGTGACCAGAATGCGCTCCATATCCTCTGCTATGTTGGGCTTGTAGATACGGATAGCAGCCTTGATGGTGTTGACATGCCAAACGAAGATGCCGGCATTCCAGAGATAATTGCCCGCCGCAAGGTACTGCTCAGCCGTCTCATGGTTGGGCTTCTCCTTGAAGGCAGCCACCTTGGCAATGTGAGGGTTGACGCTGTTGGATGTCTGCACGTAACCATAGCCCGTCTCCGGACGGGAGGGCTTGATGCCGATGGTGACGATAGCGTCGCTGTTCTGAGTGAACTGCAGGGCGTTGCTTATGACACGTCGGAACTCGGCAGGGTTCATCACCACTGCATCGGAAGGCGTAACGACAATGTTGGCATCGGCATCCTCCTCCTTGATGCTCCAGCAAGCCCACGCAATGCAAGGCGCTGTGTTGCGGGCTGCAGGTTCCGCCAACACGTGTGAGGCAGGTATGGCGGGTATCTGCTGACGTACGATGTCGACATACTTCTCATTGGTGACCACCCAGAAGTTCTCGGGTGGGCAGATGCCCTCAAAACGGTCTACGGTAAGCTGTATGAGCGATCGTCCGCAACCGAGGATGTCGATGAACTGCTTGGGGAATTCCGGTGTGCTGAGCGGCCAGAATCGGCTACCGATGCCTCCGGCCATGATGACTACGTGATTCATTTTCTGTTATGATATTGACTGTCTGTACCATTCATAGAGTCGGCCTACACCCTCCTCAATCTCAACCTTGTGCGTCCAGCCCAGCGAGTGGAGCTTGCTGACATCGATAAGCTTGCGCATGGTTCCGTCGGGCTTGGTGGCATCGAAGGCCACTTCCCCCTCAAAGCCAACCGTCTTCACGATGAGTTCGGAGAGCTGACGTATAGTAAGTTCCTTACCGGTACCGACGTTGATGTGGCAGTTACGAATCTCACCCAGCGAGGGGATAGCTCCACCACGCCCCGTGCTGTGATTGCGGTCTACCACGCCATCGGCTGCGACACCATAATGGACACTGGAATACTTCTCGATACCGATGATATCCTTGAAGTCGACATTGAGCAACACATGGACACTGGCATCGGCCATATCCTCGCTCCAGAGGAACTCACGTAAGGGCTTGCCGGTTCCCCAAAGGTTGACCTTGTTATCCTCGATGCCATACCATGCCAGCACCTTGCGTATGAGCGCCTCTTCGCTGGTTCCGTCAATCTGGTAGCGAATGGTTTCACCGTTCTCCTTGATGTTGGCACCGACGGGACGAATAGCGAGGTCGCGACGAATGGACTGCCAGTCGCCATCGTGAATGAGCTTGGCCAGGTACACCTTGCGCATCATGGCGGGCATGACATGGGAGTTCTCCAGATGGAAGTTATCGTTGGGACCATAGAGATTGGTGGGCATGACGGCAATGTAGTTGGTGCCGTACTGCAGATTGTAGGACTCGCACATCTTGAGGCCTGCTATCTTGGCAATGGCATACTCCTCGTTGGTGTACTCCAACTCACTTGTCAGCAGGCAGTCCTCCTTCATCGGCTGGGGTGCATTCTTGGGATAGATGCAGGTGGAACCGAGGAAGAGCAGCTTCTGGACTCCATGGGCATAAGCCTCACTGATGACGTTGCACTGCATCTTCATGTTCATCATCATGAAGTCGGCACGATAGAGGCTGTTGGCCATAATGCCACCCACAAAGGCAGCGGCAAGCACCACGGCATCGGGCCTTTCCTCATCGAAGAATGCCTTGACGGCATACTGGTCGGTGAGGTCGAGTTCAGCATGTGTGCGGCCCACAAGGTTGTTGTAGCCACGCGACTTGAGGTTATTCCAGATGGCAGACCCCACGAGGCCGCGATGGCCGGCAACGTATATCTTACTATTCTTATCCATTACTTCACAATTCCTTTTTCCAGATACTCGGCAAGGTTCATTTTACGCACGCTGGCAGCAGCATTGTCGGCAGCAATCTTTGCCATGTCGTGCTTTACCATCAGCTCGACGAGCTGCTCGAAGGTGGTGGTCATGGGATTCCAGCCCAGTTCGTTCTTAGCCTTGGTGGGGTCGCCCCAAAGGTTGACAACATCGGTGGGACGGTAGAAGTCCTCAGACACACGGACGAGCTCTTTGCCAACAAGAGCATCGTTGGCAGGATTCGTCACAGCCACGCATACACCTACCTCGTTGAGACCTTCGCCCTTGAACTCGAGTGTGATGCCGGCATGCTTGAAGGCAAGGTCGGTGAACTCACGTACAGAGTGCTGAACGCCAGTGGCGATGACGAAGTCCTCGGGCGTCTCGTGCTGCAGTATGAGCCACATGCACTCCACGTAGTCCTTGGCATAACCCCAGTCGCGCAATGAATCGAGGTTGCCCAGGTAAAGGCAGTCCTGCCTGCCCTGTGCGATGCGGGCAGCAGCAAGGGTGATCTTGCGAGTTACGAAGGTCTCTCCACGACGCTCCGACTCGTGATTGAAGAGGATACCCGAACAGCAGAACATATCGTAGGCCTCACGGTACTCCTTGACAATCCAGAAGCCGTAGAGCTTGGCCACAGCATAGGGACTGTAGGGATGGAAAGGAGTCTTCTCGTTCTGTGGCACCTCCTCCACCTTGCCATAGAGCTCCGATGTGCTGGCCTGGTAGATGCGGCAGGTCTTCTCGAGATGGTTGGTGCGCACGGCCTCCAGGACACGGAGCACGCCAGTGGCATCTACGTCGGCCGTGAACTCGGGAGCGTCGAAAGACACCTGTACGTGGCTCTGTGCGGCCAGGTTGTAGATTTCAGTGGGCTGCACTTTGCCAACAAGCTTGACGAGCGACATGGAGTCAGTAAGGTCGGCATAGTGGAGGTGGAAGTTGGGAGTACCCTCGAGATGAGCGATTCGCTCACGGAAGTCAACAGATGAACGGCGGATGATGCCGTGTACCTCGTAACCCTTGCTAAGCAGGAACTCGCTGAGATAGCTTCCGTCCTGACCGGTGACACCGGTGATAAGTGCAATGTTTTTCTTTTCCATAAAATATAATGTATTTATTTTTGTATTTTCTATGAGTTTTTAGCGTGTTGAGTGCCAGAAGTTCGTGATGAAATTCTTGAAAGTCCGACGATGGTTGATGTAAGTCTCGAGTATCTTGACACCCGTCTCCTTGAAAAGCGGCACGACATCGTAATCGGCGATAGCCGCCGGAATGAGACACGACTGCCCCTCGCGCAGCTCCACCTGATCCTTGGTGGTGCGGATGCGAATGCAACAGTCGTTCTTGAGACACATGACGATGATGAAGGAGTCGTACTTGACGAGGTTGCGGTGAAAGGGCTCGTGCGTGTCGAGGATGGAGACCGAAAAATGGGGCGTGTCAAGCACGCGGTCTATGGAGCCCGTCTCCTCGCGGTGCTGGGTGCGATACTCTGGATAGACGGTATAGTCGAGGGCCTTCACGGCCAGATCGGTGTGTAGTTCACGTGGCAGGCCGTCCAACCCGGGACGGTTGTAGTCGTAGATACGGTAGGTCACGTCGCTGGCCTGCTGCACCTCGGCTAAGGTGATGCCTCCACAGATGGCATGCACACGTCCGGCCGGCAAATAGAAGACGTCTCCTGGATGCACCTCGTGCCTGGCCAGCACATCGGTCAAGGTCTTGCGGGGTTCGCCATCTGTCGTTTCCGGCAGCCCGTCCTCCCCCTTTGCCTGGGTGAAGCGCCGTATGTCATCGGGCGTGACATCGCACCTGAAGCCTGCATAAAGGAAGGCACCCGGCTCGGCATCGATGACATACCACATCTCGCTTTTTCCCAACTTGCCATGCTCCCGACGGGCCATCTCGTCGTCAGGATGCACCTGAATGGAGAGATCCTGATGAGCCTGGATAACCTTGGTGAGCAGGGGCAGGCGCGAGATGACGTTCTCGCCACGCTGACGATACAGCTTCACGGTAGCCTTGCCCAGAATGGCCTCGGGCATCTTGGCGATGACATCGTCAAGCATGTAGCGCGCCCAGGTGCCATTCTCCACCTCGCACACGGAACCCGGAACGGTACTGACGGTCCAGTCTTCCGTTCCCCAGACGAGGGTTTTACGGTTGGGCTTGAAGAGCATGGGATAGAGTTTGTTGCGACTGGCCTCGATGACACAGCCGATTGTCATGATGCGACAGTCGGTCGTGGCACGCAGTTCGTGGCTTGTACAACAGTTCACGTAGACGAAGTCCTCGGCTGAGCAGTGCTCCACCTTGCCGTCCAGCACCACGTCGAGCTCGCCCTGCAAAACGTAGAAGCCCTCCTGCATGTCGGCATGAACATGCGCCACGGCCACGTCTCCAGCTTTAAGTTCCGTCACGGCAATCTGCGTGAGGCTGCAGTCAGACTCGTTGGATGACAACAGGACACGCTTCGAGCCAACCCCATGCGAGGTTGGCACCGGCTGTATTTCGGAAAGCTTTCTGCGCATCTTTCTGTCTCTTTTTGCAGTAATAACAATAGTGCTTGTTTTTGTCTCTTGGCAAAGGTACAACAATTCTGTCAATATTCCATCAATTTTTGTTAAAAATTCGCCGGTTGCGTTGTTTTTACAGACAAACCTGGCACTTTTCCACAATTCAGGTTTGGAAAAATAATAAAAAGATGTATATTTGCGGAATAAATCTATTCTTATACCTGAAATCATAAAACTGCCAAAAGATAACATAACATGAGAAAGAAACTACTCACGCTACTCGCCATGCTGCTGCTCGCCACCTGTGCATCCTGGGCCAAGCCCATCACCGATCAGCCCGAATTCATCTCTGCATCCGAGCAGAATGCCACCTACTGGGGCATCAAGTTCAATGCCGGTAACGTGTACATTGCCGAAGGGGACAAGTTGGGCGACCTACTCATCACCAAGGGCCTTTTCAAGAGCAAGTGGGCGCTCATCGGAAACAGCGAGAGCTTCAAGCTGAGAAACGCCAGCGGCCACTATGTAGGCGTAAAGAACACCAAGGCCACAAACGGACAGACGTCCGACCTCTGCTACTCCACCGCCTCGGCCGCACAGGCTACAGCCTTCAAGCTTATCAAGAACGAGGACGGAACGTGGGAGATTGCACGCAAGTCGGCCACCGGCTCCACCTTCAACCCATGGGGCGGCATGAAGGCTGGCATGAGCATCGGCTTCTGGAATGCAGGAGACAATAACAACAAGCTGGTATTCATCAACGAGGCGGAAATGCCGGAGGGCGACTACAAAGTAATCCGTGGCGGACAGCGTCCCGAGCACATCAGCCCGCTCAGCCTCTGGTACGACTTCCCTGCCACAGCCACGGAGTCCAGCCATCCGTGGATGGAATACGGCCTGCCGCTGGGCAACGGCCAGATCGGTGCTACGCTCTTCGGCGGGCTGAAGACCGACGAGATACAGCTGAACGAGAAGACGCTCTACAACGGTTCGCCCACCGACTGGGGTGAGCACGGCATATACGCCAACCTGGGCTCCATACTCGTCAAGGATCTCAGCGGCATCTCCAACACCACGGACGACACACAGCCCATAAGCGACTACACCCGCTACCTTGACATCGTAAGGGGAGTGGCAGGAGTTGACTACAGAAGCTGCAACGGCACCTCCTACAGCCGCCGCTATCTCACCTCGGCCCCCCATCGCGTACTGGCAGCACGCTATCAGGCCACAGGGCCCGAGAAGATGCACCTGCTCTTCTCGTACGCTCCCGACGGCTCCATCAACGCCACTCAGGTGACCTACAAAGACAACTCGGCCTCCTTTGGCGGCAAGCTCAAGGCGGTGGACTACAGCACAGAGTTCCGCATCGTACCCACCGACGGCACCCTGACGACCACGGACAAGGGCATCGAGGTGAAAGGAGCAACCGAAGTGGTGCTCTACATGACCGTGGCCACCAACTTCGACGACAGCACGCCCTCCTACGTCAAGGGCACACGCTCCCAGGTGGCCACACGCAACAAGGCCCTCCTTGCCGAAGCCATCGAGGCGGGATGGCAGACCGTCTACGAGGCGCACGTGGCTGACTTCAGCCAACTTATGGAGCGCGTCGACCTGCAGCTGTCCTCTACCCCCAGTTTGCGCACCACCAACGGACTCGTCGACTTCTATAATGCCAGCGATGCAAATCGCACCAGCCACGAAGGCCTCTTCCTCGAGCAGCTCTACTTCCAGTACGGACGCTACCTTGAGGTCAGCTGCAACAATCTGCTTATCAATGCACCCTCCAACCTGCAAGGCATCTGGAACGACGACTCCAACACGGGCTTCTGGCACTGCGACATACATGCCGACGTCAACGTGCAGATGAACTACTGGCCGGCCGAAGTCACCAACCTGAGCCGCATGCACCTGCCCTTCCTGAACAATATCATCACGCTCTCGCAGAACACCTACAACTACCATAAGGTGGCGCAGCGCTACAAGAATGGTGTGCGAGGCTGGATGCTGCCCACCGAGAACAACATCTTCGGAGGCTGTTCCCAATGGATGGCCTTCCAGATCAAGTCGCTGGCAGCCTGGAACTGCTCACACCTCTGGCAGCACTACCGCTACACGCTCGATGGCGACTTCCTCAAACGTGCACTGCCGGCCATGCTCAGGGCCGCCCAGTTCCTCAAGGACATCAGTACAAAGGCCGGGGACGGGACCTACTACGTGGCCGACGAATACTCGCCCGAACACGGACCCAGCGGCCACTCTACCGCCTTTGCCCAGCAGAACACCAGCGAGGTGGTTCGCAGCGTCATCGAGGCGGCCGGGATACTGGGCCAGGAGTGTCCCCTCGCCGAGCAGGACGTGCAGGAGATGAAGGACTTCTATGCCGTGCTCGACAAGGGCCTGCATACCGAGACATACAACGGCAAGACATGCCTGAGCGAATGGGCCGACCTGACGCTCAACTCGCAGAACGATGCAGCCGGACACCGCCACCTGAGCCACCTCATGGCGCTCTTCCCCTACAGCCAGGTGAGTGCCTACGCCACCGACGCCGAAGGCAAGACCCTCTTCCAGGCTGCCGTCAACTCGCTCCATGTGCGCAACGCTACGAGTGTGACGGGATGGTCGGGTGGCTGGAAGGTGAACCTGCATGCCCGTGCCCTCGAAGGCAATGCGGCGCACGATGTCTTCAAGCTGATGCTGAAACATACAGGCAGCTACACCATCGAGATGGCCGGACAGGGCGGACTCTACTACAACCTGTGGGACGCCCACTCGCCCTTCCAGATTGACGGCAACTTCGGCTTCACATCGGGTGTGGCAGAGATGCTGCTACAGAGCTACGATGGCGATGTCCACCTGCTGCCTGCCCTGCCCAGCGTATGGAAGCAAGGTCACGTGAAGGGTCTCAAGGCCATCGGCGACTTCACCGTCGACCAGGAATGGTCTGCAGGCAAGCTTACCAGTGCCACCCTCACCAACCATCAGGGTCGCGAGCTGCGCATCACCCTGCCCAACCGCATCGACCTCGACAAGGAAGCGATCGTCTGCCTCAACGGACAGGAGGTGCACCCCACCCTGCTCAATGCCGAGACCAACCTCTACAGCATCCCCACCCGGACAGCGGGCGACGTCATCACCATCGACCTCACCAAACAGTCTACCGGCATCCACCGCCAGTCCGGCAGCCAGCCGGCAAGCCATTACGGCCACAACATGCGCACCGAGGCATACGACCTCAACGGACGACTGTTGTCCAGCAGCAACCAACCTCACAACATCTACATCCAGAGCGGAAAGAAGATGCTGAGCAGATGAGGACGTTCGCATGCTTTGCTTAGGAGTCAAGAACGGCAGAACCCTATAACCGAAAAAGCAATATCCATATATGAAACACCGGATTTTCAGCCTGCTCGCACTGCTCATAGCGGGGGGCAGCACCGTCTGGGCCGAAACGACGGCCACACTTACCGCCTCAACCAGTGTGTCCGACGCACAGCCCGGCATGTCGGGCTATTGCATATCCCCCTACAACACGACGGGGCTGGCGTCTGCCGACGACGACGATGGATGGGAGATTCCCGAACCCAGCAATGGATCGATGTCGTGTGCCACAAGGATGTATTCGTTGCCAGGCAAGGAATACATGCACAAGCTCATCCCCCGAAAGGGCGTCAGCGTGGAAGGCATCACATGGGGCACAGGGCTCAGCGGCCTTTCGCTGAAGACGGATCGTACAGAACGCGGACATAAATATAAATATGTATATGGTACGGCCCCCACGACAGAGGGCACCTACTCCTACGACGTAAACCTCAGCGACGGCACCACGACAAGCGTGACGCTCACCGTCAGCAGCTTCCTCCAAGCGCCTGCACCCGGCATGGTGTGGGTCAGCTGGAACTGGTTCATGAACACCATCAATGCCACCAACATGACCGACATTGCACAGGGGCTCGTGGATAAGGGGCTGGCAGCAGCCGGCTACAACACGCTCGTGCTGGACGATGCATGGGGAGCCGGTACCGTGGGTACACCCTCCTCGCTGACCAGCAACGGCAGCAAGTTCCCCGACATGAAGAGCTTCGTGCAGGGCGTCAAGGCCAAGGGCATCAAGGTGGGCATCTACAGCGACGCAGCCGGCAGCACATGTGGCGGTTACCAGCCGGGCTCGCTGGGTGTGGAGGCACAGCATATAGCCATGTTCGACAGTTGGGGCATCGACTTCCTCAAGTACGACTTCTGCAACGGCACCAATGCCTTTGAGAGCTACAAGGCCATGGGCGATGCCATTGCGCAGCTCAATGACCGGCGCAAGGGGCAGAGCGGCAAGGTGCCCTTTGTCTTCAATGCGTGCGAATGGGGCTCCAACCAACCCTGGACATGGGCGGCAGAAGCTGGCGCATCCACGTGGCGCGCCACGCAGGACGCACGCGAGGACTGGGTCGGCACACATCAGTTCCCCGGCGTGCTGGGCGGCAGCGACGAGGTGCGCCACCTGTGGATGTATGCGGGTGTCAATCGTTTCAACGACCTCGACATGATGACCATCGGACTCTACGGCAAGGGAGGCCCCTCCAACTACACCTCTTCGCACCAGGCCAACGGCGGCATCATCACCGGCCTCAGTCACGAGCAGGCTCGCTCGCAGATGAGTATCTGGAGCATGCTGGCCTCTCCCCTATCGCTCAGTTGCGATGTGCGACAGACGCCTGTCAATGAGTGCAATAGCCAGGCTGGCGCTACTCCGCTCAGCGACATTACGCTCGCCATCCTGAAGAACGAGGACATCATTGCCATCAACCAGGATGCACTCGGCCAGCAGGCCGAATACATGGAAGCACTCAGCACGGGCACCGTCGACTTCAGCCATGAGGGGCGCGACGTCTACGTCAAGGACCTCACCGGAGGCAGAAAGGCAATAGCCATCGTGAACCGAGGTGCCACCCACATGGACAGCTATACCCTCAAGCTCACCGACGCCTATCTGGATGCCGGCACATACTACATACGCAACGTCTGGACGGGACAGGTGGAACACGACGCGCAGATTGTCACGGGCACGCTGGATCCCTATCAGACCAAAGTCTACCTCGTCTCGCCCGATGTGCTCACTGTGAAATACTGAAATACTGAAATAAAAGAAAGGCCGCGTCTCACGACGAAGCCTCTCTGAAAAAACTAAATCATTAATTCAAGTTTCGCCAGTTCTTCGAACTCTTGAAACTTTGAGGAGTTAAGTAGTTATCGCTCCTTCGTCGCTGAGGAGTTAAGACGTTACTGACAAGCACTAATGAGAACCTTCAATACATTCGTCTTAACTCCTTTAACTCCTTAACTCCTTAACTCCTAATCAAGCTGAGCTTGCGAAAGTTGATTGGAATAAAGAAGAGTAAGAGAAAAGGAATGTTGAAATAAATATACAAATTCCTGTTTGGATTTTGTTCCAAGGAGAAAATCGAGAGAGCCGATGCGTTGTTTTTTGCGCATAAAATGGCCTCTTTTTGGGTGACGTAGCGTGTCCAACGGTGACACGCTACTTCTTTTTTTGTGCGTCGCAGCGTCTCTTTCCGTGCGTCGCAGCGTCTTTTTTAAGTTAACGCAGCGTTAATTTGTCCTTTTCGGCACGGTTTTGTGGTCCTTTTGCGTGTGTATTTTGTTTGCGTGTTTGTATGTCGCAGATAATCAATTTGTTAGTCATTGGCTTATATACCTGTGCCGTTGACTGTGATGGAGAATAACGCAAGGAAAATGGGGTAAAAATCATAATTTTCTTTACATGGGGACGGTGCGCCTGACTTCGTACGTGACCAGTGGACTGTACGGGGTGTTGCTGCCGGCTTCTCCTGCACCTTTCCGATGCGCTTCGTCGCGTCCTCGATGGCTGGCCGTCGCCGTTCATGTTGCCGGGGCGGCAGGATGGCAGGGGGGGCACAGACCCAAGAGTCGATAATCGGTGAAAGCATGGAGTCAATTTGCTGCATGATTGAAAATATTCCTCCAAAAGGTGTGAGTTTCTCAGATTTTATTTGTACCTTTGCCGTGTCAAAGCAGATTTTTTATCTTGTTTGTTTTGCAGCACTAAGATAAGTGAAAGATCTGATATGGCAAAATCCAGAGCCGCTCGGCTTTTGCCGCTTGCGTTAAGCAAGAACTTTTTGTTGCTCAGGGCCTTAAAATAAGTTTAATGCTACAGTGCTGCGGAATCAAGGAAGACAATGAAGAAGTTACTATTCCTCCTCCTCGCGCTCATGCCCATGATGGCAGAAGCTGATATAGTTGAAATAGGTGGCATCAAGTACGACATCGACAAGGATGCCCAGACGGCCGAGGTGATCGGAAACGGTGGCTATTACGCGGGCAGCATCGTCATCCCCGCGTCGGTGCCGTCCAGCGGAGTCGGCTACCCAGTCACCCGCGTCGGTGATTATGCATTCGAGGGTTGCTATGATCTCACCTCGGTGACCCTCCCCGAGTCCATCACCAGCATTGGGGAAGGTGCATTCTTTCTTTGCGAGAACCTCACCTCGCTGAACATCCCCGAGTCCGTCACCCACATTGGGGATGATGCATTCGGCAGGACCCCATGGTACGACAACCTGCCCGATGGCCTTGTCTATTTTGGCCGGCTGTTGTTTGCATACATAGGTAGTATGCCGGCAAACACCAGTATCGAGGTTAAAGAAGGAACCATAGGAATCGCAGGCAATGCATTCAGCAAATGCTCCGGCCTCACCTCGGTGACCATCCCAAGCTCCGTCACCCACATTGGGGATTATGCATTCGAAAATTGCACCAGCCTCACCTCGGTGACTATCCCCGAGTCCGTCACCCGCATTGAGAGCTATACATTCATGGGGTGCTCCAGCCTGACCTCGGTGACCATCCCCACCTCCGTCACCAGCATCGGACAATCTGCATTTGAGAAATGCACGAAGCTAACCTCGGTGACCATCCCCGATGCTGTCAACAGCATTGGATACTATGCATTCAAGGAGTGCACCGGCCTCACCTCGGTGACCATCCCCGACGGCGTCACCCGCATTGAGGACGGTACCTTCAAGGATTGCACCGGCTTAACAGAGGTGACTATCGGCTACGATGTGAGTAACATTGAGAGCTATGCCTTTGAAAATTGTCTGGGACTGACGAAGGTGACGTGTCTGGCAGAAGAAGTTCCCAACACAAGGTCAGACGCATTCTATGGAGTGGACTTGGACGCCTGCAAACTGTCAGTGCTCACGGATTTGGAGAGTGCCTATAGAGCAGCCACTCCCTGGAAAGACTTTGGTTGGATATCCGGCATCATCAAGACGAAGTGCGCCGCGCCCGTCATCACCTTCGACGACGGCCAGTTCAAGGCTACGAGCCAGACGAGAGGAGCAGCATGCCAAGCCACCTACGAATGGACTACCTACAATGGAAGAAATACGGACGCCTTCACCCCCATCGCCTGGCTCAAGGTGACAGCCTACGCCACGGCAAAGAACTACTATGACTCGGACACCGCAGAGGAAACCTTCGACATTGCGGATATCCTGTCCAAGCAGGGCGACCTGAACGGCGACGGCAAGCTGAGCGCCGGGGACATCGCCCGACTGGTGGACAAAATGAACCTCCCCCTCAATGTCAAGGCGGATGAGGTGACACGCAAAAATACACTTGGTGGGATAACAGGCTTGAACGACGTCGGCAAGAAGTGCGCCACGCCCGTCATCACCTTCGATGGCGGCAAGGTCAAGGCCACAAGCACGACGGACGGAGCCAAGTGTCCCATTACCTACTCCTGGATCATCTTCAAAGGAACCAAGTTCAATCCCCTACCCATCCCCAAACCCTTGCTCACGGTGAAAGCCTACGCCACGGCTCCCGGCTACGAGGACTCGGAGACGGCCGAGGTCACCTTCGACATCTTGAAGGTTATATCCACGCCGGGCGACATGAACGGCGACGGCATACTGAACAAAGAGGACGTCACCAACCTGGTAAACAAGGTGCTGAATCAGTAAGGCCATAGTCGAGCTGCGAGCACGAATGCGTTGCAAAAAAAAGACTCGGTGGAGGGTCTTTTTTTTGCCATTTCAGTATTTCATTTCATTTCAGCATTTCAGTTTGCGTTTTTGCAGATTTCCAGTCCCGAATCACTTTTTCTCGAGGGGGCATCCTTATATATAAATCTTGACAGATTAGTTACTATAGAATACAAGACTAGTTTAGATTAATAATTTATATATATATCGTTTTTGCACGTCGATTTGCAACAAACTGAAATACTGAAATACTGAAATGGCTGCCCAAAAACATCCCCATTTTTTTTGCCATATCAAGGATGTTTCGTATCTTTGCATCCGTAACCGACAAACAAAACATCACGGCAATGAAAAAGC
This sequence comes from Bacteroidaceae bacterium, assembly GCA_045616065.1. Classification (GTDB taxonomy): domain Bacteria; phylum Bacteroidota; class Bacteroidia; order Bacteroidales; family Bacteroidaceae; genus Physcousia. The sequence goes on along the minus strand of JAZLFZ010000076.1, from coordinate 677 downwards.
AACTATTACTCCTCCTCCTGACGCTCGTCCCCATGCTGGCCAGCGCCTACGATGCCTTGATTGATGGCATCTACTACAACCTTGCATCGGACACGAAGACTGCCGAGGTGACAAACGAGACTGGCAATTACAAAGCCCAGTCCTACTCCGGCTCCGTCAACATCCCCGCCAGCGTGACGCACGAGGGTGTCGCCTACTCCGTCACCAGCATTGGGAGCTATGCATTCTATTATTGCTCCGACCTCACCTCGCTGACCATCCCCAACTCCGTCACCAGCATTGAGTACTGTGCATTCGCGTATTGCCGCAGCCTCAAAGAGGTGACCATCCCCAACTCCGTCACCAGCATTGGAAACAGTGCATTCCATGGTTGCTCCGGCCTAACTTCGGTGACCATCCCCAACTCCGTCACCAGCATTGGGAGCTATGCATTCAATAATTGTATGTAACCACACCAAAACAACTGATAACAACTAATACCAACAAATAATAAAACACTGAAACACAGTACTTTCCAAATTTTAACACTTCAAATCTGATATTTGGTGGTTCCCGATTTTCCGCTTAAATTTGCAACGTATTCCTACCGCGGAGAATGTGAGGAGCTATTTTTTTGTCACTTTGCGGACTCAGTTGACAAGGGTTGACAGGAGTGAACAAGTGAAGACAAAGATGCG
>JAZLFZ010000075.1:0-6616 GCA_045616065.1 Bacteroidaceae bacterium | reverse complement strand
TTTGCCTCTAAATCCATTAAAAACTTTGCGTCTTTGCGTCGACTTTTGAACGTCTTCAAAAGTGCGTTCAACCAAATTACAGATTGTAAGCAAATCAGCAAAATGTGCATTTTTAATGTACTTTTTCTAGCGGAGTCATTTATGAAAAAATTCATGGACAATTCATGACAAATTTATGTAGCGCCGCAGGCATTATTCTTTTGAACACGAATTACCATAAATTATCCACGAATTTTTTCATGAATTATTTCAGTTCCAGGGGCATGTACTTCGTGTCGGTCTTGGGGAGGATGATTCCATTAATTTGGAGCGTCCCTGCATCCTTGAAAACTTCTATGTGTTGAACGTCAGCAGGGCTGATCAACCTTTCGGGATGCCCCATCAACTCAGGATTGCTCATCTTCTGGTTGCGGAACTTCACAAAGCGTTGGTGCTTGGCCTTCACGGCATTCTCTTGGGGAGAGTAGAGGATAGGTTCGCGCACAAAGTCCAATCGCGAGCAGGTAAAGCTGTGTACGTCATCGGCCTCAGCACGCAATATCAGGCCAGGCAATCCACACAGACGCCAAGGACCGGCAGAAGAGGGAATCTCGCTGCAGAACCATGCCGTCCATTTCCTGCCGCCATATTCTGCCGTAGCACGTTGGCATGGCATACCGCATACGCTATCGGTCCCGGGCAGGAGCTTCCAACGGATGTCTGCCGATGCCGTAGTCTCAAAACGATTGAAAGGCACGATGTCTTGTTGTGTCAGTTGGTTGCGCTTGGGATAGCCCTGGTAGACAACCGGGATATACAACTGACTCTCCTCGAACTTCTCCATGTTGGTTCCCTTGTGACGAGCCTTGCCCATGGAACAGGCCACTTGCTTGCCCATCAGCAAATCGATAGGATAGTTCACTTCCGCAGGCGATTCCTTGGCATCCGTGGTGTGGCATACATAGTCGTAGCTGGCCACGCAGAAGGTATGGTCCAGTGTGTCGGGGGCAGTTTCCTCCTGTGCCCAACTGCCGATACTCGACATGATAGTCAGTATGATTAAGATTGTTCGCTTCATATTTATTATTTGACTTTTCATCCGATATGTAGTTCTCCATCCTGCAAACAGCTCCCTAAGGGGGGACGGGGGGCCGGTCTCTTACTTCATCTCCAACGGATAGTACGGCATACTGCCTATTTCCATGCCATCCATTTTGATGTTTGCGCCATAGTCCTGTGCAAAGGCGGTGTGATTGAGGTTGAGGAGTTTCTCCTTCTTCATCAAGCGCTTGTGATCCATCTTCTCTGCATCGTAGTGGCGATAGACCATAGGGCGAGGTGTGGAGGGGCGACCCAGTTCCTGTGCCGTGAAATGCCACTCGTGGGTGCTGTCCTCCAGGTCGAGGATGAGCCCTGGCAGACCGCCGAACTTGTAGGGCCCATAGCTGGCTGGGATGGATGCGGCAAACCATGCCTCCCACTTACGGCCACGGAACTCGCAGGTGGCACGCTGGCAGTCGTAGCCCAGGATATCCTTGTGCTCGGGCTGCACCTTCCACTTCATCTGTGGGACGGGTTCCGAGTACTGCATCAGTCCTGCTACATCCAGAATCACACGGCGGGTCAGCTGTCCCTTCTCGGGCATACCGATGACCACCTCGCCCAGCTGAGCCTGGGTGTTCATGCTGAAGGGCCATATCTTCTTCGTCATCTGGAAGTACCTCCAGCCGCTGGCCACCGTGCTAGCCCAGTTGTCACGCTGCCAGTGAGCCACTTTGTCACAGATGTCCAGTTCGTAGGTCAGCGTGTCGCGCCAGTCATCCTGTCGCCACTGGTTGGGATAGCAGCACAGTTGCGCTACTTGATACTTGACATGCAACTCGCTCGTTCCGAGAAGGGTAGAATCATTTTGGGCACTCGCAGTAAGGGCACAGCAGGTCAGTAGCGCTGCAAATAAAGTCTTCTTTTTCATAATCTCTACTATAATGAATTTTAATTTTTCACTTTTAATTTTTAATTTTCCACTTCCTTCTCCAATGGATTGTCGTAGGTGAAGAACTTCCACTTTTTGGGCGTTGAGCTATCGTATGTAACTACATTGTAGCTGATGCCCACCCAGTCCAGGATCTCATCGGGTCTGGTGAGCAGCATCTTCTCTTGCAGTCGGACTTTCTCCTTGGTCTTCGTGATGAACTCTCGCTTCCAGAGGCAGATGTCTCTCCCCTCCTTTATCTTTTCTATGCCTGCGAGGACAAAACGGTAGTCGCCATCCACCGTCTCTGCTTTGATAATCAAACCCGGCAAACCGCCCAACTTCCAAGGGCCGTAGCTGACAGGAATGTCCTCGGTGAACCAAGCACGGTACTCACGACCTGCGTACGAACAGGTAGCCATCTGGCAGTGATAGCCGAGCGTGTCAAGTTTCTCTCTGGTAATAGTCCAATCCTGTTTTGCTGTCTCCTCCTCATACTTGTACGCATTAAGCATGTCGAGGCTGAAAATTACTGTGGTTGAGCCTTTAGGATAGCCGACAAATATCTCTCCGATATTGGAATACAAAGCACCGAAGGCGTTGGTGCCTCGCTCCCCGCTTTCTTCAAAGCTTTTGTTGAACTTCACCTCATTGTTCCACTCGCGCTCCACATAGCTGTGGCATACCGTCTGTCCGATCTCGGTGTACATCTTGTCATACTTCACCTTCTCGGGATGCTTCAGGTCGTAATGCCAATCTACATCATACTGCACGCGCAACTGCATCTTTTCGATGGGTTGAAGACTCTCCTTCTTGGGGTAATCTGCCTCTTGGGCACTAAGGGTAAGGGCACAGCACAGGCTGGCCAGAAAGAATAGCTTTTTCATTTCTTGCTAATAATTAGTCGTTTAGGGGATTGATCGTTTAGTCGTCCTCCATTCTACTCCCCGCCATTCACGTGATGGGTTGGATGAGGGTCTAAGGCTAGTCGGAAACCGATGACATTGCGCTTGCCACCTATACTCAAGCGGCTACGGATGCTGGGCGAGCATCCCTTTTCTCCACCCGACCAGCATCCACCACGACAAAGATGGTAGTTACCTTCGGCAGGGCCCTTCGGATTGACAACCTCACCCTCCGGATAGGGTGCATAGTAGTCACTGCACCACTCCCAGACATTGCCCGACATGTCGTAGAGCCCCAGGCGGTTGGGCTGAAGGCTGCCCACAGGGTGTGGCTCCTGACAGTTGCCTTTGTTCCATCCCACATTGTTCAACGTATCGCTGCCGCTGAACCGGGTGTGTTCGTTCTTGTTTCCACCTCGGCAGGCATACTCCCATTCTGCCTCGGTAGGCAGACGGAAGCGCTTATGTGTCAATTCGTTGAGACGGACAATAAAATCCTGACATTCTTCCCACGACACATTATCCACGGGGTAGTCGGGTTGGAGGAAACTGCTTGGATTATAGTCCATGACGGCATCCCATAAAGCCTGAGTCACCTCCGTCTCACCCAACATAAAACTGCTAAGTGTGACCTTATGAGCAGGCAGCTCGTCTGGGTATGTGTCCGGTGTCTCCTGGGCAGCTCCCATGGTGAACGTACCGCCTTCGATGCCAAGCATGGTGAACGTCACACTATCAATGGTGAACGTCTCGGGCTTTGCCGCTGGTTCGATGACAAAGGTCTTTTGGGGCTTGTCCTGACATGACAGAACAGATAAGGTAAGGGTACAGCACAGGCTGACCAGAAAGAATGCGTTTTTCATTTCTCGCTGATGTTTAGTTGTTTAGGGGATTTGTCGTTTAGTCGTTTGGGGGATTGGTCATTAGTCGTTTAGAGATAGTAACATTTAGCAAATGAGGAAGCAGAACATACATTCCTAAACAACTAATCTCCTAAACGACTAAACGACCAGAAACAAGTTAGTTTAACCGGAAGGTAAACGGTTCGGACATCTTCATGCGTTGGGGTGTTCGGTTGCCCTGCTCATCCTCGACATAGCCCGGTGTCCATTTTCCAGAGGTAAGCTTGACCACTCGCTCGCACTCTCGGAGTAACGCCTCCGTTGCGCGTTTTTCGCCTTCCAACAGGGGCTGGCTATTAGTTTCCACCTTACGACGAAACGCATTTACCGTCACATCTGGCCGGCTAGCTGATGCCTTATCATCGCGTCTGTGGGCTTTTACCTCAGATATGGAACCGTCAGTCTCCACATAGAACTCTACCGTGAATTCACCAGTCACTCCATATTCCTGCGCTTCGACAGGGTAACGGAAATGGTTCATATAGAGTTGCGTTCCACTTTCATCAAGTTCTGGCTGGACTTCCTTTGTAACAGGACTTGGCTGGTTGGCAGCAGAATGGTCTTCGAGGGCATTCTTATCATTAACAAGCAGTTTATCTACCTTCTTACCATCCACGTACACGCTTCCGTCAGCACCAATCTTGGCATTGGGGATGCGACTTACGATGTCTTCCAGCAGCAGGTCCGATTCGGTTTTGCTTTCCTCATCGTTGGCTCGCGTTTCCGTGGCATGGGTGGTGGTAATGACGATCGCTCCATTCTTGCCCTGCTCGCCCCACATAGAGGTAGCAGACACACCCTTCAGTACGGTCATACTGGCAATCATGTCGGGCGTCAGTCCCTCCTTCTCCAAGACATCGGCCACCTTGCCCCCATTGGCGATTCTTCCGTCGATGACCACCAGCGGATCGCTTTCGGTCAGCTCTTCACGTGCCAGGATGTCGTTCACCTGTTCCAGCTCAGCCGTAATGCCGGTCTGCTTGGTGTCTGTATTTTCTACATTGTGGTTCTCCAGTTTCGTCAGTGCCTTCTCCACCGGTGCCGAGATGTCGGGCGTGGCGAAGGCACTCAGCACCAGGACGCAGACGGGCAAGAGGTAGAGCAACTTGGCTCGCATCCAGGGATTTGTGGCCACCTTCTCCTTCATCATCAAGATGCGCTTGTTCAGCGTGCTCTTGTTGAGTCCATTCACAAAGGAATAGCCCTGCGATGTGGCCACCTTCTTGACCAGCAGCATCATGTAGCCGTGCTGGCTGACACCCTGCCGCAACACATAGTCGTCGGCCTCATATTCGTGCACGTCCGAGAGTGAGCTGGCTATCATCCAGGCAAATGGGTTGTACCACTGCAAGGCCTGACAGAGCATCAGCAACAACATGTCCCACGAGTGACGGGCACGGATGTGGCCTGTCTCGTGCAGCACTATCTCGCGTTCCCCCTCGTTCCAGTCCTCCTCGCTGATGACGATGGTGTGCATCCAGCTGTAGGGGGTGAACTTGCCCTTGCGACAGCACACGCGAGTACCGTCCCCCAGACGTCTTGTCCACAGATTCCGGTAGCGCATCGCGTAGGAAAGGATGCCCAGTTGCAGACTGCGGACAACCACCGAGATGGCCATGCCCACAAAGAACACGATGGCCAGGAGGGCGAACCACGAGAGAGATGTACGCTCCTCGGCCAGCTGATACGACACGGTGATGCCGTCGTCGGCCACACGCACCGGGATGCCCACCTCTATCATCTGCTGGTGGGTGGCTCGAACGATGGGACTGTTGTCCAGACTCATCCAGCTGACATTGCAAAGCGGAAGCACGAGGCTGAGTGCGATGATGCTGAGCAGAACGACACGGTTCAGCCGGAAGAATCGTTCCTTCTGCAGCATGAGCGTATAGGGCACATAGAGCAGCGTCAGTGTCAACGCGGACTTGAGCGAATAGAGCAGAATCTGACTGATCATTGTGATGCTAATTATGAATTATGAATTACGACTTATGAATTAACTCAATGAGTTCTTCCAGCTCCTCCTTGCTGATCTCCTCCTCCTTGACGAGGTGGCGGACGAAGGCCATGTGCGAACCATTGAAGAAACGGCCCAGGAAACTCTTCTGCTCACGCTTCTCGTAGTCCCACCTGCTGATGGCGGCCAGGTAGCGGAAGAGGCGGCCACCCAGTGCCTCGTGACGGACGAAGCCCTCCTCCTCCAGCCGGCGCACGAACGTGCTCACGGTGTTGAAGTGCGTGCGTGGCTCGGGCAACAGTTCGTACAGCTCGCGCATGGTCAATCCCTCGGGTCTGCGCCACAGGATTTCCATCAGTTCCATCTCTTTGTCCGTTAGTTCCTTCATAATGCTTTCCTACTTTTTGAAATTACAACTTTTAGTTTTCCTGTCGGCAAAGTAACTACTTTTTGTAATTTTACACAAACAAAACGACCAGAAAATGCAACTACACGGTGTAATTTAACATTCTTTATTAGTTTTTCTTGAAACCATAACGCACTCTAATGGCACACGAAAATGGAGATAAAACACCACTTTTAGGCGATTTTCTAAACATCATTTAGTGTTGATTAAATAATTGAAGATTCCCACCTTTATGATTTTAGTTATGATTTTAGTTAAGATGTCGAGCCCCTAGGGCGATCCTTACTATAATCGTTCTCCAAAGGCAGCGTATTGCTGCGCATTTTGGTGAGGATGTTTGTTTAAGGGTCATCCGACATTTCGAGTGATAGGGTAGTTACTTTTCGAAACCAAAAATGGCACAAAAATATCACAAAAATGAATTCATCTGCTTATTATGTTGTATAGAACAATAAGATGTTCTTTGCCATTTTTGTGCTATTTTTGGTTTCAGAT
>JAZLFZ010000074.1:0-10386 GCA_045616065.1 Bacteroidaceae bacterium | reverse complement strand
TGATTTTTATAATGGTATATTAAAATTATATTAAAAAAATATTAAACTCCATTTTGTGACACTTTCAAGGTTTAATCTTATTTTAATATTAGTTTAATTTACCACAATAATTATAAAAATAAATTTGTTCACTAACTTATTACCTTTTAACTTCTGCATAGAAAATGCAGATTGCTTCTTCAGGAAGCTCCTGAGTTTCGCAAACGAACGCGTCACATGCTTGTTCACGGCAGCCGTACTGATGCCCAGTATCTCGGCCGTCTCGGCATACGACAGGTCATCCTCGTAGCGGAGGGCGAGGATGCGCTGGTCCTGTGGCGAGAGTTCCTCACGGATGAGGCGTCTCAGCTCGTCCATCAGTTCGTCGTGCGCATCAGCCTGTTCCGGTATGTCGACGGCCATGTCGGGTGTCAGGGCAACGTGCTTCCTCCTGTCCCTCAACGCATTGAGGCTACGGTTGCGGGTGGAGGCCAGCAGGTAGGCCGTCAGCTCCCCGTCCTCAACACGGGGCGGCCGTCGGCACAGCTGTGTGAAGACCTGACTGACAGCGTCGCGTGCGTCCTCCTCATCCTGCAGTATGAGGTAAGCCACACGGTACATCTGCCCGTAGTGGGTCTTGTATAGGATTTCGAAATCTTCTTTACGGTAGTTCATTCGCTTCGTCTTGATCATCGTTCGGGTCAGCTTCCGCTGCCTCTACCTATATAACACACAAGTGCTGCTTTTCAATACCCCTAACGGCAAGTTTTTTCGGAAAAAATGAAAAGCACCTCACTGGATGGTGAGGCGCAGTCCATATTTGTTTCAGTCCTTCATTCACAAAGGGGGTGACTCTTCTATAGTGCTTTCTCTCTCAAAATCCATTGTCCGAAGAAGGGGTCCTCAAGCTCGTATGACGCTGATTTGATGACATAGCCTTGTTTCACCAGACGCTTGATGGCACTAAACGCGGTGCTTGTAGGAACATTGCGATCCGTAAGCGGATTTTCTCTTCTGGCCAGCAATGTGAGGATCATCCTGTCCGTACGCTTCATAGTCACCCACAAGCGTTCGTAGTCAAGGTCGTGCTCCTCCACCTGCTGACGGATGGCGAGTCTTACCACATCTTCAGTTACATGATTATAGATGATCATGTTGTAGACGGCTGCGGCCAGTTGTTGCGAGTAGTAGGGATGAACATTGGTAAAACGAAGAATCTCGTCGGCAACCTCTTCCGGGGACTTGCCTGGCACTTGGGGCATTCGGACGGAGATGTACGAATGAAAATCCTCATAAGGGATTTTCTTCAAGGTGATGCGCCAGCCGAAATGGTAGAACGGCGATTTCTTCTTGTCGAAGATTTCTTCCATCATAGACTCCTGACTACCCATGAACACATAGTTAAGCCCCTCCTGCCTTTGCATCGTGGCTCGCAATATCCTGAGCAGATTCTTGTCTATCTCATCCACCTCCTGGAACTCGTCAAAGACAACAATCAGTTTGGCTTCTGGTGTGCTGACCTTCTCCAGGAGCGACAAGGCGTCTTCAAGTACCATCACGGCCTTGTCCATGGTGGGCATGAAACTTACATCCCAACCATCAGTCATCGGGTTATAGGACACGGTTGGAGAAATGCGGAAATGGGACATGAAATGCTTCACCTTCTCCATCTTGTACAGCCGGAACACCCCCTTGAGTATCTGTGCTGCAAGGTCTTCCGTACTGACAACCTTCATCAGGTCGATTGTGATGGATGGTCGACCTATCTCAGCCAGAGCCTTTGCTATCAAACTACTCTTGCCAAAGCGGCGAGGAGAGATGAGTACAAGATGATTCTCGCCGTCAAGCAGCTGTTTTACCTGCTCCAACTCTTTTATGCGGTCAGTGAAGAACTCGTTTTTTACGATTGTTCCGAACTTGAATGGATTCATATTCTGAGCCTTACGTTATGCGAACTTTTTCGTTGCGAACTTTTTCGCATGCAAATATACCTAAATAATTTGTAACTGCAATGCAGAAGGCAAAGAAATACACTGTGCAGTGCAAAAAAACTTCATTTTCAGGCGGCCCCCCTTATCCCTCGCGGCGTTTCTCAGCAGTCATTCGCAGGGCCTCCTTCTCCGTCTTGCGGTCTACATTCTGCACGAACTCGACTCCGTCGCGCAGGTGCTTGAACTCCTTGCTGGGAGCCCAGTGAGGACGCAAGGCCCTGATGTTGTGCTTCGGGTCGAAGTCCTCCACGCTCTCGGCACCCTCGCAATCCAGCGTCACGAAGAACTTACCCAAGCTGCCCAGCTCCACCTGGTTGCCATTCCTCAACTGCTCGGCCACGGCATCGGCCAGGATGCTCGTTATGGCCTGAAAGTCGCCAACACCATACACGCATCCGTGCTGCTTGATATGCTTCGCCAGCGTCTCCAAGTCTATCACCTCGTGGCACTGTGCCGAGGCAAACACCTTCTTTCCCTTCTCTGGTTGGCGTGGATCACCACGCCTGACAAGACTGTACTCCATACTTGATAAATTATTTTTTGGGTCTTCCGGTATTTGGAGTGATAATTACTAATGTCCACCCATATCAGTTTGGATTTTCCGAAATGATTTTCGGTTGGATTTTGAGGAGCGCAGCGACGACCTCACTCATAGAGCCCATCGTTCGGGGGCTATTGTATGGTTGATTTTTAGTTTTTGATTTTGATTTGATTTCTATGGATGCACATGCCAGGATTCAGAAATCTGACTGAAAATCAGAACAAAAAATCACCCCTACAATCAATTGTACGCCTTCTTTTTTAGGAGGTCGTCGCTACGCTCCTCAAAATCAAACTCAAAATAGTTTCTAAAAATCTCCACTCAAAATTCCAGATGACTCATAAAAATAATCACTCCAAATCTCAGAAGAACCATTTTTATATGTTGCTGTATGGAATTCTCTGACGTCGCATGTGGGACTCTTCGATGCAGCGTGTGATGTTTTACGACGCAGCGTCGCTTATTTTTTTCTGCTGCGTGGAAAAACTTTTTCTGCTGCGTGAAATAACTTTTTCTGCTGCGTGGAAAAACTTTTCTTGCTGCGTGAGAAAACTTTTCTTGCTGCGTGAAAAAATATCTTCCGCTCGAAGTGAAATATGTTTTACGGTTAGTTTTAAACCTTTCTTTACAAAGCTGGTCAATACTAATGTAGGACAAAGACGAGACAACGTACTACGAGTTGGCGGTCGGAACTCCTGCATGTGTTGACTAACTTAAAATCATAGTAAAAATGAAAAAGACAATTTTTTTGCTGGCAATCGCACTGATGAGCTGCATGACCATGAGTGCACAGCGCAACCGTCAGCGTATGAGTGAGGAAGAACGTGCCAAGCAGCGCGCAGAGCAAATCCAAAGGCAGAGTGAATCCATGGCCAAGGAACTTGGCATCAAGGACGAGGCCGCCAAGACGGCTTTCATAGAGAAATATAAGGAGTATCAGACGGAGCTGCAGTCGGGCATGCAGATGAACTTCGGCCGCATGGGTCAGGACGACGACAAGAAGCCCGAGAAGATGACCGATGAGGAGTGCTTCAGCAAGATCAAGGATGCCTTGGAGATGCAGGAGCAGCAGGCTACCTCGGCTGCAAAGCGCCTTGAGGTGACCAAGAAGTATATGGCTGAATTCATGCAGATGCTCACTCCCCAGCAGCTCGTGCAGATCTTTGCACCCCGCCGCAACTTCGGTGGCATGGGCGGTGGCCGTGGCTTCGGCGGAGGCGGCGGCTTCGGCGGAGGCGGTGGCTTCGGTGGCGGCGGCGGCTTTGGCGGCGGCGGTGGCTTCTAAGCCCTCCCTCATGTCAAACCGGGCAGGCCTGCTCGTTAAGATAGTTTTGTAATTGATAATACGGCAACGGCACCACGTTTTTGCGTGTGTGCCGTTTTTTATTACAATTTTATGAAGAAAGTACTAAAAAAGGTCATTCATTATTGGTGCTTTGCGAAATGTTTTGTAATTTTGCAAGTGATATACTTAATATAATAAATAATTAAAACCACACGTTTATGAAGAAACTTTTACTCAGTTTTCCTCTCTTGCTCTGTATGCTGCTCTTTGGCGCAAGTGCAGTGGCAAAAGACATTACCACCACTTTTGCGGGTAATGCCACCGGTACGGCTTGGGCTGCAGGCCAGGTGTTGAATTGCGAAGAGGGTGGTCTGGCATGGGTTACCAGCGGCAAGCCTAACTCTTTCGATAATCAGAACGGACGTGGCATCCAGTTCAGCAAGACTTCGAGCGACCTGACCACCACGGTTACGGGCAATGTGACCAAGATTACCATTGTGGCCTCCAGCAACACGGCCGAGAACTCGATGAAGGTAACCGTAGGTGGCACATCGTTTGGCGAGACGGCTATTGCCAAGTCAAACAACGAAACCTACGAGTTCACCGCGGCTGGTGCAACGGGTGAGGTTAAGATCTCGCTCATCTCTGGTGGCGAGACGGCCAAGTCGATCTACGTAAAGTCAATAACCCTGACCTTCGATGGTGAGGGCGGTGGCGATACTCCCACCACTCCCGATACTCCTGTTACTCCCGACGAGCCTCAGGTAGATGCTCCCCACATCAGCATTGCTGAGTTCCTCTCCAAGGCTGACGAGGCTACCGACTATGAGCTGACCGGCGTGGTTACCGAGATTGCCAATACCGAGTATGGCAACCTCTACATTGAGGAGGACGGTGCCAAGGTCTACATCTATGGCGTGCTCGATAAGGCTGGTCAGTCAAGGAATTTTGCAAGCCTGGGCATCAAGGTGGGCAGCAAGCTGACCGTCGTAGGTCGCTACACCACCTACAAGGATGCTCCTCAGATCAAGAATGCACAGTTCGTGAAGGTTGAAGCTGGCGAAGGCCCTGCCCTGAAGGATCCCAGCAACACCGAGGCTACGGCCTATACCGTGAGCCAGGTTGTAGGCATCATTACTGATGGCAGTTACGACCTGACACAGGATGTATACGTAAAGGGTATCGTGGTGAAGACCGACAGCTACAATTCAAACTATGGTTCCATCACCTACTGGATCTCTGAGGACGGCACCGAGGCTGGCCAGCAGTTTGAGGTGTATGGTGGTCTGAGCTTCGAGGGTGGCAAGTTCGCCTCTCAGGACGACCTGGCCGCTGGCGACGTGGTTGTGGTTAAGGGTAAGGTGAAGAAGTATCAGCCTGCTGAGGGCGATGCCATCTTCGAGTTCGATAAGAACAACATCCTCGTCTCGAAGAACGGCAAGACCAGCAGCGATACACCCACTCCCGAGGAGCCCGAGATCAAGGACGGTGGCCACATCAGCATCGCTGACTTCCTGCAGAAGGCTGACACCGAGACTCTGTACGAGCTGACCGGTGTGGTAACTGAGATTGTAAACACCCAGTATGGCAACCTCTACATCAAGGAGGGCGATGCACAGATCTACATCTACGGTGTGCTCGACCTGGAGGGTCAGACCAAGAACTTCGAGAGCCTCGGCATTGAGGTGGGCGACAAGCTGACCGTAAAGGGTATCTATAGCACCTACAAGGATGCTCCTCAGGTCAAGAATGCACAGTTCGTGAAGGTTGAGAAGGACACTACGTCTATCCATGCTGTTTCGCAGCAGAACGGCGACGCTCCCATCTTCGACCTCAGCGGTCGTCGCGTCAGCAAGGCTGTAAAGGGTCTCTACATCCAGAACGGCAAGAAGGTGCTGAAGTAAGATTGCCTCTTGGGGAAGATTCCCAAATCTGGTATAATTATAATTAAGGTGTCCCCCGTGCGGGGCACCTTTTTTGCATTCCTGAGGTTTGGTGTTCTGTTTTTGCCAATTAAATTTGGAAAAACGATTGCTTATTCGTATCTTTGCACGTTAAACAAGCAATAATTGAACCATGGATAGTGCAATGCCTCCCCAGATGCCTCGCTTTGCCGAGAGTGTAATAGTCATGGATGCCAACTATGTAGATAGTGTGGCCTACGATTTTATTGTCAATCTGCAACGGGACCTGAAGCGTCCCATTCCTGACTGCGACCTGCCTACGTTGTTCCTTTGCAACGCGCTCGATGGTGGGGTAGAGGAGGGGAACAAGGAGGTGATGGTCATACTCGTCTGCCAGAAGGGTGAAACGCAGATGGGGCATCTCGAACCCCACAACCTTCGCAGGGAGGTGGACGGTTTTGCCTTTGCCGACGAGAACCTGGGCGAATTCTCCATGGCTGTGGTCGAGGAGGAAGACTTCACCATCATGGCAGGCGAATCGTTGCTGGTGCAGGTGGCACGTGTAGCCATGTCGAGCCCCGACGTCAAGCGACTGATCCTTGTGGCCGACTGGCAGGAACATGGCGAACGCCTCAGCGACGAGATAGAGGACTGCCACGAGGCGCACGTCGAGGCCGGTCTGCCCAAGAAAAACATTACGGTGCTGACCACCACTCCCGGGCCTCTGTTGCCCGAAGGCTGTACGTACGAGCAGTTGGGCTATGCCATTCTGCATTGTCTGGGCATCAGCGAGGAGGAACTTTGACTTATTCTTGGAGGGAAAACTTTATCATATTTTGAATCTATAAATTTAAAACAGAAATATCGTGGGAAGAGTACTTATCATTGGCGCAGGTGGCGTGGCTACGGTAGCCGCACACAAGGTAGCGCAGAACAAGGACATTTTTACCGAGATTAAGATTGCCTCTCGTACCGAGAGCAAGTGTATCGCGCTGGCAACCCTGCTGAACGAGAAGTATGGCACCAAGGTCACCACCGCACAAGTGGATGCCGACAGCGTGGAGGAACTGGTGTCGCTACTTAGCGAGTACAAGCCCGACCTGGTGATGAACCTGGCCCTGCCTTATCAGGACCTCACCATCATGGAGGCTTGCCTGCAGGCTGGATGCAACTATCTGGATACGGCCAACTACGAGCCCGAATTCCCTTCGGCTGAGGCCTACAAGGATGCTGTGCTGCCTCATCACGACGACCAGCCTCACTTCGAGTACAGCTGGCAGTGGGCTTACCGTGAGCGTTTCGAGAAGGCTGGTCTTTGTGCCATCCTCGGTTGTGGCTTCGATCCCGGTGTCACCTCCATCTATACCGCTTACGCTGCCAAGCACCACTTCGACGAGATGCATTACCTCGACATCGTGGATTGCAATGCCGGCAATCATCACAAGGCTTTTGCTACCAACTTTAACCCCGAGATTAACCTTCGTGAGATTACGCAGGAGGGACTCTACTGGGAGGACGGCAAGTACGTGGTCACCGAACCTATGGCCATCCACAAGCCCCTCAATTATCCCAACGTGGGTCCCCGCGAGAGCTATCTGCTTCATCACGAGGAGATTGAGAGCCTCGTGATCAATTATCCTACACTCAAGCGTGCCCGCTTCTGGATGACGTTCGGCGAGGCTTACCTGAAGCACCTCGAGGTGATCCAGAACATCGGTATGGATCGCATCGACGAGGTGGAGTACGTGGCTCCCGACGAGGATGGCATCATGCGCAAGGTCAAGATCGTTCCCTTGCAGTTCCTCAAGGCTGTGCTGCCCAATCCTCAGGACCTGGGCGAGAACTACGAGGGCGAGACGTCTATCGGTTGTCGCATCCGTGGTCTTCGTGGTGGCGAGGGGCATACCTATTATGTGTACAACAACTGTTCGCACCAGGCTGCCTACGAGGAGACTGGCATGCAGGGTGTCAGCTACACTACGGGTGTGCCTGCCATGATTGGTGCCATGATGTTCATGAAGGGACTTTGGAACAAGCCCGGTGTGCACAACGTGGAGGAGTTCGATCCCGATCCCTTCATGGAGCAGCTCAATATCCAGGGGCTGCCCTGGCATGAGATTCACGACGGAGACCTGGAATTGTAAAGTAATAGTTCGAAGTTCATAGTGCATAATTCATAGTTTTATGCATTGTGAGCATATTATAAGAAGAACATCGCACAGATCATCAACTATGAACTATGAATTGTGCACTATGAACTAAAAGATTATGGCAAAGAAAGAATTAAATATGGAAGCCCTCGATCCCAAGGCCATGAAGATGAAGGCCTTGATGGAGGCTATGGGCAAGATTGAGAAAGACTTTGGAAAGGGCTCGATAATGAAGCTTGGTGAAGAGAAAGTGGAGAATGTCGAGGTTATTCCTACCGGTTCGCTTGCCCTCGACCATGCACTTGGCGTCGGTGGTTATCCCAAGGGACGTATCATTGAGATCTTCGGTCCCGAGAGTTCGGGTAAGACGACGCTGGCCATCCATGCCATTGCTGAGGCACAGAAGGCTGGTGGCATTGCAGCCTTCATCGATGCAGAACATGCCTTCGACCGCTTCTATGCACAGAAGTTGGGTGTGGACATCGATAATCTCTGGATCAGTCAGCCCGACAATGGTGAACAGGCGCTCGAGATTGCCGACCAGCTCATCCGCTCCAGTGCCATCGACATCATCGTTATCGACTCTGTGGCTGCCCTCACTCCCAAGGCTGAGATTGAGGGCGATATGGGCGACAACAAGGTGGGTCTGCAGGCTCGTCTGATGAGTCAGGCTTTGCGTAAGCTGACCTCTACCATCAACAAGACGAATACAACCTGTATCTTTATCAACCAGTTGCGTGAGAAGATCGGTGTCATGTTTGGCAACCCTGAGACGACAACGGGTGGTAATGCTCTGAAGTTCTACGCCAGCGTTCGTCTCGACATTCGCAGGGTCAGCACAATCAAAGAGGGTGATACACCTATCGGCAACCAGGTCCGTGTGAAGGTTGTCAAGAACAAGGTGGCACCTCCTTTCCGCAAGGCTGAGTTTGAGATTGGCTTCGGCGAGGGTATCAGTAAGGTGGGCGAAGTTGTCGACCTGGGTGTACAGTTCGAGGTTCTTCAAAAGTCGGGCTCGTGGTTCAGCTACAATGGTACCCGCATCGGTCAGGGTCGCGATGCCGTGAAACGTATGCTTAGCGATAATCCTGAGTTGCTCGATGAGATTGCTGCCAAGGTGGCAACTGCCATGTCTGGTGAAACGACGAAGGCAGAGGATAGTATGGAATAAGACATGGGGGCAAAATCGTTTGCCCTCACGTCCCCCAAGAGAAAGTAAATGGGGCACTTCGCAAATATTTGTGAAGTGCCCCATTCCTTATTGAATGTTAAGTTCTTACTTCTGTCTGACCCGGGTTGAGATACCTTTCTTGTTGAAGGTGATCTCCGTGCCGTCCGAGTAATACCAGGTCACGCTGCCGTCGCGGTTCTTCACCGTCTTGTCGGGATTACCCTTCGATAGCTTTATGATTTCTTTCGATTCGCCCTTTCCTACCACACCACTCACGGCTCCGGCAAAGTTGACGTACTTGGTGTCTGTGGGGCTGCTTGGACCCGTGCGAGGCAGAGCCGAGAATTCCTTTGTGGGATCGGCCCTTCTGCGATCTTTTTCCGAATTGAACTTGGGCTTGAACCTGAAGGCGTTGTCGAAGAGGTGCTGCTCGTTCTTGCCAATGAGGTCGTTGTCGTTCAGTCCGCAGTTGGTGTGGCTCATGGTGCAGTGCTGGAAGTATTTGTTGCCCTTCTCGTCCTCCACCACGATTTTCACGGAGTATTCACGTGTACCCACGCCGACAGCTGTTACCTTGACCTTCGTGTCGAGGGGGAGGGGAGCCTCGCGGAATCCGTTGCGGCTCGAAGCGTCATCCTTGTAGAATATCTCGTGGGCCGTCCAGAGTTCCTTGCCCAGCAATTCTTTTTTGGCCACGTCCACGTCGTCCAGATAGGCAAGCGAGGGTACGCCACCTCCCGAAATCTTCTGGCAGTACTCGGCAAAGGATAGGTTGCGGACCTCGTGGTATACCTTCTCCTCAGAGCCGAAGACGTCGAAGTTGAACTGGATCCATCCGCGGTCGGTGACGCTGTAGCCCTGGTATATTAATATATGGTGTTTCAGTTCTCCGGTCGAGAGCTCCTTGTCGGTTTTCCTGTCAAAGAAAATGTTCAGGTACGTATCCTTCTCACCCGGAATGACCATGAAGCGCATGCCCTTTGTCCAGTCGCAAACGGACCGGAATGGGAAGTGCTTGTTGAGGAACTGCTGCTCGGCCGACATGCTTGATTCTACGCTGGCAGTGTCGTTGGCCACTTGTGTTTGAGTGGTAACAAAATAATTCTCCTGGGCCGAGGCTTGTAGGCCAAGTCCCATCGAAGCAGTCATCAGGAGTGCTCTGAAAAGTGATTTTCCTTTCATCTCTTTTTCTGATTTAATTGTTATGCTGATCTTTTTCTGGGAACGATATACGATTAGGCACAGAATGTTTTTTTGAAACGCACTTTTGGCGACGGCCTAAAGTCGACGCAGAGGCGCAAAGTTTTTAATAGGACAAGAGACAAAATAAAGTAATAATCTTTGCGTCTCTGCGTCGACTTTAGG
>JAZLFZ010000073.1:0-150445 GCA_045616065.1 Bacteroidaceae bacterium | reverse complement strand
AAGGACTTTTGACTTGATCAAAATGTAGATCTCAGCCCAACAAGGACTTATAAAAACAGGATTGGACTTTATGATACGTCACAAAGTAGAGATTCCTCCTTCGTCGGAATGACAAGCTAGCACCTAAATTGACGCAGAACCATATTTATTCCGGTAACAAGATAGCTGGCATATCCTGGATATGGAGTGATTTAGTGATAATTTTGTACCAAGTTATTTTTAATCATCACTTAAGTATCGTAGTTCTGAAAGCGACGAATTGGAGCGCATTTTAAACCTTTCGACACTTGAGGCATCAATAACAATAGACAACAACGATTTACTAACCAATTAGAAAAGTGGTTCTTGCGGAATTCGTGTGAACATGGTATTTTGAAACCAAAATGGCACAAAAATGCACAAGAAAAAAAGTGGAAGCTATGGCAATAGCAGATGAGGATGCTCACGAAGGTGCGAAGTGCACGAAGCTTGAAAAAGGAGCTCAGTAGCACAAAGTAATTTCTTCGCGTTCTTCGTGCTTCGTGTGCAATTTTGCACTTTTGGTTTCATCAAAAAACATTCCCCACACGAGATGTCCACAATACCCAAAAAGTAGTATGAAAAAGATTTTAATGGCTGCTTGCCTCGTGCTGGCAAGCGTAAGTGTACAGGCTCAGCCCCAGCGCAGAGAGTTCAACCCCGAGCAGACGGCCACCCGTCAGGCCGATCGCATCAAGGAGACATGCGGCACCAACGACGAACAGTACAAGAAGCTCTATGACATGTTCCTGGCCGAGGCCAACCGTCAGAAGGCTCAGATGGACTCTATCCGTGCCAATGGCGGACAGGGCATGCAGCGCGGCAACTTCGACCGTGAGGCATGGCAGAAGCGTCAGGAGGAGTCGAACGCCAAGATTAAGGCCATCCTGACCGCTGAGCAGTATGCCAAGTACGAGGAGGCCGAGAAGCAGAGACGCGAGCGCATGGGCCAGCGTGGCGGTGGCTTCGGCGGTCAGCGCAGACAGCGCGACGCACAGCAATAAGCAGGACTTCAGGCGTTTAGCGCCTGCATACGGGCAATGTACTTTCCGATAATGTCAAACTCGATATTGACGCACGTACCTATCTTTATATTATGGAAGTTGGTGTGCTCGAAGGTGTAGGGTATGATACAAACCTGGAAGGTGTCCTCGGTGGGGTTGCACACGGTCAGGCTGGTGCCGTTGACCGTTACGCTGCCCTTGTCCACACAGAAGTAGCCTCGGCTGGCCATGGCCTTGTCGAAGGCATAGCGGAAGGTGAACTGATAGCTGCCTTCCTGGTCTTCCACGCCGATACACTCGGCCGTCTGGTCCACATGGCCCTGCACGATGTGGCCGTCCAGACGGCCGTTCATCATCATGGAGCGCTCCACATTCACCTCGTCGCCCACGCTGAGCAGGCCCAGGTTGCTGCGTTCCAGCGTCTCGCGCATGGCCGTGACGGTGTACTGTCCGTCCTCGATACGCACTACCGTGAGGCACACGCCATTGTGCGCCACGCTCTGGTCTATCTTGAGCTCGTCCACAAAGCTGCACTTCAACGTGAAGTGAACATTGTCCAGCTCCTTCTCAATGGCCGTCACCACGGCCGTCTCTTCTACAATTCCTGAAAACACGTTGCTATGATTTTTTGTCGGTTAATGATTCTGTCTGCAAAGATACGACAAAAGATTAAATAAATGTGAAAAGGGACGGAAAAAAGTGCGTCAAATTTGTTCATCTCGTATTTTATTCGTAATTTTGCAACGTAAAATCAAAACCGAAAGGAATATGAAGAGAATACTTTTTATCATAGCGCTGTGCCTCCCCATCCTGGTCGTGGCCAAGAAGCGCGACGACTCTCCCTATCTCAAGGGAGCCGTGCCCGAGCAGAACGGCATCGTGACCTTCCAGAAATCTTTCCGCGTGCCCGGAAAGAGCAAGCAGGCCATCTACGCCATCCTCAAGCCCTGGCTGCAGAACCTCGTGGATGCCTCCATCCCCGCACCCGGCAACTATGCTCGCATGAACATGGACACGCCCGACACGCTCGTAGCAAAGGTATGTGAGTATCAGGTATATACCAAGAAATTCCTCAACCTCGACCGCTCACGCTACCGCTACACGATGGCCGTATGCATCGAGGAGGGCAAGGTGACGCTCATCCAGTCGGGCCTGGCCTGGTACTATGGCGAGGACCAGGAAGGCAACAACGGCACCATCTACCGTGCCGAGGAATGGATCAACGACAAGTATGCCCTCAACAAGGCCGGCACCAAGCTGCTGCCCCGCAGCGGCAAGTTCCGCAGAAAGACGGTTGACCGCGCCAACGAACTCTTCGAGTCGGCCATGGACGCATTCGAACCGGCGAAGGCCCCTGTGACGGAACCCGTCAAGAAGGTTCGAACGGGGGTCGTGGAGGACTAAAGCGTGAGGTGCAACGCTCGTCCGTGAACGATACATTCAGCCAACAGACTAACTGATACATACAATTTTCGGGCATGAAGTTCAAGCGAATTTCATGCCTGATTGTTTTTACCCGACGACGATTTGCGGCATAATGTTTAATAAATATTAAATTGTGGCATTTTTACTGCGTTACGCAAGATTATATGCAAAAAAAAGTAGTAACTTTGCAAGATGAAACAAGAAACGAAGAACTCTGTGCGCGTGCTGCTGCACGAAAGCAGGCTCGACGAAGCAGAGAGGATGCTGCATGGGGCCATGCTCGAAGCAGGACGCGACGATGAGGTCTATCTCTGGATGGGGCACCTCAACAGGCAGCGCAACGACTGGAAGCAAGCCCTGGAATGCTACGCACACGCCATAGACCTCAACCCACAAAGCGAGGCTCTGATGGCCCGGCAGATGCTGCTCGACATCATCAACTTCAGGGACGTGCAGAGTTACAATGTGTAGAGAGACAAAGAGAGAGTCTGAAACTCAGAAACAAACAAGATACAGATATGAAGAAAACGTACGGCGCCATCGTGGTGGACGTGGAGCGATGCAAGGGATGCGGCCTGTGTACCGTGGCCTGCAAGCAGCAACTCATCACCCTGACCGGCAAGACCGTAAACCACAAGGGCTACCCATACGCCGAACAGACGGACTGGGAACAGTGCAACGGATGCACGGCCTGCGCAATCGTCTGCCCCGACGGTTGTATTACGGTGTACAGAAAATCGGCTGAAGAATAAAAATGGAAGAAGAATACGTATTGCTGAAAGGCAACGAGGCCATTGCACACGCCGCCATGCGATGCGGATGCGACGGCTTCTTTGGCTACCCCATCACGCCACAGAGCGAGGTGCTCGAGACGCTCTGCCTCGAGAAGCCCTGGGAGACCACTGGCATGGTGGTACTGCAGGCCGAGAGCGAGGTAGCAAGCATCAATATGATATATGGAGGAGGCGCATCCGGAAAACGCGTCATGACATCGTCAAGCAGCCCGGGCATAGCCCTCATGCAGGAGGGCATCACCTACATGGCTGGTGCAGAGATACCCGGACTCATCGTCAACGTGCAGCGCGGAGGTCCCGGCCTGGGAACCATACAACCCAGCCAGGGCGACTACAACCAGGCCACCCGAGGCGGCGGCAATGGTGATTATAATATTATCGTGCTGGCACCGGCCAGCGTGCAGGAGATGGCCGACTTCGTGGACCTCTCGTTCGAGCTCGCCTTCAAATACCGCACTCCCGTCATGATGCTCAGCGACGGACTCATCGGTCAGATGATGGAGAAGGTGAAGCTTGCACCCTACAAGGCGCGCCTCACGCGTCAGCAGATAGAGGAGCGCTTCCCCTGGGCTGCCACCGGACGAAAAGACGGACGACAGCCTAACATCTTCACTTCGCTCGACCTCTCCCCTGCCGTCATGGAGCAGCATAACAAGGACTTGCAGCAGAAGTACGCACGCATCTCAGCTGCGGAAGTGCGATACGATACCAGTGGGACCGAAGACTGCGACGTACTCGTCGTGGCCTTTGGCAGTGCAGCACGCATCAGCCGAAAGGCCATGGAGATATGCCGCAAGGAGGGTATCAGGGTGGGACTCCTTCGCCCCATAACCCTCTGGCCCTTCCCCAGCCCTCAAGTAGCATCCCTGGCACAGCAGGTCAAGCAGATAATCTGTGTTGAGATCAACGCTGGGCAGATGGTGCAGGACGTGCGCCTTGCCGTCGGTGGACAATGTCCCGTGAGCCACTACGGACGCATGGGAGGTATGGTTCCCACGCCCGATGAGATAGCCCAATTTATTAAAGATAACGTATAAATACAGATACAACAGATGACTCAACTCGAAGAATTGGAAGCCGAGGTGCAACGCATACGGGCCAAGCGAAACAGAGGTATTGACCGTGAGAAGCTCCGCACCCTGCTCAACGTAGTGTTTCTCGTCGGAGCAGCGGTGGGGCTGGCACTTTACTTTTTCGTCTACAAGGAGGGAGAGCGAATGCCCGCCCTCTATGTCATAGGTGCTGCCATGCTCTGCAAGATCATCGAGTTTGTACTTCGCTTTACGGCTTGACAGCCAGTAGGAAAATGACAAAAGAAGAACTCATACAACCAGAAAACATCGTCAGCCAGAAGCCACGGCTGATGAACGATACCGACATGCATTACTGCCCAGGGTGCAGCCACGGATTGGTGCACAAGCTCGTGGCAGAGGTCATCGAGGAGATGGGCATCGAGGACAGCACCATCGGCATCTGCCCCGTGGGCTGTGCCGTGTTTGCCTACCGATATCTTGACATTGACTGGATCGAAGCCGCTCACGGCAGGGCACCCGCACTGGCCAGCGCACTCAACCGCATGTGGCCCGAGCACCTCGTCTTCACCTATCAGGGTGACGGCGACCTCGCATGCATCGGCACAGCAGAGACCATCCATGCACTGAACCGCGGTGAGAACATCACCATCATCTTCATCAACAATGCCATCTACGGCATGACGGGAGGACAGATGGCTCCCACCACGCTGATGGGTATGAAGACAAGCACATGCCCCTTCGGACGGGAAGTGAATCTGCATGGATATCCACTGCAAATAACACAGATAGCGGCATCGTTGCCAGGAACGTGCTACGTCACACGTCAGTCCGTACACAACGTAGCCTCTGTCAATCGCACCCGCAAGGCCATCCGAAAGGCCTTCGAGAACAGCCTTCAGCACAAGGGCGCATCACTCGTAGAGGTAGTCAGCACCTGCAACTCCGGTTGGAAGATGTCGCCACTTAAGGCCAACGAATGGATGGAAGAAGAACTCTTTAAAACCTATCCACTTGGCGACCTGAAGAACATCGAAGAAGGAGTAAAATAGAAACAAAGAGAAATGAATAACGAAATAATCATTGCTGGCTTCGGCGGACAGGGCGTCCTTTCCATGGGAAAGATACTGGCCTACGCTGCCTTGATGGAAGGAAGGGAGGTGACGTGGATACCATCATACGGCCCCGAACAGCGTGGCGGTACGGCCAACTGCACCGTCATCATCAGCCAAGAGGAAATATCATCGCCCATCCTCAGCCAGTTCGACACTGCCGTAATCCTGAACCAGGCCTCGCTCTCTAAGTTCGAGAAGGCGCTCAAGCCGGGAGGAACACTCATCTACGACCCCAGTGCTATCATCGAGCTGCCCAGCAGGAGCGACATCAGCATCTATCGCATTCCGGCCACGGAGCTGGCCATCGAGATGCACAACCCCAAGGCATTCAACATGATCGTGCTGGGCGCTTTGCTCAAGGCACTGCCACTGGTGGATTCAGAGAACGTCATCAAGGCGCTGCGAAAGACGCTGCCCGAACGGCACCACCACCTCATACCCGTCAACGAAGAAGCCTTGCTCAGGGGCATGGAAGCCATCGAACAGCAACATTAGACATTATAATCAGCACAACGCTTGCCTATCTATGACAAAACGTTTACTACTGACAATACTTGGCACGCTCATCGTTGCCTTACAGTCGGCGGCACAGGTCAACCGACAGATGCAATCCGACCCCATGAACAATAGCAT
The DNA here is from genome assembly GCA_045616065.1 of Bacteroidaceae bacterium. Lineage (GTDB taxonomy): Bacteria > Bacteroidota > Bacteroidia > Bacteroidales > Bacteroidaceae > Physcousia. The sequence continues at coordinate 144,425 of JAZLFZ010000073.1, read as the reverse complement.
GGGCGGTTTCGGAGACAACGGAAACATGAACGGAAATCCAAGCGGATTCGGAGACGTACAGCACGGTTCCAACCGCATGACATGGGGCCGCGACACCACCAAGCACGACAAGGTGGTGCCCATCGGCATTTTTCAGTGGACCATTGACGAGCGACTGGGCAACGTCACTCCGGCTGAGAACAATGACACCGTGGTCAAGCACTTCAACAACTTCCATAATACGGACGGCTACAACGGCTCCTACAACTATCTTGCCAACCTTGCTTCGCCGCGCCTCTCACGCATCTTCTTCGATCGCAACGACGATGAGAAGACGTTTCTCTTCCTTCGTCCTCTCTCCTTCGCACTCTCTCCCTTGCGCGACTTCCGCTTCTCCAACACGCTAAGTCCCATCACCAATCTCTCCTACCACAGTGCGGGTGGAAGCCAGAACGGCGAGGACCGTGTTCGAGCCTATTTCGCCTCCAACATCAACAAAATCAGCGGAATAGGTTTCAAGGTGGACTATCTCTACGGACGAGGTTTTTATCTCTCACAGCAGAACTCCACGCTCAATGCCAACTTCTTCGGCTATTATCGGGGGGAGCACTACGAAATGCACCTCTGGACGCAATTCGGCCACCAGAAGAATGCGGAAAACGGTGGCATCGAGGAGGATAGGTATATCACTGACCCACAAAGCTTTCCGCAGACGTATGGCTCACGAGACATCCCCACCCTCCTCTCGCATGCCTTCAACCGCAACGACTTCCAGTCCTACCATCTCACCCATCGCTACCATCTGGGATACAACCAACCCATCGAGGTACCCGACTCGCTCAAGCCCAAGATGCCGGCCGACGAGGAATTGCTGAAGGCGCTGAAGGACAGTGTGCGTCAGGTTGTCCAGGCCGACTCCCTGCGTCTGCTGGCCACACTCGACTCGCTTCGCACCAACTGGCAGGACAAGCAGGTCACGCCCACTGAGTTTGTGCCCGTCGGAAGCATAATACACACGCTGCATGTTGATAATCTGGCACATACGCACTATAGCGAAAATACACCAACCAACTATTACAAGCAACATTATTATGGCAATCCGGCTGATGTAAGAGACGAGACGAAAGGACTTGTGGTGCGCAACACCCTGGGACTGGCCGTCAAGGAGGGCTTCCGCAAATGGGCCAAGATGGGCATCACCGCTTTTGCTACGCACCAGTTCGAACGATACACCTTGCCGACGGTCGAAGCCGACACGCTTTCGGGTATGAAGAGCTATACCACCCACGACTTCAGCGTGGGAGGACAGATAGACAAGTCCATGGGATCCTTCCTGCACTACAACGCTAACGGGGAGATCTCGCTCATTGGCGACTATATCGGTGCCTTCAATATCGACGGAAAGGCCGATATGAACTTTGGCATCACCAAGAAGGACACCGTGCAGCTTGCGGCCCACGCCTTCATAAAGAACATGCATCCCGACCCCTACATGCAACGCTACCACTCGCAGTTTGCCTGGTGGGACAACGACCTCAACTTCGAACAGCGCTACCGCATCGAGGGCACGCTCAGCAACAAGCGCAGCAAAACGAGCCTGCGAGTTGGCTTCGAGAACCTGACCAACTATACGTACTTTGCCATGTCCAACTCCATCATGGATGGACCTACCGGACAACCCATCAACCCCGAACATGCACTGCCCGGCAACTACAAGCACGAGGTCTGCGTACGACAGCATGCTGCCTCCATTCCCATTCTCAGTGCCACGCTGAAGCAAGACTTCAAGCTGGGGCCCCTGAACTGGGAAAACGAAGTGACGTACCAGTACACGTCCGAAAGCAACAAGGACATACTCCCATTGCCCACACTCAACGTGTACAGCAACCTCTACCTGCTCTTCCGAGTGGCCAAGGTGCTGCGAGTGGAGTTGGGTGCCGACATACGTTACTTCACCAAGTATTACGCTCCCGACTACTCGCCCGCCATCGGGCAGTTTGCCGTGCAAGACACCGAATACCCACGCATCGAGATTGGCAATTATCCCATCATCAATGCTTACATCAACCTGCACATCAAGCATTGCCGCATCTACGTGGCAGGCAACCATATAAATGCAGGAACAGGAAACATGTTCATGGCTCCCCACCACCCCATCAATCCCATGAACATACGATGGGGCGTGAGCTGGAACTTCTTCAACTGACGAATGCACGGAATACGTGCTCAACACGGTCACATATAAATAAGTCATAACCAAGCAAAAAAAGTATGGAACAAGACATAATGAACGAACCTCTGTTCAAGGAACGAAGCTACGTGAAAAGCATTTCAGCAGGCACACGCCTCCTGCTCAGGCATCCATGGGGATTCCTGCGACAGCTGTGGCCTGCATGGATCTTATCAGCCATCCTGTGGGGAGCCGCGGCCAAGTGGATTGCAACACACCTATGGGAATGCTGTCAGACAGCGTTTGCCGAGGGAGTTTCCGCATCCGAACTTATCGACGCTCCACTCTTTCGTATCCTCGGATGGGGGCTGCTGGCCTGCCTGATGCTGGGATGGTGTACAGGGCAAGCCTGCTTCATGATGCGACGCTATGGTGAACTCAACTATCTGCCTGCCGTACAACCCTGGAAAATATGGCGTGACCAGCTACCCCTGGCACTGCGAGGTACGGCTGTCTTTGCGCTGGCCTATCTGCTTTTGGCAGCACTGTCACTGCTCTGCCTCGCCCTCATTCCGTCGCGCATCTGGGCATTTGTCGTATTTTGTATCTTATTGATTATTGCTGCTATCTTTGCAGCACTAGCCGGTACGCGCTATCAGATGGCCGACGGATCTCTTCGCACACGATTGCAGGGATCAGGGCGACGTGCTTCGCACCTGGGCAGTTGGAGCGCCATCGTAGCCGTTTGTGGCATGCTCACTGCCGCCATTGTCCTTGTCGGTGCCATTCCTGTTATCTGCACCACGTATGTGGGAGGACTTTCGGATGCATCTGTTGCCATGGGCGACGGCACCGACATCCCCGGTTCCTTTGCTTTTCTGCGAGCCTTATCCTTCGCTCTCATGTTCCTCATCACACAACTGGCCTGGATGTTTCTCACCATACCCCTTTGCTTCAACTGGGGAAGCGAGATGGCAAACAAACCTAACGAAGAAGAGGCTGCATGAAAGAACGAGAAATAAAATGGGGATTCATCGGGTGTGGTGAAGTGACAGAGAAAAAAAGCGGCCCTGCCTTCAACCTGATTCCAGGGTCGCGCGTGGTTGCTGTGATGAGCCGAAATGCAGAACGTGCGCAATCGTATGCGCAACGCCACAACATACAAAGATGGTACAGTGATGCCTGGAACCTCATCCAGGACCCGGACGTGGATGCCGTGTACATTGCCACACCACCCTCCTCGCATGCCACATACGCCATCATGGCGATGAAGGCTGGAAAGCCGGTCTACGTCGAGAAGCCACTGGCAGCCACCTATGCCGACTGCCAGCGCATCAACCACGTAAGCCAGCAAACGGGAGTGCCTTGCTTTGTGGCCTACTACCGTCGTTATCTGGAATACTTCAAGAAGGTGAAAGAACTGGTAGATACGGGTGCCATCGGCAACGTCATCAATGTGCAGATACGCTTTGCCGTGCCGCCCCGTGACCTCGACTACAACAAACAGGATAAGCCATGGCGCGTACAACGCGACATAGCGGGAGGAGGCTATTTCTACGACCTTGCCCCGCATCAACTGGACCTCTTGCAAATGATTTTCGGTCCCATCACGCGAGTACACGGCTTCAGCCAGAACCGAGGTCACCTCTATGAGACAGAAGACACGGTGAGTGCGTCTTTCGAATTTGCCGACGGCCTTCCAGGATCTGGCTCATGGTGCTTTGTAGCTCACGAGAGCGCACGTACCGACCGCATCGAGCTCATTGGTGACAAAGGGCAGATATGTTTCTCTGTCTTCACCTATGAACCTATTGCCCTCCACACATTGGCAGGTCGGCAGGAGGTGCATACCACCAACCCGGAACTGGTACAAATGCCGCTCATACAGAACGTGGTGGAACACCTTCAAGGAAAGTCCGTATGCACGTGCGACAGTATCAGTGCCACCAGCGTCAATTGGGTGATGGACCGAATACTGCACAAGCTCTGACTTACTTTTCCGTCATATCACCCTCAATGGTCAGTCGTACCACCTCGTTGGTGGCATTGGTGCGGATGGTGATGGTCTTCTGGAAGTGGCCGGGGAACTTGCCCGTGCCATTGTACGTAACCTCAATGGTACCCTTCTCACCGGGTTTAATGGGGGTCTTGGGATAGGTGGGCACGGTACATCCGCAACTGGCCAGCGCCTGATGAATCACGAGCGGTGCCGTTCCGGTGTTGGTAAAGGTAAAGGTGGTCTTGCGGATGGGGTCGGTAGAGGGGAATTCGCCCATATCGGCCCTAACCTTATCAAACTCTATCTTGGCAAAACTGTCCTTGGGCTTCTGAGCATTGGCCATGTGCTCCACATCAGCCTTCTTCTCATTCACCCAACTAGCCTGGACAGGCATTGAGGCCATAAGACCACAAAGAACTGCTATAAATACTGTCTTCTTCATATTCCTTCTTTATATAAATTATGTGCAAAATTACGCTTTTTAGCCGAAAAAAGCAAGCCAAAGGCACATTATCACCTACATTTTGCACACTTTTAACAATAATATTCGTAACTTTGCATAAAAATGTAAACGAAATGATCGTATTCAACACCACTTACAACGTACCTAACGACGATGCACGCAACTTCGTCATCTGGGTTCACCAATGCTATCTGCCCAAGGTGGAGGCTGACGGGGCACTCACTCAACCACGCATGCTGCGCATACTATCTCACAAGGACGAGGCTACCGAATGTTTCAGTCTTCAGTTCAGCGTCGAGAGCACAGCTATCCTGCATGCCTGGTTCACGCGTCAGGGCAAGCCACTGTCGGACGAAATGCTGAAACTCTTCGATGGGCGAATTGTCGGCTTCAGTACCATCATGGAGGAGGTGATAGGATGAACAAGGTCCTCGAGACAGAGAAGATAATCCTCGGCATCGACCCAGGTACCAACATCATGGGGTATGGCGTGTTGCGCGTCGTGGGGCGAAAGGCCGAGATGATGGCCATGGGTGTCATCGATCTCCACCGCTATGGCGACCACTACCTCAAGCTGGGCCACATCTTCGAGCGGGTGACGGGCATCATCGAATCGTATCTGCCCGACGAAATGGCTATTGAGGCACCCTTTTTCGGTAAGAACGTTCAGAGTATGCTCAAGTTGGGCCGTGCACAAGGTGTAGCCATGGCTGCGGCCATTCAGAAGCAAGTGCCCATCACCGAATACGCTCCCATGAAAATCAAAATGGCCATCACGGGTATCGGAACAGCCAGCAAGGAGCAGGTGGCCGACATGCTGCGTCGCATGCTGAAGCTCGACCCCACCGAGATGGGTAAGTACATGGATGCAAGCGACGCACTGGGGGCGGCCTACTGTCACTACCTTCAGATGGGGCGGCCAGAGACGGACAAGAAATTCAGCAGTTGGAAGGATTTTGCAAAGAAAAAGGGAATAATATGAAAAAGATTATCGAGATACAAAACGGAGTGACACGCCATCCGGACTATCGAATGGCCCAACCCGTAAACCTCTGCATCAACGAGGGAGAACAGATAGCCATCGTAGGCGAGAACGCTGCCGGAAAGTCAAGATTGGTGGACATCATCACCAGTCGATACCCACTGCTCTTGAACGAGGTGAAGTACGACTTCAGCCCTTCAGAGAAGAAGATGGTGAGCGAGAACATCAAGTACATTACATTCCGTGACTCGTATGGCGATAACGACTCGTCCTACTACTACCAGCAACGTTGGAATCAGCACGACATCGACGAGAACACACCCACCGCTGGACAGCTCCTGCAGCAGACCTCCGAACTTCAACACACCGACGAGGCACTGCGCAGCAGACTCTACGAGATGTTCCAACTGGAGCCCCTTCTCGACAAATACATCATCACGCTCTCTAGTGGTGAATTGCGCAAGTTCCAACTCACACGTACGCTGCTCTCCGGTCCGCGTGTCCTTATCATGGATAACCCCTTCATCGGCCTTGATGCGGCCACACGCGATCAACTCTCATCGTTGCTCCAAACGCTTATCCAGGAGACAAAACTTCTTGTCATACTCGTACTCAGCAAGACAGACAACATCCCTCCGTTCATTACTCATGTCCTGCCTGTAGAAGATCTCCTCCTACAGGAGAAAATGACCGCTGAGGTATATCGCAATGAAATAACAAAGAAACTTTATCCTACTATTACACATGACATTAAGGATTGGATACTAAACCTTCCGTCGAAGGATATCACAAAAGAAAGTTTCTACCCGCAAAAGGGAGGTGAAATACTCCGATTCAACAACGTAAGCATACGATATGGACAACGTACCATTCTGAAAGAACTTGACTGGACAGTATGCGAAGGAGAGCGTTGGGCACTGCAGGGACAGAATGGATGTGGTAAATCAACACTCCTCAGTCTAGTCTGTGCCGACAATCCTCAGAGCTACGCCTGCGACATACGACTCTTCGGCCACCAGCGAGGCACGGGAGAGAGCATCTGGGAGATCAAACGACACATCGGCTACGTAAGTCCTGAGATGCACAGAGCCTATCTCAAAGACCTACCGGCCATCGAGATAGTAGCCAGTGGACTCAGCGACTCAGTTGGACTCTACACACGACCACGACCCGAGCAACAGACCATCTGCGAAGCCTGGATGCACGTCTTCGGCATTGAGCATCTGGCACAGCGCACCTTCCTCAAGCTCTCCAGCGGTGAGCAGCGTCTCTGTCTCCTGGCACGTGCTTTCGTCAAGGACCCCGAACTGCTCATCCTCGATGAACCCTTGCACGGACTAGATCTCCCCAATCGCAAAAAGGTGAAGGACATCATCACCACCTTCTGTCAGCGTCCCAACAAGACACTTGTCATGGTCACGCATTATCAAGAGGAACTGCCACCTTGCATCACACACCACCTGACGTTGCAAAAACATACATAAAACAGCCATAAACAAAGCCATCCTAAACGGCCTCCCTCCGCAAGATCCTCCTGCCATGTATGTCATGTATAAAATAGGTGATGATATACTTATTGGCACACGGTTGTAATTCCGGACGAATGTGGCTTTTGCCGATGGGCAAAAGCCCTTCGTCAGGATTACATTACTGTTCAATGCCAAATATCATTACCATAAAATATGACAAGGTATATCCTACACCTATGAGAATCGTCTGAGAATGATTTTTTCTTGGGACAAAATAATGGCGGCAATAGTATAGACATTTTGTTGTGTGCTTACCTTCACAGTATCTTGTAAAGTTTCAATTGTAAACCCACTTTGCTGTACAGAAGTGGAAAAGATGGTAGACACTTTCGTCCAATTTGCACAAAAAGACCGATATCTGGAGATTTCGCAATCTTACCAAATATCGGTCTGATATATTAACAATCTATATGATATGTACAAAATAAATTGTAAATCAAATAATAGCCTAAAATGGATTTACTATTCCCACTCGATGGTTGCTGGCGGCTTTGAGGAGATGTCGTAGCATACGCGATTGACACCCTTGACCTTGTTGATGATGTCGTTGCTGACCTTGGCCATGAAGTCGTAGGGCAGATGAGCCCAGTCGGCGGTCATGGCGTCGCTGGAGGTGACGGCACGCAAGGCAACGGGGTTCTCGTAGGTACGCTCGTCGCCCATGACGCCTACGCTGCGGACATCACTGAGCAGGATGGCACCGGCCTGCCAGATCTGGTCGTAGAGTGAGACCTCAATCTCGCCGTTCTCCATATTGGCGGGCACGCCAGCGGCCAGTACGCGACGGGCTTCCTCACCGGAGAGCTTAACCTTGTACTCGCGGAGACCACGGATGTAGATGTCGTCGGCATCCTGCAGGATGCGTACTTTCTCGCGGGTGATGTCGCCCAGGATGCGGACGGCAAGGCCGGGACCGGGGAAGGGATGGCGCGTGATGAGGTGCTCGGGCATGCCCATGGAGCGGCCTACGCGGCGTACCTCGTCCTTGAAGAGCCACTTGAGGGGTTCGCAGAGGGAGAGGTTCATCTCCTCGGGCAGACCGCCCACGTTGTGGTGGCTCTTGATGACCTTGCCAGTGATGTTGAGCGACTCAATGCGGTCAGGGTAGATGGTGCCCTGTGCGAGCCACTTGACCTCGCTCTCGCCCTCCTTGCTCTGTGCGATGATGCGCTTGGCCTCGGCATCGAAGACCTCTACGAAGTCGCGACCGATGATCTTGCGCTTCTTCTCGGGTTCGCGCACGCCGGCCAGGTCACCGAGGAACTTCTCGCTGGCATCGACGCCGACGACATTGAGGCCGAGGCACTCGTAGTCCTTCATAACGTCCTGGAACTCGTTCTTGCGGAGCATGCCGTGGTCGACGAAAATGCAAGTTAGCTGGCGGCCGATGGCCTTGTTGAGGAGCACGGCGGCCACGCTGCTGTCCACACCTCCGGAGAGGCCGAGGATGACCTGATCGTTGCCAATCTGCTCCTTGAGCTCCTTGACGGTACTCTCTACAAAGGCGTCGGCGCTCCAGTCCTGATGGCTGCCGCAGACGTCTACGACGAAGTTCTTCAGGAGGAGACTGCCCTGGAGGGAGTGGAAGACCTCGGGGTGAAACTGAGTGCCAAAGATGGGGCATGCCTCTGCACGGTCAAGCGTTCCGCCCTGACGTGCATCGGGGATGTAATAGGCTGCGTTCTGTACAGTCTCGGTAGAGGCAACCACATGGGCTCCCTCAGGGATGGCGGTGATGCTGTCACCATGCGACATCCAAACCTGACTGTTGTCGTCGAAGCCCTTGAAGAGCGGACATGCCTTGTCGATGTACTGGAGGTTCTGACGGCCGTACTCACGAGTGCCTGCGCTCTCTACCCTACCGCCGTAGATGTGGCTCATATACTGGGCACCGTAGCAGATGCCCAGGATGGGCAGACGGCCACGAATCTTGCTCAGGTCCACATGGAAGGCATCGTCGGCATAGACACTCAGTGGCGAACCGCTGAGGATGACACCGATGACGCTGGGGTCGTCGTGGGGGAACTTGTTGTAGGGCAGAATCTCACAGAAGGTGTCGAGTTCGCGGACACGGCGGCCGATGAGCTGCGTGGTCTGTGAACCGAAATCCAAGATGATGATTTTCTGTTGCATTTTGTATGGTTTGTTTACTATAATTTTTGCAAAGATACGAGATTTAATCTGAATTTGCAAGAAAATCGGACGCTTTGTCGAGCGTATCAAGTTTTCCGACGTCCAGGAGGCGCAGATTGGGCTGCACGTAGCCCCGGATGACGCACTTGTGGCACTGCTGCAGGTAGAAGTCGATGATGCTGAAGCGGTCGGGATATTCGTCCATGAGGGGCAGTATGGAGGTGTTCATCTGGTGGATGCCGGCGAAGGCGAGGAGGCGGTACTCGTGCTCGCTGGGGATGTAGGGGATGGGCGAAATCTGCATGATGGGCGTGTTGACGGCCGAGACGAAGTCGGGGTTGAAGGCTTCGTGAACGGCGGGGAAGGGACTCTTGACCTCGCCCGTCTTGAGGTTGGTCCAGCCGACAAGGCGCATGTTGCGGTCGAAGATGAGATAGCGCTGCGTCTCTCGCTCGCTGACAAGGAGGGTGGCGTCGTTGCCCTGGCCTGCCTGCCAGAAGGACTGGAGGTCGACGTTGCTGAGGATGTCGACATTGTGGATGAGGAAGCGTCCCTCGGGGGCATCCTGCAGCGAGGGTGCCGCATGGCGAATGCCGCCACCGGTTTCGAGGAGTTGCGTACGCTCGTCGGAAAAGCGTATGGACGGCATGGTGGCGTCCCCGCCCTCGGGCATGAGGTTTGTATACACAGTACACCATTGCTCAATCATGTCAGCAAAGTGGTGGACATTGATGACGATGTCATCGAACCCATTATCCTTCAACTTATTGAGTAGGTGATGAAGCAGGGGCTTGCCCCCGACACTTACCAGTGCCTTGGGGAGCCTGTCGGTGAGGGGCTTGAGACGTGTGCCGAGCCCTGCGGCAAAGATCATGGCCTTCATTATAGCTCAAAGTTCATAGTTCATAATTCATAGTTGGGAAGGCTGTGTGGATGCCCTGCTCACGATGGGTGACGTGCACCTCGATGCCGAACTTGCGATGCAGATGCTCGGCCAGATGCTGGGCACTGTAGACGCTGCGGTGCTGGCCTCCGGTGCAGCCGAACGAGAACATGAGGCTGGTGAAACCGCGCTGGATGTAGCGGGCCACATGGGCATCGGCCAGGCGGTAGACGCTGTCGAGGAAGGTGAGGATTTCGCCATCGTCCTCGAGGAAGCGGATGACGGGTTCGTCGAGGCCGGTGAGTTGTTTGTAGGGCTCGTAGCGGCCGGGGTTGTGGGTGCTGCGGCAGTCGAAGACGTAGCCTCCGCCGTTGCCGCTCTCGTCTTCGGGAATGCCTTTGCGGTAGGAGAAACTAAAGACGCGGACAACGAGGGGGCCCTTGCCATCGTACTTGGAGAAGGTGGCGGGACCGTCGGCGGGATGCGGCTTATAGGGGTTATTGTCAGTGGTCTTGTAGCCGTCGGCACGTTCGACCGACTGTTGGGGTTGAGGTGCAAACTGCGGCAAATCAACAAGAGCTTGCAACACTTCCTTGAGGTAGGGATAAGGACAACCGCCCATGACAAGCAGTTGACGCAGGTTCTGCATGGCAGGTGGTATGCTCTCGAGAAAATGCTTCTTACGCTCGAAGTAACCACGGAAGCCGTAGGCGCCGAGCACCTGGAGCAGACGAAAGAGGACGAAGAGCTGAAGACGCTGAGGGAACTGTTGTTCGTTGACCTCGGTATACTGCTTGAGGGAGCTGACGTAGACGTCGATAAGCTCTCGGCGCAGCTCGTCGCTGTACTGGGCCGAAGCCTGCCAGAGGAAGGAGGCGAGGTCGTATTGCACGGGACCGCGACGGCCGCCCTGAAAGTCGATGAAGTAGGGATTGCCCTCTGGGTCGAGCATGACGTTGCGAGCTTGGAAGTCGCGATAGAGGAAGGCCTCGGACTTGTCGCTCACGATGTCCTTGGCCAAGAGTTGGAAGGAGGCTTCGAGCTTGAGTTCGTGAAAGTCGAGACCGGTGGCCTTGAGGAAACAATACTTGAAGTAATTCAGGTCGAAAAGGACGTTCGTCTCGTCCATCTCGGCCTGCGGATAACAGTGCGAGAAGTCGAGGCCACGGGCTCCACGTATCTGTAGGTTAGGCAGTTGGGCAATGGTGCGTCGCAAGAGTTCCTTCTCGCTCTGCGTGTAGCGTCCGCCTGCCTCGCGACCAACGCGCAGGGCATCGAAGAGGGAACGGCTGCCCAGGTCGGTCTGTAGATAGCAGAGTCCGTCGGGGCTCTCGCACAGCACTTCGGGCACAGGCAGGCGGCGCTGGGTGAAGTGGCGCGAGAGGTAGCAGAAGGCATGGTTCTCGTCGCGACTGGTGCCCAGCACGCCAATGAGCGTAGTGCCGTCGGCAGCTGTCAGACGGTAGTACTGACGGTTGCTCCCGCTGCCGGTTATCTCGTCGACAGAGGCGGGTTCGCCACCTTTGTACTGAACGTATAGTTGAATGAGTCTTTCCATATTGATTTACCAGAGTTTTGGCTGGTCTTGTTTATTCCTTGTTGCGCCAGATGGCCATCACTTTGTTGCGGACGGCAAAGACGTTGATAAGGCTGACCACCACAAAGAGCAGCAGACCGAGCAGGAGGGCGGGAAGGATGCCTCCGCTATCCATCTCAGGGAAGACACTCCAGAGCATATCGAGGTAGTAGTTGCGCACAAAGATGAGAGCCAAGAGCGAGAGAGCCAGCACCACGGCGTTCATGCCGATGGTGAGGAGCTGATAAGGCAGGCTCACGCGCGCGGGCGAATATCCTATAAGGAGCAGGTTCTGGAGCTTCTGGGTGTTCTTCTGCACCAGGAGGTAGATGCTGAGCATGAGGATGTAGAATGACAATGCGCTGATAAGCAGTCCGATGGCCATGATGATGATGCTGACGATGCGCAGGAAGAACATCGTCTTGCCGGCATCGAGTTTGTCCTCGGCAATCTCGTAGCCCTTATCACCAAAGTACTGCATGATGTGCTCATCGGCGGGGTTCTTGACCTGCACGATAAGGCGTGTGGGCGAGGCGTCTTCGTTGGGGGCAAAGCGGCTGTTGCTCCAGTTGATGAAGTCCTCGGGGGCGAGGATGGTGTTGAGGCGGTTGCTGAATCCTACTACCCTACCCCGCACGGTTTGCTCGAGGCCGTTGCCGCGCATCACGATGACCATCTCCACCATGCCGGCCACGTCCTCGGTGATCTTGGGCAGCGACTGGCTGGGCGCGTAGCCGAAGTTGTAGAGGGCCAGGTAGCTGCGTGGCAGCACGATGGGCACGATGCCCTCAGCTTCGTTGAAGTGCCAGGCGTCTGACTTGACGTCGACAAACTGAGTCGGGACGCTCTCGAAGAAGAGGTCGCTGCTGAAGCCCATGCCGGACATGCCGAAAGCGGCTGCCACGTGGTACTGCGTGGCGGTGAATTTGCCTACGGCACTGGTAAAGGGTTGTGCCTCAATGTCTTCTATCTCCGTCTGCTTGAAGGTAGACGAACTGCCGGCCAGGCTGCCGACCATGGAGATGGACTTGGAGACGATGAGGTAGTCGTTCTTGATAAAGCTGTCTTCCTGTGAGAAGGCAGGCTTGACATCCTGATAAAACTGCAATGAAAGCAACACAATGAGCATGCCGAGCAGGTTGGCAAAGAAAAAGCCGGCCAACTGCCCGATGCTGATGTGCTGACGTAGGAGTTTCCAGACGAGTTTCATTTATTCTTTTTTTTTGATAGTAAGGTCCTTAAGTAATCTAAAGACTTTTAGGACTTTTAGGTCATTAAAGACTCTAAGGACTATGAGGGCTATGAGAACGCCCTTTGTCTCATAGATGGAAGACGTGTTCGTAGGGCAGTTCCATGTGCTTGCCGATGCTGGTGACGATGACACCGGCACCCTGACGATGAGCCTCCTCCATCATGATCTCGGCCATGATGCAGCTGTTGGTCTCGTCGAGGTGGCTGATAGGCTCGTCGGCCAGGAGGAAGTCAAAGGGCTGCACGAGGGCGCGGATCATGGCCACGCGCTGCTGCTGGCCGAACGACATCTTGCCAATCTTCTGATCCACCTTGTCGCCAATGCCGAGTGCGTCAAACCAACTGAGAATCTGTTTCTTGTCTTTGAAACCCGTCAGATTGTTCTTGATCTCGACATTCTCCATGGCCGTCAACTCGGGGAAGAGGCGCAGCTCCTGGAAGATGTGACTCAGGGAGCGCTTGCGGATGTCGACCCAGCGACTGGTGCCGTAGCGGCTGATGTCGTCAGTGTCGAAGAGTATCTGGCCTGAATAGTCATGTCGGTAGCCGATGATGTAGCTGCACATGGACGACTTTCCTGTACCACTGTTGGCCTGAACGAGGTACAGATGTCCTCGTTCAAAGGCCACATTGGTCTTCCAGATCTCACTCTCGATGTCCGTGCGCTGGGCAAAGACATTCGGGAGTGCGTTCTGCAGTTGTATCTTGTTCATAGGAAATTATTTGCAAAGGGTCTCGATGAAGTCCTTACCGTCCTTAACAGAGAGGGTAATCTCAGCACCGTAGTTCGAGGTATTGCGAATGGTAAAACGGTCGAGCTGTGAAAGGCGACCGATAAAGGAAGCCATCAGCATCTTCAGGTTAGAGTTCTGCATCAGCAAGCCGATGAGAGGCTGGGCGTCCATAGTAAGGTAGAAGTAGCTGTCACAGATTTCCTTCTTGAGGTCATCGATGCGGCTGTCCACCTCTTTGCCCATCTTGCCGTAGAGGTCGGTGCTGTTGGTTACGTAGAACTGATTGTCCTTCACGCCAGCCATAATCATGGTTTCGGCGGTGGCAATGGTGTAAGAGTCACCATTCTTCATGATGGGTGCGTCATCGCCCCCCTGCTCCTTGATCATGTCAAAAAACGAGAGGATGTTCTTGTCGCGAACCTCGCCCTGCACCATAAAGTTGATGTTGGGACCATCGAGCGAGGGAAGGACGAAATTGATGTCGCCATTGAAGCTCTCAAGTGCCTTGAATATCACATCCAACACGGTTCTAACAGCCATTGCCTCTGAGCTGAAATCGTTCATGGAGGACATTTGAGCGTCGATGACGTCCTTGAACATCTTGCCCCACTTGCTGCCGTCAAGATGGGCAGTAGCCCAAACAAGGGGATCGGTGGCAATGGTGTTGATGTACTTGCCAGTATTCTTATCCATCAGCGTAGCAAACTCATCCATCTTCTTCTTGAGAGGCTCGGTGAGGGGGTCGTAGTTGAAAGCTAAAACGGCTTTGTCCTTGACCACATCGAAGGTGATGGAGATGTTCATGTCCACGTCCTCGACCTTAATGTCATAAGCCTTGGCAGCCTGCGCAAGGGCCAGCTGACTGTCTTGGCCAGCGAGGCTGAGGAGGGTGTTGGTATTGGTGACGATGGCAAAGGGCTGCTCGATCTTCTCTACTGAGCCGAAAAGTTTGGTACCCATGAGGCTTTCGTCCTCGTCCTGTTCCATGAGGGCAATCATTACTTTACGGGCATTCATACCTGCGCCACTGAGAGCCAGCAACTTATCAGCGTCGAAGCAGACAAGAGCGTCGTTCATTTCAATCCAGTTGTAGCCCTGCTTCTCCGAGAGCTTGGCACCAAGCATGACGCCCAGACTCTTGACGAGCGTCTTGAGGTCCTCGGTGCTCTTCATCTTGGCGACAATACCGGTCTCACCCTTGGGAGTGGCAAAGGCATAGATGGGGCGCTCGAGGTCAATACCGGTCTTGTCGAGCATGCCGTCCATACCGCCCATCATGCTCTTCAGGCCGTCGAGATCGATGTCATGTTTCTTGATGAAGCTGGCTGCATCCACACGGCACACGCCCACGGCATCCTTGGGGATGGCGGAGCAATACTTATCACTAGATCTGTGGCAACATACGAGGCACAGAACGATGACCAACACGATGGCGGCAGCTGCGCCAATGATTAGATTTCTTTTTTTCTTTTCCATACATTCTAATTTATATGAGAGTTAAAGACTATTATATTAATAAGGTATGTGGATCACTTTTGCTTTATCAACTGCATGATGTGTGTGGCTACAAGGGCAGCAGTCTCGGTGCGTAGCCGGCTGGTGCCGAGGCTTACCGACTGATAACCATGGGCTTCGGCCAGACGAACCTCTTCCACACTGAAGTCACCTTCGGGACCAACGAGCACAGTGCAAGGTTCGTCGAACAACGACACAACTTGCTTCAAATGAGGCTTCTGCGTTGCATCAGAGGTTGCAATGTCCGATTGGTCGTAGCAATGGCAGATGAACTTTTGGCCTGTACGTTCGTTTTCCACGAATTTTCTGAATGGCGACAGTTCGTTTACAATCGGCTTCCAAGCCTTGTGACTCTGTTTCATGCCCGACACCACAATCTTCTCGATACGATCTGCCTTGAGGGCACGTCGCTCACTGAACTGGCAATCCAGGAAGGCGAATTCATCGATGCCGATTTCAGTAGCCTTCTCAACAAACCATTCGGTACGATCGTTGAGCTTAGTGGGTGCCATAGCCAAGCAGAGACGACCGTTCCAGGCACGTTCCTGAGGCTGCTCGTCAAGGATGCGATAGAAGCAACGATGTCCCGTGGCAGTGGTTATTTCGGCACGATAGAAGGTTCCCAGACCATCCATGAGGTTCAGTTCATCGCCCACTCCCATACGGAGTACGCGAAGTACATGCTGAGCCTCCTCCTGGGGAAGCTCACACGATTGAACATCAGGCGTATAGAAGTATCGTAGTTCCTTGGCCATGTCTTATCTTACTTATGCTTGTACTTGAAGAGGAACATGAAGAGCAAAGCCACCACTAAGGCATAGGCAGCGAAGATGTACCAGCACGTTGCCCAGCCTTCAGCCGTCTTACCCAACAGGAAACCATCGGCATTCCACTCACAAAAATAGTTGATGATGGCGCCGGCAGAGAGCGTACCGACCGTGGCACCGATACCGTTGGTCATCAGCATGAAGAGTCCCTGACCCGAAGCACGGACGCTAGGGTCGCACACCTGATCGACATAAAGTCCACCACTGACGTTGAAGAAGTCGAAGGCCACGCCATAGACGATACAACTGAGAATGAAGAGGATAACACTGGGGAACTCGGGCGTGCCGAGACCGAAGAAGCCGAAGCGGAATACCCATGCAAACATGGCTATCAGCATGACAACCTTGATACCGAAACGCTTGAGGAAGAACGGGATAAGCAGGATGCACAAGGCTTCGGCAACCTGACTAAGACTAACAAGCATCGTGGCATTGTTGGCACCAAACGTGTCTGCCATCTCGGGGATTGCCTTGAAGGAAGTAATATAAGGTGTGGCGAAGCTGTTAGTAACCTGCAACGACATACCCAGCATAGCCGAAAAGATGAAGAACAAAGCCATCTGCTTGCTCTTGAAGAGCTTGAAGGCATCGAGGCCGAAGGTAGAAGCCAACGACTTCTTCTCCTGACTCTTGATCAACGGACAAGCGGGCAATGACATAGAATAGAGGAAGAGGCAGATGCTCAGTATACCTGACACAACGAATTGCATTTCTGTGTATTGGAACTTATTGGCATCCTCTGCTAACGTGAAGCCGAAGCCATTGGTAACGGTAGCACAGTTTACAAACCACATCGTGAGAATGAAGCCGATAGTGCCCATCGTACGGATGGGCGGAAAAGCCTTGATGGTGTCCATACCATGATTTTTCAAGATGGTGAATGCTACAGAGTTGGACAAAGCAAGAGTGGGCATGTAGAAAGCTACACTAATGGTATAGATGGCCATGAAGAGCGACTTGTCCGGCATCTCGTTCGTCATGCCCAGATAACCTAAACCAAGCATCATGGCACCAGCTATGAGATGGCAGTACCCAAGCAGACGTTGTGGCTGAATGAACTTGTCGGCTACCATACCGATGATGGCGGGCATGAAGATGGACACAATACCCTGAATGGCATAGAACCAACTGATTTCGGCACCCATGCCAGCACGTCCCAGATAGTTGCCCATGCAAGTCAGATAAGAGCCCCATACGGCAAACTGAAGGAAATTGAGCACTACGAGACGCATCTTTAAAGAATTATCTTTCATATATTTACGGTTTTATAGTTAGTCAAATTGGGGTTATTCAACATATACCACAAGCCCTTTCAGATACTCTCCTTCTGGATGGTAAATGTTGATGGGATGGTCAGCCGGTTGGTGCAGTTGATGCAGGATGCGCACCTTGCGTTTGGCTATGGCAGCAGCCGTAAAGACAGCTCTTCGGAACTCGTCCTTGCTGACAGCTTGCGAACAACTGAAGGTAAAGAGAATGCCACCTGGCTGAATCTTCTCGAAGGCCTTCTGGTTGATACGAGTATAGCCCTTGAGAGCACGAGGCAAAGCTTCGCGATGCTTGGCAAAGGCGGGCGGATCGAGAATGATGAGATCGTACTGATCGCCCATCTCGTCGAGGAATTTGAAGGCATCGGCTGCATAGGCCTCATGGCGAGTGTCTCCTGGAAAGTTGAGCTCCACATTGGCATTGACAAGGTCGACAGCTTTTGCACTACTGTCCACCGAATGTACCAAACTGGCACCTCCACGCATGCTGTAGACACTGAACCCACCTGTATAACAAAACATATTGAGCACCTTACGACCCTTAGAGTAACGTTCTAATAGACTTCGATTATCACGTTGATCTACAAAGAATCCAGTCTTCTGCCCCTTCAGCCAGTCAATATGAAACTTCAAGCCATTCTCGACAGCCACATCTTCGGTTGAATGCCCAAAAAGGAAGCCGTTCTCCTGGCCAAGCTCTGCCTTAAAGGGAAGCGTTGTCTCACTTTTATAGAAGATGCTCTTCAGGCCATCGCCCATCACATGCCGAAGAGCCTGTGCTACTATGTCACGGTCTACGTGCATCCCCACGCTATGTGCTTGCATCACAGCCGTTTCACCATACATATCAATGACGAGGCCTGGCAGGTTATCGCCCTCGCCATGAACCAGTCGGTAGGTGTTGTTGTCCGGACTGTCGGCCACACCAATTGCCACACGAGCAGCAAAGGCTGTGCGAAGACGCTTCTCGTAGAAGGCAACGTCAATGTCCTGGTCGGCAAAGGTCAGCACACGTACCGCAATGCTGCCAATCTGCCAATGTCCTTTGGCCACAAATGCGCCCTCTGCGTTGCAGACAGTCACGACATCGCCTTCCTCAAGCTCTCCTTCCGAATGATGGATAGCTCCGGAAAACACCCATGGATGAAAGCGTTTCAGGCTCTCTTCTTTTCCTTTTTTTAAGTATATTATTTTTTGCATATTTCTAATTTATATACAGATAACATTCTTCCCTACCAACAAATCCTTACGGTGAAAGACCTGTACTACTAGACCATCAAGTCTTCATCATCGACTGGTTCTACCCGGTCGATGACATAGTCACCTGTCTCCTGTAGGCGTTTCAACTCGTTGTACATCATCACACAGGCCCAAGCATCCGTGGCCGCATAACGCTTTTGCGCATCGGACAGGTTGTCGGCTTCCCAGTTTGTAAGACGTTGCGACTTGGAAATCTTTTGTCCGAAAATGTTGGCGTAAAGTTTTTGCAGTGCCATGTCATCGATACCAAAATCCTTCACGAAAGTTTGCAATTCCACGAAGGTTCCTGTCTTGAAACTACCTCGTCGCTGCAACTGGTTTATATCATCGTGCCATGAGAGTCCTATCTTTGTTATCTCGTTATCGCTCAATAGTTTCTTAACAGAATCCGGCATTCCAATACGGTTCAGCCGGAACAGAAAACACTCCGATTCAGTGGACACTTGGAGCAGGGCTACCTTATTCATACCGCGGCCCTTCTTGAAACTGGGCTTCGTCTCGGTATCAAAGCCGAGGATATGCTTCGTCATCAGATAACGAACGGCATGTTCTGCTTCAGACTGGCTGATTATCGTGTAGACATTGCCTTCAAAGCTTACCACAGGAAGCTCGTTGATCTCGTTCTTGTCGAATTTATTCTTCAGAATCTTCATCTTCGTTCTCCTTGATTGCAAATTTTATGCGGTGCAAACGACGAAGTGCGTCGACAAGACATTCGCCCCAATAGAGTTCAAAACTGTCTGTCAGGCTCCAGAGAGCATCCGTCATACAGTCCTCAAGACCTCCTTGGTAGGTGGCCAGAAAATTACGAACGGGCTGATATACGTCTGCCAGATGTTCCGACACACGTTTCCAACCCGTGTCATCGGTTTGCATCATTTCGTCATACACCACATCTAGATACTCATCATCGTTGCCCAAAAGCCCGGCAATGCCAAAGCGAACATAGTCGTAGTCACGCTCAGTAACCTGTTCGTCGGGTAGGAAGTTTCCGTCGCTCTCCACCTTAGGCAGCAGCAGAGCCTTGAGATACATCAGAGGCATCACCTTCAGCAATCGGTCAATGAGCGTTTCTCGGTCGGCCTCAGCATACTGTTCCAGTATGGCACAGTACTGTACAGCCACCTGTACAAACTCTATTACGTCGTGCTGATAAATAACCTTATCGGATGAGTTTTTCATATTGTTTTATTGGATGCACTTTATTAAATGATGACAAAGATACAAAAACTTTGTTAAAACATCGAATAATCTAATTTTTTTTGCTAATTTTGTGCTCTAAAATAGAAGAACAGACCTATGTCAACAACAAATAAGGATAAAAACAAGTCGCAAAAAACGCACAAAAACAACATGAAAGTGCAGCGCAAGAAAAATGATGGTAAGGGCGAAAAGTCAGGAAGAATGATGGGAGCCCTCTCGGAACTGGAGGTCGAACAGACCACCCGTAACGAGTATCTCTGCGTGGGAGGTGGCATACTAATCTGCCTCTTTGCAGTCTTTGCCTGCATGGCCATCGTCAGCTACCTATTTACGGGCACTGCCGACTATAAGTTTGTCACCGAAGAGGGTGCACAGGCCGAAAATCTCATGGGAAGCATCGGCGCATACGTGGCTTATTTCTTTGTCAGTCACAATTTTGGATATGCTTCCATCTTCATTGCCGTATTCCTCTTCATGGTGGGACTACGGATCATACTTTCGTCCGATTCATCGAAGAAAAACGAAAATGAAAAAGCCGCGAAACACAA
This sequence comes from Bacteroidaceae bacterium, assembly GCA_045616065.1. Lineage (GTDB taxonomy): Bacteria > Bacteroidota > Bacteroidia > Bacteroidales > Bacteroidaceae > Physcousia. Next base: position 124,105 of record JAZLFZ010000073.1, on the reverse strand, counting down.
GTCAAAAAGTATTCAGAATGAGGACGAGATGACCGATGAGACTGACACGAAAAATGGTTTTGCACTCAAAATCCGTCTTTGGAAATGGTTCGTGAACTGTGGCATCCTTACCATCTGGTTCTCGTGCTTCCTGGCAGGCATTTCTGCCGACATCTTCACAACATGGGGAACCATCTTCCCGGGTGGAGAGACGGGCTATGCCCTGATGACCAGAATGGCCGAAGCCATCGGGCCTTTTCGCTATGTAGTACTGATAGTTACGGCAGTAGCCTACTTGTGCTATCTCAGTAGCGAGACCATCCATGTACTGAGAAAGATGGTGGAAAAGCCCGTCAGTGTCATTCAGGACAGACTGACCAGCAATGAAGAGGATATCTACGAAAACGACGATGAAAGCGAGGAAAATGACTCAGAGAACCCTGATAATCAACTTGCTGTCGACCCCGAGACAGGTGAAATAATCACTGCGGAAGTTCAGACCGAGGAAGGCGCGATAGAATGGGAATTCCGTGGCGGCGAAGACGGTCCCGACCATCCACAGAAAGAGCCTCTCTCCACGGCCATTGACCAGAATACGGCTACTACTATAGTATTCAATGTGGAAGGTGCACAAACAACAGAACCAGCCGAACCAGGCACACAGATGGACTTCCTGGACAACAGCGACTTCGAGATTTCCACAGGCCAGGAAGAAGAGCAACCCGAGCAGACACAAGAGGAAACGGCACAGGACGAGACACCGTCAGCCCCCGACATGCAGGTCACTATCGGTGAAGTCAACGAGTCGGCTGAGCCAGACGAGACAGGTGCCCTTGAGCCCTACGATCCCAAACTAGATCTTGAGAACTACCGCTACCCTACGCTCGACCTGCTCAAAAAGTACGACATCGACACGCGCTCCATCGACATGGAGGAACAGAACAAGAACAAAAACCAGATTATAACCGTTTTACGCAACTTCGGAGTCGAGATTTCCAGCATCAAGGCCACGGTAGGTCCCACTATCACACTCTATGAGATAACACCAGCTCCGGGCGTTAGAATCAGCAAAATTCGTAATCTTGAAGACGACATTGCGCTCAGCCTTGCCGCTCTTGGTATTCGTATCATTGCCCCCATTCCCGGTAAGGGAACAGTGGGTATCGAGGTACCAAACAGCAATCCACAGATTGTTTCGATGGAGAGTGTTATCAACAGCAAGAAGTTCCAAGAGTCGCAGATGGAATTGCCCATGGCACTTGGTAAGACAATTACCAACGAAATCTTCATGGCCGACCTGGCCAAGATGCCGCACCTTCTTGTTGCCGGTGCAACGGGTCAGGGTAAGTCTGTTGGACTTAATGCCATACTTACTTCGCTGATTTACAAAAAGCATCCGGCTGAACTGAAATTGGTCATGGTAGACCCGAAAAAGGTCGAATTCAGCGTCTACAACCCACTCGTGAACCACTTCCTGGCACAGGTAGAGGGCAATGAGGACACCGAAGAGCCTATCATTACAGATGTCAACAAGGTCATCCAGACGCTGAAGAGCCTTTGTCAGGAGATGGACACACGCTACGATTTGCTCAAACGTGCGCGTGCCCGCAACCTTAAAGAATATAACGAGAAGTTCAAGTCACGCCAGCTCAACCCCAACAATGGTCACAAGTTCATGCCTTACATCGTGGTCATCATCGATGAGTTCGGTGACCTTATCATGACGGCTGGCAAGGAGATAGAGCAGCCCATTGCACGTATCGCGCAGTTGGCTCGTGCCGTGGGCATACACATGATTATTGCCACACAGCGCCCCACGACTAATATTATCACGGGGACCATCAAGGCGAACTTCCCTGCACGCATTGCCTTTAAGGTTAGCTCCATGATTGACTCACGCACCATCCTCGACCGTCCTGGCGCCAACCAGTTGGTCGGCAAGGGCGACATGCTCTTCCTGGCAGGCAACGAACCCGTTCGTGTGCAGTGCGCTTTTGTCGATACACCCGAGGTGGAGCGCATCAATAACTTTGTGGCTTGCCAACAGGGATACCTATGCCCCTTCCCCCTACCCTTCGTCGAGATGGAGGGAGGCGATGCCGAGGCACCCGATGTGGATATGAACCATCTCGATCCCATGTTCGAGGAGGTGGCACGACTTGTGGTCAGCACCCAACAGGGGTCCACCAGCATGATACAACGCAAGTTCAGCATCGGCTACAACCGTGCCGGTCGCCTTATGGATCAGCTCGAGGTGGCTGGAATCGTGGGGGCGGCTCACGGCTCAAGGCCTCGTGAGGTGATATGCCAGACCGAGAGCGAACTAACGCTCCTCCTTGACAACCTCAGATAAACCTAAACCTATAACTGCAAATTTACTACGACAATGAAAAAGACATTAACAATCATCGCATGCCTCCTTTTTAGCCTAACGGCATTTGCACAGAAAGATCCAGCAGCAAAGAAGGTACTGGACGCCACGGCGTCAAAATTGTCGTCGATGAAGAACATCAAGGCGCAATTTGAGATTAGTCAGTTCCGAGGAGCTACGGCCACTGGCGAGACAATGAAAGGTGCAATCTTCCTGAGCGGTAAGAAATACAAGGTGGAAGCTCCAGGGGTCACCACAACCTGGTTCGATGGCAAGACACAATGGGTTTACATGCACGACACCGAAGAAGTCAACGTCTCCACGCCTACCAAGCAGGAGCAAGCCACAATGAATCCTTACGCCTTCATCGGGCTTTACAAGCAGGGCTACGACTACTCCATGAAGGAGGTCAAAGTTCTCGGAACCGACACGTACGAGATTCGTCTGACAGCACAGCAAGCTTCAGCCGAGATTCCCGAGGCAGTAATTAACATCAGCAAGAATAACGAACCCATTTCCGTACGAGTTCGTCAGGGCAAGCAGACATGGACTCGCATCCGTATCTTCAATTTGCAGGGCAAGCAGAAGTTCGCCAACGACACCTTCACCTTCCCTCGCAACGAATACACAAATGCGGAAATCATCGATTTAAGATAAACTTGTAAAACACATAAATAACAAATATCAAATGGCAACACACCACAAACTTATCATCTTGGGCAGTGGACCGGCTGGGTACACTGCTGCCATCTATGCAGGACGTGCTAACCTCAGTCCCATCATTATTGAGGGTATGCAACCGGGTGGTCAGCTCACCATCACGACCGAGGTGGAAAACTTTCCTGGTTTCGCAGAGGGTATCGATGCCAACGAACTGATGGATCAGATGCGTCAGCAATGTGAGCGTTTCGGTACCACCATTCTATCTAACCTGTGCGTAAAGTGCGATCTTTCAAACGCCCCCTATCGTCTTTGGCTGGACGACGAGTCGGAGCTGTCATGCGATTCGCTCATCATTGCAACAGGAGCCACAGCCAAATACCTTGGTCTTGACGACGAAAAGAAATACATGGGACAGGGGGTCAGTGCATGCGCCACATGCGATGGTTTCTTCTATCGGAAAAAGGTAGTGGCCGTGGTGGGCGGAGGCGATACAGCCTGCGAGGAAGCCAACTATCTGGCTGGTCTTGCTTCTAAAGTATACCTTATCGTGCGCAAGGACCACCTTCGTGCCAGCCAGATCATGCAGGAACGTGTGCTCAACAATCCCAAGATAGAAGTACTCTTCCTCACCAACACACTCGGACTCTATGGGGAGAATGGTGTCGAGGGGGCACACCTTATATATAATAAAGGGGCTCAGGATGAACGTACCTACGACTTACCCATAGATGGTTTCTTCCTCGCCATAGGTCACAAGCCCAACAGCGAACTTTTTCTACCTTGGGTGCAAATCGACGAAAACGGCTACATCAAGACAGAGGGAGACTCGCCATGTACGGGCAAACTGGGTGTCTTTGCAGCAGGCGACGTAGCCGACCCACACTACAGGCAGGCCGTCATCGCCGCAGCCAGTGGAGCCAAGGCTGCCATGGAGGCAGAGCGATACTTACAGAGTATCTAATTAACTCAACCTTAAACAGTAACTAAAAAAACAAACATTATGAAGACAATGAAGCAAATCCTTTTCCTTGCCATCGCAACAGGAATGATGACAAGTTGTGTAAGCAAGAAGACCCTTGCAGACTGCCAAACCAGCAACCAGCAATTGCAGGAACAACTTGCTGCTGCCCAGCAACGTTATGAAGCCTTGCAGAAACAGTACGGCGACGCTCAGATTTCGCTGGCAGAATCCAAGACTGGTTCATCGGGACTGCAGACTCGCGTCAGCGACCTCGAGAAGCAGCTCAAGGAAAAGAACAACGCCCTGCGAGATATGCAGAAATTGCTTGACAAGACCATCATGCAGGGAGGTACCAACATCAGTAAGCTCGTGGACGAGGTGAACAGCAGCAACAAGTACATCCAGCAGCTTGTCAACGCCAAGTCGAAGAGCGACTCGCTCAACTTGGCTCTTACCAATAAGCTCACACGAAGCCTTTCACGCGAAGAGCTCCGCGACGTGGAAGTACAGGTTCTGAAGGGTGTTGTCTACATTTCACTCAACGACAACATGCTCTACAAGAGCGGTAGTTACGAGATCAGCAGCCGAGCAGGGGAAACACTGGCCAAGATTGCCAAGATCATCACGGACTATGACGATTACAGTGTGCTCGTAGAGGGTAATACCGACAACGTACCCATCAATAAGACCAACATCCGCAACAACTGGGACCTTTCGTGTCTTCGTGCCAGCAGTGTCGTACAGGAGTTGCAGACAAGATATGGTGTTAAGCCTTCACGTCTGACTGCTGGAGGACGTGGCGAGTATAATCCCATTGCTGATAACGACACGAACGAGGGGCGTACCAAGAATCGTCGCACACAGATCATCATCACGCCCGAACTCGATCAGTTCATGGAGCTCATCGACAAGGCACCTGCGGAATAATCATTACAAAACAAGCAATCTCAAACCCTGTGACTGTACCAGCAACGGCTCCCTACTCTGTTGATTTTCGGTGTTGGAAAAAAGGGAGCTGACGCATGGTACACATGCAAGCCGCAAGATATTTCCCGTTCAATGGGTCACTTCTTTCTGCGCTCTTGCATTTATGCGTCTCAGCGTTTCTACAAATGTATCGTTCGAGGCAAGATTAGGGAATGCAAAGGAAAGATTTTTTTCACGCTGCAAGAAAAAAGTTTTCACGCTGCAGAAAAAAACTTTTCACGCTGCGTTAAATTTCGCAAGACGCTACGGTAACGGATGTTTGATGCTACGGTAACGAATGTTTGACGCTCGGCTAAAACAAAACGTAACAATAATAACAAGGGAAGAATCGCAGAGCATGTTGTGTTGTGATGCGCAGTGCAAATGAGCATACCCCCTCACATCACCATGATTCTCAATAACAAAATACACAACTTTGGCAAACTTCGCTTTGCTCAGTTTCATTTGTTTTGGAAATCAATCGTTCAGTTGTTCAAGAAGGCATGATACGCTTGTTTATTAGCTAAATGAACCTTCTCCTAAACGACTAAACGAACCAACCATTAGACGACGACAAGTAGAGCATTTGCGAAACCAGAATCAAAAATGTGTTTATATACCTAATTTTATAGTGGTAACGAAACGAATTTTCTGAAAAATTTGCGTAGTTGAGTTTTTTTTTGTAATTTTGCCTCACAAATAGAGAACCAATTTTTTTAATTAAATAAAAGTAATACAATGACTATCAACGAGTACAATTTTGCCGGTAAGAAGGCAATCGTTCGTGTAGACTTCAACGTACCCTTGAAGGAGGGCGTTATCACTGATGACACCCGTATCCGCGGTGCAGTTCCCACTCTGAAGCACATCCTTGAGGGTGGCGGTTCACTGATTATCATGAGCCACATGGGTAAGCCCAAGGGCAAGGTTAAGCCCGAGCTCTCACTGGGCCAGATCAAGGAGGCCGTTGCTGCCGCTCTGGGTGTTCCCGCTGTTCAGTTTGCTCCCGACTGTGCCAAGGCTCAGGAGGCTGCTGCTGCCCTGAAGCCTGGTGAGGTACTGCTGCTCGAAAACCTGCGCTACTATCCCGAGGAGGAAGGTAAGCCCGTAGGCATCGACAAGGAGGATCCCGCATACGAGGAGGCAAAGAAGGCCATGAAGGCCAGCCAGAAGGAGTTCGCCAAGACTCTCGCAAGCTATGCTGACTGCTACGTTATGGATGCCTTCCGTACCCCTCACCGCAAGCACGCTTCAACCGCAGTCATCGCTGGCTACTTCGGCGCTGGCAACAAGATGCTGGGCTTCCTCATGGAGAAGGAGGTAAAGGCTGTTGACAACGTACTGAACAACATCCAGCGTCCCTTCGTGGCAATCATGGGTGGTTCTAAGGTATCTTCTAAGATTGGTATCATCGAGAACCTGCTCGGCAAGGTTGACAAGCTCATCCTCTGTGGTGGTATGACCTACACCTTCGCCAAGGCCCACGGTGGCGAGATCGGTGGCTCTATCGTTGAGCTCGACAAGCTGGACGTAGCTCTGAACGTTGAGAAGAAGGCTGCTGAGAACGGCGTTGAGCTCGTTCTGGGCGAAGACAGCGTATGCTGCACCGGCTATGACTTCTCTACCTTCACCGTAAAGGAGGGCGCTAAGGTTGAGACATTCCCCAGCAGCGCAATCCCCGCTGAGTTCGAGGGTCTTGATGCAGGTCCCATCAGTGCTGCCAAGTTTGCTGCTGCCATTAAGGGTGCCAAGACCATCCTGTGGAACGGCCCCGCTGGCTGCTTCGAGTGCGATGACTTCTGCGCTGGTTCACGTGCTGTAGGTGAGGCTATCGCTGAGGCTACCGCTGAGGGTGCATTCTCTCTGATTGGTGGTGGCGACTCGGTTGCTTGCTGCACCAAGTTCGGCCTGACCGACAAGGTTTCTTACATCTCTACCGGTGGTGGTGCACTGCTCGAGGCTATCGAGGGCAAGGTGCTTCCCGGTGTAGCTGCTATCAAGGGCTAATAAAGAGTTGACATACTCCCCCCGCCCTCATTCCTGAAACGTTTGAAGGCGGGGGGATTTTTTGACCTTTGCGCATAAGTGCAACAGAAAAAGAACGACAGAGAGACTGAGACTGATGATAAAGAAAAAGACCGCCGCTGCCATAGCATTGGCCATGATGGTACTGGCTTGTGGAGAACATAGCCAGAAGGCAGAAGAACAACTGGCAAGACAACAGCAAAAGGACTCGATGGCACTTCACGTAGCCGTCTATCCCAGCGAGGGTTGCATGCCGCTCTACTATGCAGAGCAGACGGGGCTCTTCGATTCGCTCAAGGCCAACATAAGCCTGCAACACATGCCCACGATGGAAGACTGCGATACGGCTCTTATGCGCCACCACGTTCAGCTTTCGGCCAGCGACTATGCCCGAGTGATCTGTATGCGCAAGAATAATTTCCGTGCAACTGCCATAGCCCAGCTTCAGCCTTCACTGACTCTCTGCACCGCCAAGGGAAGCCGACTCAACGAGGTCAAGCAGCTCAAGGAGAGACTTGTGGCCATGGAGCGACACAGCGAATCGGACTACCAGAGTGACAAGTTGGTGGAACTGGCCAAGATGGAGCGGCTGGCTATCTTTCGCACTCAGTTCGGCAATTACAAGCTACGCGAGGAAATGCTGACCAACAGGCTTGTAGAAGCCGCCTTCCTGGATCAGCCCTACGCCACATTAGCAACCGAACGTGGAGCTAAGATTATCTGGAAGCGCAAGAACAACGAGGAGGCCTGGGCCGTGCTGGCCATGCCCACTGCCCTCATGAAGGACGCACAAAGGACGGAACAAGTGAAGATGCTCATCAAGATCTACGATATGGCAGCCATGGAACTGAGCGACAGCACCAAAGTCAACCAGAAGTCCGTCGAGACCATCCTCAAGACCTGTTACGCTATCCCAAACGCAGACGTTGATACCCTTCCGGCCATACGTACATCCTTGATTTCAAGGCCACTCCTGGATGCAAAGCAGGAGACAGCGGACGCTGCCCGACAATGGCTTCTCACTCGTGGTTGGATCAAGGCTTCGGTCGTAACAGACAGCCTTGTGGCCAATCTGTCCAAACAGTAGTCCCACTCCCCCACTCTTGTGACATCATAAAAACATCAAGCATAAGCCAAAAAATGATTACGCGCGAGGCTTTCTGCCAAATAGCCACACAGGCCAGAGAAGCACTTCAGGCCTACCACCTTCACGATGCCCTGCACCTCGTTGACCTTCTCTCCAAGGAGGTGAACGACGAAGAGCTGCTGCGACAATGTCAGTCGGTAGGACGCGACTATACGGCCATGCTTGACTTCATCATTGCCTATGGCAGCAATGACCCGCAACGCAACGACATGCAATGTCGCATGGTGAGACAGACACTCGACCTGCTCAACCGTATCGAGACAGCTCACAGGTTGCGCTTCGAGGACGACCATTTGGCCATCTGCCACAAACGCGAGGATGAACTACAAGAGGAAAAGCCACTGGAATGGTACTTCTACCATGCAGTGACAACCTCGACAGGCAACGAAGCAGCTCTGCTCGCCATGGAAACTGAAATAAGGGAGGCTTCGCTTCCACAGCAGAACATGCTCCTCTCTGGACTCTTCCTCTCCCTCTGGAATTATCTCGACCCAGGCAGGATGCAACTGCTCCTCTCCTTTGCCACCACTCATGCACGAGCCATGGTGGCCCTCGTGCTTATCATCTATCGCTACGAGACTGAGATGACTATGTACCCCGAGGTAGAAGCAAGAATTCACGAATTATTCACCAAAGAATCCATTACAGACACGCTTGCACGCATCAACCATGACCTCTTCATAGCCTGTCAGTCGGAAAAGATTGAGGACAGGATAAAGAACGAACTCATGCCCACACTCTTCAAGGGCGTGCAGGACGAGGAACTGAGACTGGGCTTCACCATGGACGAAGACGACGAAGAGGATGAATTTGCCAAGATGCTGCGAAAGCAACAGCAACCCAAGGAAAGTGCTGCGCTGAACAGGAGAAAGAAAGAGTTCCATGACTCGGCTATGGAACTCATCAATCTGCACAGGGAAGGAGTGGACATTGGTTCTGATATGTTTGCACACAGCCTTAGGTTGCCATTCTTCCATGAGATTGCCAACTGGTTCAAACCTTTCAGCGTGGACGACAAGGACGTGCACGAAACACTTTATGCGGGTGGCAAGCCCAATCCGCTTTTCAAGATGATGCTGCGTCAGGACAACATGTGCGACCTGGATCGCTACGCTCTCATCCTTAACATGGCCAAACAGTTCCCTCACAATCTCATCATCAGCGTAAGGGAGATTGCAGAAGAAGCCAAGAAGGCCGTCATGGAGGCTGAAGCAGTGGTGGGCGGCGATTACGAACGCACCAGTCTGACCTATCAGGAGGAAATCAGCAACAGTGTGAAACTGATGTATCGTTTACTGAACAAGTCAAGGTGGAAACAGCAGCTACACAATGTCTTCGGAAGTTCACTCAACCTCCTCAACAACAGCTACCTCAAGCCTATACTCGTCAGTAACGCAGAAATTCTGCTCAACCAGGCAAAGCTGATGTCCAAGTACGGAAGTCCCGATACGGCACTTGACTATCTGCACCAGCTCAGTCAGATGGAGGGCATGGACGCTGATACGTTGATGCTCATGGCTGAATGTCAGCAAAAGACGGGAAAGCACCGACAAGCTCTCAACTCGCTCTCGCAAGCCGACATGCTCAAGCCCGACAACACATGGATACTGACACAGATGCACAACTGCTACGTCCAGTTGCAACAATACGAACAGCAACTGGAATGCCTCCTAAGACTGGAAACACTTTTGCCGGACAGCACCAAGATTACGACCCAGACAGGTCTCTGTCTGATGAAGTTGGGACGTTATCATGAGGCTTCACAACGGTTTTTCAAACTGGAACTGGAAGACAAGCAGTTGCTGCCCAGCCTTCGCTCCATAGCATGGTGCGCCTTCAAGCAGAAGAAGTACGAGCAAGCTATGCGCTACTACAAGAAACTCTTCAAGCTGACCGACATGCCCGACTGGTCAGACTACCTAAATGCCGGACATACGGCCTGGATGATGGACGACATGATGTCTGCCATGACATTCTATCACCAATACATCAAAGCATACCTTAACCAAGATCCTAAAAGAACAGACGCCCTTGGCCCATTTGACAGGGACAAGGACGAACTGATGCTACATGGCAAGTCGGCACGCGACATTGACCTCATGCACGACATGATAACCTATAGGGGATAAGATGCAGGCTTGCTACTCATGCCTGAGCAGACGCTCCTCGGCCATCTTCTCGTATTTCGTTCCGGGACGGCCATAGTTCGCAAAAGGATAAATGCTGATGCCACCTCGTGGCGTGAAGAACCCCGTCACCTCAATATACTTGGGATCCATGAGACGAATCAGATCCTTCATAATCTTGTTGACACAATCCTCATGGAAGTCACCATGGTTTCGGAACGAAAAGAGATAGAGCTTAAGGCTTTTAGACTCAACCATCCTTCTATCGGGCAGATAGGAGATGCGTATCTCAGCAAAGTCGGGCTGGCCCGTAATGGGACAAAGGCTGGTGAACTCAGGGCAGTTGAAGCGCACCCAGTAATCGTTCTCGGGATGTTTGTTCTCAAAGGCTTCCAGTACTTCAGGAGCATAGTCCTGTCTGTATTCGGTCTTCTTGCCAAGAGCTTGAAGGCCTTCGTTTTCTCTTGTCTTTTCCATGCTATAATTTATAACGATACACCTTTACTTGAAAGATACTTTTCCAACCCCTCACGACGCAACTTACAGGCCGGACATTGGCCACAACCATCACCTGGCACTCCATTGTAACACGTCAACGTGCGATGACGGACAAGGTCGAGCACGCCAAGCTCGTCGGACATCTTCCACGTCTGTGCCTTGTCAATCCACATCAGAGGGGTGTGGATGACGAACTGCTCCTCCATGGCCAAGTTGAGTGTGACGTTAAGGCTTTTGATAAACGAATCACGACAATCGGGGTAGCCACTGAAGTCGGTCTGACTGACTCCCGTGACAAGGTGATGGACGCCAAGTTCACGTGCTCGTACGGCAGCAATGCTCAGAAAAAAAAGGTTGCGGCCGGGTACAAAGGTGGTTGGGAACATATCACCCTCCTTTTTCTCGGCTTCTATCTCGAGGGAGTCGTCTGTCAGTGAACAACCGCTACTCAACGAGCTAATGAATGAAACATCCATTTTCTGCCATTCCACATCAGCTTCACGAGCAATGTGTTCGGCTATCTCGACCTCAAGAGAATGGCGCTGTCCGTAAACAAAACTCAAGGCATACACCTTGTCAAAGTGTTGCTTGGCCCAATAAAGGCAAGTGGTACTGTCTTGTCCACCACTGAAAACCACAAGGGCAGAGTTGGCTATCTTCTCTCTCATATTCTCATATTCTAATTATCTTTAATCAACAAATGAAGTTACTATTTCAGAATGCATTGCCAGCAATAGGCATCCGAATATTCGCCATTGGATCTACAAAGCCATCCCGTAAGGGTGGCTGTGTGCAGAAAATCGGCACTGGCAAAGGCACGGTTACTGGAAGTATTGTCACTCCTCACTATGGCATAGAGCTGATACAGGTGCAGATGGCAACGAGCATAGCGACAAAGCTGGCGCAAGGCCTCTGTGCCATATCCCTTCCCCCGGAACGAAGGCAGTACAGCAATGCTTACCTCCGCACGATTGTGAAGCGGGGAATAGTTGCACAAGTCAGCAAATCCAATGCACGTACTTTCCTCTTCGATGACAAGCCTAAGCTGTCGATCCTGGAAAAAATCATTCGAGCAAGTCAGTATATAACTTTGAAGCGTGTCACGGCTAAAAGGGGCAGATGTCTCGCTGTCCATCCACATTTCCGTATCATTCTCTATCAGATAGAGACTGTCCAAATCTGCTGGTTCAATAGCTCGTAGTTTCATCAGGGTATGAGTATGCCGTTCTGTGGGTCGTAGGTAGAAAGATAGAGTCGATGCATGTCTGGCTGCTGAATGATGTACTGTAAGACTTCGTCATAGTGGCACATTGTCATATCAAACAAGTATGAGTCGCCCTTCTGCCTATTCGTTAAAGGAATGTTCGTATTTGGATTCTTTCCGAAATCGTCCTTCTCCAAAAAGATAACTTCACGATTCATGTCCTTGGCAAGACGAAGGATTTCATCCACATGATCGCGAGACGCATAACAAAAGAAACGTCCGCAATCAGAGGGACGCATAAATAGGGTCTTGATGTTGTCAAATCCATGCTTGACAAGCGTCAGGAAAGCCTTGGCATACACAGCCATTCGGATGAGCAGCCCCGAAAGGACGTAACGTTCATGGAAATGCTTCTCGTAGAAGATAATCATGGCTTGGTGGAAGACGTTGACATAGCGTATTGTGCTGGGATGCTCACTCTCCCCCTTGTAGTGAATGATGGGATAAGGCGTGTAATAGTTCTTCCAACCGCCCTTGAGCAGTCGGTAAGAGAGATCTATGTCTTCGCCATACATGAAGAAATCCTCGTCGAGAAGTCCCACTTGATCGAGGGCCTCCCTGCGAAGCATCATGTAGGCTCCGCTAAGAATCTCTATCCGACTGGCCTTGTTACGGTCGAGAAAACGCATGTAATAACGTCCAATGACACGATGATGGGGAAAAAGACGACTCAGGCCCGACATCTTGCAGAAGGAGACGAGCGGTGTGGGAATACCACGTCGCGACTCCCATGCAAAACACCCATACGCATTGTGCATGGCAATGCCTGTCGCTCCAGCATCATCGTTTTCTTGCATCCATCTCAGAGATTCACGAATGGAGGCACGGCTAACAAGGGTATCAGGATTCAAGAGCAACACAAAGCGTCCCTGAGAGAGCCGTATAGCTTTGTTATTGGCCTTGGAGAATCCCACATTTTCTTCATTGCGAATGAAATGTACATGGGGAAAGAGTGGAGGCAATACCTCCATGGTATCATCCTGTGAATTGTTGTCAACAACCCACACGTCGGCTTCAAGTCCCTCGATGGCAGACTCCACAGAACGCAGACACTGATAAAGGTAGCGTCGCACCTGATAACTGACTATGATGATACTAAGCTGCATAACGGATTCAGAGTGGCTTGGCATTGACATTCGTCTCGCTTTGGCGACGATTGACCGTAGGCCAGACGAAGATCATAGCCAGAGCGCCAATCAACGAACAACATATCGTGGAACTGCTCAGAAACAGATAGTGTACAGCCAAGCCGCTGCTGACCACAAACATTAGCATGCCACATCGGATCAAGGCCCAAAAACGATAGCGAAGGGGATTCTGTGCCAACTGCTCTCGCACATAGCCAAGCGACATCATGCGCAAAGACAGATACACGAAGCCTATTGCCATCAAATCCACGATTACCTCACTTGCATATTTCACCTCTTCAAAATGGGTTATGCCTGCCAAAGGAGCTTCAGTTAGGCGATGAAAGAATTCGAAATACACATAGGTCAGGAACGCTATAAAAAGCGTAACAACGTATAGGAAGGTCAATTGTCTGTCAATTCTGCTTTTCTTCATGAGACTTGCATTTTCGTTTTCAACTCTTGAATGGAGTGCGGTTGATGATGCTCCGTCCAAGCGTCACCTCATCTGTATACTGCAACTCATCGTTCTGTGCCACTCCACGAGCTATGACGCTTATGACGACGTTGGCATCGGCAAGCTTACGGAAAATGTAGAAATTGGTAGTGTCACCCTCCATTGTAGGAGAAAGGGCAAGAATTACTTCCCTCACTTCACCTTCGGCTACCCGCTGCACGAGCGACTGTATCTGTAAATCGGAGGGGCCGACGCCGTCCATGGGCGAGATAACGCCACCCAGCACATGGTAGAGTCCATGGAAAGATTGCGTCTGCTCGATGGCCATCACATCCTGTATGTTCTCCACCACACAGATGATGGAAGCATCACGCCGAGGGTCGGCACAGATCGAACAGACGTCATTGTCGCTCAGATTATGGCATACCTTGCAATATTTCACCTCGTTGCAAAGCGTCGTGATGGCGTCAGCAAAACTCTGCACACGCATCTTATCCTGACGCAACAAATGTAAGACAAGTCGCAGAGCGGTCTTGGAACCGATACCAGGCAACTTGCCAAACTCATCTACAGCATGTGAGAGAAGTGCAGAAGGATATTTGTTGAGCATGCTGATTTCTTTGACTGGTTTATCTCATATCACCATAGGTGAACATTATACCATAGCTTACTTTGGAAAAACCTTATATTATAATGTACCTTTGCTGCTTGGCAACGTGAAGTGCTCGATATCGCGCTTGACCGCCATACGAATGGCACGTGCAAAAGCCTTGAAGATACCCTCAATCTTATGGTGTTCGTTGTCCCCTTCTGCCTTGACATTGAGATTCATCTTGGCCGAATCGGACAAGCTCTTAAAGAAATGAAGGAACATCTCTGTTGGCATCTCACCAACTCTCTCACGATGGAATTCGGCATCCCATACCAACCAGGGACGCCCCCCAAAGTCAAGGGCTACCTGGCATAGACAATCATCCATAGGCAAGCAATAACCATAGCGCTCAATGCCACGCTTATCGCCTAGCGCCTTTAGAAGGCACTCGCCCAGCGCAAGGCCCGTATCCTCGATGGTATGATGCTCGTCCACATAAAGGTCACCCTTACAACGAATGGTAAGGTCTACGTTACCGTGTTTGGCTATTTGCTCGAGCATGTGATCGAAGAATCCCAACCCAGTAGAAATATCACTTTTTCCATTGCCGTCGAGGTCCACACTGACGAAGATATCAGTTTCCTTAGTAGTGCGCTTCACGCTGGAAGTACGTTCGCCCGCAAAGATGATTTCGGTTATCTTCTGCCAATCTAAACCATTACGACAACTAAACGTGGTATTATTCTCATCTACAAGTATGTTATCACAGTTAGCATCACCAATTATCAATGCCTTGCAACCTAAGTTAGCAGCCAATTGAGCATCCGTCTTTCGATCACCTATAACGTAACAACTGGCAAGGTCATAAGAGCCGTCAGTGTACTTCGTGAGCATGGCAATACCAGGCTTGCGTGTAGGCAGCTTGTCCTCAGGAAATGAACGGTCAATGAGCATGTCATCAAACTCGACATTCTCACCCTTCAATGTGTCAAGCATCAGATTGTGGGTGGGCCAAAAGTCTTCTTCAGGATAAGCTGGAGTACCCAGTCCGTCTTGATTGCTTACCATGACGAACTCATAATCCGTGTGTTTCCGTAGGAAACTCAAAGCCCCGATGACACCGGGTACAAACTTGAACTTATCGTACGAATCGACCTGCTCATCGGCAGGTTCCACGAGGATAGTTCCATCACGATCTATGAATAATGCTTTCTTCATCATCCTTTAAACTTTCTGAGTGCAGACAACAGAGCACTGTTTTCATTAGGAGTGCCAATGGTCACACGAAGGCAGTTGCCGCAAAGCGTGACATGAGTACGATTACGCACCACGATGCCTTTGTCGATAAGATAGTTGTAAATTGCATTGGCATCCGTTACACGTGCCAAGAAGAAATTGGCATGCGAAGGATAGACCTCCTTGCAAAGTGGTAGTTCGGCAAAGGCAGGCATCACCTTCTCACGTTCGCTCTTGATGTGTGCCAGCCATTGGTTGACACGGTCCAGATCCTTCATCATCTGGATGGCCTTCTCTTGTGTGAGCGAATTGATATTATATGGGTATTTTACCTTATTGAACAAACCAATGATTTCAATCGAAGCAAAGGCCATTCCCAAACGAATGGAAGCACATCCCCACGCCTTACTGAACGTATTGAGAACCACAATATTGGGCCATCGTGCAATATCCACGCGGAATGGACGTTCAGACGAGAAATCACTATAAGCTTCGTCCACTACAACGATACCGTCAAACCCGTTAAGCACCTTCTCCACTTCCTCACGAATGAGCAGGTTTCCGGTGGGATTGTTGGGCGTACACAACCAAATCACCTTGGTATTGCCATCGGTAGCGGCAAGTACCTTCTCTGCCGACATCTGATAATTGTCATCAAGATTAACAGTGCGATACTCTACATCGTTTATGTCAGCACAAACACGATACATGCCATAGGTAGGCTCTATGGCAACTACATTATCCTTACCGGGATTACAGAAGATTCGATACACCAAGTCTATAGCCTCGTCACTACCGTTGCCCAGGAAGATATTGGCGGCAGGTACACCCTTTATCCCCGCCAGTCGTCCCTTCACCTCCTCTTGCAAAGGGTCAGGATAACGATTAGTGGGATTATTATAGGGACTCTCGTTGGCATCCAAAAAGACACTGGCAGGACGTCCCTTAAACTCATCACGAGCACAACTATAGGGAGCCAGGCTCCAGATGTTGGGTCGTACAAATTTCTCTAATTCCATATTCCTCTTATGCTTTATGTGTTAGCTGTTGACTTCCTTCATTCTCAGTCGCATAGCCTGTGCATGCGCATCGAGTTGCTCGTTATCAGCCATGACAGCCACGGTCTGACCGATATTGCGAATGCCCAGTTCGGTAATATGCTGGAAGGTGACTTTTCGCATGTAGCTATCCAAATTTACACCATTATATGCCATAGCATAGCCACTGGTAGGTAACGTATGATTTGTGCCACTGGCATAATCTCCTGCACTCTCGGGGGTGTAGCTTCCCAGGAACACGCTACCAGCATTGATGACCTTCTGTGCCAGTTCCTCATAATTGCAAGTCTCTATGATAAGATGCTCAGGAGCATATTCGTTGCACATCTCCATCATTTCATCATCATTGTCAAGCAAGATAATCTTGCTGTGTTGAAGCGCCTGTTCTGCAATGTCTCTACGAGGAAGCTGGGCGAGCTGTGCCTCCAGCTCCATCTCTACCCTGCCAAGGAATTCTTCTGACGTGGTGAAGAGCAACACCTGGCTATCAATGCCGTGCTCTGCCTGAGACAAAAGGTCGGAGGCAACGAAGGCAGCGTTGCTGCTGGCATCGGCCAAGACAGCCACCTCGCTGGGACCGGCAGGCATGTCGATGGCCACATCGTGGAGCGAGACATGCTGCTTCGCACACATCACAAACTGGTTACCAGGACCGAATATCTTATAGACCTTGGGAACGGATTCCGTTCCATAAGCCATCGCACCAATGGCCTGTACTCCACCAATCTTGTAGATCTTGCTCACTCCTGCCACACGTGCAGCAACAAGGATGGCCGGGTTTACACTGCCATCCTGACGGGGAGGCGTACAAAGCACAATCTCCTTGCAACCTGCAATGCGGGCAGGTGTTGCAAGCATGAGAACCGTACTGAACAGAGGTGCCGTACCTCCTGGTATGTACAATCCCACCTTCTGAATGGCAATGCTCTTCTGCCAACAGGTGACTCCAGGTTCCACCTCCACCTTTTCGCCCTCATACTTTTGCTGAGCATGAAAGGTGTAGATGTTGCGATGGGCATGCTGGATGGCCGCCTTCAGCTCGTCACTGACCAGCCCCTCGGCAGCATTGATTTCCTCTTCGGAAACGAGAAGCTGTTCCAACTTGACGTGGTCAAACTTCTCCTCATACTCCCTGACGGCCACATCACCACGCTGTCGTATGTCATCGAGAACAGACTGCACGATGGCATTAAGTTGTGACGCCTCCTTAGCCGGACGACGCAACAACTCAGCCCACTGGCTTCTTTCAGGATACTTATATGTATTCATTCTACTTTTCAGATTTAACTCTTCGAGACAGATACTATACAGAGCCCTCTTCTCAATAGAGATGTATTACAGAATCATCTTTTCGATGGGGATGACAAGGATGCCCTGGGCACCGAGTTCCTTCAGGCGTGATATAATCTGCCAGAAGCTCTTTTCGTCGATGACCGTATGAACGCTGTTCCAACCCTCAGTAGCCAAAGGCATCACAGTAGGACTCTTGGCCCCAGGCAGTACACTTATAATCTCATCAAGCTTGTCGGTGGGCACGTTCATAAGCACATATTTCTTGTCTTCAGCAGCCTTGACAGCCTCAATGCGGAACAAGAGTTCGTCCAGCACCTCACGCTTCTCTGCCGACATGGCAGGGTCACCGATAAGCAGGGCTTCGCTTTTCATCACGACCTCCACCTCACGCAAATTGTTGCTGACGAGCGTGCTGCCCGAGCTGACAATATCAAAGATACCATCGCTCAGACCGATACCCGGGCTGATTTCCACTGAGCCAGTAATGACATGGATATCCGATTGTATGCCGTTTTGCTGCATGAACTTCTGCAGGATGTTGGGGTAACTGGTTGCAATCTTCTTGCCCTGGAACCACTGCAGGCCTTCGTAATTCTCAGCCTTGGGAATGGCCAATGACAAACGACACTTACTGAAGCCCAGACGGCGTATGACATCAGCCTTGTAGCCACGCTCCTCATACTCGTTTTCGCCCACGATGCCCAAGTCAGCCACACCAGAGGCTACGCTCTGCGGGATATCATCGTCACGGAGGTACAGAACCTCAATGGGAAAGTTGGAACTCTGGACAAGCAAGGTGCGCTTACTCGAACTTACTTTAATACCAGCCTCGGCCAGCAAAGCCATCGTGTCTTCAAAAAGGCGTCCTTTTGACTGAACTGCGATTCTTAGCATAACTTTTTACCTTAAATATGTTATTTTTTATTTATTTCTTCTTTCATTTTTCATATTTCTGCGTGCAAATATACAAAAAAAATACTACCTTTGCATTATAAATTACAAAAAACTGCGTTTAAAATGTACATCATCGGTATAGCGGGAGGAACTGGTTCGGGAAAAACCACAGTTGTTCGCAAAATTATTGAGAGTTTGCCAAACGAAGGCGTCGCATTAATTCCACAAGATTCTTATTACAACGACACATCGGAGCTCTCGATGGAAGAACGTAGAAAAATCAATTTCGACCACCCTGACGCTTTTGACTGGCAACTGCTGACAAAGCAGATCGAACAGCTGCGACGGGGTATGTCCATCGAACAGCCCACCTACAGCTATCTTATCAGCAATCGTCTGGAAGAAACCATTCATGTGGAACCCTGCGAGGTTGTTATCATCGAAGGCATCATGGCCCTCTGGAGCAAGGAACTACGCGACCTTATGGACCTTAAGATATATGTCGACACAGATGCCGATGAACGTCTCATACGAGTCATTCAGCGCGACACGGTTGAACGAGGACGTACGACACAGATGGTTATCGACCGCTACCTGGAAGTACTAAAGCCCATGCATGAAGAGTTCATTGAGCCAACAAAGCGATATGCAGACCTCATTATTCCCATGGGAGGCAGCAATCAGCAAGCCATCGACATCATGCGTACCTACATTATTCATAGGTTACGTCCAAGCAAGTGAAGAAAGGACACATCTTTATAATAATAAGGTTTATGTGTTGCATGTTGGTTCTTTCAGCATGTACAACGCATACCCCCAAAAAGGTTTCCACCATATTCCATGTGGAGGAAGCCGAAAATGATGCTCAGAAATTCGATTTGGAAGACCTGCAAAAGAATGGCGAAATAATTGCCGTTACACTTAGCGGGCCAGATACTTATTTCGAATTTCGTGGCAAGAGCTTTGGCCTGCAATACGACCTTATAGAAGATTTTGCACAGAAGCAAGGCCTTCGGGTACGCATGGAAATTGCACACGACACGACAGAGATGCTCACGATGCTTGAGCAAGGAAACGTAGATGTCATCACGTTGCCTATACCCCAGCAGGACCGATTTATACAATGCATCGTACAAGACTCTTCTGGCACGGTGCCGTTGGGATGGATCACAAGAGACAATTCAGAAGAATTGGCAGAAGCCCTTCATGCTTGGTATCGTCCCTCTCTGATACAGGAAATCAAAGAAAGACAACGTAGGATGATGAGCAGGGCAAGTCAGCCGAACAAACACCGGCCACGCCCTAAGATGCGAGATGCGGCACATGGGGTAATAAGTGAATATGATGACCTTTTCAAGCGTAACTCCATTATTTGCAGATGGGATTGGAGGCTGATAGCCGCTCAGTGTTATCAGGAATCGGCTTTCGACCCCGAAGCAGTGTCATTTGCTGGAGCACAGGGACTGATGCAGATTATGCCCTCGACAGCGACCTCATTGGAGGTCGAAGGCAACATCTTTGACCCCAGTACAAACGTCAATGCAGCAGCAAGACTCATAAAGAAACTGAATGACCAGCTAAGCGACATAGAACAAATGGACGAACGCATAAACTTTATTCTCGCATCCTATAATGGAGGACTGGGGCATGTGCGGGACGCCATGGCGCTGACTCAGAAATACGGAAGAAATCCTCATCGTTGGGCTGACGTAGAGGAATTCATCCTGAAACTATCCAGCACTGAGTACTATAGAGACCCCATCGTAAAATATGGCTACCTACGCGGCACAGAAACAGCGGGTTACGTAAACAGCATCCGTTCACACTGGACCTATTACAGAAGTGTAGCTCGTTAGGCCTTTTCTACATTCCGGAAAAGCCTGACGGTCAACATGACGCACACAGCAAGCCCCACGATGTGGGCTATTGCCATCATCCAGAAGGCTGTGTCATAACCGAAGAATTCCGCAACGGCTCCACCCAGTAAAATCCCGAGCCCAAGACCCAGATCCCAGGATGTCAGGATGGTGCTGTTTGCCGTTCCACGTTCGTTGCTCTTTGCCAACTTGATAATCATATTCTGGAAAGCGGGCCACAGATGGCCGTTCCCCAACCCAATCAAGATGGCAGAGAGATAGTAGCCAAACATAGAAGGGCAAGCAATGAAAAGCACATAACCAATGGTGGAAAGCCCAACTCCAATCAAGGCATTCCGTGACAACTTGCCCTGACGTAGCGATCGGTTACCGATCAAACGCGACACGATAAGTCCAGCCGAGAGAATAAGAAAATAGGTACCCGTTCCGCTGGTAATATGCAAGTGTTCCTTGCCATAAATAGCCAGATAATTACTCAGGATGCCCCAACAGAAACCCAGGAACAGGATATTGACAGCCAAATACCAGCCTTTGGTCAGGAAGAAACGGTCGAGCGAAATCGGACGTTTGTCCGTTTGTATGGGACGTTCCTTTGCCGTCAGAAACCAGGAACTGACCAATCCCAACCCAGCGATGATAAATGCCATCCAGAAAAGCAAATCGAAATCGTGAAAATACTGATAGATGTAGATACCCACCATAGGGGCAATGGCAGAGGCCAGGTTATTGCTCAAGCCATAAAAGCCGATACCTTCGTTTCGACGCGAGGATGGCAGCACATCGATGGCCATCGTGCTGTTAGCCACCGTAGAGGCTCCGAAAGGCCCGCCATGGAGTGTGCGCAGAATGGCAAAGAGAACCAGACTGCCTGCAAGCAGATACCCACCAAAGAAGAGGAAGTAGATGCCAAGACAGATCAGCAGAACCTTCTTGCGTGGAAAACTATCGACCAGAAAACCACTGAAGGGACGGGTAAGGAGTGCAAAAAGAGTATAACCGGACAAGACGAGACCGATGGTCTCTTTTGTGGAGCCGAAAGTCTCACTCAGATAAAGTGGGAGCAGGGGCGACAACAGATAGAAAGAGAAGAACAGGGCGAAGTTGGTGAACATGACGCGCTGATAGTTCCTATTCCAAAGCTTCTCTTTTTGCATAATAACCTTTATTTTGAAAAAAAATGCGAGGCGGGTAGCCTCGCATCCTGTAATACTATTTGCTTGATCAGATAAGTAAAGCGGATTACTTCAGCACAACGGTAATGTCCTTACCCTCTTCAGTAACCTCGAGCTTGTCCTCACGAAGCAGCCAACCCATAGCCAGGTAAAGCTCCTTGTCAGTCTTGATCTTGGCAGCCTTCTTCAAATCCTTAGTGTTCATTGCACCATTCTCATTCAGGGCAGTCCACATAGCACCTGCAACATTTCCAATCTTTTCGTTCATAGTAATGAATTTTTAACCTTAAATAAACTAATAATAAAAACTAATACTTGTATTTACCTTAAAACATTGCAAAGTTAAGTTAAAAAACATTAACGACCAAATATTTAACTTAAAAAATGTGTTATTTAGCATATCACCGAGCGTTTTATTTGCAATTATACGTTTTTTTACGTAAATTCGCAGATAATTCCAACAAAAACATAGAAAAAATGTACCTTTCAAAATACATGCTCTGCGCCATGCTCGCAGCCTGCCTCATTACCAGTTGCAAGCGAAAGACCTTCGACGAATACCTTGCTTCGGAAGCAGAGAAATTCACGCTCACACAATGCCCAAGAGAGATTGACAAGTATATACGGATTGACAAGATGGAATATGACAGTCAGACTCATACCCTGCATCATTATTACACCCTGAAGAACGAGTTAGAGCAAGAAAAGAAGCTGACAGAGTCCATCATCGACGACTATCGCGAAACGATGCTGGTCAGTATTCGTGACGACATCTCCTTGAAGAAGCACAAGGAGAACAACGTAACATTCTGCTATCATTACTTCCTTGAGGACAACAAGGAGAAGGAGGCATTCCAACTGAAGTTCACGCCCAAAGACTATAACGGCAAGTTGAATCTCCACACATTCAACTTTCGTGAAGTGAGAAAACTCCGAGAGTTCACACAGATGAATTGCCCCATAAGACAAGATGCTTGTACAGTACTTGACAGTATATGGTACGATAGCATCTCTCGTACCTACTGCTATGACTATTCGCTGGAGGGTGAGCTCGACAACGATTCCATCTATTCCTCTATCGTTAAAAGAGACTTCAAGAAATCCCTGATAAAAGGTCTGGCAAAAGACCAGGATATAGCAACCGAACGCGACAAGGAGAAACTCAACTTTGCATTCCGTTACTTCTCGTCCACTACCAAGAAGCTGCTCATCGAACAGGTTATCAAGAACGAAGAGATAAAGTAAGGGGGGATGACAGCCATTTGTGCCTAATTGTATATTATCGCCTTATTTTTCATGCCTGATATCTTCGTTGCTCTTCGTACCTTCGTGTACCATTTTTTAGTGATGCTTCTTCAATCCCAGCGTCTTGAGCACACGGTTCTTGAATGAACCTGCAATTTTTGAGAAGTTACCACAACGCAGATTCAACCATAGTTCCTCAACAGAATACTGAACCTTTCTCCACGGATGATTCCAGGCATTCAACAGGTAGTATTGACGTTGATAGTCGGGATGTTCGGCAACCCTTTCCGGATGGACAAGCGGAAAGTCCAGTTCATAACGAGGCATCACAAACTGCCATCGCATACGCTTGGGCAACAAGTCAAGTTGTGCGGCAAAATGAGTGCCACCATCCATCCCTATATTGTTAATAAGGTTTTGCGAAGGCATAATGGCCAACCCATCATGCAGCAACATGTAGGCCCAGAATATACTTTCGTAGTACTCCTTTCCCGTAGCCTTGTGGTTCAGGCACATCTCTACCATATCGTTTCGTTGCCCATACTGCCTTACCTTTTGTCGAAGCAGCTGCAAACGGGCAGGATCGTCAAGAAAGGCATAATCACCCTCCCAGTTGTTCACCACTCGCGCCCACGATGCCCAGCCCCAGATGGAGAAGGCACGGGTGAAGAAGTAGGATGGTCGCTGCCCCTCGGACGACGATGGGTAGAGCGCATCGGGCCCGGAAACCATGAAGCCTGAGATGAGCGTCACACACGGGTCGTCGGCATAGCGGTCGAGCATCTCCTTGCAGAACGGAAAGAAAGACTGGGATGGCACGTCGTCATCCTCCAGCACGATACACTTGTCCGTCAACGAGAAAGCCCAGCGTTGCGACAGATATTCGGCTGGGTCGCAACCCACGTTTTTCTCCTGATAGTTGCGATGCACCTCACATTCCCAGTCAATCTGGTCATCGTCCACCAAGGCTCTACACTCCAATATTCCAGGCATATCGTCCCTACCCTCTCGCGGTCCGTCCTGGTAGAGGAACAGGCGTGAGGGACGCGCCTTCTTCACCTCTGCCCAGACCTGTGCGAAATGGTCAGCACGATTGAAGAAGAGCAGCAGAACGGAAACGTCAGTCTTGTAGGGATGCAAGGTTATGCGGGATTAAGAATTAAAAATTAATAATCACTTAACAGCCTCCTCCAGTGCACGGCAAAGCTGGTCGGGGCAACTGGTGTGCTTGGCGCCACAACGTACGCCATTCAGACTCTTTATCACATCCTCAGCCTTCATGCCAACCACGAGCTGTGCAATGCCAGCCGTATTACCAGCACATCCACCATGGAAGTAGCAATGGTTTACCACACCATCCTTGACAGCCACCTCAATGAACTGGCTGCACGTGCCCTCGGTCTTGTAGAGAGCCTTTACGCTGCCATCAGCAGCTTTCTCATGTTGCAAAAGCATAGTTCCTTTTTAATAATGAAATAGTGAAATACTGAAATACTGAAATACTGAAATGATTCTTGTGGAAATAGAGTGAAATTCTGGTCAAGCACATTTTTTTTTGATTGAACGCAAAGACGCAAAGATGCAAAGTTCTTAACCGATTTTTGAGGCAAAAAGAAATCATCTTTGCGTCTTTGCGTCTTCGCGTTCAACTATAATTTTGGCAATGATATACAATTAGGAAAAAATATAATTTTTGAATAAATTTGTGATCAATTTATGGACATTCGTGTTAAGATATCATATAATGCCTGGGCGTTATATAAAATCACCATGAATTACCCATTAATCTTATCACCAATTTTTATGTACCCAAAAAGTATATCGTTCCCATAATTCCACTTTCCTTTCTGTTTCTTACTTCATATTCGTATAGACAGTCTGCACGTCGTCAAACTCCTCGAGTCTCTCTACCATCTTCTCGATGGTAGCACGTGCCTCGTCGTCAACCTCCTTCAGGTCATTGGGGATGTAGGTGAACTCACCACCGACCTCCTCGTAGCCGTCAGCCTCCAGCTTCTTCTGGATCTCGTTGTAGCTCGTAGGCTCACCATAGATGGTGATGGTGGTCTCGTCCTTGTCCTCGTCGTACTCCTCGTCGTACTCCTCCTCAACTCCGTAGTCAATCATCTCCAGCACGAAGTCGTCCATGTCCATGTCGGCCTTCTTCTTGAAGGTGAAGACACACTTGTGGTCGAAGAGGAACGAGAGCGAACCGGTGGTTCCCATGTTACCGTTGAACTTGTTGAAGATACTGCGAACATCAGCCACGGTACGGGTGGTATTATCAGTCAGGGTGTCGACGAAGACAGCTACTCCGTGAGGACCATATCCTTCGTAGGTCACTGACTTATAGGCCGACTTATCCTTACCCATAGCGTTCTTGATGGCACGCTCGATGTTGTCCTTCGGCATATTCTCTCGCTTGCAGACAGCGATGACGGAACGCAGCGAAGGATTGTTCTCAGGTTCAGGACCACCAGCCTGTACAGCAATGGCAATCTGCTTTCCCAGTCGGGTGAATGTCTTGGCCATGTGGCCCCATCTCTTTAATTTAGCCGCTTTGCGGTACTCAAATGCTCTTCCCATTGTTTCTTCAGAATTAGGAATTAAGAAAACAGACAGAAGAATTACCTACTCCTCATCGTCTTCCTATAATTCATTTATAACTATTATTATTTAAGTTCTCTTTTGTAGTTAATTTATTATGCAAAACGGGAACTATCTCAACTCGGCATTAAGTGTCGTAGTGAGATTCTTGATCAGTTTTTGCATAATTTGGTCTATTTGCTTATCATTCAGCGTCTTCTCGTTGTCCTGCAAGATGAAGTTGACGGCGTACGACTTCTTGCCAGCTGGCAGATTCTTGCCTTCATAGACATCAAAGAGGGTCACCTCCTTCAGCAACTTCTTCTCTGTCTGGTAAGCAATCTTCTCAATCTGAGCAAACTCAACCGACTTGTCCAGCAAGAGGGCGAGGTCGCGGCTAACGGCAGGGAACTTACTGATTTCCTTGTAGGTGACAGCCACGTTCTTGATGAGCTTCATCAGCAGTTTCCAGTTGATGTCGGCAAAGTAAACCGGAGCGTCGATGTCAAACTGCTTCTGCAACTTGAAGGATACCACACCCATCTTCACCAGACTCTTGCCGCCACGGTTCTGAATCTCCATGGCCTTGTCGAACAGGTCGTTCTGCAAGGGGGCGAAGACGAGCATGCCGAAGGGCACACCGCAACGGTTCAGGATGTTCATCACGTAGGCCTTCAGCTCGGCAAAGGTGCTGTCCTCGTCGGCATGAGCCCAGCTGCCCTCTACGCGCTTTCCCGTAAGCCAGAGTCCCAGGTGGTAGTCCTCACTGTAAGCATCGAGCACGTGCTTGATGACCTCGGGGTCGCGGCTGCTGCTCTGTCCGGGTACGATGTCAGCCCACTTCTTCTCGGCATGGAAATAGTAACAGTTGCCGAACTCGAAGAAACGCTGGTTGGGCATCTTATGGTTGGCATTGCGGGCAATGCTCTCCAAGCCGCCGAAGAGCAGCGTCTGACGCAGCACGCTCAGGTCGTTGCTCAGGGGGTTCATCAGTCGCACGCAGTTCTCTGCCTTCACGCTCTCCATCGTCTCATAGTACGAGGCCTTGGTGAGCGAGTTGTTCAGTATCTCGTTGAAGCCGCAGCCCACCAACTGCTCACCCACCAGGTTCTGCAGCTTGTGACTCTTGTCGTTGTCGCCCTTGACAGCGATGCAGCTGTTCATGGAGAGCGGAATCTCCACATTGTTATATCCATAGATGCGAAGGATGTCCTCCACCACATCGCAGGGACGCTGTACGTCCACACGATAGGCGGGCACCTCAAGCTTCAGTCCCTCGGCCGTCTCCTCCAGCACCTGCATCTCCAGGCTCTGGCAGATGCTCTTGATGGTCTCGCGCTCCAGCTTCTTGCCGATCAGTCGGTCGCAATAGTCGTAACTGAGGTCAACGATGAAGTTCTTGGCAGGAGCGGGATTCACATCCACGATTTCCATGCTCACTTCCGCACCAGCCAGTTCCTTCGCCATCATGGCAGCCACCTTGAGGGCATAAATCTGACCGTTGGGGTCTATGCCGCGCTCAAAGCGGAAGCTGGCATCGGTAGAAAGGCCATGGCAACGAGCCGACTTGCGAATCCAAGTGGGATTGAAGTAGGCACTCTCCAGGAGCACATCCTTGGTCGTTTCGTACGTACCACTACCCTTTCCGCCAAACACACCGGCTATGCACATGGGCTCCTCTGCATTGCAGATGGCCAGGTCGCGCTCGCTCAGCTTGTGCTCCACGCCGTCCAGCGTGACGAAGGGCGTACCCTCGGGCAGGGTCTTGACAACCACCTTCTGTCCCTTTATCATATCGGCATCGAAGCAGTGCAGGGGCTGTCCGAAGGCCATCATGACGTAGTTGGTGATGTCCACGATGTTGTTGATGGGGCGCAAGCCAATCACCTTCAGACGATCCTGCAGCCAGGCAGGACTCTCCTTGACCTCACAGTTCTTCAGACTCACGGCACAATAGCGGGGACAAGCCTCAGTGGCCTCCACCTCGACCGCGATGGGCAGGCTGTTGCTGTCCACCTTGAAGTCATCCACAGAGGGACGATGCAGGGCCGTCTGCTTGCCGTTCTGCACCAGATAGGCGTACAGGTCGCGAGCCACACCATAGTGACTGCAGGCATCGGCACGGTTGGGCGTGATGTCCACCTCGATGACATAGTCGCTCTCCAGGTTGTAGTACTGGGCGGCAGGCGTTCCCACCACCGTGTCCTCGGGCAGTACGATGATGCCGTCGTGGCTGGTTCCCACGCCTATCTCGTCCTCCGCACATATCATGCCGTTGCTCTCCACACCGCGCAGCTTGCTCTTCTTGATGGTGAAACACTCATCGCCATCGTAGAGCTTGCAACCAAGCGTGGCTACCATCACCTTCTGTCCGGCTGCCACATTGGGCGCACCGCAGACAATCTGGGTGGGTTCTCCCTGGCCCAGGTCAACGGTGGTAATATGCATGTGGTCACTGTTGGGGTGCGCCTCACAGGTGAGTACCTCACCGACCACAATACCCTCCAGGCCACCCTTGATAGCCTGAACCTCCTCCACACTGTCAACCTCCAGGCCGGCAGATGTCAGCGCATCGGCAACTTCCTGTGCCGACATATCGAAATCCACGTATTCACGCAGCCATTTATACGATATATTCATTGCTCAAATAATTATATTTTCAGATTTCGGGCGCAAAGTTACTACTTTTTTATTAAAAAAGCAAAACTCTGCGCCCAAAAACGTGTCATTCGGTAGGAAAAACTTACTCCATCTTCCACCAATCCCAGTTGAAGAGGTTCTTCTGCTGCATCTTGTTGCCCTTGAAGACAAAGTAGAGGTCGTGCTTGCCACGGGCATTGACCAACGAGGTGGAGAACTCCTGATACTTATCCTTTGTGTAGCCCACCGTCACCTGTCCAACCTTGGTGCCGTCCACGCCATCGAGGTGCAGTTCTATGGTACCACCGAACATGTGACTGGCACAGCTGGCCGTGAACTTCCTGGCCCCCTTTCCGAAGTCCACACCCTTCACGAGCAGGTATTCGCCATTGTCAATATCCGTAACAAAGAGGGTGGGATTCCACGGACCGCTGGGGTTCTCACGGGTAGTCTTCAGTCCATACCCCCAGGCCATCGTCTCAGCCTCCACCCTACGATAGGGATTGAAGGATCCAACCTGCTCCAGCTTGCAGTCGAAGAAGTAGGGCAACTCCTGGATGGTGCCATCGGCATTGTAGGTCATCTCGGCAGCCGAGACGGAACGCTGTTCGGCATGACGGCTCGTCTGGAAACGGAAGACATCATAATTTAAACCAAAGCAATAACTCTTACCCTTAAAGTCGATGATACCCGGATGATTACCACGTGTCTGAGTCGTGTGGTTCATGATGTGACCCTTGTACTCCCAGGGACCCGTGGCACTCTCACTCATAGCATAGCCGATACCCTCTGGACAGCAGGTCGAAGCAAAGGCCATATAGTAGTGCGAACCGTGCTTGTAGAACCACGGTCCCTCCTGGTAATCCTTGATCTTCGGGAGCTTCACGATGTCGCCCGAATAGGACACCATATCCTCGTTCAGCTTCACGTAATACACGTTCGGATTACCCCAGTACATGTAGGCCTGCCCATCGTCATCAATCCATACAGTCGGGTCGATGTCATCCCAGTGTTCCTTCTGCCATACAAGGGGCTGCCCAAGGGGGTCACGGTAGGGTCCGAAGGGCGAGTCGGCCACCAGCACACCGATGCCGTTGCCATGGATGGGACAGTACATGTACCACTTGCCGTTGCGCTCTATCACCTGCTCAGCCCAGGCACCGTTGTTGCCCTTGTACCACTTGAAGTCACGCAACGAGGCCACTGCCCCGTGGTCCTCCCAGTTCACCATGTCGGTCGACGTGTACAGCAGCCAGTCCTTCATCATGAAACCCTCTGCACCGTCCTCGTCATGGGTGGTGAACAGGTAGACTGTGTCACCATGCACGTAGGGTGCAGGATCGGCCGTATACTTCGTCTGGATCAAAGGGAGATTCAGTTTGGGCAAAGCCTGTGTCTGTGCTTGCATGCCCAGGCATGAAAGTGCCGAAATACTTGCCACAAAAAGTGATTTTGTAAGATTCATCTTTTTCTTGTAATATTTAGTTTTTGTTTATTTGTAACGCTTCGTCAAAACACATGCAAATATACAACTTTCGCTCGACATCCACAACAAAAACGTCGGAAAAAGGGCAAAAAAAGCAACAAAGCAGACAAAATGAGTAAATTAGCACGCAAAAAGTTTGGCCATCTCACGAAAAAGCAGTAATTTTGCACCCGATTTGAGTCCGTGGAGGCAAAACAAGCGGCTGCACAACGTAGCACGCCTTGCGGAAAAAACCGTTTAATACATAAAAAAATGTACGCAATCGTAGAGATTAACGGTCAGCAGTTCAAGGCTGAGGCAGGCAAGAAGCTCTTCGTTCACCACATGGTGGAGGCCGAGGCTGGTCAGGCTGTTGAGTTTGAGAGAGTGTTGTTGGTAGACAACGATGGCGCTATCACTGTGGGTGCTCCCACCGTAGAGGGTGCCAAGGTTGTATGCGAAGTAGTTTCACCCCTCGTAAAGGGCGACAAGGTTCTTGTATTCCACAAGAAGCGTCGTAAGGGCTATCGCAAGCTGAACGGTCATCGTCAGCAGTTCACCGAGTTGACTATCAAAAATGTAATTGCTTAACAATTTAATTGGAGGAACAAGAAATGGCACATAAAAAAGGTGTTGGTAGTTCTAAGAACGGCCGCGAGTCAGCAGCTCAAAGATTAGGTGTTAAGATTTTCGGTGGCGAAAAGTGCATCGCTGGTAACATCATCGTTCGTCAGCGTGGTACCCGTCACTATCCCGGCCAGAACGTAGCCATGGGTAAGGACAACACACTGTATGCCCTGACCGATGGTATCGTCAACTTCCGCAAGGGTCGTCTGAACCGCTCTACCGTGAGCGTTCTGCCCGTTGCTGAGACTGGTGCTGAGGCATAAGGAAAACTCGAACAAACATTCAACCACGAAAGGTGTTTCTCGTAGAGGGAAACACCTTTCTTTTTTGGGGGAGAGATGTGCAAGAGGCTACCGTTCCAAGCGATTTTATCGCTTGCCATGTTTGCTGCTTGTTACCCATTTGCTATCCTTTCTGCCATTGCGTTAAGCTCAAGACACTGAGCGCGAGAGATTGTCTTCTTCTCCATGTGATACCCCCAAGGGCTTATCTGCAAGAGCAAACCTTCTGAGCAAGCATCAAAAGCCTCGCCCGAAGGCTTATAGAGCCGTGGAAAGCCGTTCTCACGCAAAAGGATGATGCGGTAACCACGATTCAAGGCTTCGCGTAGCACCTCCTTCTCTTTTGGAGAAATAGCTGCACTAACGAGCACACCGCCACGTTCACCACATGCCAGCCACTCTTCGCGCAGACGGGCGTTCTCTTCGTCCGTATAACGGCGATGCACAATGACCGCCATCTTGTCAGGGATATCGAGCAGGAAGCGATTGCCAACAATCTGGCAACTATGCTCAGCCACCTCCATGCCGTAGAGCACGGTGAAAAGCTCCGGGTTCTGGCGTTTGAGGAGCAGCCGACGTGGATTGTCATCAAGGTAAGCCTTCCAATTGTCAAGCTGCCCCTCGTGGAGGAGGATCTTGTCATTGTAGCCTTTTTCGAAGAGGGGGATAACCTTGAATTTGCCGGACGGCAAAGGGACGGTAGCGCCATCTCCGCAGCCACTGTCCCATGGGCGTTCGCCCATGTTACCGTCCATGCCCTTTAGCCTCATGGCGGCCTTTGAGCAACCGCCCTTGAAGCCAGCCACAACCACCACCAGGGGCTTCTTCTCCGGCAGATCTTCCTTCACCCTGACAATCATGTGGATGTGGTCGGGCATGATGCAGACCTTCCACACTTCCACCTGCGGGTAGAAGCGGTTGATTTTGCAGATCTCGTCCCTCAATATGGCACTCCCCAGGGCCGAATACTCAATGCGAGGAGCCTCGGGAGAGCCATGAGGAGCCTCAGCGCTCCCCCTCAACGTCCCCAGCAAAGGCAAGCGCCCTTCCACCACAAGCGTCAGCATGTATGTGCCTTTCTTGCGGTAGTCATGCCAGGGGGGATCTGCGCTTCATGGAGTGCTTTGTCTCGTGCACCTCCAGGCCGTGTGCTATGGCTTCTTCTCGGTTCATAAGGGGGCGGCTTTACTTCGCCACAAATTACAAAACATCCTCGACATGGCCAAACATTGTGGCTCATTTTTTTGGAATAACCCTCAGGAGAAACCGTGGGGCAGTAGCTCCGGCCACCGTTCCTTCGTCTTTTTCCGAAGGAAGAGGATTTAGTCGCCACCAAGCTCGGCTGCACCCCGTCTTGAAGCCTCTGAGGGTCACACGGACAGGTCGCCGTTGACCCAGCCTGGGCCAACGGACCCCGTCCCTGCGCCCCCTGTCCCTGCGACCCTCATTTCAGTATTTCAGTATTTCAGTTTTTCAGTTTTTGCGTTCCGATGAGCAAATAATATATATATATATATAATAATTAATACTACCAGCTTGTCTCTATATACTAGCTACTGTAAAAGATTTTATAAATAAAGTACGCGAGACATTTTTTTGCATTTTGCAAGCAGATTTTCACTAATCGACCATTGAAATACTGAAATACTGAAATACTGAAATGCGGCTCAACCGACTGCTTTTTCATCAACGTAGCGTTGATTAAAAATCAACGCTCGGCCTCATCGAAAACAACGCAGCTTTGAAGAGCGGCACCATGCAGCGGTAAAAAAGACGTTTTCAGCCGCATTTTATGCATAATTCGGTTTTAAACAAGCGAAATCACGTAAAAATGCGCCCTTTTGTGAAAAAAATGCAAATTTATTTTGCGGTTTGAGAAAAAACGCATACCTTTGCAGTGCAAATCCGGATTGCACGAGAGTTCTTTCATTTATTGTTTCAAATCAAAACTAAAACCTAACTACTATGGGAATGATTTTTTATTCCAAGATGCTGCGTCGCAATCTCCAGTCTTTCGACGCACCCATGAAGACCTACGCAATGGCACAGAGCCGTGGAACCATGACCCTCCGTGAACTGGCCGAGCACATGGCCGAGCACAACAGCCCCTTCTCTCGCGGTACCATCAATGGTGTACTCGAAGACTTCGCCAAGTGTGTGGCACATCTTCTCTGCGACGGCTGGATCATCGACATGGGCGCCCTCGGCAAGATGTACATCGTCGTCAAGAGCCGTGGAGTCGTTGAGAGCGAGATCGACCCCAAGACTGGCGAAAAGCCTGTGTTCTCCGCTGCCGACATCACTTCCGTCAAGCCTAAGTTCGCCCCCGGCGAAGACCTCCAGAACCTCCGCCAGAAGGTTAGCCTCCACGAGGTGCTGACCCTCCGCGAGCAGGTTGCCGCAAAGAGGGCAAAGGATGAGAACCACGCCAACGGCGTAATCCCCGATGGGGGTGGCGAGGGCAGGACCCCGAGAACAACGGATAAGGAGGGTCACAGGGAGAGGTAAGAAGAATGTGGAGCAACAGCCCCCCCCTCCAACCTGCGGTATTATTGTAATTATTGAAATTATTGGTTAAGGCAAATATAGACATAAAAATGAAAGGGTCACAGCTGCTCATCGTGAGTGAAGATGAACCAATAATTACAATAATTCAAGTTTCGCTAGTTCTAAGATGTTGGTTTTCTTATGGCTTCGCCGACGCAAATCCGTGGACGTAAATTAGGCACAAATTTCGAGACGCAAATTTTTCTCTGCTCAAAAATCTGTGAAATCTGCGGAATCCGCGTCTAAAACCACAGCCCTTCGTGCCCTTCGTGCCTTCGTGCGGTACAATTCATCAGGCTGCATACAAAGGGATCACAGGGACAAGTTCCATGATTCAGCCTGCTGACGGTCAGAGGATATCTTCGCTGCGGAAATAGACTGTCGTCGCTGCTATGATTCACATCCTGCTTGCGCGCCACAGTATACGTCCCAGTCGTAGTTCATGGGGTGTATAGACATCTCCATACTCGTCGAATGCGGCATTGAGATTGTCGGAAGTGGCATTGCTATAATAGTCGAAGAGTTCGTTCATTGCTTCCTGTCCCAGTACTTCGAGACCAAAATAATTGAGGTCGAGCTTAGTTCCACTGGCCAGGATGGCCTCCATGTCATCCATTACCTCATCGAAGTCGAGGCCATGATTGTTGGCAAAGTCATCGAGAGCCACGTGGTGGTCTACAGCCTGTATGATAGCCAGTTTACGTTGCGAGGTAGTCGATTTCTTGGCCGTTTTGGAGGTGGTCACAATCTGTCCGTCGTTGATGACTGTGTCGACGAGCCCCCCTACGCTGTCTACCTGTGCATCCTCCTCGTCACCATCCTGCAGTTCGAAGGATGTGGGCTTCTTGAGGAACTTCTTACCCTTAGCCGTGATGGAAACTCCCTCGGTACGCATCTTGACAAAGCCAACTTCGCTAATCTGGTCGAGAACCATAGCCCAGTAGTCCTCGTCCTTGTCGTCACCGCACCCAAAGTCCTCGGTGTTTTCCAATCCCCGATGCAGTATGCTTTGCTTGGGATTTCCAATTACATAGTCAATCAACAAATCGCGATTGAGTGATATCTCGAGCCCCATGATGGAGCGCAGTATTTTACAAACAGAATCTTTTCCTTCCATAGTGGAATTCAACTATCTTTTATATACTATACCTTTTCTTACTAATTTAAGTTTCGCAAGTTCCTCGAGCTCTTGAAACTTGAGGAGTTATCGCTCCTTCGTCGCTGAGGGGTTGAGACGTTACTGATAGGCACGAGTGAGAGCCTTCAATACATTCGCCTTAACTCTTTTATCTCATTTAACACCTTAACTACTAATCAAGTTGAGCTTGCGAAACCTGAGTTACTCATTGAAATCGGTCGCAAAGATAGTACAACTTTACTAATAGACAAAGTATTTTTAGGAAAATTAAATATTTTTTTTGTGCTATTTATATTTATTATTGTAACTTTGCAGAAATTAAAATTATGCTTTTTATGAAGAAAATCGGAATCATCTTGGCTATGTCCAAAGAATACAATCAGTTAGCAGAAATGCTCACTGACAAGGAGGAACTGACCTTCGGTGAAGATCGTTATTTGCAGGGGAAGATGGGCAACCTTCAGATTGTACTACTGCAGTGTGGCATCGGCAAGGTAAATGCGGCCATGGGCACTACCCTACTTATCGAACGTCTGCATCCGGATGCTATCATCAGCACGGGTGTGGCCGGTGGACTGGACGACTCGTTGCACGTGATGGACGTGGTGGTGAGCACGGAGACGGCCTACCACGACGTGTGGTGTGGCGAGGGCGAATGGGGACAGATAGTAGGTCTGCCCACTCGGTTGAAGGGCGATGCGCACCTGGTGGAACGTGCCCTGCAGACTCGTTCGGAGGTTAAGATTCTGGGGGGGCTGATTTGTACGGGTGACATCTTCGTCTCGAAGGACGAGGAGCTGCAACGCATCAAGGGGGCCTTCCCCGATGCCATGGCCGTGGACATGGAGTCGTGTGCCATCGCTCATGTCTGCCTTCAGAGGAATGTGCCTTTCGTCAGCTTCCGCATCATCAGCGACACACCGGGCCATCAGGACAACGTGGCTCAGTACGAGGACTTCTGGAAGACGATGGCTGACAAATCGTTCGAGGTCACGCGAGAGTTTATAAATGGTATTGTTTAGTGATGACTTAAAACTGGGCAAGTGCAAACTTGCAGGGACGAAAGCTATGCTACTCGAAGTTTGTTGTACAGACATGGACAGTGTGCTGGCTGCCCAGGAAGGCGGTGCCGACCGTGTGGAACTTTGTTCGGACATTGAGGCTGACGGACTGACGCCATCCTCCGAACTAATAAGGCTGGCCGTGGGAACCGGCTTACGTGTTCATGTGCTGATAAGACCACGCGATGGCAATTTCGTCTACAGCGAGGCTGAGGCTGAACAGATGCTGAGGGATATAGAGATGGCCCGGGAGTGTGGTGCCCATGGCGTCGTGGTAGGTGCGCTGACGGCTGAAGGCGATGTCGACTTGCCACTATGCCACAGGATGATAGCCGCTGCCAAGGGGATGGGACTTACCTTTCACCGTGCCTTCGACGTTTGCAGGGACTACCGAGTGGCATTCCAGCAAATCATGGAAATGGGGTTCCATAGGCTGCTGACCTCGGGACAGGCAGAAAAGGCGCACGAAGGGCTGTCGGTAATAGCCGAACTGGTGGCGGCCAGCCATGCATGGCACAAGGTTCATCCGCAACAGCCCCGTCTTATCGTAATGCCCGGAAGCGGGGTAAACGCACGGAACGCTGCCACTATCCTCAGTGAGACAGGGGCTACGGAGATACACGGCACCCTACGTGAATGTGTGGACGGCCGTCTGCACACCACGTCGAGGGAAGTAAGAAGGACAAAGGAGAATATTGAATGGAGAGTAAATAACTCAAGTTTCGCTCAACTTGACCAGGAGTTAAGGAGTTAAGGAATTAAAGGAGTTAAGGAGTCAAGACGAATGTATTGAAGGTTCTACTACTTATTGTTCCCACTCATAATTCATAAAATACAACTATGAAGAAGATTGTAACACTTGTGAGCATTTGGCTTGCGTCACTAACCATCCATGCCCAACACGAATTGCCCAACACGGCATTCCAGCATGGCGAGAAACTTGTATACGAGTTGTACTTCAACTGGAAGATGGTGTGGATGAAGGCTGGTTCGGCCATCTTCCTGACCAACAAGACATCGCACCAGGGGCAGGACGCCTTCCGTAGTTATCTCATCACTCGCACCAGCACTACGTTGGATGATTTCTTCATGATGCGCGATACATTGACCGGCATCTTCACCTCCAACAATGTGCCCTTGTACTATTGCAAGGGGGCCTCCGAGGGTGGCGACTATCGTCGTGACGAGGTCTGGTACAAATATCCTAATGGGAAGACGCACCTCGTACAACGCTACCAGAATCCCCATGGCAAGGTGACGACGAAGGAGCAAACGTGTCAGGAGGGTGTGTACGACATGATGAGCCTCATGCAGCGTGCTCGTTCGATGAAGCCTTCCGACTTCAAGAAGGGCGAGAAGAAGAGTTTCAAGATGGCTGACGGGGACGACGTGATTGACGTTTTCGTGGTCTATAAGGGCATCGAGAAGACTGAACTGAAGACCGGTAGCGACAAATACCGTTGCCTCGTCTATTCCTTCATGGAGAACGAGGATGGGCAGGACCGGGAAATCATCCGTTTCTACATCACCGACGACGACAACCATCTTCCTGTCCGACTTGACATGTTCCTACGCTTCGGCACGGCCAAGGCTTACATGATTTCGAGCAGCGGACTGCGTCATCCCGTGAAGTCGAAGTTGTGAGATGAAAGTGAGGCGCCCCTACTCAATGGGGTATTGCTCCTCGGTGATACAGAGCTGGATGAGTTTGTCCAGCGAACCGTTGAAGACGTTGCAGTCCACATTGCCTTCTATGCCGTCTACGTGACCGCAGTCGGTATACTGCCACATGACCCAGTCGCCCTTGTAATCGAGTTCGTCCTTGTAATAATGGGCTATCCAGAAGGGGTAGGCATCAAATTCGGGAGTATTGAGATACTTGAGCTTGAAGGCATAGTTGGTGTAGATGATAGGCTGGGTGCCATAATGATTGCTGACTATGCGAAGCCATTCCCGGACACCCCTCTGCAGTTCTGCAACCGGCAATCCGCCACTCTTCTCGACATCCAGTACGGGTGGGAGGTCGCCCGGCTTCAGATGGGCTTGCGACAGGAAGAAGCGAGCCTGTTCCTTGGCATTGGTTCCCGGAATGAAGAAATGATAGGCGCCACGTATGAAGCCGTACTGGTGGGCCTGGTGAAAGTTGTCGTTGAAGTTGTTGTCGAAGATGGCTGACCCCTCTGTTGCCTTGATGATGACAAAGCGTACGGCCTGCCCTTGCACATGTGCATCTCGCAGGTCTGACCAGTTGATGTGTCGTTGGTAATGGGATATGTCGATGCCTCGCACCTGGTAGCCATCGGGTTCGGGCACATCGCCATACATGGCACGCCACGGCATGGAGAAGTGCATGACGACCTGTAAGATGAAAAACACATAGCACAGCGCTATGATCGTCCCCAACAGCCAAAGCACCCAACGTGGAAAACGCGACAGAAAGCGTAAGAAACGGTTGGGTTTCCTGCGCTTGTAGGAAGAAGAACTCCGGCTCTTCCTGGCTGTGGGCTTGGAGGGTTTCCGGGTGCTCTTTCGTGGGGTTCTACCGACAATGGACATGTTGGATGAAGAGGGAGAAAGGGGAAAAGTGGGAATAGGGGGAAAGGGAGTGAGGGGTGATTGATATAAAAACATAAAGGAGTCGAGAAGAGGCTATACCTTCTCAACTCCTTAATTTATAACAAGTTATTACTTAGCTTGTTCCAACACCAAGGTCTTGGTGCACTGGTCGCAAACTTCTGAGGGACCCCAGTACTGGATGGGACCGGGATATACGTAGGCTGTCTCCTTGGCCCACTTCTCACGATTGGCTGCGAAGTACTTGAAGGGGGCACCGTCCAGCTCTACGAGAGCCTTGCGGATAACGGGCTTGTTGGCACCGTTACGACGCTCGATGTTCATCATCATAGTGATGGGCACACCACCGGCAATCCACTCGGCAGCGGGAGCCGTAGTGTTCTTGATGACGGACATATAGCCGGTCTTGCCGTTGCTGATCAGACGGCTTGCGTTGTAGCCCAGGCTGTAGCAGTAGTCGGCATCGTAGTTAGAGGGAGCTGCGCAGCGACCTTCGTAACCAAAGAAGTGGTGCTGTGCGCTGAACTTGCCGTTATACTGGCCGGCATCCTTCCACTCTGCGAGCTTCTTGGCCACCATGGCAGAGAGCAGCTTCTCGGTCTCGATAAGCGATACCTGTACGTTGCCGTGGGGGTCGCGATCGAGGCAGAGCTGACGCTTAACGTCGGCTGGCAGAGACTCCAGAACGGCCTTGTTCTCAGCAGTGATGTTAGAGAGTACGAACTCGATCTGTGCCTCAGCGTTGGCGAACTCACGGGGCTCACCGGTTGCGGGATCGGTAAGAACCTCGTTGAGCTGAGCAATGAGCTTCTTGATGGCGGGGATGAACTCGATAAGACCCTCGGGAACGATGACGGTACCGAAGTTGTTGCCGTCGGCAGCACGTACAGCAACGGCCTTTGCGATGTACTCAACAACGTCGTCCAGGCTCATCTGCTTAGCCTCAACCTCCTCGCTGACGAGGCAGATGTTGGGCTGGCACTGAAGAGCGCACTCCAGGGCGATGTGGCTGGCTGAGCGACCCATCACCTTGATGAAGTGCCAGTACTTGCGGGCTGAGTTACAGTCGCGCTGGATGTTACCAACGAGCTCAGAGTAGGTCTTGCAAGCGGTGTCGAAGCCGAATGAGGTCTCAATCTGCTCGTTCTTCAGGTCGCCGTCGATGGTCTTGGGACAACCGATAACCTGTACGCCATACTTCTTTGCGGCATAGTACTCTGCGAGTACACAGGCGTTGGTGTTTGAGTCGTCACCACCGATGATAACCAGGGCCTTGATGTTCAGCTGGCGCAGAATCTCGATACCGCTCTCGAACTGTGCCTCCTTCTCCAGCTTGGTGCGGCCAGAGCCGATGATGTCGAAGCCACCGGTGTTACGGTACTCGTCGATGTACTCGTCGGTGAACTCGAGGTACTTGTGGTCAACAAGACCACCAGGCCCCATGAGGAAACCGTAGAGCTTGCTGTCCTTGTTCAGCGACTTGACACCGTCGTAGAGACCGCTGATGACGTTGTGACCGCCAGGAGCCTGACCACCCGAAAGGATGATGCCGACGTTGATAGCCTCGGTGTTCTCCGACTCAGCAGCCTGGAACTCCACAACGGGCATGCCGTATGTGTTGGGGAAGAGAGCCTTAATCTCCTCCTGGTTACCTACACTCTGGGTTGCTGCACCCTCCACTGCCTTCACAGGACCCTGCAGCGCCTTAGGGAGCTTGGGCTGGTAAGCAGCTCTTGCAATTTGCAATGCACTCTTTTCCATTTTTCTTTTAGGATTTTAGATTAATATTAAAAATCTGTTTTTTTGGACAATTACATTATTTATAACGTGCACACACACGTAGACGCACATTTTAATGTGCAAAAATACAACTTTCTTTTTATTATAATACGATTTCCCTGCAAAAAATAAACTAATATCGTCTTGTTGTGCAAAAAAAAACGTCATAAGTACTATTATTCAAAAAAAAATAGTAACTTTACCACGGAATTAGTGGGAGTTGTTGAGGAGTTAACAAGAAGTTAATAACTCAAGTTTCGCTTTAACTTGATTAGGAGTTAAGGAGTTAAAGGAGTTAAGGAGTTAAGACGAATGTATTGAAGGTTCTCATTCGTACTTATCAGTAACTTCTTAACTACTCAGCGACGAAGGAGTGATAACTTCTTAACTACTTAACTACCTACGTTTCAAGAGTTAGAAGAACTCACGAAACTTAAATTAATAAAGAGTTTACAGAACGATAGCGAAGCAAATCAAAAAAAACAAAGCATTATGGCAAACAAAAGAACCCTAAAGAGAGATATCAACTACGTGACAGGCGAACTGCTGGCCGAGTGTATCTCATACATGCACTTCAACAAGGTACAACAGGAAGACGTGGACAACGTCATGACGAGCATCCTCAACATGCAGGACGACATGATATGCCGCATCAGCCACGTAGAGCTCGGACTGAAGGCCAAGGTCTACTTCCAGAAGCTCCGAAGCGACATGAGCCAGCAGGTAGAGGAGATCATCAGTCAGATAAACGGACTGGGATGACGCGCGCCATGTGCCGTTTAGCCCTATTCCAATGACTTGGATATAAGGAATTTAACAATCAGCCGCATCCCGACAAATACGTCATTGCACTGGTACCACAAACCATCCCGAAAAATTCGCGTTTTGAAACTAACATTAACCATACTCTTCTCGCTGGTCATGACATGCATCTATGGCCAGGAACCGACCGACACACTCTACACCCATCCCACCGGCCCGCTGGCCAAACAGATGGACTGGGGGAAGAAGGAATATCGAGGCAATCCATGGGTGCAAAACACCAGTTTGCCCTACGACGTAGCCAAGGGATTGCAAGGACGACACCTAAGCCTGTGTGCCAGCCACGGAAGATACTTCGACGTGGTGGCCAAGGAATGGGCCTGGCAGCGCCCTACCCTCTTCTGCACCATCGAGGATATCTTCACACAGACATTTGCCGTACCCTTCATCTATCCCATGCTCGAACGGGCTGGGGCCGTGGTATGGACGCCTCGCGAACGGTGCTGGATGCGGGAGGAAGTCATCGTCGACAACGACAACCCCACCGCACAAGGGAGCTATGCCGAATACAACGGACAGAAGGACTGGAAGACCTCAGACAGAGGATTCGCTAAGCTGCGCGACATTTACCTTGACGGACAGAATCCACACGAAGAAGGCACGTCACGAGTTGCAGAGACACAGTCGGGCAAAAGGCGTGCCAGTACGGTAACCTGGACGCCCAACCTGCCCAAAGATGGCAACTATGCCGTATACGTCAGCTATGCACCCTCCAGCACCAACGTTCCCGACGCACGATACACCATCATCCACAAGGGCGTGCAGACACACGTACGCGTCAACCAGCAGATGGGAGCCGGTACATGGGTCTACCTCGGCACGTTCGACTTTGCCCAGGGCGAGTCACGCCAGAACTGCGTCATGCTCAGCAACCAGAGCAACTATCGCGGAACGGTTGCTGCCGATGCCGTTCGTTTCGGGGGCGGTATGGGCAATATTGCCAGAACTGACTCAACGGGCAGCGCACCCAAACTGAGCGGACTGCCCCGTTACCTCGAAGCTGCCCGATACTCGCAGCAATGGAACGGCATGCCACGAAGCGTCTATTCCGTAAGAGAGGGAACGAACGATTATGCCGACGACATCAATGCACGTCCCAGGAGCACCAACCACATGGCACGAGGCAGTGTCTACCTACCGGGGGATTCGGGTCTTAACGTTCCGCTCGAGTTATCGTTTGCCTTACATAGCGATGCCGGATTCACCAAGGATCTCTCTTATACCGGAACATTGACACTCCACACATCCGACTTTGAAGGAGGACTTTATCCAAGCGGATTAAGTCGCAAGAGTTCAAGCAGATTGACAAGTTTGTTGAATCAACAAATCATGCAAGACCTGACAAAGTTGTATGGAAAATGGACGGTGCGAGGGACGTGGGATAAGGACTACGGAGAGACACGTGTACCACGCATCCCTGGTGTGATCCTGGAGATGTTCAGCCATCAAAACTTTGCTGATTTGCGCATGGGGCACGACCCCAATTTCAAGTTTCACCTATCAAGGGCGATATACAAGGCGATACTCCGATATACTGCCCAGATGCACGGAACGAAAGACGTGGTAGTACAACCCTTGCCCGTCGAATCCTTCATGGCCGTGGCTGAGCCCATCAACAAAAGCATACGCCTCTCGTGGACACCCGTAAAGGACGGGCTGGAGAGCAGTGCAATGCCAACATCCTATATTATATATAAAAAGGAGGGGGTGAATGGATGGGACAATGGTACGGTCACAACCGAGACGACTGCCATCATCAAAGCAGAACCTAACGTACTATATCAATTTAAGGTAGAAGCCTTGAACGAGGGAGGAGCCAGTATGCCAAGCGAGGAGCTTTGTGCCATGCTTACGGATGTTCCCTCTGCTCACAGCGCGCTCATAGTCAACGCCTTTACAAGACTTGCCGCCCCAAGTTCGTTCACCAACGACTCTACGCAAGGCTTTCGACTTGAGGACGATCCCGGAGTTGCCTACATGCACACCCCGGGCTTCTGTGGCAAGCAACAATACTTTGGCAAGCAAGCTGTGCCCGACGACAAGACACGATCGTTGGGTTATAGCTCGAGCGAACTTGTGGGGGTCTTGATAAAGGGAAACACGTTCGACTACCCCACCCAGCACGCAAAGGATTTCATTAAGAGCGGGCTGTCGCTTAACATCTCTTCGTGCAGCCGCAAAGCGTTGGAAACTAACAGGCTGAGTGCAGATGCCTTTAAGTTGCTGGATGTCATTATGGGGGCCCAGCGCAAGGACGAATACTCGCCCAAGCCAGTCAAGAGCCTTACGAAGGAATGGGAAAAGATACTTCATGACTTTACCCAGAAAGGGGGTGCACTGCTGATGAGCGGAGCCTATCTTGGCACCGACCTCACAAGCGATGCTGAAAGGGCCATGACAAGTCGCATCATGCACTACAACCCAGGAGGCAAGGAAAAGGCGGAGAGCGTCTTGAAGATAGAGGGCATGAATACAGGGTGCTCGCTCAACATGCAACCTAACGAACAGCATCTGTCAACCGCCTATACAAGCGTCATCGAACCTTCGGGTACGGCATTCCCGATACTCATTTATCCACAAAGCAACCATAGTGCTGGTGTAGCATACACAGGAGCCGACTACCGAGCCATCACGCTTGGATTCCCCATTGAACAGATTGAAGAAGAGGACGTTCGACAAATGCTAATGAAAGCATTCATTGAGTTCCTGCTATCAGATGACATATTGAAGAACCGGATATGAGTTTCGAATTGACCGACTTTCTGCCAACCACCCGAAAGGAGATGGAACTGCGAGGGTGGGACGAACTCGACGTCATCCTGCTCAGTGGTGACGCCTATGTCGACCATCCCTCCTTCGGTGCAGCCGTCATCGGACGACTACTGGAGGCCGAGGGGCTGCGGGTGGGAATCATTCCACAACCCGACTGGCACGGCGACCTTCGCGACTTCCGACGCCTGGGCCGTCCACGCCTCTTCTTCGGTATCTCACCGGGCTGCATGGATAGCATGGTCAACAAGTACACTGCTGCCCGACGGCTTCGCAAGGAGGATGCCTACAGCCCCGACGGAAGGCACGACATGCGCCCCGAATACCCCACCATCGTCTATACCGAGTGCCTCAGGCGTATCTTTCCCGATGT
This sequence comes from Bacteroidaceae bacterium, assembly GCA_045616065.1. Lineage (GTDB taxonomy): Bacteria > Bacteroidota > Bacteroidia > Bacteroidales > Bacteroidaceae > Physcousia. The sequence goes on along the minus strand of JAZLFZ010000073.1, from coordinate 80,492 downwards.
ACCAATCGTCTTGGGCGGAATAGAGGCATCCCTCAGACGTCTCTCACACTACGACTACTGGCAGGACCGCCTGCGTCCCAGCATACTCTGCGACTGCGACGCCGACATGATTAGCTATGGCATGGGCGAGAAGAACACAATCGACATTGTGGAACGCCTCATGAAGCTTCTGGAAGAATACGACGAGACACTCTACTACGATGAAGACGGACGTGCCTGCATCTCGCGAGCCACCTTCCGCAAGGCATGCGCCTACCGGTCCGACGCAGATCAATGTCCCCAGACCGTCATGCTCTATGAGGAGCACGAGATACGCGACCTCCTCGCACTGGCCCAGCCTACCGACGGAAAGGACAAGGACATACCCATCCTGCTACACAGCTTCGAGCAATGTTGCCAGGACGGACTCTGCCAGGCCGAAAACTTCCGACACATCGAGGAGGAGAGCAACAAGATGCACGCACAGACGCTCATACAGCAGACTGGCAAACGATATGCCGTCGTGGCTGCTCCCTACCCTCCTCTTACCTCTCAGGAACTCGACCATTCCTTCGATCTGCCCTATACCCGTCAGCCACACCCCAAGTACAAAGGCAAGCGCATACCGGCTTTCGACATGATAAAGTTCTCCGTCAACCTTCACCGAGGCTGCTTTGGCGGATGTGCCTTCTGTACCATCTCGGCCCATCAAGGCAAGTTCATCGTCAGCCGTTCAAAGGAGAGCATCCTAAAAGAGGTCGAAGCCGTGACGAAGATGGAAGGATTCAAGGGATATCTGAGCGATCTGGGTGGACCCAGTGCCAACATGTACTGTATGAGGGGGCGCAACACCAAGGCATGCGAGATGTGCAAACGCCCAAGCTGCATCCATCCCGAGGTGTGTCCAAACCTCAATGCCGACCATCGTCCCCTGCTCGACATCTATCGCTCCGTCGACAGCCTACCTGGCATCAAGAAGAGTTTTATAGGAAGCGGAGTTCGCTACGACCTTCTTCTTCATGACTATAAAGACGAGAACCTACGCAAGGCTGCTCGCGAATACACACGCGAACTCATTGTCAATCACGTAAGTGGACGGCTCAAGGTCGCACCCGAACACACCAGCAACCGTGTCCTTGAGATCATGCGCAAGCCTTCGTTCCGTCTCTTCGGACAGTTCAAGCGCCTCTTCGACGACATCTGCCGACGCGAGCACATCAACCAGCAGATCATACCCTACTTCATCAGCAGCCATCCTGGATGCACCACCGAGGACATGGCCGAACTGGCCGCCCTCACCAAGGACATGGACTTCCAGCTAGAGCAGGTGCAAGACTTCACCCCCACGCCCATGACCGTGGCCACCGAAGCCTGGTACACGGGCTATCATCCCTACACACTTCAGCCCATCTTCTCGGCCCATCGTCCGGCCGACAAGCAGGCCCAACGCATGTTCTTCTTCTGGTACAAACCCGAGGAGCAGCGACGCATCATCCAGGAACTCAGACGCATCGGACGCGAAGACCTCATCCGACGGCTGGGGCTTAAGTGACAATCTTCAATTTTCAATTTCAATTTTAAATTTTAAAAATATGTGGTTTACATGTAAAATCAAGTACGACAAGGTAGGCGACGAAGGCCTTATGACCAAAGTATCAGAGACCTACCTGGTAGATGCCCTCAGTTTCACAGAGGCAGAGAAACGTTTCATAGAAGAGATGGAGCCCTACATGAGCGGTGAGTTCGAAGTCACCGACATCAAGAAGACCAAGGTCGCCGAACTCTTCGAGAGCGAAGACTCACTTGCCGACAAGTGGTACAAGGCCAACGTGGCTCTCATCACCATAGACGAGAAGACAGCAAAGGAGAAGCGCACCAACTGCCCCATGTTCATACAGGCGGCCAACCTCAGCGATGCACTCAGCAACCTCGTCAAAGGCATGGCTGGCACCATGAGCGACTACGTTATCACCAACATTGCTGAAACACCCATCATGGAAGTCTACCATGCCGACCTCTCGGGCAAGGACGAAGAGAAGAAAGAAGAGTAGCAAGACGACACACTGTAATGTAAACAGTGTAACAACTGTAACAACAAATCGCAAACCAGGTCTCCCCCTATTTGCGATTTGTTTGTAATGAATTTAAGTTTCGCTTTCTTCGAACTCTTGAAACTTGAGGAGTTAAGGAGTTATCGCTCCCTCGTCGCTGAGGAGTTAAGACGTCACTGATAAGCACGAGTGAGAACCTTCAATACATTCGTCTTAACTCCTTAACACCTTTAACTCTTTAACTCCTTTAACGGGACGAAAGTAGAGATTTGCATTTTGCACCAAAATACAACAAAATCCACCGTGCAAGTCCTTTTTTTTAAAGCGACTTTTACGATGGATAATTTGTTGGTTTCCAAGGCTTTTAACCTTGTCGGGGCGACCCGACTCGAACGGGCGACCGCCTGGTCCCAAACCAGGAACGCTACCAACTGCGCTACACCCCGAAGGCTTTTTCAAGAGTTTTTCTTATGCATTCTGGATACCTTTGGTGAGGGGTAAGGAATGTATGTTCCTCTGAAAAGCGGTGCAAAGTTACGTGTTTTTTTTCATATAGCCAACTATTTTCGTCGCAAAATTCGTCGGAATGGTCTTTTTTTGGTATTCGATCGACTCATTATGCTATTACGTCTATCTTGGCAAAGCGAAGAAGGAGCTGTTTGCGGCCGACGTTGTCGAACTCTACGGTTGCCTTGGCGTCGAGACCGCTACCTTCGAGCGTGAGGACTTTGCCACGGCCAAAACGGCTGTGCTGGACGATGGAGCCTACCTGAATGGCACGGTTACCGGAAGAGGTTGGCATGCCCGAGCCTGTACCGGAGGGGCTATGCGTAGAACCGACGGACGTGTGGGGTGGCTGTGCAGGGGATGCTGGAGAAACTGTACGGGCAACAGGGGGCAGGGAACTGACACGCCTAAGTGTCTTTCCCCACACAGAGGGGGGGAACTGGTTTGCGACCGACGGTCCATCTCCCAGCGCCCCTCCGCGAGCCTGTGCCGATGGACTCTGTCTCTGCGTCCCTCCGTGCCCCCCTCCGCTGAGGATATAATGTGAGTCTATCTCGTTGAGGAACCGGCTGGGGGTAGATACCTCGGTCTTGCCAAATCGGAAGCGGCTACGTGCCGTGGAGAGGTACAGCTGCTCCTCGGCTCGCGTCATGGCGACGTACATGAGGCGCCGTTCCTCTTCCAGTCCGCGTGCTCCCTCTTGCAGCGCCATCTGGTTGGGAAAGAGTTCTTCCTCGAGGCCCACGACAAATACCACACGAAACTCGAGGCCCTTGGCACTGTGCACGGTCATGAGCGTGACCTTGTCTTCCGGGTCTGCCGCTGCACTTGTCTCATGTCCGGACGTGGCAGCATCATCGAGGTCGCTCAGGAGCGAGACTTCCTGTAGATAGTCGCTGAGCAGCACGCCATGGCCTTCCTCACGCCTTTCCTGCACGAAACCAGCAATGGAGTCGAGCATCTCCTGAAGGTTTTCCTGACGGGTGACGTCGTCGGGCTCATGACCATGGTTGATGTCGGCCGCCACGCCCGACTCCTGCACGATGCGTCGGGCCAGCGTATACGCATCTACGGTCTGAATATCTGCATGATAGCGTTGTATCTGTGTAGCAAAATTCTCGAGCTTAGTAAGCGTGCCCTTGTTGACATCAAGCTGGAATCGCTGTGGCTCGGAGATGACCAGCCAAGGCGATATGCCGTACTGGGAAGCAGCGCGAAGGACTTTGTTCAGGGTAGTATCGCCGATGCCACGAGCGGGATAGTTGATGATACGCTTGAGTGCTTCCTCGTCGTGGGGGTTGAGTGCCATGCGCAGATAGGCGATGACGTCCTTGATCTCCTTGCGCTGATAGAAGGAGAGGCCACCATAGATGCGATAAGGAATGCCTAGCTTTCGTATCTGTTCCTCGAGACTGCGGCTCTGAGAGTTGGTGCGGTAGAGAATGGCCATATCGGCAAAGGGGATATGGTCCTTTTGGTGCAGGGCCTCGATGCGATGGCTGACTACGATACTCTCCTCGTAGTCGCTCTGCACGTTGAAGAGGCCTATCTTACGCCCCTCGCTCTTCTCGCTGTAGACGTCTTTGTGAATCTGCCCCCGGTTGTGGGCAATGAGGCTATTGGCAGCATTGACAATGGTCTGGGTGCTGCGGTAGTTGCGCTCCAGCTTGAAGAGGCATGCTCCCTGGTACATGTTCTGAAACTTCAGGATGTTGTCGATATTGGCGCCTCGGAAGCTGTAGATACTCTGCGCATCGTCGCCCACCACGCTGACGCGTTGCCGCTGCTGGGTGAGTTGCCAGACGATACGGTGCTGGGCATAGTTGGTGTCCTGGTACTCGTCGACGAGGACGAAATGGAAGCGTTCCTGGTACTTGGCGAGTATCTCTGGATTGTGGTCGAAGAGATAGAAGGTATAGAGAAGGAGGTCGTCGAAGTCCATGGCATTAGAGAGGCGGCAACGCTGCATATAGCGGAGGTAGATCTCACCGATGGCTGGCATCTTGCTCTGGTAGTCGCGGTTCTGGAGGCTGGCATCGTTGCGGTACTGGTCGGGGAAGACGAGTCCGTTCTTGGCTTCGCTGATGCGGTTGCAGACGGTTGCGGGTTTGTAGACTTTCTCGTCAAGATTGAGTTCGCGCAGTATGGTCTTGACAAGACTCCTGGAGTCACTGGCATCGTAGATGGTGAAGTTGGAGGTGAAGCCAAGACTGGCAGCCTCGATGCGCAAGATGCGGGAAAAGATGCTATGGAAGGTTCCCATCCAGAGCTGGCCTGCCAGTTCGGGCCCCACCTGTCGGGCTATTCGTTGCTGCATCTCGCGAGCGGCCTTGTTGGTAAAGGTAAGTGCGAGGACGTTCCACGGCTTGTAGCCCTGATCGAGCAGATACGCTATCTTGTAGGTCAGCACACGTGTCTTACCGGATCCTGCTCCTGCAATGACCAACGAGGGGGCGTCGATACAGGTGACAGCTGCGCGCTGTGCTTCGTTGAGTTCTTGAAGATCTATCATGTAATAAAAGGTAAGAATAAGTCAAAAGAGACAGTATTTTATGATGTGATAGAGAAGGCCTCCGAGCATGACATCCCACATCCAGATGCCGTAGCGCTCGAAACCCTGGCTGAGCAGATGGGCTAAGTGGCTGACGCTGGCAACTCGCCCCGTGGAGGAGGCATAGAGGATAGAGGCAACGATGCCGTCGAGACAGACAACAAGGGGGAAAGCAGCGAGCCAGGGGGAAGTGGGGAAGATGGTGCCCGACACGCTGAGAAAGGCGTCGGACCGGGTGATAGCAGGCCAGCAAAGCCACAGCAGGAGAAGCAGGAAAAGGGAGGTGGACATGGCAAAGGCCCTGACATGGGATGGTACGGGCTGTGCTTTCCGTCCCACGACATAACGGATGAACCAGGCTCTGAGATGGAGCGCGAGACCGGACTCTTGCATCACCCCCACGGCCGTGAGAAAGAGGATCAGAAGGGCCAGATGGGAAGATGCCAACATCTGGGATCCGTGACTGAAGAGCCAGCGCAGGGCCTCCTCGGAAACAAGGTTGCGCACGTCACCGCCCAGTACGGAAACGGACCAGGTGAGCAGGGGAACCAACGCGAAGAGCATGAGTTCGATGACACACAACCAGTTTGCGAGGCGTTTCATTCGTCGTCGCTCTTGAGATTGTCGAGGTCGATGATGCGGAGTTGCAAGGCTCTGACTACCAAGCGAGTAGCATTGACTCCAGTCCGTTCGGCTGGTGAGAAGAGGCGGTTAATCAGTTCGGTCTGTCGCTTCTCGAGGCTCTTAACTCCAAAGGGCATGCCCTTGAGCTGCGAGATCATATCTTTGGTGTAACCCAGTGCGAGATGGCGCAAGAAACGTTCGTCATACTCGTCGATGTCGTAGTCGATAAAGGCATCTCCACGCTTGGACTCGCCAAGCACGGCATGCTTGAAGCGGGTTATGATTTTCTCGAGAATAGGCTGGTTGAATACCAACCGCTTGCCGCCCATAACGTTGGCCACGTCGGTATGGGTCAGCATCTCGCCCGTCTTGAGGATAATGCCATCGGCACCTGCATTGAGCACCTCCACCCAGAGTTGTTCGTTGAGAATTTCACCCGTAAAGATGAGCACGTGGGTCTGCGGATAGCGGGTGCGTACCTGTCGGCATATCTCGACACCTACGGTCGTGCTGCCGCCCAGTCCGAGGTCGAGCAACAGGAGGTCGGGCACCTCCACTCGGAAGAGCTTCCAAAGTTCGCTCTCGTTCTGTGCCGTTCCGATAATCTGAGCTTCGGGAATCTCGGTGCGGAAGATCTCTTCCGTACCCTTGAGTTCAAGCTTTACGTCTTCTACAATGATTACTTTGAAGTTGTCCATATTTTATTTCCGTATTATATAGGCTTGCTTATTTGCGTCTTATAAAGAATTGATTATAGCCGTACTATATTGGATTACTGATTTGCGTCCTCTTGGCTTGGCTCGACAGGCAGCGTGAACCAAATGCTGTCCTCTTCGGCAACGAGACGCAGGCCTGGGTTGTGGTTCATGGCATCGGTATCCCGAACTATCTGCTTGACAATGAGGAGGGGTATGCGCTGCGAATCGGGAAAGAAGAGGTTGTGGGCTTCCTGCTCGGAATAATGCATGCCATCGCCCCTGATGACTACGCATAAGAGGCCGTCGGTCAGACCATAACTTAGTTGGAATACGGACACCGAGGGGAAGGCACCCAGCAGGTAGCGGAACAGCTGATTGAAGAGTTCGGCCAGCAAGGCTCCATCCGCTCGCACATGGATGGCACAGGGTGCCGGGACGGAAGATGCAAGTGCCGATTCAGAGGATGCCAAGGAATGGTCGGAGTCCATCGGTGCTATGTGCAAGGTTGATGCGGACTGACGTGCCATCTTGCGGAACGTGCGTTCGACTTCGTCCAGCACTTCGGCAAAGACTATATGGTCACGATGCTGGATGGTGCTGGCAATCTGCCGTTCAGCCTGCCCAGCCAACAGGGTGTATATCTGCTTGTAAAACGTGGTGAGCTCATCGAGCTGCACGATGTCGACGGGCTCCGTGCTGACCAGTTGCCGTATGCGCGACGGATAGTACATGGACTCGTGCTTGATAGTGGAGAGACAGTTGTCAAGCACCTGGTTCTGCACGTGCAAGCGGCTTTCAAGGAACTTGCTATGGGAGAGCATGTCATCCTGCTCGTCAATGTCCTCCTGCAAGCTGTGCACAATCCGCTCTGCTTTCTTCCTTCGCCCCCTGAAAAGGAGATAGATAAAGATCATGGCCAACAACGAGAGGAGAACGAGCAAAACCATGATCTGCTGACTGACAGACTTGGCCTTCTGTAAGGTGTCAAAGAAGCTTGGCAGCGACGCGTCCTGGTTGTAGAGCTTGTGGAGGCTGATGCAGATGTGGTTGTTGAAACGGTAGAGTTCCCAGTCGTTGAGTGCCAGGGCGGCTACGGCTATCTCGTTGCGTAACTGAATGAGATAGAGGTAATCCCAGTCTTCACCATGACGGAAAGCATCCAGTTCGCAAGGCAAGACACCTTCCTCGGATAGTTCGTCGAAGAGCATCAGATGAGGATTGAAGACATAGAGTGCGGAATCGGCATAAAGCAGGGCCTCCTCATAGCGTCCCTCCAAGTTACATTCGTACACCTTGTCGTAATAGTTCGTGGCGCCTGCTGGCAGACGAAGTCCAACAAAGAAAAAGGCAAGAAGGATCAGGACACGTGGCAGACGGAAGAAGAATCGACTGCCCTGCCCCACCTTGCTCTCGATGCCGAAAGTGCAGACGCTGAAGAGCGAGGAGGTTTTCTTGTACTTCTCGATGATACCTTTGCAGTTCATCAGTCCGTAGCCGAAACCCTTCTTGCCCTCCGCCTCGCGGCCTATCTGTGCGGCATCGTAGACCTTGCTGTTCACAATAGTATCGATATCCTCGGCCTTCAGTCCGCAACCCGTGTCGCGCACACTCAGCTCGACATAGTTCTCCTCTGCCCTGGCTGACAGGGTGACGGTGCCGCCTTGGGGTGTGAATTTGCGCGCATTGTCGGCCAGAGTATTCAGCATGAAGAGGGTCAGGGCTTCATCGGCCTTCACCTTGCAGTCGGTGGGTTCGATGACAAGGTGAACGCCCTTTTGGTCGAAACCATAGTGCCCCCGTTCGAGGAGGTTGAAGAGCGGAGACAGATCAACGGTGCTAATCTGCAAGGCCAACTGTCCTCGTTCCATCTGGATCCACTCGGTCAGTATGTCGTTATAGACCACTATCTGATCGGTCAACTCACTGATGTATTGCAGCTGTGCATCGTCGTAGTTGCCCCTCCGTTTGATTCGGCTCACCTCGTTGAGGATGCGATCGAGGAATGGCGTAACGGCCTGTACGAGTGATACTTTAGCACGCTTCTCGGTATTTCTCACCTTGTTCTGGACTGTGCGCATGCGGCTCACCTCGTTAGCCTCCTTGGCCTCTTCGAGTCGTTCCATCAGCTTCTCAATGCGCTCCTTATCGCTCTTGAGTATGCGTTCGTTAAACGCGGAAGTACCATTGGTCGCACCGAGAGTGAAGGATTGATGGGGGCGCAGGCGCAGGACGAGGACGACAAAGAGGATGATGAGAAAAGTCAAAAAAATGCCAGCCGTCATTACAAGTTTATGCTGTATGTCCATTTCGCCCTGCAACTCGTCCATGCGACTCTCCATCTCACGGTTCTGTGTCGTGCATTCCAGTATATCGAGGTAGATGTTGCGATTATAGTCACTGGGCATCTTCAGCCCCATGGCGCTGTAGGTCAGGGACAGTTGCTGACGGATGCCGGCCATCCATTCGGGAACTGTGCTTACACCAGCATCTTCTATCCATCGACGCTCGGTGCTGACGTAGGCAGTGTCGTGCTCATCATATATCATCAGGCGCCCTTTCTGGCTGGGATAGAACGTGTTGTGATGCTGCGAGACGCAATCCAACGACTGCTGAAACTCGTCGAGCGCTGCCTCGTAGTTATGGTTATAGAAATTTATCTCACCTACGGTTCGGTGGGCACAGGCTGTCTGGAAGAGGTCATCGTACTGCTCGAATTCCTGCAACGCATGGCGAGCCAAGGCCGTAGTGAAAAGGCTGTCGCCCAGGAAGAAGTTACCATCCATCCACATGAGATGCTGCCCGAAAAGCATATTGTAGGCATCGAAGAACCGTTCGCGAATGAGCTGACGATCGTAGGGTGTCTTCAGACGTGTAGCCAGGGCTTGCAAGGCATTGCCCGTGAAATAGTGCATGTTGGTGCGCAACGACATGGCAAAGCAGTTAATGAGGTAGTCGAACTCCTGAGTGGCCACCTCCTCGTACGTACCGTCCACCATGCCTCCCGACCCCATCATGTAGAGGTAGTTGACCCACTGGGTCGTGTCGGTGTGCTCGTCGATGAGGGTTTGTATAGAGGCCAACTCAGCACGTGACAATGAGTCTTGCTCCTGATAGTAATGATAGGTGGAGCTGATGATGTGGAACTCTGTCTCGCCATAGATGTAGCCACGCTTGTCCAAGGAGGAGAGCTGGTCTGCCTCTTCGGCAATTCGCTTCAGGCGACGCTGTGCCGAACTACGTGCCTGATAGAAGCGACCGCCATCACCGATACGCTGAGTCACCTTCATGCGCATCACATCAGCACAGAGCAGCACAACCTGATTGTGCGACAAGAGATACACCGTGTCGCAAAGCAAGAGAGCTCCGTCGTAGTCCATCTTGTGATAACGAGTGAAAGCCAAGGAGTTGTAGGCACGCGCCTTCGTCTCGTCATCGCCATTAGCCAGCTGTAGCACACGGTTGGTGAGGACTTCGGTGCTGTCGGCATCGCAATAGCGAAGACGATAAGCAGTGTCGAGAAGGCGCTCTGCCTCCTTGCTTTCCTGGCTCTGTCTCTGGCATCCGCAGAGGCAGATGAACAACAGGCACGTTATGTAGAGCGTTTTTCTTATCACTTGCCTTGTTTCCTTTACTTACCCAATATCTTCTCCATCTCGGCAAATTCCTTTCCCATATTGAGATTCAGATAGATGCGATAGAGCGGAGTGGCCCATCGCAACTTATCATCGGGCACCATGGCACGCAACATTTCAAAGATGGGCTGCGCTTGCTTGTAATAGCCTTGTATGATTTTGCGGTCTTTGCGAGCCTGAGCCTTGGAATTGTCGTAGCAGGCATGCTCGGCATATTCCGTGGCCAGGTTGACGTAGGAGATACCCTTGTTGTAGAGCGCATTGATGCTGTCGGTCTGTCTGGACAAGGTTGAGTCGGACATCTCGATACAGTGTTTCCAGTCCTCCTTGTGCAGGTACATCAAGGACTTGGCATAATAGTACAAGCCTGCGTCCTGGACATTAGTCAGCAGACTGTCGGCCAAAGTGATGCCCCGGTCGTAGTCCCTACGACTCTCATAGAGGTCCATCAAGGAGGTAAAGAAATAGTCGTGTCTGGGATAGAGGGAACAGCCCTTCTGAAGCTCGTACTCCCAACGGGCCGTGTCGCCCACGGCACTGAGGCAGCGCACCTTGTACTCGTGCAAGACGGGCTTGGTGGCATCGTCGAATCCTTCCATGGCCTCGTCGACATAGCGCAAGGCCACACCTGGCTGCTGGGTATTGTATGCTGAGACCATGGCATAGAAGGCCGACTTGAGATAAAGCGTGTCGTTCGCCACGCTGGCATTGTCCTTGACAAGGGCTTCGTTGCGCATTCTGTGAAATGTCTCGAAGAAGGGTAATGCCTTCTGGAAGTCGTTCTTACGCAGATAGAAGCGTCCTCCATTGTAGACGTTGGCACGATACTTGAGCAGCATGTCGCGATTCTTGGAGCGCCATGCCAACTTCACCTTGCCTTTCTCATCGGGCAGCGCGTCAAGGCTGTCGCTCACCAATGCGTAGCGACTGATCTTGAGCATGGTGTTGAAGTAGGCCGCTGTGTCGTACTTCTGCTGAAGGTAGGCCTTCAGGTTCTCAGCATCGTTGAGGCTGACATTGAGAAGGGCCTGCATGTGGCGTATCTCAGCCCGCTCGCTGTCCTTCAGTCCCTCACGCTTCATAGCCTCCTCAAGCGTCTGCTCGTGCTTGGCCTGGTCGCGCTTGTTCTTGATGGCAGCGCGGGCATCCTTTAGCATCGTCTTGACGGGGGTGAGCGGCTTTGACTTCTCCTTCTTCTGTGCCATGAGGGGCGTCAAAGAGAGGAAAAAAGATATAAGATATGCTAGAAATCTTTGCATCTATGTACGTACCAAATAAATAAAATTTTATTTCACTTGATAGGATCATACTGAACCATGTCAGTTCTCTCTCAGAAGGGAACCTGATCGGACGACTCACCAACGGGTACAGAGTGGGCATCGAAGGGATTGTGCATCTCTTGCAAGTTCTCGTCGGCAGTGGCCGTCGAAGAGATGGTGACGGATTGCTCTGTAGACGGCACGGGCACGTATTGAGACTCATGAACATCCTCAAAGCGTGCAAACTCATTGCGGAACTTCATCACTACGATTCCGGTTGCACCGTTACGATGCTTCGCTATGATGAACTCAGCCTTTCCCTTCAGGTCGCGATTATTCTCATCCACCGTTATTCCGTAATATTCAGGACGATGGATAAAACATACGATATCGGCATCTTGCTCGATGGCACCCGACTCGCGAAGGTCGCTCAGCTGCGGACGCTTGCCCTCGTTGCCCTCTCGGCTCTCCACTCCACGGTTCAGCTGGCTCAACGCAATGATCGGAATGTTGAGCTCCTTGGCCAGACCCTTCAGGCTTCGGCTGATCAAGCTGACCTCCTCTTGTCGGCTGTTGAAGTTGGCACCGCTGGCCGTCATCAGCTGCAAGTAGTCAATCATGGTCATCTTGACACCATGCTCACGTACCAGACGGCGTGCCTTCGTACGTAACTCAAAGATGCTCAACGCACTGGTATCGTCCAGATAGACCGGAGCATCATAGAGCGCGTTGACACGTGCATCCAGCTGTGCCCACTCGTGGGGCTGCAACTGGCCGTTGCGCATCTTGTCACCGCTGATCTCGCATACATTACCCATCAAACGACGCACAAGCTGTGCATTCGACATTTCGAGCGAGAACATGGCCACAGGCGTGCGAAGGTCGCAGGCCATCTTTTTGATCATACTCAGCACAAAAGCCGTCTTACCCATGGCAGGACGAGCCGCTATGATGACAAGGTCGCTGTTCTGCCAACCGCTTGTCACCTTGTCGATGCTCTCGAAACCGCTGCTCAGACCACTGAGACCGTCGGTACGGGCAGCAGCCTTCTGTATCATATCGAGCACTTCCTTCACGAAGGGGTTTATCTGCTCTGCAGTCTTCTTGGCTGTGTTCTGGGTAAGTTCGAAAAGTTTACTCTCGGCCTCATTCAACAAATCCTGTACGTCCTGCATCGAGTCGAAAGCCTTTGTCTGTATTACGCTCGAAAGCGTGATGAGTTGTCGGGCCAGGTACTTCTGCTGTATAATCTTGGCATGGTAGACAATGTGGGCCGAACTCATGAGATTATCTGTCAACGTAGTGATATAGAGCGGTCCACCGGCATTCTCCAGTTCACCCGTTCCTTCCAGATAGTCCGACACGGAGAGTAGGTCAATAGGGCTCTGCTTCAGGGAGAGGTTCTGAACGGCTTCATAAATAAGCTGATGCCGATGGTCGTAGAACGACTCAGGACGCAGTATCTCACTCACCATGCCATAGGCATCCTGTTCTATCATCAAGGCCCCCACAACGGCTGCTTCCATCTCCAGGTTCTGCGGTTGCTTGTGTCCGAAACTGTCAATTTGCGGAACTTCCACTATCTTGGTCTTGTCTTTTTTACGACTTGCTGTTGCCATATTTCTTTATCTAATAATATAATTTTTATCATAATTTCCTAACAGCCATCGAGCAAGCTCGGAACAAAAAATGCTTTTTCGGAAACAAAGTGCAAATATAGGCCAAAAAATTAAGAAATGCAAAAAATGAAGCTAAATTTTGTTTGTAAAAGCATTTTTGATTACCTTTGCACAGAAATTAAAAAGTATACGAAAATGAAAAAACTAAGCTTCTTACTTGCTACGGCAATGGTTGCATACACACTGAACGTAAATGCGGCTCAGGCAGAGCCTACGAAGACGCAAAAGCGCATTGCCTATACACTGAAAAATCTAAAATTAAACGCACAGCAGCAGAAGTCTCTACAACCCATCCTCACGGCATACTGTGCCGACATCAAGGCAGCCAAGAAGAAATACGAGGAGATGAAGAAAAAGTATGAGAACGACATCGACAAAGGCGTATTGACCGACAAGGCTGCAGAAGCCTTGTTAGATGCCAAGTTCGAGGCCGAAAGCAAGGAACTGGAGGTAAAGAAGTCGTACAGCAAGAAGTTTGCTTCTGTGGTGTCCCCCAAGAAGGTTTATCTCACCTTCAGCCTTATCAACGACAAGATGAGCAAGGTGGAAGGAAAGAAGAAGACGCACGAAGATGACGAAGATTAAGACAAACGGACTGAAAGCCTGGTTCTTGGCTGTCAGACCCAAAACATTGACGGGAGCAATTGCTCCCGTTTTGCTTGCCTTGTGCCTGGCATGGCGCGATGCCGAGCTCTATCAGCCCCCTATCGGTCAGGAAACTGTGTTTCAGTGGATTCCTGCATCACTGTGTTTGCTCTTTGCCATACTGATGCAGATTGATGCCAACTTCATCAACGACTACTTTGACTGCATCGATGGCGTGGACGGAGAAGAAAGACTAGGGCCGAAGAGAGCCTGCTCGCAAGGATGGATCACCATGCCTGCCATGCAGCGAGGCATTGCCTTCACCACCTGTGCCAGCATCCTTGTCGGACTGCCTACCATCCTTTGGGGTGGACTCGAGATGCTCATCGTGGGGCTACTCTGCATCCTCTTTGCCTTTCTCTACACCACACGCCTCGCCCGCCTAGGTCTGGGCGACCTCCTCGTACTCGTTTGCTTTGGCATCGTGCCAGTTTGCATCACTTACTATGTGCAGCTTCATTGCGTGCCTCGCCATGTCTTTGCAGCCAGTATCGCCATGGGGCTCGTCACGGACAACCTCTTGATTGTAAACAACTACCGCGACCGCGATACGGACCGCAAGGTGGGCAAGAACACACTTGTGGTCAGCATCGGAGCCAAGGCATCCGAATGGCTCTATCTCTCGCTGGGCATCGTCGGTGTTTTACTCAATCTGTTCTACCAGTTTAGGGAGGGGCACATGTGGGCAGCCCTGCTTCCTCTGGCCTATCTCATCCCCCACATGCTCGTCTGGCGAAAGATGGTACGCCTTCACGAAGGGCGACCACTGAATGCCGTTCTCGGCCAGACAGCACTGAATATCTTTCTCTTTGCGTTGCTTGCCAGCATCGGACTTCTGATAAAGTAAAGTCAGCATCGGCCTTTTCATAAAGTAAGGTCGAGAAATGTGCGACCATGCTGTCAATCCACTTCCTGAAGCCCACGACTTCCTTCTTCTATCTATTCAGTTTGCGCAACACTTCATCACGTTTTTGCCGTATCAGGGTGGCGTAGCTGTTGTCGGGCCAGGTGAGTCCGTCGTTGCAATACTGAAGGCACTCCTCATACAGTCCAGCCTCGTAACATGCAGAGGCTATGTGGCTAATGTACAAGGGGCCCTGTTTCTCCAGTTCCTTGCGAAAGGGTTCGTTGTCAATACGTATGGCACGTTCTATCTCGGGCACGATGCGCTTGGCCACTTCTGCCGCTTTCTTCTTGTCATTCATCACGTTGGCCACAAAATTGGCCTGCATCACGTTGAAGCTCCACTTCAGCATGTAGTCGCGAGGATTGCCATTGACAGGGTCGCTGATGGCCTCGGACAGTATGTTTTGAGCGCTGTCATAGTCGGCCATGGCCTCCTCCACCTTGCCCTGCCCACCGAGGGCTTTTGCCCGACATACGTATAGCATGCTGCACAACTGTTGGCATCCATTTTGGGAGGCATCCTTGGCTGAACGACGACTGGACACGTTGTCATAGAGACGTATTCCGCAGTCGCTGATTTCCTTCAGCCTGGACAGGTTCTGCGCACTATCCGCCTGCACGGCCAGTTGGTAGTGGAGTGTCAGCAATAACTGCAGGTCCAAGTTTTCTGGATTGTCTTCCAATATGCGCTTCTCCAGCTTGTGGGCCGCTTCGAAGCACTTCTTTGCCTCCTTGGCATTGGCAAGCGCGTCCTTATAGAGGCTTCCCAACTGCATGGTATAGTCGAAGCGATCCTCTGCCAGCATCGTCTCACCCAGTAGTTTCCTCATTTTCTTGACAGCACTATCATACTGTCCTTCTTTAACGAAGTCAAGATATTCGTTATAGAGTCGCTCAACCTTGTCATCCTGAGCCCAGACAGGCATCGAGAGTAGCAAACTGACTGCGATTAGTATCTTTTTCATATATTATCTTTTTTTGTAAATAGCTGTAGAGACCGTTTTTTGTAATGGTAAGCAGGTAATCAAAATTACTCGAATTGCACAAATGAAACGTACTAAAAAGGGTTTAGGATAAAATATGTGGTTCGATTATGGAAAATTCACGTAGCAACGCTGACAGATATATTATTTTGACACGAATTAACTACGAATTTATTCATGAAACTTTTTTAGCCACTTTACTTATTTTACACCCTTCTTCAGTTCGTCGGGCGAATCGTTGGTAAACATATTTACAGCAGGCGTGGAGAGCTTGAAGAGCTCTTCTATGCGCTCGTATTCCAAAGACTGGCTCGGTTTGAAGTCCTTGCTATTCATATATTCTGAGATGGCATAGAGCATCTGATCCACCGCTGGGTCGCCCTTCTCGGCCAACGGCATGGTGGTGACCAGCACCTTACCCTTGCCGACATTGGCTTCAAACAGCATACCGAGCTTGCGGCTCAGGAACCACGTGTCGATGGGTTGCACAATGGGCAAGAAGTCCTTGGGCATATTATCCATCAGCATCACGGGCTGACGATTCATCAGTGACCACCATTGCAGGTTGGAGAAATCCTCGGTGGGGAAGTAGCGGAAGAGAGGATGCTCCTGTTCGATGTACATGCCAGTGGTGTGAGGCGGACGCATCTTGAACCACGACGTGTTCCAGAAGACAGGTGTGAACTGCTGCACGATGTCGCGTCCGTAGGTCATCTTACTGCCGGCCAGAATGAGTACTTTACCACCTCGCTCAAGCGCCTTGCGAACAGCGGCCGTGGGGAGATCCTTACAGATGTAGAGTCCCTTCTGGGCTTGTAATTTGTCAAGCCCCGACCTTCCCTTGGCATAGTGACGAGGATAGACCCAAAGGTTCCAGTGGTTGCTGGTTACAAGTTCCTCGCCCTGCACCTTCCCCTTGAGGACTGCGCGAAGAGTGAGGTGATGAGCTGTCGTGAAGCTGAAGTTTGCTTTTTGCGTATCGAATGAGAAAACATCACCACAGACGGGAATGCTGTCGGCCGTACCATCCAGTATGTATTCATCCAGCACCTGGCCCTCATCGTCAAGAAATTGTGTATGCAGTGTATAATCGGTGATGACGTCTTTTCCGTAGTTAACCAGCTTGACCTCGAAGGGGATATCCTCCTTGCTGTAGTAAGTGAAACGAGGCAGGGACATCAGTATCGTGACAGGTGCTCCGAACTCGCGCCACTCCTCAGCATTAACGTACCCCTTCTCGTCCCAGAAGACGTTCAAGGGTCCCACGAGGGCCGTTCCTTGTCCGCTGTAGTCGTTCAGTCCCAGCAGTTGATACCCAGCATAGTGAGGTGTACGCAATGTCTTCTCCAACTCGTACTTGTAGCATAAAACTTGCAACTTTCCGCTGGCTTTCAAGAACTTGTGAGCCATACTCTCCATACCTTTGTCGCGCAGTATGTCGGCAAAGATCTCGAAGTTGCGAGCTTTGTTGACACCCGTATAGCGGGTCGTCTCCTGGAGGTCGGGGAAGGCGCACCATTGCCCTGTCTCGTGACTCACGAAAGGCTGTCCCACGGTATCTATCTTTCCCAGGAAGTCATCCATGGTATTGGGTTGCTTCTTGTCCCAGTCAAGGCCGCGCGCACCGGCTTTGACGTGATACTGGTTCCTGGGTTGCCACGCCCATCCGCCACCCACGCTGGCACCGGTATAGATACGACGACTGTCACGCTCACGCCATGTGTCCACAAATCGGCTCACCCACTTCACCCAGTTGCCGGCAGGCTCGTTGCCACTGCTCAGCATCGTGAAGGAAGGATGGTTGCCATAGGCCTTGACCATACGCTCGGTCTCTTGCATGAGGTAGTGGTCAATCATCATGCCGTTGCCCAACTTGATACCATGATTGGGCCAAGAGGGGCCCTCGGGCTGCAAATAGAAGCCTACCTCGTCAGCCGCCTCAAAAGCAGCCTCGGGAGGACAATAGGAGTGGAAGCGCATGTGGTTGAGTCCATACTCCTTGCACTTCTTGAAAATCCTTAGCCATGACTCCTTATCCATTGGAGGATAGCCGGTTAATGGGAAGCAACAATTCTCCACCGTTCCTCTCAGCAAGGTGGTTCTCCCGTTGACAAGTATGTCCTTTCCGCTGGTCTCAATATCTCTGAATCCAAACGTCTGCGAATCGGTGTCGGACACATTGCCTTTCTTGTCCAGCAACTTTGTGGTGAACGTGGCAAGCGATGGGTTGAACTCATCCCAACGAGCGAAGCTAAGACCGCTGGATTCATTCACCCGACAGCGTATGACGGGCGTCTCGACACACACCGTGTCCTTATCCAGCACAATGTCGTCAACCATGCCTAGGAAACCACTCAGGGCACCAGTGGCGGGATTCCTCTGCGCGGGCTCCAGTCGCAGACTTACGGTCTCTGCCTTCTTGCTGCCACGCACAAGGGTAACCTTCGCGCTCACCTCCATCGTGCTGGCATTGGGGTAGATGTCAACGTGCGCAATATGCGTTTTAGGCATGGCTCGCAATTCCATACGTCCCACTATGCCATTCCAGTTACCTTGAGTCTGATCGGTGACGCTATGCGAATCGGCACCCACTCCTACCCTGTCGGCATCGTTGTTGATGCGGAGGCAGAACGTGACAGTCTTGCCAGGCTTCACATAGTTGGTGACGTCGTACACATGGGGTGCGGACAGGCTGTTGCACGATCCTATCTCGCGCGTATTAATAAATAAGGTGGAGATGATATGGGGACGTTCGAGAAAAAGCACGATGCGTGAGTTCTTGAAGTCCGAGGGCACCTTAACCGTCTTCCTGTACCAGGCATCACCCACGTAATGACGGTCGGGGGTGAGGAAGAAAGGCAGCTTCAAGTCATCGTCACTACGATAACGTGCCATGTAGGGGTTGTGGAAGTAGCTGCTGTCATAGAGCGACCCTGTCCAACGTGTCCTCACTGTTGGACGGTTTCCCTTGAGGCGCTGCGGCATGGAACCTGGAAGTTCTATGTGGTCGTCAAAATGACTGTTTGCCTGCATGGAACCATTCACATCAATAGCAAACTCCCACTCGCCGCTCAGGTCGAACGATGTGCGTTGCGACAGCATAGCGAGGGGACAGAGAAAAATCAAGATGGATAAAATACGCTTTTTCATATCACAAATTTAGGTATTTCGACCGACATGGACAACAAAAAACCTCTTTTTTTGTTTTTTTGCAGAAACTTTTTCCTCAAATCGTTGCTGAATCGAAACTTTTTGCGTAACTTTGCAATCGATTTCAAGGAAACGCCGATATGGCTCAGTTGGTAGAGCAACGCATTCGTAATGCGTGGGTCGGGGGTTCGAGTCCCCCTATCGGCTCATTCAATTTTAAGGGTTAAACATTTGGGAAGGTAAACACGAGACGTGCAAGCCTTCCCTTTTTATTTAGAATGAACAATAAAATTACAACCAACAATGAAACGTATCTTGACTGCCTTGATTATCCTGTTCGCCATGGCCTTCACAACAGCCCATGCCGAGCAGTTCGACTGTAGCAAACGCGATGGTCAGAAGTACTCACTCAGCATGCCCGTACCCGACGGAAACTACCGCGTCACCGTGGTGCTGGGCTCCAGGAAACATGCCGGATGTACCACTGTGCGTGGCGAGAGTCGCCGCCTCTTCATAGAGAACGAGACAACCAAGAAGGGGCAGTTCAAGACCATCACATTCACCATCAACAAGCGCAACACACGCATCAACGACAAAGAGGCGGTACGCATCAAGGAACGCGAGAAGACCAAGCTAAACTGGGACGACGAACTCTCGCTCGAGGTGACAGGCGACTACAGCACCGTGAAGAGCATCCTCGTGGAGCCCGACACCACAGCCGTCACCGTCTTCCTGTGCGGCAACTCAACCGTGGTCGACCAGGACGAGGAGCCCTGGGCTAGCTGGGGCCAGATGATCACGCGCTGGATGGACCACGGTGTCGCCATTGCCAACTATGCCGAGAGCGGCGAGACGGCCAGCACGTTCATCTCCGTCGGCCGTCTGAAGAAGGCACTGAGCCAGATGAAGGCCGGCGACTACATCTTCATGGAGTTCGGCCACAACGACCAGAAACAGAAGTTCCCCGGAGCCGGTGCCTACTACAACTTCTCACAGGCACTCAAGACCTTCCTCGACGAGGCACGGGCCAAGGGGGCACACCCCATCTTCGTCACACCCACACAGCGACGCAGCTTCAAGGACGGCAAGATACAGGAGACCCATGCCGACTATCCCGAGGCCATGATGGCAATTGCCAAGCGCGAGCACGTACCCTGCATCGACCTCCACGAGATGACGCGCACCTTCTACGAGGCCATGGGCGAGGAACCCAGCAAGCGCGCCTTCGTCCACTACCCTGCCAACACGTTCCCCGGTCAGACCAAGGCACTGGCCGACAACACGCACTTCAATCCCTACGGTGCCTACGAACTGGCCAAGTGCATCGTAGAGGGCCTGCGTACAGCGGCTCCCGAGCTCTACCTCCACGTGCGTCCCGAGTACAAGGCCTTTGACCCCGCCCACCCCGATTCGCCCGACGAATTCCACTGGGTGCCCTCCGAGAAGGTGGATATCATCAAGCCCGATGGCAACTAATAATGGCTGAAGTACGGATACATTGAACTCTATTCCCCCAAAAACAGCACACACTCACCACATCTGACGCTTGTAAACAGCAGAAATAATGAAGGATAGAAAATGAAAAAGAGAATCATAGTCATTGCCATTGGCTGCTTGGCATGTCTGGCAACCGCCTTGTATACAGTAATCTTCAGCTCGCCTTATGACGGCAAGGAACCCGTGACACTCTACATCGACACCGATGACAACGTCGACAGCGTAACAACCAAGATGGCGCGCGTTGGCGTCTCACAAACGGCATTCAACATCCTCAACAAGGTTCGCGCCTACAACGTGCGGACAGGACGCTACCTCGTGGACAGTTCCATGTCGGGTCTCTCCCTCTACCGCAAGTTGCGCAACGGACAACAGGATCCCGTAAACATGACAGTACCCAGTGTACGTACGCTCGACCGTCTGGCCGGTGCGATAACACGCAACCTGATGCTGGACAGCCTGACCCTTATACAGGCACTTAACGAGGCTGACTTCATCAACCGCTACGGCTACAACGAGCAGTCATTGCCAGCCCTGTTCATCCCCGACACCTACCAGGTCTTCTGGGACATCACGCTCGAAAAGCTGATGGAGCGTCTTGTAACGGAGAACAAACGATACTGGAACGAAGAACGCATGCAGAAGGCTGACGCCCTGCAGTTGAGCCCCGAGGAAGTGTACACACTGGCCAGCATTGTGGACGAAGAGACGGCAAACAACGAGGAGAAGCCCATGATAGCTGGCCTTTACCTCAACCGTCTGGCCATCCACATGCCCCTCCAAGCCGACCCCACAGTGAAGAAAGCAGTGGGAGACTGGTCGCTTCGACGCATCCTCAATGCCCACCTTCGCGTCGAAAGCCCCTACAACACCTACCTCCACACTGGGCTCACACCTGGGCCCATCCGTGTAGCCAGCAAGGCCGGCATCGATGCCGTGCTGAATCGCGCCGACCACAACTATCTCTACATGTGTGCCAAGGAGGACTTCAGCGGTACGCACAATTATGCAGCTACGTACAGCGAGCACCTGCAGAACGCCAAGCGCTATACAGACGCCCTCAACAAGCGGGGTATAAGGTAAGCCCACACACAAGATTGTCATCCAAGAATCTCGCACAAGAGGAATCGAACGAATATATATTAGCGCACGCAAGCATGCTTGCATTCGCATACAAGAATCCACACAGGACAATATTTCTACAAGATCAAACAATCCCGCAACAGAAAAAAGAGAAACCGCAAATTGGGGTCTGGCCCTGTTTGCGGTTCACAGAATGCAGAGTAAGAATTACTTTAACGCTACGGGAAAAAACATTTTCCGCAGCGGAAAAAGATTTTTCATTCAGCGGAAAAAGATGTGAGCCGCAGCGTCGACATTTCTCCTTGTTGCAGTCGTATGCAGCCTTCGCCTGATGAATGCACACATGCAAGTCAACCTCATGCTAAAGTATCTGTGATAACCTAATTTATGTGCGCTCTCAAATTTTACTTTCAGCCTTCAGCCACGCACTATATGTATCTGTAGTTTAGTATGTTATATGGCTGAAAGTAAAGTATTTCTTCTTTCAGTCACTTTCAGCCCTACGTTCAGTCAATCGCCTCCACGTACCACTTCACCCTTGTTTTCACTTTTCCTCTTAAGTAGCCTTTTCAAACCGGATCCCATCCAAAAAGCTGAAGCAAACTGAAAGTAGGCTGAAAGTAAACTGAAAGTAAAAAATCTCGTATCTATCTGAAATACTGAACCATACAGAGACAGACTGAAGGGTGAAGGTAAATTCGACAAATTCTTTGTTCTTCATCACTTCTCCGAAACGTATAATTCAAACTACATTTAACTCTTTTAAAATAAATGAGTTGCATTATCGATTTACAACCATCCAAAATCAGCCAAGTCACTAATGTTCTACAACATAACATCATACTGAGCTATTAAGAAATAGAGGATGGAAGGGGCATGGCTATCAATAAGACTTCAGCAAGAAAAGTCGCCAAAATTTTGGCCATATCAGGGATGTTTCGTAACTTTGCAGCATGAAAAAGATCCTGTTCATTTGTCTAGGCAACATCTGTCGCAGCTGCACCGCACAGACCGTCATGCAGCAAATGGTTGACAACGCGGGCCTCACCGAGCAATTCCACATCGACTCGGCAGGCATCATCAACTACCACGAAGGAGAGAAGGCCGACAACCGGATGCGACGCCACGCCAGCCAGCGAGGTTATCGCATTACGCACCTCTCCAGGCCCATCAAGCTGGTGGACTTCGAGCGCTTCGACCTCATCGTCGGCATGGACGATCAAAACATACAGTCGCTAGAAAGGCTGGCGCCCAACGAGGCTGCCCTGCGGAAGATACACCGCATGACAGACTGGTGCCGCCAGTTTAAGGACCGCGACTCGGTACCCGATCCTTATTATGGCGGTGACAAGGGGTTCGAGCTCGTCCTTGACCTACTCGAGGATGCCTGCCAGGGGCTGCTCGATGCGTGCACCAAGGAACAGGACGATATCATGTAGCCAACAACAAACTGTTAGAAAAAAAATGGAATACCTCTCAAAGGAATGCTACGACAAGTTAGTGGCTGAGCTGAACGAGATGATCAACGTTGAGCTGCCCATGGTGAAGGACGAGATAGCGGAAGCACGCGACAAGGGCGACCTGAGCGAGAACTTCGAGTACCACGCTGCCAAGCGCAAGCAGGGTAAGCTGCTGGGCAGGATACGCTTCAAGCAACGTGTGTTGCAATACGCCAGGGTGATGGACTCCTCCCACCTGGACAGCGAGACAGTGGGACTCTTCCGCAAGATAGAGATCACCAACATCGCCTCGAAAACCACCATGACCTACTCCATCGTCAATCCCCACGAGGCCAATCTCAGGGAAGGCAAGATATCCATCAAGTCGCCTATAGCACAGGCACTGATGGGCAGGAAGGCTGGCGAGACAGTGGAGGTACAGGTACCCTCGGGACGTGTGCAACTGAAGATAGAAAGCATACAACTAATGGACGGAATGTAACGAAAACAGGTAGTCCTGCAAACAAAAAAGAAGAAAAACTAAAAAAAAGACGGAAAAGATTTGGAGAAATCGGAAAATTGTCGTATCTTTGCACTCGCAAACAAGAAACGGTGCCTTGGATGAGTGGCTTAGTCAACGGTCTGCAAAACCGTCTACGGCGGTTCGAATCCGCCAGGCACCTCAATAAAACTTGAATTAAGCCCGTGTTTAAGGTATCTTAAATACGGGCTTTTTAAGTTTTAAACCTTATAACAGCCTTAAACGAAAAGTTACTCAACCTACGACTAAATGAAAAATACATTCTTCTACATACTCCTCTTCCTCACGGCCAGCACGGCGATGGCACAGAAGACAAGCAATGCATCCTTCCTCCGCGCCGACGGACAGAAAGCCGACGTACATGTCCCCTTCCGCTACACCGACGAGGGCGTGAAGACACCCATCGAATGGGGACTCGACCTGGCATGGCTCGATGAGGCCAACCTGCGCATTGGTGTGCAACATGCTGGCAAGGACATCATCGACATCGTGCGACTCTCCTTCCAACCCACGGCCAGTGTCGAAGGCGGCAATCTCAGCACGGACCAGAAGAAAGACCTGGAGAAGCGCATCAGCGCCGTGAAGAAATGGTGTAAGCAGGACGTTACGTACAACCTGAACTGCGACCACAAGTCGGTGGACAACTGGTACAAGAACCAAGACATCAGCACGGAGGAACGCGCTGCCAGATGGGCTAAGCTCATAGACATCACCCTGGACTATTACAAGACAAAGGGCATCAGCCGATTCGTCAGCATAAGTCCCTTCAACGAGCCCGACTTTGGATGGAGCGCACAAGGCATCAAGAAAGAACGCACGTGCATGGACGACTTCAAGGAGATATGCCGACAGCTCAGGGAGGACGAGGCGTACAAGGAGAAATACGCTGACATGCGTCTCTGTGGCGGCAACACGCTCAACGATGACCGCGCCTACGACTACTGGAACTACCTGAAAGACGTACTCGACGAGGGCAACACGCACCAACTGGCCGGCGACTTCAACCACTATGCCACGTTCTTCGAAAAGGTACGCGCCTACGGACACCATGCCACGGCAGACGAGCTGCACAACGTTATGGAGGCCATGGTAGGTGTGGAATATGGCATGCAGACCGGCATCTGGTGGGGCACGGCAGAGCACACACGAGCCGAGTTCATGAAGGCTACAGCCCAGGCACATCCCGGCAACCGGCTGGCATACGCCGAGCACCGCAACAACTGGACTTCTGCCAGCGTATACAGACAGGCTGACGGACGTGTACAGGCCTTCGGAGGCAGCAGTGAGCGACAGGCCTACACCACTACCTATAAGTTCGGTGCGTTGGATCGTCCGGTATGGTACGACGGACAGCGTGGACGCGACTACACTATGTACATGAAGGGGGGCACAGGCTACCAGAACGGCCAGACAGGCTTTGAGACCGTGGTACGCATCCAGGGCGACGAGGACGTGATGCCCCACATCGATGGTGTATACAAGATTGTCAATGTCAACTCGAACAAGCTGCTCAGTGCCGCTGGCAACACGCCCAGCGGATGGCAGAACCTCAAACAGCAGAACAACAAGGCCAGCAACCCAGCCAGCCAGCAGTGGAGCGTAAAGCCCGACTACACGAACGGAGACCGAGCCTATCATACCATACAGCTCAACAACGGACAGAACGGCTACTACATGGACATCAAGGACTGGAACTACAATGCCGGGGCCGAGGTGGGCAGCTTCAAGGGCGGATTCGGAAGCCTCGAGCAGTGGTATCTTGAATATGCGGGAGACAATGCCTTCTATATCTGCTCGCGCTACAACGGCCTCTGCCTGCAAGTGACAGGCAATAGCAAGACGGACGGAGCCATCATCGTCATGGCCGAGAAGGACGCCTCGAAGGCCAGCCAGAAGTGGCGCTTCGTGCAGACCGACGTGGCACCCGACACAAAGGCTCCCGCAGCCCCCACAAACCTCACCGCCACGCCCCACAACGCCAGCATCGACCTGACATGGGAGGCTCCCAAAGACGCTGACTTGAAGAGCTTTACCGTGCTGAGAAGTGAGAACGAGCAAGACTTCTATACACTCTGCAACGGCATAACTGACACCACCTTTACCGACAACGAAGCCGACCCCGACCATACGTACCAATATAAGGTCTATGCCGAGGACAACAGCCTTTTGCGCAGCGAGTGCAGTAACGAGGCAGCATGTGCAACAACGGGAGACCACGGACTGGTGCTCAGTCTCCCCCTTACGGCCGACCTCTTTGACCAGAGCGAGAATGCCAACCACGCTGCCATCCATGGACAAGCCCAGTACGTCAACTACAAGCAGCACGACGGCTTGCTGTTCAGCGGTTCGAACAACTTCATCCAACTGCCCTACACCATCGCCAACCACGATGAGATGACCATCAGCCTCTGGATCTACTACAAGGGTGGATCGAACAAGTGGCAGCGCATCTTCGACTTCGGCAATGGCACCGACCAGTACATGTTCCTCACACCCTCCACGGGGTCGCAGATGCGATTCGCCATCAAGAACGGAGGCGAGGAGCAAGTACTGAACACCTCACAGCTCATCACCACCAAGTGGAACCACATCGTGGTGACACTGGGCAGCCATGGTGCCACCCTCTATGTGAATGGCGTGAAGAAGGCACAGAACGAGAACGTCGATATCAAGCCTTCTGACATCAAGCCCATCTTCAACTACATCGGACGCAGTCAGTTCAACGGAGATGCCGACCTCAATGCCTACCTGCATGACTTCCGCCTCTACAACTACGAGATGCCGGAAGAGGAAGTGGAACAGCTCGCCACAGGCATGCAGACACTGCTGCCAGACGATGCCTCCCTGTCAGCCACCAACGGCCACAACGCACAGACCTACGACTTACTGGGCAGGAAGATTGTTTCCAGAAAGCAACAGGGCATCGTGATAAGGAACAGCAGAAAGATAATGAAATAACGACTAGCGCCAAGGTGCCAATCAGGACTAACGTCGGCCCATCAGCCAACGCATACGGAAATACAGCCATTCCTGCATAAGGAACAGGCTGTATTTTTTATACCGGGTATAGCCGAACTTATGGGTAAGAGACGTATCAAAGGTATCGTAGAAGCACCGTAACTTCTTGTGTATCTGTTCCGTTTCCGTCTTATCAAAGGAACGTCTGTTTATGAAGAGATACCAGTGCATGCCCACATAATTCAGCCAGCGATGATGTTCGTAGAACAAGAGGTCTGCCTCAGTGACCAGGCCCTCACTACCCTTTTCGACCTCGGACACACTACCCTTTTCGGCCTCGGAAACATTACCCTTTTCGGCCTCGAGCAGACGCTTCATGCTGAGGTTGGCATCCAGATAACCAAAGTGATCCAGCCCCACAGCAAAGGAGATGGAATCGGTACGCTTACGATAGTGGTACTCGCCCGCAGACATGCGAACCTCACGCGAATGGAGGTAGTGGATGCGAGTGGTGTTGTCGTCGCTGTGCAAGCGGCAAGAGTCGTCGTAGGGAAAGCGAAGATGGATGGCACGACGTACGGCATAGAGTCCGTGAATACGCCAATCGAGCGACAGGCGGAAAGCTTCCTTGCCCGTAAAGACATCCGCTGGGCCGAAAGGCATGGGATAGGGATTACGGCTGCCGGGATATTCCTCAATGAGGGTGAAGAGGACACTATCAGTGGCTGGATGCTGCGCAAAGATGTCGGCCACACATTGTAAGGCATTCTCCGAGAGCCAGTCGTCGGCATCGAGCATGGCAATATACTGTCCCGAGGCCACCTCAAGACCTCGGTTGCGGGCTTTGGCCGGTCCCTGATTACCCTGCCCGCTCAGCACCTTGATTCGACTGTCAAGGGCTGCAAAGTGTTGTAAAAGGCAGAGGCTGTCGTCCGAACTGCCATCATCCACACAGATGAGTTCCCAGTCCGCAAGGGTCTGTTGGCTGACGCTTTCGATGGCCTGGGACAGATAGGAGGCCGCATTGTAGACGGCCATCAGGAGCGTGAACTGTGGAACGGACGGACGATGCATAGAGGACAGATAGGGTCTGGTACTGGAGGTTAATGACAACAGTCGCAATGAGCCTCGCTGCGGCCACGACGCCTCAGACGCACAAGGAAGCCCGACTCACGCGAAAGGAGTCGCCAAGCCAGGAAGAGGGAGGCAGCAAGCGCACTGATACCAATGGCATACTTGTAGAGGGGCATGCCCGAGACGAGGCAGAAGGGCAAGGTGGCAGCAAGACAGAGGAAGTCGGACAGGAGCAACAGGATAGTGCGACGCTGTAAGCGGAACTTGTAGCAGTAACCATACAAGGCATTGAGCATCACCATGTCGAGCAAGGCCGAGAGGCTCAGGGCCACACCCGTTCCGACCAGTCCGCCACAGGGAATGCCGTCGAAGAAGATGTGCATGAACGACTCGCCATACTGGTAGCCATAGTAGATGAGGGCAGCCACCACCACGTCGTACACCACCTCAGCCAGCATGTAGAGGATGCTGTTGCCCTTGGCCAGCGGGAAATAGGCTATCGGCATAGTGATGGCACGGAAGAAGAGGTAGAAGGTAGCGCAGATGACCATGGGCGCAATCTGGATGAACTCTTTGGACGAGAGCAGATAGATGAGACGCGACATAAAGAGGCTCATAAGGATGAGGATGGGCGTAATAAGAAGCACGTTGACCTGTATCTGTTGGTTAGCCATCTTGTTCATACGCATGGTGTCGTGATTGGCGGTGGAGAGGCGGGGGAAGTAATCGGAATCCATGGCCGAGAAAACCACTACGGACGACATGGTCAGCATCAGATAGCCTTGACGGTACAGTCCCACTTCTTGCAACGATTCCAAAGCTCCATAGATGAACGACGTCGACATGGCACCGGCTACGCCAGCTACCACATACGGAATGCCCAGCTTGAGCAGTGGCAGTCCCTCAAGGAAAGCCTTTCGGCTGAAGAAGTCTATACGCCACGGGAACATACGGGTTGTCACCAACAGATGTACAACAACGGCAAAGCTGCTGGACAGAATCAGCGAGAAGACGATGCCTCGGACGCCAAAGAAATAATACAGGGGAATGGTGAGGAAAAAAGAGCCGAAGACGACCGAAGTTTCGATATAGGCCAAACTTTTCAAACGTCTCATTCCCTTGATGATAGAACACTCGATGGCTTCGAGCGGAAGCGTAAAGACAAAGAGCGAGAGCAGGCAGATGTAGGGTACGAACGACGTGTCGCCATCGAAGTACCACTGACAGAAGAACCAAGAAAGCGACAGGCAGATGAAGGCTCCCAGCAAGCCCGTCCAGAAGGCCCAGGTGCGGATAACACGGACAAATGCCGTGCGTTCGGCATCGCTACCCTCCTCGAAGAGCTCGCTGAGATTGCGTACCGTACCGAACGAGAGACCCAGGTTTGTGGCATTATAGATAAGCTCGCTGATATTGGCAAAGGATGCGCTGACTCCCATGCCGTCGCTGTGTAGGAGGAGTGACGTAAGCTTGTTGCGAACCACCTGCACGAGTATCTTCAGCCCCTGCACACTGCCCAGGAGGCCGATGTACTTGATGACGTGGTCGTAGGTGGCATCCTTGCCACGTTTGTTTATTTTTGGAGTACGATCTTTCTTCACAATATTTCAATGCATAAAATTAACTACAAAATTAAAGCAAACGAGGTAAAAAAACAAATTTTTGGCTAATTTTTGTCGGTTTTCGGCATGTCCATCGCACATAACGAAACTTAAAAGACAATTTATTTGCACGAACAAACGGATTTTTGTAAATTTGTATGATAAATCGGTGGTAACTGTAGAAATCGAGTGTAACATTGGACGGAGATTCTTCGCTTTGCTCAGAATGAAAAGGCCTCTTGCGTCATCAGTATAAATACTATGCACATTTACTTATCATAAAAAGACTGATCAATCGAAAGCCCGATAAATCCGAAAAAAGAAAGCTCAACAAAACGCCCAGCGCTCCCTCAAGATGAAAATACTACTCATAGGCGAATACAGCAACGTGCATTGGACACTGGCACAGGGGCTGCGAGCCCTCGGCCACAATGTTACCGTGGTTTCAGACGGAGACATCTGGAAAGGCTATGAGCGCGACATCAACCTCAAACGCAAATCGTTGGGAGCTATCGACACACTGAGCTACCTTTGGCAGACACACCGTCTGTGGCCCACGCTTCGGGGCTATGACATCGTACAACTCATCAATCCCGTCTTTCTCGACCTCAAGGGGGAACGCATCAGGCCTTACTACGACAAACTGCGACGACAGAATGGCAAGGTGGTGCTCGGAGCCTATGGAGTGGATTACTACTGGGTGGCAGAGGGTCTGAAGCCTGAGACGTTCCGCTATGGCGACTTCTTCCTCAACGGCATACCACGCAACAACCGCTTCACCCAACAGATGGTGAATGACTGGATAACGGGCAGCAAAGGGCCACTCAACCAGTACGTTGCCAATGACTGCGATGCCATCGTCAGCGGACTCTACGAGTACGATGTATGCTACCGACCTCACTTCCCACACAAGACGACTTTCATTCCTTTTCCCATCAACCGCAAGGCCGTAACGCAGATTCGGCCGTGGAAGGAAGGCGAGAAGATACGTTTCTTCATCGGCATACAGAAGACGCGCAACGAGTACAAGGGTACCGACATCATGTTGCAGGCCCTCCACGAGTTGGTAAGGCGATATCCCGACCGTATGGACATCGTCAAGGCTGAGAGCGTGCCCTTCCACGAATACCAGGAACTGATGAACCACTCACACGTGCTGCTCGACCAGCTATACAGCTACACACCCGCCATGAATGCCCTCAATGCCATGGCCAAGGGAATGGTGGTCGTGGGAGGTGGCGAGGAGGAAAACTACACGCTGTTGGGCGAGTCCGACCTTCGCCCCATCATCAACGTGCAGCCCACCCTGGACGACGTGGTGGAACAACTGGAACAGCAACTCATCCGCAATCCCGAGGTTCTGCCACGGCTCTCGGCCGACAGCATGGCCTTCATCGCAAAACATCACGACCACATCCACGTGGCCCGACAATACGAATCATTATACAACAAACTCTATGAATAGTCATTCTTTGAAAATGCATCGCGCATACACACAGCACAGTAAGCGCATCATCATGATGGTCATGGCTTGCCTCACCATGATTGGCTGCAAGCAAACCGACCTGCCCGAACCCGCACCGCAACCCGACAAGGCACGCAAGACAGTCATCGTCTACATGTGTGCGGAAAATAGTCTTGACAAGTACAAAGAGCCCGACATCGCAGAAATCACCCAGGTGGCCCACGACATACCCAAGGACTGCAACTTCGTCATCTATGTCGACGACGCGGGCTCACCCTACCTGCAGGTAGTCACTGCGCCCAATCCCGAACACAAGGAGTCGATGACAGAGCGCAACAGTGCTGACCCCAAGGAGTTCGGAGCCATACTGAAGGACATCACGACACGTTTTCCTGCCAACACATACAGCCTCGTAATGTGGAGCCACGCCAGCGGATGGGTACCAGCCGACATAACGCCACAGCGGAGAAGCTTTGGCATCGACAACGAGCGCAACAGCAGCCAATCTGACTTTGGTAGCAAGATGGATATCTGGGACATGCGGGAAGAGATGCAGAAACTAGGACTGCACTTCGACTTCATTCTCTTCGACGCTTGCTTCATGCAGAGCATCGAGAGCACATACGAACTACGCAACGTAGCCGACTACATCATCGCCTCGCCAGCCGAGATACCCGGCAACGGAGCCCCCTACCACAAGATTATGGCCGGACTCACGGGCGACGACGAGAAGGCGGTCGAGGATATTGTCAACAATTACTTCGCCCACTACTCGTCCATGGACGGAACGATAGATGGCATGACCGGCCTGATCATCTCGGCCATAAAGACCAGCGAACTCGACAACCTGCTCAACCTCACCCGCCAGCTTCTGCCGGAATACTACGACATTGCTCCGAGCCTAAGCACCGAAGGTGTGCAGCAGTATGGTGTCTTCAAGTCCAGCTTCTACAACGAATACTTCGACATGGGTAGCCTGATGAACCGACTGCTGAGCGGTCCCGACTACGAGAAATGGATGAACCAGCTGAGACGGACTGCCGTTTACCACAAATTCACCAACCGATGGTCAACCTGCTATCGCTCACTCTACCCAGAGATAATAGATGCCGAGCACCTCTCGTTATGCTCTTTCTTCGTGCCCAACACCAAGTACGACCAAGACACAAACTACAACGAGGCAATCAAGCTGACACAATGGTATCAGAACTACGTGAAATGAAAAGGCTGCGCCTCTCCGTCATCGTGCCCGTCTACAACGTGATGCAATACCTGCGCCACTGCCTCCAATCGCTCACGGAACAGGGCTTGGAGGACAACGAGTACGAGGTCATACTCGTCAACGATGCCTCACGCGACAACAGCAGGGGCATCTGTGCTGAATGGTGCAACACTCATCCTCACTTCCGACTCATCAACCATGCACAGAATCTGGGACTAAGCGAAGCGCGCAATACGGGCATACGAGAGGCGAAAGGGCTTTTCATCACCTTTGTTGACAGCGATGACTTTCTGGCTCCAAACTCATTGCGCGACGTACTTTCTACGTTCGACGATGATGCCACAGCCGATGTGGTGGAATATCCGGTTATCCAGCACCACTACAGCAAGCAGCCTAGTCATCTCACATTCAATCCCATCACACTCGACTTTGCCACATGGATGCAGCAAGGAGGCGCTGAACATTGCTATGCGTGGAACAAGGTCTACCGCACCTCGCTTTGGCAGGGCGAGCAATTCCCTACTGGACTGCACTACGAGGATATCTTCTGTGTGCCCTACATTCTGCGCAAGGCAAGAGCCATCCGACAGACTGACAAGGGACTCTATTACTATTGTGAGCGGCCAGGCAGTATCAGCCATACGCCAAAACCCGCATCGCTGAGACAGTATGCAGAATCGCTCAACCGACTCTTGCAATTACCAGAAAGTCAAGACAATGACTTATTGGTACTCCGCGCACGAAATGCCGAGCGTTCCTACCAACGCTATGCAGACTCACACGAGCGCATCATCGACCGAAGACATGTATCGCCACTCTTCTTCCTCTCCAGTGGGCTAACGTTCCACGAACGCCTAAAAGCTATCTATTACGTATGTTTCTAAGCATCATCATCCCCTGCTTCCGAGAGTCGAGAGAGCAACTCATGCGTAGCCTCGACAGCATCGGTTTTCTCACAGAACTCTGCTCGTGGGAGGCTTGGATCATTGATGACGGAAGTCCACAAGGAAAGGTGATGGAATGGGTGCAGGAACGAAAAGACGAACACCTACATGTGTTACTTCAGCCCAACCAAGGACAGAGCGTAGCTCGCAACAACGGCATTGCACAAGCTCAAGGCGAGTACATTGCCTTGCTCGACGCCGACGACGAATGGATACCCGACCAGTATGCAAGGCTCATACACATACTACAGAACGAGAACCCCGACCTACTAGGACTGCGCTGTAAGTCCACGCGCGTACCATATTATAATGGCGATGCCGTGCAGTTCATGTCCCAAGAGGACATCATACCAATGGCATGTGGTTACATCGTGAAACGAGAGGTACTGGGCGCTTTACGATACACACCCGGCATCTATCACGAGGATGAGGAATTCAACACGTACCTCCACTTGCAGGCCAAGCATCTCATCATGACACCGATTGTGGCTTATCGATACCACATCAATCCAAAGTCTACGGTACGTTCCACAGACGCCAAACATCTCGATAAACGCTTCACAGACCTGCTCGGAGTGCTTGGACGCATCCAGAGGATGGCACAGCAGGCCGCAACAGAATCAGAGCTTACCGCAACTGAATCTCAACAAGACACAACAGAATACCAGCAAGTAAAAAAAGAATACCAGCAAATTAAAAAAGAAAAACAGCAAGCGACAATCCAAGAAACCGCGAACAAGAAGCTCGTGGCCAAAGCCCTTGAACGAAGGCTCCATGTACTAGCCATGTGCTTTGTTGCCGATCTCTTCCGCTCGGCTCCCGATACAACGTTTCTCCACCACCACCTCAACGGGCTTCAACGTCTTGGCCTCTTCCCACTGCCTCCCTTCCCTGGTATACGCCGCTATCCATGGATACGACGACTCAGCCGTTGGAACATAAGTTATCATATCCTACGCTTCATAACCTCAAAACTAATTAATCTCAAAACCACATAACCCCAATATGACAATAATCCCATATAGCCCCCAATACCACGACACCTGGAACCAGTTCGTACGAGAGTCCAAGAATGCCACATTCCTTATCGAACGAGATTTCATGGACTACCACAGCGATAGGTTTGAGGATTGTTCCTTGTTGGTTTACAATGATATAGACTTCACCCCCGAAGAGAAAGAGCATGGCCTTGGACTCGAAGGACTGAAGGCTGTATTCCCCGCCAACTGGGTGGAAAAGGATAAAACGGTATATTCGCATCAAGGACTGACCTATGGTGGACTTATCGTAACGGTTGAAATCACACAACAAGAGGTGCTGGAACTGACACAAGCCATCTTCCAATACTACGAACGAATGTACATGGCACGCTACATCTTCGTCAAACCCATCCCCAACATCTATAGTCTATATCCTAACGGTGAGGAACTTTACGCACTCTTCCGTGCCGGAGCACGACTACAGCAAAGAGCGGTCAGCACTGTTATATGCACTGACAATCCTTTAAAGATGAGAACGCTCAGGATTCGACAGGCAAAGAAAGCCATCGAACACGACATCTACATCGATCGCATGATAGAGGGCGACTGGGAGACACTCGATGAATATTGGACGCTGCTCAACAACGTACTGAAAGAACACCATCACGCGTCTCCCGTGCACACGGTACAGGAGATGAGGCTACTCATGGAACGTTTCCCTCACGACATCAAACTTTTTGTAGCACGACGTGAAAACCGCATTCTGGCCGGTGTCGTGGTCTTTATCACGCGCAAGGTAGCACACGTGCAATACATTGCATCTGGACAAGAAGGACGCGAGTTAGGAGCATTAGACCTCTTATTGAGGCATCTCATACAAAACCGCTTTAAATCTGTTCGTTATATCGACCTCGGAACATCTACACTCGAACAGGGAAGATACCTCAACGAAGGACTCATCTTCCAGAAGGAGGGATTCGGCGGACGGGCCGTATGCTATGATGGTTATGAGGTAAGACTGGATAGAAATACGCTTAAAAAGATGCTTCCGAAAGAGGATGCAGAAACGGACCGACGTATACCCTACCTCAGTTTGCAGAAATTGAACAGTAGCTTCCAGCCAGAACTGAACGAAGCGGTAGAACAGACAATCAATAGTGGATGGTATCTGCAAGGAAGCAACGTAAAGATATTTGAAGAGAACTTTGCAAAGTATTGCGGAACAACTCATTGCATAGCTTGTGCAAACGGGCTTGAGGCATTAGTCCTAATCTTACGAAGTCTCAAAAGGTTGCATGGGTGGCAGGATGGCGACGAAGTCATCGTGCCCGCCAATACCTATATTGCAACCATTCTATCTATCACAGAAGCGGGACTCACTCCTGTTCTCTGCGAACCATCACTTAACACATACCTCATCGACCACAAGCTCATTGAATCGCTAATTACACCCCAAACGCGGGCTATCCTTCCCGTCCACCTCTATGGTAGAATGTGTGCCATGGACGAAATTAACGACATTGCCCAAAAACATGGACTGCTTGTCGTCGAGGATGCAGCTCAGGCTCATGGTGCCATGTACAAGGAACAGCGAGCAGGAAGCTTGGGAACAGCCGCAGCTTTCAGCTTCTATCCGGGCAAAAATCTTGGAGCTTTGGGCGATGCGGGATGCGTAACAACTCAGGATGCCAAGTTAGCCAACATAATCCGGACCATGGCAAACTATGGAAGTAAGGAAAAGTATATCAACGAGATACAGGGAATAAATAGCCGAATGGACGAGGTGCAAGCTACCGTATTGAACGTAAAACTGCCACGTCTCGATGCGGACAACGAACGCAGACGACAAATTGCACAGATGTATCTGGACGGAATCCAGAATCCACTCATCACGCTGCCCGAAAGGTGCCGCACAAACAATCAGCATGTCTATCACATCTTCGCCATTCGATGCGCTCATCGCGACAAGTTGCAGGTTTATCTCAAGCAACACGGCATAGAAACACTCATACACTACCCCATTCCACCACATAAGCAACAAGCCTATGCTATATGGAACAGCCAAAGCTATCCAGTCACAGAGCGAATACACAAAGAAGAGCTCTCCCTACCGCTCTCTCCCATCCTTACCGAAGAGGAAGTCAGACGCATCATCAGCTGCATAAACGAATTTAATGTAGAATGAGTTACAATGCTTATGTCATTCATTTCCAAACAAAAAGGAAGTGACGCAATTTGGCATTTGTTAGTTTTCACCACAAATTCCGCGAACAAACACGAATGATTTTTTATTCGATTTGGGCGTTTCGGGCTATTCGTTGTTCCTGAAATTTGATCCTTTTCAACTCAGGATGCCTTAATCGAATACATTCCCTAAAAAAAGCGAGAGGGTGTGTAGTCTCTAAAGTGACTGACACACCCTCTCGTGATTAGTTTTACCTGAAAGGAAGGGGAATTAGTATCCCAGGTCGGGAAGTTCCTTGGCCTTATCCTTCTGTCCAATATTAGTGTAGATTACCTTGAGCTCACCAGCCCACTTGTCGGGGTCGTTGGGAGCGAGCTCACGCACCTTCTCGAAGTAGGGTGCTGCCTTGCGCAAGTATGACTTAACCTTGGTTTCGCTATCCTTGTCAGCTTCGGCCTGTGACTTATACTTCTTGTCCTGAATCTTGCGACCGTTGTCGAGGCCAATCTGATAGAGGCAGTAGCCACACTGGAAGTTACCATCGATGTAATCGGGGTCAATCGCCACACACTTCTCATAATACTTCAGAGCCTCTGTGTACTTACGATCAGCGAGATAAGCATAACCCTTACCATAGTTGGCAATCTTACTTTCGGGGTCGCTTGCAAGAATCTCGTCAGCAAACTTCATCATCTCGACATTACCCTTCTTGTTGTAGTAAGCCAAGAGGTTCTGGGTAGCTACCTCAGCATTATTGGACTTGGGGTCGTTCTTAATCATGTTCTTGAGTTCGTTAACCCAAGCCACAGTGTCGCCCTTCTGCAGATACATCTGGGGACGGCTACTTACAACGAAGGCATGACTGTTCTCGTCGTCGAATTGAAGTGCCTCCTCGTAGTACTTCTCGCACACATCATAGTTACCCTGCTGATAAGCAGTGAAGTAGATATTGAAAGCAAACTGTGAGAAGGGAATCTGAGGATTGGCTACACTGGGATCGTTGGCCACCTCGGGATACTTCTTGGGGAAGTTCTTGTAGTTGTCGAAGGCAGCACATGCTCCTGCAAGGTTCTTGTTCTCAATCTCAAACTGGGTAGCGTAGGCCAGATAGGTATAGAGACGGGGGAACTTGGCCTCAACCTGAGCGAGGATGAGCTTTTGTTGCTCGTCGCTCTTCTTGCCGTACTTGAGCTGGTAGTGACAGGCATCACACATCTCGTTGGCTGCCTTGGCGAAGAAGGCAGTGTCGAAGGGTTCCTTCTTGGATGCGTGCTGAAGCTCCTCGTTGATAAGCTGTGAGAGCATGAAGTCTTGAGCACGATAGCCATCAAAATACTTCTTCTCCTCGATGAGTCCAGTCGCAAATGCCTGACTCAGAAGGGGTGATCCCTGCTTCGAAAGATCGTACATCACCTGCTTGGTCTCTGCCTCACGGGCAGCAACCTTGTCCTGATTACGCTCGGTCTGACGATACATGTTCAGTTCGTTCATCTTGCCATTGGCATCGTTGTAGCACTTCATACCCTGGTTGAACAAACCCATGGCTTCCTTGCGGGCAGCCTTCTCTGCCTCCTTGGCAGCCTTAGCTGCTGCCTTGTCGTCTTGTGCATACAGGCTGCTTGCCAAAAGCAAGGCAGCCATAGACATCAAAACCTTTTTCATAATAAAATAAGATTATTAGGTTAATTATTCATTTGTTTCATTCTCATTTGCCTCAGCTTCTGTTGCAGCATCACCCTCACTTACAGGTGAATCGCTTTCGCTGACGGATGCTTCAGCCTCACTTGCGGGAACTTCGCCCTCCGTCACGGGAACTTCGCCTTCTGCGGTTTCCTCTTCTTCATCGTCCTGTCGGGGCACAACACAAACGCTGCTGATGACATCGTTGCGCTTAGTGATGTCGATGAGCTTGACACCCTGTGCCACGCGACCTGTCTGACGGATGGTGTCGACGTGGAGACGTATGGTAATACCACTCTTATTGATGATCATAAGGTCGCAGTTATCGTCGACAGAACGGATGGTGATGAGCTGACCGGTCTTGTCGGTTACATCCATTGTCTTCACACCCTTTGCACGACGGCTGGTCTTGCGGTAGAGGTCGTTGCCATCCTCGTCCATCAGCACACTGCGCTTGCCGTAACCCTTCTCGCTGATGACCACAATGCTGTCTGTCTTGGGATCACGAACGGCCACCATGCCTACAACCTTGTCGTCTTCACCATCAAGCACCATACTGGTCACACCGGTGGCGCCACGGCCCATTGCACGAACATCCGTCTCGTGGAAACGGATGGCACGCCCGTTCTTGTTGGCAATGACAATCTCGTTGTCACCGTTGGTAAGCTGTACGCTGGCCAGACGGTCGCCCTCGTTGATGTTCAGGGCAATGACACCATTGGCACGGGGACGGCTGTACTCGCTGAGACAGGTACGCTTGATGACACCACGCTCGGTGCAGAAGAAGACGTAGTGGTTAGCGCAGAACTCAGCATCGCTCAGTTTGCGGATGCAGAGGCAGGTCTCAACCTTGTCATCAGGGTCGAGCATAAGCATGTTCTGAATAGCACGACCCTTGTTATTCTTGCCACCTTCGGGAATCTCGTAGATCTTAAGCCAGTAGCAGCGTCCCTTCTGGGTGAAGAACATCATGGTGTTGTGCATCGTTCCGATATACATGTTCTCCAGGAAGTCGCCATCGCGAGTGCTGCTACCCTTGCTACCTACGCCACCACGAGACTGGGCACGGAACTCAGTGAGCGGGGTGCGCTTGATGTAGCCCAAATGGCTCATCGTAACAACAACCTCATCATCAGCATAGAAGTCCTCAGCATTGAACTCCTCCTCGCTGGGCATGATGACTGTCATACGAGGAGTAGCGAACTGATCCTTCACCTCAATGAGTTCGTCCTTCATCACCTTGCGGCAGAGCTCGTCATTGGTGAGTATCTCATTATAATATTTAATCTTCTCCAAAAGCTCGTTGTACTCGTTGTGCAGATCCTCCTGACGAAGACCGGTCAACTGACTGAGACGCATATCGACGATGGCCTTCGACTGGAGCTCATCCAGGTCGAAGCGCTTCTCCAGGTTGGTGCATGCCTCGGCAGGGGTCTTGCTGCCACGGATGATGTGAACAACCTCGTCGATGTTGTCGCTG
The DNA here is from genome assembly GCA_045616065.1 of Bacteroidaceae bacterium. GTDB lineage: Bacteria > Bacteroidota > Bacteroidia > Bacteroidales > Bacteroidaceae > Physcousia. Next base: position 41,679 of record JAZLFZ010000073.1, on the reverse strand, counting down.
GCAATGATGAGTCCCTCGAGGATATGAGCACGCTCCTCAGCTTTCTTCAGGTCAAACTTGGTGCGACGAATAACCACCTCGTGACGATGCTCCACGAAATTGCAGATGCAGTCTCGCAAGGTCAGCAACTTGGGGCGTCCCTTGACAAGGGCGATGCTGTTGACACTGAAACTGGTCTGCAAAGGAGTCATCTTGAAAAGCTTGTTCATGACAACGCGGCTGTTGGCATCGCGCTTGACATCGACAACGATGCGCATACCCTCGCGGTCGGACTCGTCGTTGACATTGCTGATGCCTTCCAACTTGCCTTCCTTCACCAGTTCGGCAATATATTTGATCAGCTCAGCCTTATTCACGCCATAGGGAATCTCAGTGAAGACGATGGTATCGTGTTGGTCACCAGCCTCAATATCTCCCTTGGCACGCATGATAACGCGACCACGACCTGTCTCGTAGGCATCTTTGATACCCTTGGTGCCCATGATGAAGGCTCCTGTGGGGAAGTCGGGACCCTTGACGTATTCCATCAGCCCCACACTGTCCATCTCGGGCTGGTCAATGAATGCCACACAGGCATCGATGACCTCACCAAGGTTATGTGTGGGAATATTGGTGGCCATACCTACGGCAATACCCGTAGCACCATTTACCAACAAATTGGGGATGCGGGTAGGCATTACGCTGGGCTCCTTCAACGTATCGTCGAAGTTATTCATCATGTCCACGGTGTCCTTCTCCAAGTCATCCATCATGGCCTCACCCATCAAAGAGAGGCGAGCCTCGGTGTAACGCATGGCAGCTGCACCATCACCGTCCACAGAACCGAAGTTGCCTTGTCCGTCCACTAGGGTACAACGCATGTTCCACTCCTGTGCCAGGCGAACCAATGCTCCATAAACCGAACTGTCGCCGTGGGGATGATACTTACCGAGCACCTCACCGACAATACGAGCACATTTCTTATAAGGTTTGTTGTGGGTGTTACCCAGTTCCTTCATACCGAAAAGGATGCGACGATGAACGGGCTTAAATCCGTCGCGCACATCGGGCAAGGCACGAGCCACAATGACACTCATGGAGTAGTCGATGTAGCTTTTTCGCATTTCATGCTCAATGTCTACTTTAATAATTCTGTCTTCTGCTTCTAACATTTATACTTGAATCTTTACTTGTTTAAAATCATCTTTCAAAGGATCGAAACCGTCATAAAGGCCATTTCCGTGCATGCTGCGTTGATAAGGCTGTTTCTTCTCTCCTTATTTTAACGCGTACAAAGATACTACATTTTGTGCAAACAAGAAAATTTTTTGGGAAAAAATGTCCTTTTTCTAGAATTTGGCATTATCTTTGCAACAGATAGCGTGTCCGGCCGTAAGGTTTGGCACAAGATAAACTAAGGAAAGAAGAATAAGCAAATATGATGACGAGCAAGTTTTCTGCACAGATGTCCCAAATACTCGGCTTTAGCCGAGACGAAGCCATTCGTCTTCAAAACGAGTACGTGACACCCGTGCACATTCTGTTGGGAATGATGCGCGAGACACGTTGCACGGCAAGCGAACTCCTGTGCCGTTTCTGCGAGAGCCCAATGCTGTTGAGGCAAAAGCTGGAACATGTGGCCATGAGGCAGTCTGCCATTGTGACACCCCACCCCGACGATATGGCACTCGACGCCAAGGCTTCCAAGATACTAAAGCTGTGTGTACTGGAGGCTCAACAGCTCAAGAGTCCTACCATTGAGACCGAGCACATGCTGCTGGCAATTCTCAGGGACAACGACAACGATGCCAGTCGCTTGCTGAAGGAATGTCAGTTGACATACGGTGACGTACTCAACGCATTGAGACCACAGGCAGAGACGGCACAGGAGTCACCGTCATTCTCCTTTATAGATTATGACGACGACGACGATGAAAACATGAGTAAGAGCAAGAATGCCACTAAGACAGCCACTAAAACAGCTACTCCCGCACTAGATAATTTCGGCACTGACCTGACCAAGATGGCCGAAGCTGGTAAACTGGACCCTGTCATTGGTCGAGACAAGGAAATTGAGCGTGTGGCTCAGATACTGTGCCGTCGCAAGAAGAACAACCCCGTACTCATCGGTCAGCCTGGCGTGGGTAAGAGCGCCATTGTGGAAGGACTTGCGTTGCGCATTGTCAACCATCAGATCAGCCGCTCGCTCTGGGACAAGCGCGTCGTGTCGCTCGACCTAGGCGGCGTAGTGGCAGGTACCAAGTATCGCGGACAATTCGAAGAACGCATACGTGCCATCATCACAGAGTTGCAGAAGAATCCCGACATCATCATTTTCATCGACGAAATACACACCATCGTAGGTGCTGGTTCTGCACCCGGCACAATGGATGCCGCCAATATGCTGAAGCCATCCCTTTCACGTGGTGAAATACAGTGTGTTGGAGCCACTACGCTCGACGAATACCGCAAGAGCATCGAGAAGGATGGTGCGCTGGAACGACGTTTCCAGAAGGTCATTGTAGACCCAACTACGAAGGAAGAGACTTTACAGATTCTGACCAACGTAAAAGCCCACTACGAGAAGCACCATGGCGTTAGCTACACGCCCGAGGCTCTGCAGGCTTGCGTCGACCTGACAGAGCGTTACGTCTCCGACCGTTGCTTCCCTGACAAGGCATTGGATGCCCTCGACGAGTCAGGCGCGCGCGAACATATTAAAGATGTGCCTGTCAGCATGGAAATGCAGGAACAGGAGACACACATCAAGATTCTGACAGAAAAGAAGAATAAGTCGGCCAACGACCAGAACTTCGAATTGGCTGCAGAATACCGCGACCAACTGCTAAAGGCCAGAGAGGAGATGGAACGGATGAAGCAGCAGTGGGAAGAGCAGATGAAACAGAACAGCGTTGTGGTGGACGCGGCACAGATAGCAGAAGTGGTGGCGCTGATGACAGGTATTCCCGTACAGCGCATCGACCACGAACAGAATAAACGTCTGCGCAATCTGGCCAACATTCTGGGCGAGAACGTCATCGGACAAACCGAAGCCATCAAGCAGGTGGCACGCGCCATACAGCGAAGCCGAGTGGGACTGAAAGATCCGAAGAAGCCCATTGGCGCCTTCCTCTTCGTCGGACCGACGGGTGTGGGAAAGACCTACCTGGCCAAGAAGCTGGCTGAGGAGATGTTCGGTTCGGACGACGCCCTCATACGCATCGATATGAGCGAATACATGGAGAAGCATACCGTAAGCCGCATGGTGGGTGCGCCTCCAGGATATGTGGGATATGACGAAGGCGGACAACTGACCGAACGTGTACGTCGCAAACCCTACTCCATCGTGCTGCTTGATGAGATCGAGAAGGCGCATCAGGATGTTTTCAACATTCTCCTTCAGGTGATGGACGAGGGACGACTGACGGACGGCAACGGTACTACGGTCGATTTCCGCAACACCATTATCATCATGACTTCGAACTGCGGTACACGCCAGCTCAAGGAATTTGGCCATGGCGTGGGATTCGGCACAACCGACAAGGCTGGTGACAAGCAGTACGAACACTCTGTCATCCAAAAAGCCATAAGCAAGCAGTTCGCACCCGAGTTCCTCAACCGTCTGGACGACATCATCCATTTCGACCAGCTCGACAAGGAGAGCATACGTCGCATCGTGGAGATTGAGCTGCGACCGTTGAAACACCGAGTATTCGACATGGGCTACACGCTCTCTCTCACTGACGAAGCCAAGGATCTGCTCGGAAGAAAGGGCTACGACCCACAGTACGGTGCACGTCCTCTCAAGCGTGCCATCCAGACGCTCCTCGAGGATCCCATCTGCGAACTTATCATGAGCGATGAGGTTCCGCAGCCTGGCAGCGTGCTGCAAGCCGAGGTCGAAGGAGACAAGATTATGCTTAAAACAAGCATGGAATGAAAATAGTAAGTTCTAAATCACAATAATATGCAAACTGGAAACATTGGGGTTACAACCGAGAACATCTTCCCCGTCATCAAAAAGTTTCTCTACAGTGATCACGAGATATTTCTCCGCGAAATAGTAAGCAACGCCGTAGACGCCACGCAGAAGTTGAAGACACTGGCCGGCAAGGGCGACTTCAAGGGCGAGCTGGGTGAGCTGAAGGTAAGCGTAAGCCTGGACAAGGAGGCCGGCACCATCACCGTCAGCGACCGTGGCATCGGTCTTACAGCCGACGAGATTGACCGATACATCAACCAGATAGCCTTCTCGGGTGCCAACGATTTCCTTGACAAGTACAAGGACGATGCCAACGCCATAATTGGCCATTTCGGTCTTGGCTTCTACTCATCCTTCATGGTGAGCAAGAAGGTGGAGATTGTTACCAAGAGCTACCAGGATGCACCCGCCCAGAAGTGGTCATGCGACGGCAGTCCTTCCTTCACCATTGAAGAGACACAGAAGGCCGATCGTGGTACCGACATCATCATGTACATAGACGATGACTGCAAGGATTTCCTTGAGAAGTCGAAGTTGGAAGCCCTGCTCAAGAAGTACTGCAGCTTCCTTCCCGTACCCGTTGTCTTCGGCAAGAAGCAGGAGTGGAAGGACGGAAGCTACCAGGATACCGACGAGGATAATGTCATCAACAACGTAGAGCCCATCTGGACGAAGAAACCTGCCGACCTCAAGGACGAGGATTACACCAACTTCTACCGTGCCCTCTACCCCATGCAGGACGAGCCTCTCTTCTGGATTCATCTGAATGTGGACTACCCCTTCAACCTGACCGGTGTGCTCTACTTCCCCAAGATCAAGAACAACATGGACCTGCAACGCAACAAGATTCAGCTCTTCTGCAACCAGGTCTTCGTCACCGACAATGTGGAGAACATCGTCCCCGAGTTCCTGACGCTGCTCCATGGCGTAATCGATAGTCCCGACATTCCTCTCAACGTCAGCCGTTCTTATCTGCAGAGCGACCAGAACGTGAAGAAGATTTCGACCTACATCACCAAGAAGGTGAGCGACCGTCTGCAGAGCCTCTTCAAGCAGGATCGTCCCGAGTTCGAGAAGAAGTGGGACGACATCAAGATCTTCATCCACTACGGTATGCTTTCGCAGGAGGATGAGTTCTACGACAAGGCTGCCAAGTATTTCCTCCTGAAGGACACCAACGGCAAGTACTACACCCTCGATGAGTACAGCACCCTCATCAAGGACAACCAGAAGAATACCGACGACCAGACCGTCTATCTCTATGCCACCGACAAGGAGTCGCAGTACACCTACATTCAGGCAGCCGAGGCAAAGGGTTACAACGTGCTGATGATGGACGGACAACTCGATACGCCCTTGTTGCAGTTGCTTGAGCGCAAGTTGGAAAAGTCTACCTTCACCCGTGTGGATGCCGATACCATCGACCGTCTCATCAAGAAGGAGGACACACAGCGTAACGTCCTGGAAGCCGAACGAGGCGACAACCTTTCAAGCATCTTCCAGAGCCAGATGCCCAAGACGGAGAAGACGGAATACCACGTGGAGGCGCAGGCTATGGGCGAGGATGCGCTGCCCGTCATGATTACGCAGAGCGAATACATGCGTCGTATGAAGGAGATGAGCCGCATGCAGCCGGGCATGGCTTTCTATGGCGAGATGCCCGACATGTACACCCTTGTTCTCAACACCGACGCCCCTCTCGTCAAGAGCATTCTTGAGGAGAGTGAGGCTGCTACCGAGGCTGAACTCAAGCCCATCGTCAGCGAGTTGAAGGGTCTGAATGCCCGCAAGGCTGTGTTGCAGCAGGAGCAGGACAAGAAGAAGCCCGAGGAAATCACGCAGGCTGAGAAGGACGACATGAAGGACTGCAACGACAAGATCAAGGCCGAGCAGGACAAGAAGAAGGACCTCCTCTCTACCTATGGTGCTGGCAATGAGCGTGTACATCAGCTCATCGACCTCGCATTGCTGCAGAACGGCATGCTGAAGGGTGAGGCACTCACCAACTTCATCAAGCGAAGCGTTGATCTTATAAAATAAAATAAGGACTAAAACCATGATTCACGGATTTCTAAAGACCGCAGCGGCCATCCCCAGTGTGAGGGTGGCCGACTGCCGTTACAATACCGAGCAGATCAAGAGCCTCATAATGCAGGCTGAGCAGAAGGGCGTAGAGATCGTCTGCTTCCCTGAGCTTTGCATTACGGGCTACACCTGCCAGGATCTCTTCGAGTCGCAGCAATTGCTCGATGAGGCCGAGATGTCACTAATCTCTCTGATGGACTTTTCTCGCAACTACGATGTAATCGCCATCGTCGGATTACCTCTACCTTATTGCGGAAGCTTGCTCAATTGCGCAGCTGTCATCCAGCGTGGCAAACTGTTGGGCGTCGTACCCAAGACCTATTTACCCAACTACAAGGAGTTCTACGAGCAGCGTTGGTTCACCAGCGCTAAAGACATCCGCAAGGGCCACATCTGGTGTTGCGGACAGCAGATACCACTCGTACCCAACCAGATATTCCACACTCCCAGCTGTGTCTTCGGCGTGGAGCTTTGCGAGGACCTTTGGGCACCCAATCCTCCCTCCACCAACCTTTCGATGCTGGGGGCCGACGTCATCTTCAACCTCTCTGCCTCCAACGACAGCATCGGCAAGTACAGCTACCTCAAGAGTTTGGTTTCACAGCAGAGTGCCCGTTGCATTACGGGTTACGTGTATGCCGCCTGTGGATTCGGCGAGAGTACACAGGATGTTGTTTTCAGTGGTAAGGCCATGATTTATGAGAACGGCACACTGCTCTCCGAGGCCGTTCGCCACCAGTTCACGCCACAGCTTATCATCAGCGACATTGATGTAGCCCGTCTGCGTACTGAACGTCGCATCAACACCACCTTTGCTGCTTGCGCTGCTACCATCAAGGAAGAGCTGGTTCACATCGTGGACAGCGAAATGATTTTCCAGAAGGAATTGCCGCTTGACCGTATCGTCAATCCGCATCCGTTTGTCCCCAAAGGCAAGACGCTCGATGAACGATGCGAGGAAATCTTCGACATTCAGGTGGAGGGTCTGGCCAAGCGCATCGTTCACACGAATGCACAGACCATCACACTGGGCATCAGCGGAGGTCTGGACAGTACACTGGCTCTGCTCGTTTGCGAACGCACGTTCAAGAAGCTGGGACGCGACATGCGTGGCATCGTGGGTATCACCATGCCGGGCTTTGGCACCACCGACCGCACCTATACCAATGCCGTGACCTTGATGAAGAACATGGGCATCACCATCCGAGAGATTAACATTCAGGAGGCTTGCACGGTACACTTCAACGACCTGGGTCATGATATGAGCGTACACGATGTGACGTATGAAAACGGACAGGCTCGCGAGCGCACCCAGATACTGATGGATGCCGCCAATCAGATGAACGGATTCGTGGTTGGCACGGGCGACTTGAGTGAACTGGCCCTTGGTTGGGCCACCTACAACGGCGATCACATGTCCATGTATGGTGTCAACGTCAGCGTGCCCAAGACACTCGTCAAGCACCTCGTCAGCTGGGTGGCCAACAACTATGCCGACGAGAACACACGCACCATCCTCCTCGACATCGTCGACACCCCCATCTCGCCCGAATTGATACCGGCAGATGAGAACGGCAACATCACACAGAAGACTGAAGACCTCGTTGGTCCCTACGAACTGCACGACTTCTTCCTCTACTACACCTTGCGTTGGGGCTTCCGTCCTGACAAGATTTTCTATTTGGCACGCAAGGCGTTCTGGGAGGATGCCACCACAGCTACCGACGGACGCGGCACGTACAGTCCCGCAGTCATCAAGAAGTGGCTCACCACATTCTTCCGTCGCTTCTTCGCCCAGCAGTTCAAACGCAGCTGTCTGCCCGACGGCCCCAAGGTCGGTAGTTGTTCGCTCTCGCCCCGTGGCGACTGGCGTATGCCCAGCGATGCCTCCTCAGCCTCATGGCTTGCATGCTGCGAGCAACTGAGAGAAGACTAAAATCCAGTTACTCCCCCAGCCTGCCATTCAAGCCTATTATGTTGTGAATGACAAGCTGGGGAATTTTTTATAAGGACAAAACAGCATTTTCAATTCTGTCATTCGTAGGATATAGGTGACAACCAAGACATAAGAACAAATTAAATTGAAAAGAATTTATCGAAAACACCTTCACCCTTCAGCCAAACTGCATATAGTACTGTTATATTGACACTTACAGAGATTTTTACTTTCAGTTTACTTTCAGCCTACTTTCAGTCTACATTCATTTCTGAATCTACGCCCCCAAAAGGCAACTATATACTTGTTGGTACACGGTTGCAAACGTGTGCCAACAAGTATATCCTCACCTAAAGATAAAGGAGTGTAGTGACACTCTTACTCGAGGATGTGCAAGGAGAATAAAGAAGGATTTAGTAACTTTGTACCCAAGGATGATAAACATAGATTTTTGTAACACCTATCTGGGGAATAGAATATGAAAACGAGGACACCTGAATGTTGAACTGAAAGTAACTGAAAGTAAAACAGGTTCACTTTCAGCCATGTATTAAACTGGTATTCTGTTACTTATGACACACAACTGAAGGCTGAAAGTAAATTTTAAGAGTGTGATCGACATTTTTGGTAGACTCCCGTGAACACATACAGAAATTCCAAAGCAACAAGTAGCTCTTAACCGCATCGGCAAATAATGTATTGTTGCCAGTATTATTCATGCTGCGAGAAAAGAAATTTAATGCTGCGTGAAAAAATATTTCATGCTGCGAGAAAAGAAATTTAATGCTGCGAGAAAAGAAATTTAATGCTGCGTGAAAAAACAATTCTTGCTGCGAGAAAAGAAATATCATGCTGCGAGCATTCAGGATAACATTACTACTCAATGACTAATCGAATATCATTCCAATAAATAAACGGGGAGCACGTAAGAACTGACGATGCACGTAGAAGAAATTCAGGCTCAGTGGAAATTTTGTGGGGAATTCAGGCACACCCAAACAAGAAAGGGTATGGTACAAAAAAAAGTAGCTAACTGTAAAGTTAACTACATCTCTCTTATTCTTGGTGCCCAGAACAGGACTCGAACCTGCACGTCTCTCGACACACGCACCTGAAACGTGCGCGTCTACCAATTCCGCCACCTGGGCAAATATTTAAGACTTAAATATAAGGAAAACGAAACTCAACGATAAATTAATATCCTTGTGTACGTTTTATACGAGCGGAAAACGAGACTCAATGCTAATTAACCTTGAGTACGTTTTGCTCTTCGAGCGGAAAACGAGACTCGAACTCGCGACCCCAACCTTGGCAAGGTTGTGCTCTACCAACTGAGCTATTTCCGCAAAGCAATTTTTCAGAGAGTGACGAGGATGGGACTCGAACCCACACGTCGCAATTGACACTACCACCTCAAAGTAGCGCGTCTACCAATTCCGCCACCTCGCCAACTCTAAAAAATGTGTGCCCAGAACAGGACTCGAACCTGCACGCCTCGCGGCACACGCACCTGAAACGTGCGCGTCTACCAATTCCGCCACCTGGGCATTGCTTAAACATTGAGCGGAAAACGAGACTCGAACTCGCGTCCCCAACCTTGGCAAGGGTGTGCTCTACCAACTGAGCTATTTCCGCATCAACTTTATATTTTTAGTCTCAAAATATCAAAGAACTCTTGCATCTTCCCGATTGCGAGTGCAAAGGTACGACATTTTTTTGATTCCACAAATTATTTAAGCCTTTTTTTTCAAAAAAATGCATTTTTAATCCATTCTATCTCGATAATCCTCGTATTTAAAGCTTCTGAGCAGTTCAAAATTACCATTTTGCCGCAGTATAGCAATAGACGGATGTTGTATGCCATTGAACATAGTGGTCTTGACCGTTGTATAATGAATCATATCCTCCAGAACAACCTTTTCGCCCACCTGCAAGGCATGATCGAAGCGCCACGCCCCCATATAGTCGCCACTGAGACAACTATTGCCGCCCAGACGATAGACATGAATGTCATCTGATTTCGGCGTGTACCCCTCAAGCGTCTCGGCACCTCGCACACGAGGCCAATATGGCATTTCGAGGCAATCGGGCATGTGACAGGTGAAGCTAACATCAAGAATAGCCGTACGTATGCCATTGTTTTCCACCACGTCCACAACACTGGCCACCAGAGGTCCCGTTTGCCAGGCAAAAGCACTACCCGGTTCCAAAATGACACGCAAATTGGGATGACGCTGCCGCAACGCCTTGAGTTCACTGACAAGCAGGTCGACATTGTACCCCTGACGAGTCATAAGATGCCCCCCACCCAGGTTTAGCCACTTCAGACGATCCAACCATGGTCCGAAGCGCTCTTCTATATAATATAATGTGTCGCGCAAGTCCTCAGCCGAACTCTCGCAATGGCAATGACAATGGAAGCCTTCCAAATCAGCAGGCAGATCGGAAGGGAGATCTGAAGCAAGCACCCCAAAACGCGAACCAGGTGCACAGGGATCATACAGCTCTGTCTCGATAGCGCTGTGTTCCGGATTGACACGCAGACCAATGCTGACGGTTGACTCAGGATGATCCGCGTTGTACCGTGCCACCATATCTCGGAAACGCTCGTACTGCGAGAGACTGTTGAAGGAGATATGGCTACTGCATCGCAACAATCCGGGGAAATCAGCCTCCGTATAGGCAGGCGAAAAAGTATGGGCAGGCGACCCAAACTCCTCGAAAGCCAGTCGAGCTTCATAGAGCGAGCTGGCGGTGGTGTGACGTATGTATTCGCGGAAGATAGGAAACGTCTTCCAAAGCGCAAAAGCCTTGAAAGCCAAGATAACCTCCACCCCACTCCGCTCGGCCACCTGTTGTATGAGCGAGAGATTGCGACGAAGAAGCTCCTCCTCAACGACATAGACAGGCGTCTTTATATCCGTATAACCAGAAAATTGTGACATGTTTGACATTTATTTCAAATATTTATACAAAGATAAGCAAAAAAAGGGATGTTACGCAAGAAAGGACGAAAAAAACATCGTCAAACCTTGGTCATACGCTATATTTTGCGTAATTTTGCAGTAAATTATGCACTAATACTGTGATGATAACCGAAGAACAGATAAATGCGGACATGCGAGTACTGCAACTCCTGTCGCAGACATTCCCCACGGCTGAAGCCGCAAGTACGGAAATCATAAACCTGAAGGCCATCCTAAACCTGCCCAAAGGCACCGAGCACTTCATGGCCGACATACACGGAGAGCACGAAGCCTTCCTGCACATCCTGCGCAATGCGTCAGGAAACATCAAAAGGAAGGTGAAGGAGCTCTATGCCGACACTATGTCTACCGAAGAGATACGTGAGCTCTGCACCCTGATATACTATCCCGAAAAGAAGCTGGAGATCATCAAAGCCCAGGAGGAGGACATGTCCGCCTTCTACGAGAAAACGCTCAAGAGACTGATTCCTGTTTGCCAGGTGGTAAGTTCGAAGTACACGCGCAGCCGTGTAAGAAAATGCCTTCCACGCGAGTTCGCCTACATCATCGAAGAACTACTGCACGAGTCGCCCAGCGACCACAACAAACAAGCCTACTGGGATGCCATTCTTGACAGCATCGTGGAAACCGGACAGAGCGACTCCTTCATCGTGGCCATCTGCTACGTCATACAGCAACTCTCAGTTGACCAGTTGCACATTCTCGGCGATGTCTTCGACCGTGGACCGGGTGCACACATCATCATGGATCATCTGCTGCACCATCATCACTTCGACGTGCAATGGGGCAATCATGACGCCCTGTGGATGGGAGCCGCTGCCGGCAACGACGCCTGCATCGCCAACGTACTGCGTCTGTCGCTCCGATTTGCCAACATGGCCACGCTGGAAGACGGTTACGGTATCAACCTTCTGCCACTGGCAACATTTGCCATAGACACATACAAAGACGACCCCTGCATACTCTTTCAGCCCAAACTGGACACCCGCCAAACGGAACTGAGCGAGAAGCAGACACGCCTCATAGCCCAGATGCACAAGGCCATCACCATCCTGCAGTTTAAGCTGGAAGGACAACTCATCAACGAAAGACCCGAATGGATGATGGAGGAAAGAAGGGTGCTTACACGCATCGATTTCGACAAAGGCACCTACACATACGAAGGCCAGCAATACCCACTGCTTGATACAAATTTCCCCACCATTCGTCCGGAGAATCCTTATGAACTGAGCGTAGAGGAGAAGGACCTGATAAACAAGCTACACCATTCCTTCCGCATCAGCGCCAAACTACAGAAGCACATACAATGCCTATTGCAGAACGGTTGCATGTACGCCATCTGCAACAGCAACCTGCTCTTTCACGCAGCTGTGCCACTGGATGCCCAAGGACAGCTAAGAGAAGTAGAACTACAGGGCAAGCGATACAAGGGGCGCGAGTTGCTGCACAAGATAGGAATGCTCATCCGCTCGGCCTTCAACACAGACACTCCCGAAGCGAAGAGACTCTTTGCGCGCGATTACTTCTGGTACCTCTGGTGCGGTAAGGACTCACCACTCTTCGACAAGTCAAAGATGACCACTTTCGAACGTTATTTCATTGCCGACAAAAGCACCCACATCGAAGAAAAAGGCTACTACTACCTGCTACGAGACAATGCAGAGATATGTGACAGAATACTGGACGCATTCGGTGTAACCGGAAAACACCGGCACATCATCAACGGCCATGTGCCCGTACACGTTTCACGAGGCGAAAACCCCATCAAGGCAGATGGTAGGTTGATGGTCATCGACGGAGGATTTGCCGAGGCGTACCACACCACCACGGGCATAGCAGGTTACACACTGGTCTTCCACAGCCGCGGTTTCGAGCTCATCCAGCACGAGCCATTCAAGAACACAAAGGAGGCCATCAGACAAGGTACCGACATCAAATCGAGCAAGCAAATTGTGGAGATGACAGGAAAGCGCATGATGGTGAGCGACACGGATACGGGCCACAACATTGCGCTGCAAATCAAGGAGCTCCAGGAATTGCTGTATGCATACCGCCATGGTATGATCAAATAAAATTCGGTCACGCTCCATTTATCATCGCTGTCCGGAACTCAGTTTCATCAAGAAAAAGAATAAAAAAAGCCAAGCAGGAATGCTTGGCTTCTTTTGTACGCCCTCAGGGGCTCGAACCCTGGACCCATTGATTAAGAGTCAATTGCTCTACCAACTGAGCTAAGGACGCGCAAACAAGTAATGTATTGTCTTTTGTACGCCCTCAGGGGCTCGAACCCTGGACCCATTGATTAAGAGTCAATTGCTCTACCAACTGAGCTAAGGACGCATTGTTTCTCGTTTGCGGTTGCAAAGGTACTGCTTTTTTTTGGGTCCACCAAACATTTTGAGGTTTTTTTTCAAAAAAAAGCGAATTTAGACAAAATCGTAAACCATCGAGGGCGCTTTGCGACGTAAATAATCCAATTTAAAGTCTACTCCAGTCACTATTCCGTACTGACGGAGAATAGTACTGACTGTCTTGAGAGCCAACTCAGGATGGTTGTTCTCCTCGCTAAGATGACATAGCCAAACATGTTGCAATTTCTCGGTAGCATGCTGCGCCAACAGGCTTGCACATTCCTTATTGCTGAGATGCCCACGATCGCCTCGTATCCTGGCCTTGAGATATGCGGGATAAGGACCGCGCTGGAGCATCTCCTCGTCATGATTACTCTCAAGAACAAGATAGTTTGCTTCACTGACATTCTCCTCAATGGTACTGGTAATATGACCAGCATCCGTCACAAGACAGAAGACAACACCCTGTGACGAGATATTAAACCCAACACAATCACTGCTGTCATGAGGCACGTGGAAGGCCTTGACAACAAAATCTCCAATCGTGAAGGGAACCTCCTTATTGATGACACGCATGTGCTTTTCAGTAATCTTGCTGGTAACGCAATAATTGCGATTGATGCCAAGATACACCTCATGCGTGGCATAGATGGGGATATTGAGATCGTTGGCAAGATGTCCCACAGCCTTGATATGGTCAGCGTGATCGTGCGTGATGAGAACAGCCTGAACCTTGCCCAGTTCGAAGCCGTTTGTCTGCAGAGCCTTCTTGAGTGCGCGCATGCTCAATCCCGCATCGACAAGTATACTCGTCGTGCCCGTCGTAAGGAAGTAACTATTGCCACTACTTCCGCTACCTAAGCATAGGAATTTAACCATGGTATATACAATTTTATACAAAGTTAATACAAATAATGTATACAGCCAAAGAAATCAACATTTTTTAACGATTTTATATCATACTTGCCATGAACAGAGGGTACAGCAAGCAGAATCAGAAGGGCAAACCGACTGCAAAATGAAGCGTAAAGTCACGCTTAAACTGTGGATATAGGATGGGAAAATGTTCTCGTGCATTTGTATAAGCCGGATTGATAGCCTTGACTCCTGCATCGAAACGAAGAATAAAGAAGTTGAAATTAAGACGCAGACCCGCTCCGTAAGCCAAAGCAATCTGCTTCCAGAAAGTATTGAACTTGAACTGTCCACCAGGTTGTTCGTCATAATGGCGCAGTGTCCATATATTTCCAGCATCCAGAAAGACAGCGCCATCAACTTTCCAGAAGAGATGCGTGCGATACTCCACATTTACATCAAGCTTCATGTCGCCCGTTTGGTTAATAAAATCGATACGACCATCGCTGCCACAGAAACTGCCAGGTCCAAGAGAACGCACCGACCAACCACGCACACTGTTGGCACCACCAGAGAAATAACGCTTCTCGTATGGCAGTATCCGTCCGTTGCCATAGGGCAAGGCAACGCCCAAGGCAAAATGCATTGCCAGAGAATTGCGATTGTCAAATCTGAAACTCTTGCTGAAATCGAAGTCTAACTTGGCATACTGTGCATACGCAATGTCAAAGATCTTGTAATACACGTTTTCTGTACGTCGATGCTGAAAGAGATTGGAGAATCCATAGAGCAGATTACCCGCTGTCTCAACACCCAGACGAACACTATAAGCATCTGTTCCATAAGCAGATGACTGCCCGGGAGGAAGAGATGAAAAATTGAGGTTATAACCTAGCTTCATGATGAAGAGATTCTCATAGTTATAACGCAAGATGGCATTGCGGGAGTTCGGATTGTCAAGATATTCCTTTTTGAAGGTGGTCGATATCCACGGCATGTACACGTAGTTGAGGTCAATGAGATCTACACGATGGCGGAACCGCGCATCAAGTCCCGTCCAACGATAACGCCACGTGCCGGAGACCACCCTTCGATGAAACTCTGGGCGATTCTGGCTGTCGTACATTAAGGAGAACTCTGTGGTAGTACGGGCCTTACGACGAAAATTGTGCGATAAAATGGGGAAGACAAAGTCGGGAAAACGGATACTGGCTTCGAGACTATATTCAATGAAATCCTGATCATCGTAACCATCCAGTCCGCGTATATTCTCAAAGGCTCCACGCAGCTTGATGCCAAGCACTTCGCTTCCTCTAAAAACATTTGAGTTCTGATAGGTCAGCGACATTGCCGCACCCAAATCACCCGCCGAGTTTGTCCCTTCGAGTTCAGCAGAGAGCGAGTTGGGTTTATTGGTGGAATACGAAATGACAGGATTCAGCACAAGGCTGTCATTAGGATCTTCTTCCATGCGGATATTTGTACTGAAAACGGAAGCCAGCGCGCCAAAAGCATTATAGGTAGCCTGTACATCGGCCTCCCGATACGCTGATCCCTCTACAATATGGGTGGAACGTGAAAGCACCCCCTTGCGAAGACGTGATCCTCCCGAAAGTTTATTATAACTCACCTTACCGATACGGTAAACAGCGTGAGGAGCGGCAACACGCGTACTGGGGAGCCGGTATGGGTCTACGACCATGCGAAGCCAAGCCTTCAACGGAGTTTCTGTAGTGTCCACCTCAAAACGGATGTATTCCTTATTGAAATGATAATAACCGCTATTGACAATGCGACTATTGAGCCGCGAGCGCTCTGCATCGAGAACATTCATGTCGAGGGGCATACCCTCATGCAGCAGAGAAGCAGACGAGAGGGAAGACACAAGCCTTGATATGCCGGTATCCGGGATTACAGTCTCAAGCAATTCTACTTCATAGCGCGACTTGGGATCGATGCGATAGTTCAAGTCTACTTTATGCTTATGATACCGACGATCCACTCTAACCTCCGCATCCAAATAGCCGAGATTTCGCACGGCCGACTGGATATCCCGTGCACAACGCTGCGTCAGGAGCGTGTCTTCGATGACAGGTGCCTCACCAATCCTCCACAGAAAACGATTGATGGCCTTGGCAGAATCGGTGGAAGACAAGGCGTATGGCAACAGCGGCACCTTGACAAGGTTGAACCACTTGCTGTTGGGATGCTGACGAATGAAAGCCGAGAGCCCATCCAGGTCCAGTTTCGAACTGTCACTGGAGATGCTGGCTCTGTCAAGCATGTACTGCCCCTCGGGCACAAAACGAGATACTGAACAACTGTGCAGCATGACGACAACAAACAACAATATTGCTGTTATTTTAAGCCCAAAGTTCGATTTCATAAAACAAAGTTAGCAATAATTTCGCAAAAAATGCTTATTTTTGCAAAAAAAATGGAGTTGCAGCGCGAATAGGCGGCCACTCCACAAGAAGAAAAGGTTCTACAAGATAGTATGCTCAGCAAAAACAAGATTAAACTAATCCATTCGCTGGAAAAGAAGAAAAACAGAACAGAAGAGGGACTCTTTGTGGCAGAAGGCCCCAAGATGATGGAAGAATTATTGCCACATTGGCAGCCTGCCTACATAGCCATGACCGAGGATTGGGCCGAGGCGTACGAGCAGCTGCTCAAGACAGTAAACGGACGCACCCACGGAACAGAGACAGACATCATCACACAAGCCGAACTGGAACGGGCAAGCCTCATGCGCACACCTCAGCAGGTACTGGCGCTCTTCCCCATACCGAAGTCGGAAGAGAGACTATGCGACATAGCCAGCAAAGAGCTCTGTCTGGCACTGGACAACGTGCAAGACCCAGGCAACGTAGGCACCATCATACGACTGGCAGACTGGTTTGGCATCGGACACGTATTCTGCAACTCAGAGACAGCCGACATCTTTGCCCCCAAGGCTGTTCAAGCCACTATGGGAGCCATCTCACGCGTACACGTACATTATATAGATTTATATAAGGAGCTGTCCCGAAGCGATGCCCCGAAATATGGAACTCACCTGAGCGGGGACAACATATACGAGAAAACCCTCACTGACCATGGCACAATAATCATGGGCAATGAGGGTAAGGGAATTTCTAAAGAAATAGAATCGCTGGTTGACAACAAGCTCTACATTCCCCCCTATCCTACCGAAAGAAACAAGGTTGAGAGTTTGAACGTAGCCATTGCAACAGCTATTGTCTGTGCGGAATTTAGGAGAAGGATCTGAAGAGGGATGACTAAAAGTCATCGTCCTCACCTTCCTCTTCCACATTCAGACCGCCGAGTTCCTCATCATCAAGGTCTCCTTTCTTGCCAACGCCCTCAGAGAAAGAACTATAGTAAGTCTCAGCGTCATTCATATCATCCATTTCATCCAAGTCTGCTTCGTCCAAATCACCCTTCATTATGAGATTACCATCCTCATCATAATGTGATTCGTTTTGCATCTTTACCTTAGCAACGGGATCCTTCTTCTTTGCAAAAATGGCCTCAGTCCAATTTCCCTTGGACACTTCAAGCACCTCAAAGCCAGCCTTTACCTTACGCTCGTAAGTTCCATTGGGGGAATGAAGACGACTGGTAGGGAGCGTTGTGGTGCTGACTTCGAAACCACTTTCGATAATGTCTTTCAATGCCAACTGAATGGAGTCCCAACCTCCTCCAAAATTACGGTCAATAAGTTCAAGGAGCAGAGCTGCACTGATATGCTGTACATTCTCGTAGCTCAAGTCGGTCAAACGGCGTATCTCCTTCTTGCGAATGGCAACACAGCCACGATGCGAATCCACATGGGAGAATGTAGCCCACTCCCCATTTTCATATTTCTCCTTGTCACGAGGGTCGTTCATGTCATAGTGCACAACCTCAAAACTGAGGCGGATGGTATTGAGCAGTTTATCCTCCGAATTTCGGAAATCCTCTTCTACCTTGTCTGCCTCCCATCGCTCAGCAATCTCGTGAGCGGTAACTGTCCAAATGTTGTTTGAATTGAGGTCAAGTACTGACTCCAATTTGTTTTCCTTTTGTTTATTCGCCATTTCTTTGTCTAATTTGTGCACAAAGATACAAAGAACTGAATGATTATCCAAATCTTATGGATTTTTTTGGAGTTTTTTTTCCACAACACAAAATAATTAGTAACTTTGCATTGAAAAACTAAGTATTCAACCAACAAAAGTAGAGACATTGAACCACAAAAGTTTCCCCAATGCCAAAATAAACCTCGGTCTGTACGTAACAGAACGCAGGCCGGACGGATACCACAACATCGAAACCGTATTTTATCCCGTTCCGTTGTGTGACGAGATAATCATTGAAGAGGAAGACGAGGACCAATTGCTCCTGAGTGGAATACCCGTAGCAGGCAGTCTTGAGGACAATCTCGTAATGAAAGCACTCTATCAGCTGAGACGCGACTACGACATACCTTGCGTATCCATCTCACTGAAGAAAAACATACCTTCCGGCGCTGGCCTTGGAGGCGGATCGAGCGATGCAGCCTTCACGATAAAGATGCTGAACGACATGTTCTACCTTGGTATGACAAACGAAGAGATGGAAAAGAGAGCATCCGCACTGGGAGCCGATTGTGCCTTTTTCATCAAAAACGCCCCCACCCTTGCAAAAGGAATCGGAAACGAGTTCTCACACATCGACATTGACCTGACTGGGTGGCACCTGGTACTGGTCAAACCCAACGAATTCGTATCAACGAAAGAGGCTTACTCCATGATTACGCCCCAAATGCCCAAACACGACATAAGAGAGAGTATAGCAAGACCGGTAACGGAATGGAACCATCTGCTATTCAATGATTTTGAGGATAGTGTATTTCCCCGTCACAACGTAATCAGAGACATCAAGAAAAACCTATACAGCCTAGGGGCTACATACGCTTCGATGTCGGGTTCCGGCAGCTGCGTATATGCACTCTTCGACAAGAAACCAAAGGAATTAAGCGAGCTTTTCGAGCCTCATTTCTATTTCAGCGCACAGCTATAGGGATTTCCCCTCCAACTATAGGGGGAATCCTCAGCAACCAGACAGAAAACACAGTAACTTTGCAACAGAAACAAAAAAACGAAACAATTATGAAGCGTTACATCTTTACATTATTTGTTTATATTGCAGGATTACTGAACATCAATGCAATGAGTTATGAAGAGGCCAGAGAACAAGCCATGTACCTGACCGACAAGATGGCATACGAGCTGAACCTCAACGACGAACAATACGAGTATGCCTACGAGATCAACCTCGACTACCTCATGGGATTGGACACATACGATGATCTGTATGGAGATTTTCTTACATACAGAAATGCCGACCTCAGAGCTATTCTTTACGACTGGCAATGGAATCTGTTCACTGTAGCCGACTATTTCTACCGCCCCGTCTTCTGGAGAAACGGCAGATGGTTCTTTCCTATCTACATGCACTACCATCATGATTATTACTATTACGGCCGTCCCGCATTCTACTATAATTATAGAGGTGAACATGGGCACAGGCACTACAATAGCGGATGGTACAACAACAGAAGACCGCAATGGAACGGAGGTTTCCGTGGGAACAACAGAAACCATTTCGGAGAGAGACCTGCCAACTCACGCCCCGGCCGAAACGATGCTTTCAGATACGGGAATCGCAATGAAAGGGGACATTTTGGCGGCAGCAACCATCCAAGCAACGGACATATAAACACCTATAATAACAGACGTACGGACAACATGGGAAGGAGTGACAACACTTCGCGGAACCATGGTACCATGAATGGTGGCCGGGGAACACACGAAGGCATGCCCGTAACATCGTCCGAACAAAACACTCGCACACCGGGTTCGCCCAACGGAACATACGATCGTGCAAACGGTTCGACTGGCAGAGTATTCGACAGGAATACCACAACAGGAGGCCACAGAACGATTGAAAGCGCACCAAGAACCGGCTCGCACACAAGCAGCTCCCCCAGCATGGGAGGCAGAGCATCCGGAGGCAGTAGCATGCAAAGAGGGAACAGTTTTGGAGGCAGCAGTACGAGAGGCGGCTCGGGAGCCAGCACAAGCAGAAGTAGTAGCTCATCAATGAGTTCCGCACGCGGTCATGGTTCACGTGGCACCCGATAAAAAACATGGACGAACCCGGTAAGAATAGTGCGCTTTGTATTCATACTTCTACATATCGCACAATACATTCAAACCAAACAACATATTTCCATTTCTTTCAGTCAGCAGCCAGTAATATCCTTCCAGATAACACTTTACCACGCCCACACATTTGAATGATTATCGCAAGGTTACTGAATGTTGACAGAAAGTAAACTGAATGAAGCAACACTTTACTTTCAGTATCATATAGCACACATCTACAGACACTTATTACTGAAAACTGAAAGCTGAAAGTACTTTTTAAGATTTGGTGATTTCTGAAGCCAAACATTGCACATGAATCCTTCAAGAAAAAGGTAATGATAGCCATTTGGCATTGAACAATATTTTCATTCCGAACGAATGTGGCTTTTGCCCGCTGGCAAGAGCCACATTCGTTCGGAATGAAAACCGTGTGCCAACAAGTATATCATCACTTATTTTTTTGTGTTACTTATCTTGCCAAAAAAGCACAAAATGGGAGTGTTTTTACAAAAAAAAACTTCTTTTTATTAAAAAAGTGCTCAAACAATGCTGATGGTTAATTTTTTTTTTTTAATTTTGCATTGAATATATAAACGTAAAAAAGATGAAGAAAAAAATTCTTATTTTAGACGATAAGGAAACCATCGCCAAAGTACTGAGCATTTATCTTACAACCGAATTCCAATGCACGTGGTTGCCAGACGGGCTTCAAGGTGTAAAATGGCTGCAGGAAGGCAACACGCCCGACCTCATTATTACCGACATCCGTATGCCGGGAATGAGAGGAGACGAATTCTTGGAGTGGATCAAGCAGAATGACCTCTTCAAGCACATTCCCGTAATCATGCTCAGTTCGGAAGACAGCACGAGTGAGCGTATCAAGTTGCTCGAAATTGGAGCATCTGACTATATTGTCAAGCCCTTCAACCCTATGGAATTGAAGATTCGTATCAAGAAAATCATTTGATAAACTAGGCAGAGACACTCCATAAGGTACAAAGTTGAAACAAAGAATCAACACCAAGAACTGAAAAATGACAAAACTGGTATATTTTGGTAAAAACGAGGATACAATGCAAATCCTCAAATACTTGCCTGATCACACCGTCGGTCAAGCCCAAAATTACCTTGAAGTAGAGCAGCTCTGCAAGCAAAGGACAGACGTAAATTACGTCATTCTGATTGAAAAACGTTCCAAAAATGAGGATTTGACAGCCATCTCGTATCTTCACAAACAAATTCCGCACGCCTATATAATTCTGCTGACTAAGGATTTGTCGAAGGAAGAAAGAATGCAATACTACCGAGTTGGAGTTTGTGACACGCTGGTTGAGAATCCCAACATGGAACAACTATACAAGAAGATACAATTCGTAGATTGCCACGAGAACCAGCTGATAAACAACATCATCGTCAAGCGCCCCCTGCTGAGATACAGCATACCATTGTGGAAACGTATCTTCGACATAGTATTCTCATCCGTAGCGCTCATCGTACTATCTCCAATTTTCTTAATCACGGCCATTGCCATCCGTATCGAAAGCCCTGGCAAAATATGGTATTCAAGCAAAAGAGTTGGAGCAAACTACAAGATTTTCGATTTCTTGAAATTCAGGAGTATGTACACAGGTGCAGACAAGCGCATCAAGGAACTTAACTCACTGAATCAATACGCACAGGAGACGAACGATCAGGAAACAAAAGAAGAGGTTCTGGATGCCAGCCTGGACCCAATGAGTCTGAACCAAGACAGTTCATTCCTCATTGGCGATGACATGATAATCTCTGAAAGTGAATTTCTAAGAAAAAAACAGACAGAAACAGAGAATGCATTTGTCAAATTTGAGAACGATCCGCGAATAACAAAAGTAGGAAAATTCATACGCAAATACAGCATCGACGAGTTGCCACAGCTCATCAACATCCTCAAAGGCGATATGTCCGTAGTAGGTAATCGCCCATTGCCATTATACGAAGCAGAGAAACTCACACAAGACGAAAGCATCGACCGCTTCATTGCGCCTGCTGGACTCACGGGGCTATGGCAAGTAGAAAAGAGAGGTGACTCGGGTAAATTATCGGCGGAAGAGAGGAAACAACTTGACATCAAGTATGGTCAAACCTACAATTTCCTATTGGACATGAAAATACTCTTCAAGACCGCAACCGCTTTTGTGCAAAAGGAAAACGTTTAAATAGAAGGATATCATAACAAAAACTTAAAAAAATCAAAACATTAAAAAGCAAGAATATGAAAGTGTCAACGAAGATTCTAACGTTTCTGTTTCTTGGATTTGCCATAACCAACGCATCTATGGCACAGGAAGAAGACAAAAACAAAGGCATCATTGCAGGTTACTTTGATACCGACGACATGAATGGAGGGGAAAACATTGATTACTCCTCATTCAAACTCCCCCCGCTTGGCTTGCTATTCGAAAACGCCAAATCCAATCCCTCTATCGAGCAGTTGGCACGAGAGGAAGAAATCCAGAGAGAATTGGTGAAGAGAGAGAAAAACTCATGGACACAGTGGATAACAGGAAATGCATCATATACTTACGGCATTATGGACAACTACGGATCCTCCGAGAATGTGATGACACCTATTTATTATCAATACGTTGGTTCAAAGCAGCATTACTGGAACGTAGGAGCCCGTGCCTCTCTGCCTTTGGAACAAGTCGTTGACTATAGAAGTCGTGTTAAAAGACAGAAACTGGAAGCAGAAAAAGCACAATTGTCCAAGGACATAGCGTACGAACAGCTGAAACAGCAGATTGCAACGCTCTATGTGCGCATCACGAACAACCTTATATCACTGAAGACATCAAGTGAGAACGCTGCTGCCTACAAGGGTGCCGGACTGTTGACCAAAGAAGAGTTTAAACTAGGAGAAGTAACGGTAAGAGACTTAGCGGAAACAAAACGTTGGGAAAGCAATGTGACACAAGAATATCAGAATCTACAGATGACCATCACGACAGACATCCTGATTCTCGAGATTCTGACTCACACTCCTATCATTACGAATGCGATTGTTGATATTACTTATACAGATAAAAAGAAATAATTATGGAACTACTTAGATACATTATCCGCTTTTTCTACCGTATACGTTGGTATTTGATTATTCTGCCACTGATAGCAGTAGCCGTTACTTGGTATCTCACACGTAAGGAAGACAGACTGTATAACGTAGAAACAACCATCTACACTGGTATCATCTCGGGCTACAGCATTGAGGGTTCCACAAGTGCGAACTCCACAACCAATATGGCAAACCTTCTGCTGATAATCAGCACGGAGAAGACCATAAAGAGAGTTTCTCTGCGCCTGCTTGCACGTTGTTACATGTATGGTGACACCGAGCATGACAACAACTACATCTTTGCAGAGCATTTCCGTGACCTCAAGAACGCAACACCAAAAGAGGTTTTAGCGCTGATTGACAAAAGAAGCGAAAGTCGCACGGTAGACAACCTCACTGCGTATGCTTCACCGAAATCTGACAACTTCATTTATCAGATTCTGTCTCACCATATTTACTTCGGCATTCCTGACATTTCCAGCCGTCTCAAGGTGGTTCAGTTAGGTAATTCGGACATGATCCAGATTGGCTATTCAGCAAACGATGCTGGTATTGCATACAACACACTCGAAATCTTGAACGAGGAATTCATCAACCAGTATCAAGCCATACGTTTTGGCGAAACAAACAACGTTATCAAGTTCTTTGAGAACGAGGTAAACCGTTTGTATCGAATCCTTTGTGGTGCGGAGGATGACTTGATTGCATACAATGTCTCAAAGAGAATCATTAACTATGCAGAGCAGACAAAGCAAATTGCCATAATGGACGCCAACCACAAGACGAAGGAAAACGACCAACTGCTCGACCGAATGACCGAACGCTCACAGATAGAATACCTTGAGAGCAGACTTGGAGACCGTGTCAACCTTCTGCGTGCCAACGAGGAATTTATGCAGAGCCTTAGCAACATCTCGCGTTTAAAATCTCGTATTTCAAACCTCGAACTAATGGCAGAGGAGAACGACCAGAATGCACAGGAAGTCATCGCAGAGGCAAGAAAAGAATTATCTGAAGCAGAGGAACACACTCGTGCGCTAACCTACTCTATTGCAAGCGAAACGTCCTCAAATGGTATTAAGAAAGACATTCTTCTGGACAAATGGTTGAATGAAGTACTCAAGCAAGAGTCCACCATTGCAGAAATGCAGGCAATGGACGTCATGCGCAACAAGCTGCAAAACGAGTTCATGTATTTCTCACCAATCGGTGCCACATTAGGACGTAAGGAAAGACACATTGGTTTTATTGAGGCAAACTATATGGAAATGTTGAAAGCACTGAATGCAGCACGTTTACGTCAGCGCAACATCCAACTCTCAACAGCGACACTCCGAGTCCTCAATCCACCCATGTTCCCCCTCAACAGTGCTCCCAGCAATCGACTTATTATGCTGGTAATGGCATTCCTTGTAACCTTTGCCATTGTATCAGCATTCTTCTATATAGTAGAATTGTTGGACAGAACATTACGAGACAGAATGAGGACAGAACGTCTGACAAAGACTCCCGTATTAGGATGCTACCCCAAGGAGAGCACCTTGCGATACAGAAAATATAACAAGGTGATCAACGACATGGCGTTGCGTCAACTGAGCAAATCACTTCTGCCCTACCTCGACACTGAGCACAAGAACATTATCAATATACTCTCAACAAGCGAGGGTAACGGTAAGAGCTACATTGCCAATGAGTTGGATGACCTGTGGTCTTCACTTGGTCTTCAAGTCAGAAGACTTACGTACGATGAGGACTTCCTGACAGATGACCGCAAGTACATTATGGCCAAGAGCATTCAAGACTTGTGTCCTGACCTCCAGAACAACGAGATTCTTCTGGTTGAATATCCCTCGCTCGAGGAGCATGAGGTACCAACTACTCTGCTGAATGAGGGTACCATAAACCTTATCGTTACACGAGCCAACAGAACATGGAAGGACATCGACCAGAAGGCACTGAACCATCTGAAAGAAGTAATAGAGAACAAGGATTCCATCTTCTTCTACCTGACTGAAGCAGGACGTGATGCAGTAGAGGAATATGTTGGTCAACTTCCTCCCTACACTTCATTCAAGAATTTTGTATATCGCATGTCTCAGATGGGCCTGACAGCAATTGAGAACAATAACAGCGGCAAATAACAAGAAAGAAGAATCACCATCACAGATTAGATCAGCTTAGTTTTCAACCTCTGTAGTAAATAATGAAAATTGCATCTTTCATACCGGAAGAAGGAAAAATACACAAGTCATGGTATTTGTTATTTTTTATCAATTTCTTCGTAATGGGACTCTCCCGTTATGTAGATTTAAAAATGCCCATTTCATTGTTTGTCGAACTGATCTATCTGCTGTGCATGGTAATAGTTTTAAGCAGCAAGAAAAGCGAGGGTAGCACAAAATACGTTACCGGTACGATGCTTGTACTATACGCTCCGTGGCTATTCTACTCAATCATCGAGATTGGAAACATGTCGTCGGAAATCGACTATATGACAATCCTAACACGCTGGTTTGCAGAAGTACGCACCATGGGATTCCAGGTGATCTATGGAATGATTATCTGTGCAGTAATCTTTGCCAAGAAAGAACAGATTAAGACCATGTTTAAAATATGGGGCTTATGCATTCTCATCTGTACAGCCAAAACGCTGATGCAGCAGTTTATTGGTTTTGACAACGCAGAAAACGAATTCCTTGCCTATGCTAGCCGAACACACTTTGTAAATGGTATCATCCGCTATTTCTCTCTTTTTTCAGATGCTTCAAATTATGGTTGTCACATGGCAGCCGCAACAGGTGTTTTTGGTGCAGTAACACTGTCTGTGACAAAGAAAAAGGAGAAAATATACTTTGCGATAGTTACAGTATGCGCACTCTATGGCATGTTGGCCTCAGGCACCCGTACAGGTGTGTTCGTCCTTGCTGCCGCAGGTTTATTGTATGCCGTGCTATCAAAACGTATATCAGCGCTCATAACAACTTTGGTGTTTGGAGGCACCTTCTTTGCCATCTTAATGTTCACTAACATTGGCCAGGGTAACAGCATGGTACGCCGAATGCGCAGTGCCTTCAACAAAGAGGATGCATCGACTTCGGTACGCGAGATGAACCAGTTGGCAATGAAACGCTATATCGACGAACTCCCATTAGGATTGGGAGCAGGCATTCGAGGCGATGACGTTCCACCAAGCAACAAGAACCATTTCCTTTCAGTTGTTGCTCCTGATTCCACGTGGGTATACGTGAACATCCACTATGGCCATTTGGGCAAATACATATTCTTGTTCTCCTTTATCAGCATGTGTTTCTATGCTGGATACATCGTCTTCTTTAGAATCAGGGATCCGGAGCTAAGAGGCCTTCTAAGCGCTATGGTATGTGGATCATCAGCTATGGTCTTGGCAGGATACGCCAATCAGATAATGCTGCAATATCCTAACTGTTACGTCTACTTTGGCCAGCTAATGATAGTATACCTTGGTCCTGAAATAGAGAAAAGAGCCTTGGAAGCCCAGAAGAAAAAAGAGATGAAGAAATTGGAGGAAAGCGCGATAGGATATGATGAGGCGGTCTAAACAGACTCTATTGACTATCATTTCGCCAATTATCCAATTGTTAAATTCTGCGACATGGGTTACGACTTTGACATTACATTCATCGCTATCAACTTCAATGGCTACAAGGATACGTGTGAACTTATCGACTCGATACAGCGAAACGTCAAAACACTGAAGTACCAGATTATCATTTCGGACAATGCCTCTGCCAATAACGAGGCCGAGAAGATACAGAATGCGTACCCAAACGTATCAGTACTGAGAAACACCAAGAACCTCGGCTTTGCCCGAGGGAACAATGTGGCAATACCCTACGCCAAGGGAGAACATATAATGTTCATCAACAACGACACGTTGCTTAAGGAAGACCACAATCTGGAAGCACTTCTGAGAAGGCTTGCAAACAACAAAATAGCACTGGTATGTCCTAAGATACGATTCACATGGGATAACTGTCCAATACAATATGCGGGCTTCACCGAATTATCGAAAATCACTCTACGAAACCACGGCATCGGGTATGGTGAGGCCGATCATGGCCAATACGACGTCCCCCACCCGACACCTTACGCACACGGTGCAGCCATGCTCATCAAACAGGAAGTATTGGAGAAGGTGAGACCTATGTGGGAAGGATATTTCCTATATTACGAAGAAATGGACTGGAGTCTTGCCATCCGTCGTGCAGGTTACGAAATATGGTATGAACCAGGCAGCGTTATTTATCACAAGGAAAGCAAATCTGTGGGCGATGGAAGTCCCCTAAAGATTTATTATCTTACAAAAAACAGGCTTCTCTTTGCCAAACGTAACCGTTTCGGACTATCAAGATATGCATGCTATGCATACCTTACAGCAACTGCATTGCTCATCCACACATCAAAACATCTTATCTCAGGAAATGTAGACAAAGCTAAAAGTGTATTGAAAGGCATTATTGATTTTTACTTCTAAATATGTTTTGGACCGCGCTAACCATCATCGACATAATACTTTTTATATTGTCAGCAATAACAGTATTATACATACTGTTCTATGCTATCGTGTCATGTTTTTATCAACAGATAGACACTGGCATAACAAGAAAGTTCGGACGATTTCTAATCATCACCACAGCCACTTCCAAAGATGTTTATCTTGAGGACACCATAAAGTCTGTACTTCAGCAGAAGTACGACAAAAAGAACTTTGAAATGATTATCGTGGGTGACGACCTCACACCATTGCAGAAAATCAAACTTGCCCAATACCCCATTACCCTACTCTGTACACACATGAACGAGGGCAGCAAGAGCAAGGCTCAGCAATATGCACTCGATAACATGCGGTCAATGAAGATATTTGACAACATAATCCTCTTGGATCCCGATGAAACTGTGATGCCTGACTTTCTGACTGAAGTCAACAAAGTATTACAATCGGGTCAACAATTCTTCCAGCTCCACCGCAAGCCACTTAATTTCAACAAAGAGGCTTCGCTGCTTTCTGCCACGATGGAAGAAATCAACAACAGCATATTCCGAAAAGGACATGTGACGTTGGGCCTGCCAAGTGCCCTTATTGGCTCAGCCGTCTGTCTCAACTACACCTGGTTCAAAAGCAACATCAGCCGCATTGATGCCAACGACGAGGAAAAAAGCCTTGAGACATTGCTTATCAAACAGAAGATTTTCGTAGACTATATTGACAATATATGTGTATTCCTACGTCCAGTTTCTACGAGCGCAGACATCATCAAACAGCGTAGAAGATGGATGGAAACACGTATAACCACATTCTTCCGCAACCTCAGGATGTTGCTCCCCTCCCTGCTCCATTGGGATATTGATATGGCAGACAAGATTTTCTCATGGATGATAATTCCACGAATTATCCTAATGGGCATTATCATGGCAATGTGCGGCATATTACCCTTTATCTATTTTACCATGTCAATAAAATGGTGGGTGCTTTTCTTTATTGTTACTTTCGCATTTGCCTTGGCCACACCGGACTACGTCGTACAGGACGCACAATGGACCAGAAGTTTAAAACACGCTCCTCGCATCGTATTGGGAAGCTTCTTCAATATAATCACGAACAACCTGTTAGTTCGTAGGATTTTCTCACATATAAAAAAAGGTAAGAAATGAAAACGGTAACCCTGAGATAAAGATAACCACAGCATATCGTCACAACATAAACCTGAAAATATCAATACTGATGACAACACTATACCATGCTTTAGAGATAATAATCTTCATACCAGCAGTTCTGTCGGTAAGTTATCTTTTCATTTTCTCACTCTTCTCGTTATTACCCAGCCAGAAGACTTCAAGACGGAATGCTTATCGCAACAAATTTCTCATCATCTTCCCTGCATACGCAGAAGATTCCGTCATCAAGGAAAGCGTCAGCGCATTCCTTAAACAGGATTATCCCGCAGAAAAGTACGACGTGGTGGTTGTATCCGACCACATGAAACAAGAAACCAACCAAATCCTAAGTGCACTCCCCATAAAGAACATCATCGCCACCTACACCAAAAGTTCCAAAGCTAAAGCCCTGCAACTTGCCATTCAAGAATCAGACCCAGCAGCAAACTACAACTACGTAGTTATCCTCGACGCAGATAACCAAGTAGATAGCCACTTTCTGGAAGAAATCAACGCATATTGCAAACCTGGAACGATTGCCATACAAGCACACAGACAAGCCAAAAACATCAACACACCAGTAGCCCTACTGGATGCTATCAGCGAAGAGATAAATAACACCATATTCCGTGAGGCACACGTCAAGGTTGGCATGTCCTCTGCTTTGATAGGTTCTGGCATGTGTTTTTCTTTCAGTTGGTTCCGCGAAAACGTATGGCAGTTGAGCAGTTCCGGTGAAGATAAGGAATTGGAGGAAGCCCTTCTGAAAGGGAAGCACAAGATTGATTATCTGAGCCATATCCCCGTCTACGATGAAAAAGTACAAAGCAAAGAAAACTTCGGCAATCAGCGCAAAAGATGGATAGCAGCACAAATATTTTCAGCAAAGTCACTAGGAAAAAGGATTCCAAATGCCCTCCGTACAGGCAATTGGCAACTAATCGACAAATTCACACAGCAACTCTTGCTTCCACGCAGTATGTGCCTGGTTGTCATTCCCTTGCTGACTGTCCTGACATATTTCATCAATCCTATCCATACTATAAAATGGATCGTCGTCACCCTGATGCTTTTCATTTCTCTATTGGTGGCAACACCTCGCAGATTTTACAATCGCCCAACCCTAAGTGCCATGCTGCAGGTGCCTCATCTTGCTTTCAGGATGATGTCCAACCTACTGCATCTTAAAGGTGCAGACAAGAACTTCATCCATACCCAACACGGCACGCACTCCTGACTATCCAGAAGAAAGAAAGGAAACGAAAGCAACTTAGTACAAGGTCTTCATTCTCTGACCAGTGATATCAATGCATTAGTCTTTACCTCAAATCAATTCACTATTGATTTGAGAGAGAAGCATATCGCAAGGGAAACAGGGAGAAAATCACGTAATTCCTTTCAGAAACTCAGATACTTCTTACCACGCGAGCCGGACATCCCAGTACAAGTGAATGAGGAGGCACATCTTTCGTCACCACACTGCCCGCCCCTACTACACAATGTTCACCAATGTGCACACCTGAAGTGATGACCGAATTAGCTCCTATCCAGACATCATCGTCAATCACAATAGGATTCGTATAAACCTTATGTTCGTCAATGCGCAGGTCAGGCTTGTCAAAACCATGATTCAGCCCCGACACCACGACGCCTTGCGCCAGGTTTACATGATTACCTATTTTTACAGGACCAATAACAGTGTCATGAAGACCTATGCGACTATAATCCCCCACACAGACATCTCCCACAGCATTATTGACACACGCAAAACTCTCCACAACACTTCGTCTTCCTAATACAAATTTATTAAAAGGAACCACATCCATTCGCGAATTCCAGTTTATGACACTGCTCCATGCACATTTCGTGAACAAAGGTCTGATACATCGCAACCACAATCGGGGTCTCGTCCTCACCGGGTCGATCATCAACCATAATAAGAATGACTTATATTTGCTATCTTTAAGTTTCTGCTTAAGTGACATCTTCGTATCGTTAATTTCATTACAAAAATAGACAAAAAAATTGCTTAGTCCAAATATTTTAACTAATTTTGCAACAAGATAGAACGAAAATCACATGAAAGCACTTGTTATCATCTTCTGGGCATGCTTATTTGTTGTCGTATACACCTATGTGGGATATGGTATTATACTTTACGTACTGGTACGTATCAAGCGGCTTTTCAGTAAGAAAAACAAGCCCACCACGCCATATAATGAAGAATGGCCCGATGTAACCCTCCTGATCTGTGCCTACAACGAGGAAGACGTCATCGCTGAGAAGATGCAAAACACAAGGGCACTCGACTATCCCAAGGACAAGCTGAAGGTAATCTTCGCCACCGACGGCAGCAACGACAGCACCAACGAACGACTTGCCGAATACTCCGAAGTGGAAGTCCTCTTCAAGCCCGAACGAAAAGGCAAGACGGCAGCACT
Source organism: Bacteroidaceae bacterium (assembly GCA_045616065.1). Lineage (GTDB taxonomy): Bacteria > Bacteroidota > Bacteroidia > Bacteroidales > Bacteroidaceae > Physcousia. The sequence continues at coordinate 10,102 of JAZLFZ010000073.1, read as the reverse complement.
GAACCGTGCCATCCCATTTGTCAAAACACCCCTTGTCATCTTCACCGATGCCAATACAAAACTCAATAAGGAAGCCATCCGTGAAATCGTCACCTGTTTCCAGGATCCACACGTAGGATGCGTGGCCGGCGAAAAACGTATCGAAGTACGAACACAAGACGGTGTTGCCTCAGGAGGTGAAGGGGCCTACTGGAAATACGAGTCCACCCTGAAAAAATGGGACAGCGAACTTTGCAGCACTATGGGCGCCGCAGGTGAACTGTTTGCCATCCGCACCTCGCTCTTCGAACCGATGGATCTCAACATGCTGCTTGATGACTTCATCATGTCGATGCTCATCGTGAAACGCGGCTATAAAATAGCCTATTGCAAGGAGGCATACGCTTGCGAAAACGGCTCAGCAGAATTGTCAGAAGAAAAGAAGCGAAAAGTCCGCATTTCTGCAGGCGGTTTACAAAGCATCTGGCGTCTCAAGTCGATGCTTAACCCCTTCCGTTACGGCATCATCTCATTCCAGCTCCTCTCCCACCGTTTCCTCCGCTGGAGCATCACCCCCTTCTGCCTTCTTGCCCTCGTCCCTCTCAACCTGTTCCTTGTTCTTGAAGGGGCTTCATTCCTCTACACAATCCTTTGGGTGCTGCAGTGTATCTTCTACCTCCTTGCCCTTGCAGGTTTCAACGACGAAAAGCAAGGTCGCAAGCGCACCCTCACCTACATACCCTGCTATTTCCTCTTTATGAATCTCAATGTATTAGGTGGAATCAAATACCTCATCAAAAAGAAGAAAGGCACAGGAGCCTGGGAGAAAGCAAAGAGAGCCTGATAACACAGCTATAGCAAGGAAACACACTTAACCTTCAACAGTAAAACAACAAAATCATGGGAAAGAAAGCCGTAAAACAATACTTCCACATCATTCTGCTTGTGGCATCCATCATACTCCTCATCTTCACCATCATCGGGCTCTACGGCGGTGATGTAACACCCGTAGGAAACAATCTTCGTGCCCTGACCACCATGGCCTTGCCCGTTTTCCTGCCTCTCAACCTTGTCACCTTCATCTACTGGCTCATACGCCGGTCCTGGTTTGCTAGTATCCCCGCACTCGCCATGCTCTGTGCTTCCAACTACTTCTCTTCGATATATCAGTTCGGCAGCCGCCCCGAAAACGTCCACTCCGACCTTACCGTAGCCACCTATAATGTGCACAGCTTCAGTAAAGACGGTTCAGGAGTCATTGCTGCCGACATCATTAACAGCCTCAAGAAAGAGGGAGCCGACATAGTCTGTATGCAAGAGTTTGACAACACCATGAGCGGTGACCAGCACACCATCTACGACAAGATACGCGACTACTATCCCTACAAATCGCTCCACAACAGCCTTGTCATACTCAGCAAATACCCCATCCTCAAGAAACAGAACATAACCTTTGAGATGACCAACAATGCAGGCATGTGGGCCGACATAGACGTCAAAGGCAAGACAATCCGTGTATTCAACGTGCACATGGAGACCACAGGCATCAATTCCACCCTAAGCCACGCCTCGCAACAAAACACATCTGGTGACGATGACCCAATCCTGCCTCAGAACCAACAGCTGGCACGCAATCTCTTCGACAACTATATGTTCAATAGCGAAGTCCGTTCCGGTCAGGCTATCACTATCGCCAACGAGAAACACAACACCCAGTCTCCCATCATACTTTGCGGCGACTTCAACGACGTCCCTTACTCCTTTACTTACAACACACTTTTGGGTGACCTCAAGGATGGTTTCCGTGAGGGAGGACATGGTTACTCCGCCACCTATCGTGGCGCCAAGGGCTTCTTCCGCATTGACTATATCTTCCATTCCGAAGGCATGAAGAGTGTCGACTACTATACTGTCGACCACGACTACTCCGACCACTACCCTGTTTTCTCAAGAATCGTCTTCGAGAACGCACAGTAAGCAACGTTACAGGGGGGAACACGAAAAGACATTCCGCGCATTATCCAGCCCACTCTCACAGATCAATGCTCAGAGCGCAACTGTCTGGCAGAAAGCACGAAAGTCAGAAGAGATACGTGCCAATTGGTAAGGTTGCAATTTAAGTGAAAAGATGCCGGCCACCTCGTCCAAGCCAAAATAAGTTCGCAACAAGGAGGCCGTATTGAAAGCAAGATTGCCACCTTGTTTCATGAGATGGTAGGTGACACGTATCAGGAAGTGACGATCATCATCAAGCTGCTGTAACGTACGAAATAGCACAAAGGCAGAAGCATGTGTGAGAGCACGCTGAAGAATCAGTTTCACGATACGCCCTGGATCATTTATGTCCATGGCATGCAGCAGACTCGTAATTTCCTCAGGCACCCGAAGCACAGGCAGAAGTACCATGAAGACCTTGCGCTGATCCTCGTCCCTCCCCACTAAATTGGCAAAAAAAACAGGTACGGGCTGAAGTTTGCGCTGAGGACAAATGGTAGTCCAGCTCTTAAGCACGGTAACGAGGAATGCCTTTGAATTGTAATCAACCAGCAAGGCAGCCAGTTGCCAGAAGTCCTCATCGTCAAGCACGGGCATTATCTTTTCGCCCAACATATAGCCAGCCGTGCGGAAATGTGCATTACTGAGCGTATCCAGATAAGTCAGAATATCCTGCCACTGCCGTCCCTCTGCAAGCTTCTGCAAACGGACGGCAATGACAGGATTATAATGCTTATCGCTCAAGGGAGAATGTCTCCTTATTCTTAAGTCAGAATTTGAAACCAAACGTCATGGTAAGTTGATGACGCGAAAGATCGGCTTTGGCAGGACTGAGGCTTCCGCCTTGCGAAGATGCATCGAACGCGTAGAAGTCAGCACTTTGTCCCTTATATTTGTATGCCAGGTCGATGTAGGTACGGCGTGCCTTATATCCGATACCAGCTGTCACAGAGTGCACATCGCTCATACGCATGAAACTGGTAGCAGTGGCATAGTTCATGGCATAGCTGTCAAGATTAATCTGATCCAGTGAAATGGACTTCTTGTAAGCCGAAGTAGCATAGTTATATCCTAAACGTAGGGCCAGACAACTGATGGGCTTGAACTCAACACCAGCTCTTACGTTGTGCGTAGAAAGCATATTAGCCTTGGTATTACGATTCATATCCTTGTCCCATGTGTTGTCAAAAAGCGAACTGTTCGGATTGTCGATGCTTGAGTTGGGATAGCCCATGGCAGTGTAGTTATAGGCAGCAAATTCATAGTCTACATCCCACGCCAGGCGACTACCCAAAGTAGATCCAACACCAGCACGCAACTTCCAAGGAGTACGAATAGCATATTCCAGGTAGCTCTCCGCTTCACGCGTACGTTGGTTTTCCACATTATCCGTCAAATAATAAAGCGTAGACTTGCGCAAGTGGAACCAGGTAGGCGTCTCGGCAACAAGCGCAATACGCAACGGACTAGCCTCGAACGGGCGTATTATGGCACCAATCTGCATGTTTATACCAGTACCATCGATGGCATGGTCGTTGTAGAGAGAGTAGTCACCCCTCACCCCATCAGTTCGTCGGCGGCTCCTCTCAAAATAATCGTTCCAAGCACGATACCTGAGCATATCTACGCCGAATGTCAAACCCCAAAAGAAGCGATCGTTCACGTTACCAGATATGTTAACAGAGAATTCCTTCAACCATCCTTCCGATTTCTGTGTATAGTAGTTCTCTAAACCCTGATAGGCGTTACCATAATGATGGATGCTCGTAGTCTTATCAGTAATAACTTGCCCATGAGAGTCGTAGGGTGTCAGAAAAAGATTGTCAACAGCCATACCAGCCAGGTTATTGTCGGTATCAAAGCCAGCATTGGCCAATCCCGCCAACTGCGACATCTGCGAGAGCCCTCTAAGGTTCATGTTATCTGCATAAAAGGCATTGTTGAAGTCAAGTTTCTTTTGGTAGTTAATACCAAAATTAAGGTACCGAAGTCCCATATTCTCCTCGAGGTCAAAACAATACACGGCTCCTACCTGCTGAAAGTTGACGTTTGTTGTGCTCTCCTCATCAATACCCTTATGATTCCATCCTGCCCCTGCAGTTATCGAGATGTCGCTGCGGCGGAACATACCGATACCCGCTGGGTTCCAGTTCATTGTGCTCATGTCAGCACCCAGTGCACCCAGTGCACCACCCATTCCGACAAAACGTGCAGTTCCGTGCACATCGCCCGCATTGTTGATGAGTTGATCGTTGAAATATGAATCCTGTGCCTGCACATTGAGCACAGTGGCTGCCAGGATGGCAAGAGATGTTATCTTCTTCATATTTTTATGATTTTTCTGAATAATGTGTTCACTAACTTAATTTTAGCAAAGAAGGTATAAAATCGATTAGCGATTATCTGCCGCCACGGCCGCCTCCACCGCCGCCACGGCTTCCACCACCGAAGCTGCCACCTCCCGTGCTGCCTCCTCCACGGCTTCCGCCCATGCTGGAACCGGAAGAGAAACCGCCTCCACGTGAGCTGCTACTGCTGCTGTAACTAGGTGTAGATGACTGCGTTGAACGAGCTGGGGAGCTCTGCTGAACAGTACTGTTGCGAGTAGCTCGCTGGCTGCTTACGCCCTGAGTCGTTGTGGTGCGGTTCGTGGTGTTGGTCTGATAGCGCTGCGAACTGCCCTGCTGAACATTGCCGCGTGTAGACTGGTTGGCGTCCACCCCTCGCAGTCCTCTGCTCGACGTGTTCAGCCCATCGCGTCGCATCTGGCTGTTGATACCACTCGTACGCATGCCATCTACGGCTCCAGTCCGAGCACCAAGGCTTCCACTGTTGCCACGCGAACCTCTGGTGGCGCTTGCACCAGCCATGCCACGCGAAGCACTCACGCCAACATTTCCAATGCCACGACGACCACCCGTGCGACTTGCCTCGCTGCGACGCGCATAGGTACGGTCGTAGTGCCAGCCATGTCCGTGACCATAACCATAGCCGTAACCCCAGCCCGTATGGTAGTGATAGTGGCCGTAGTAACCACCCCAGCCGTAGTCATACCAGGGATCGTACCAGCCATACCAGCCATGGCGATACCAGGGACTGTAATAGTGGCTGTACCATCCGTAATAACCATAGCCATAATACCAGGGATCATAGTAGAAGGGGTCGAAAGCCAGGTCGTAGTAATAATCCCAATAATAGGGGCTGCGCACGCCACCATGGAAGCGCACGAGACGGTCGGTGTAGCCATAGCCTTCCTCCTCCTCGTAGCGTTCGAGCACCTGCTGGATGGAGTCTTCAGCGCGCAGCTGCTGCTCGGTGACATAGAGCGTATCGTTGCTCATGTATATCTCTCCGTATGCACGTCCCTTGTGGCCGCGTCGGTTGTACTCGTCAGCATCACGCAGGTTGCCCACATGGTAGTCTGCCTCCGAAGCATTCTCCAGCTCATCGCGACTATACTCTACGGTGTATCCGTGCTCCTGCGCGGCTCTGACATACGTATCCTTCTGCTGCGCCTTCTTCCTGGGCACAAAATACATGTCGTCGTCCTGTGCCATCAGCTGGAAGGGAACAGAGAGCAGAAGCAATGCAAATAGGATATTTCTTTTCATAATTAACCGTTTTTTTACTGTTTCTGATGCAAATTTACGAAATAAAAGTGATACAAAGAAGAGTTTTCCCTCATTTTCGGTAGGGAAATCCCCCTATTTCACATCTTTTTTGTAATTTTGCAAAAAATACACATTATTTATATGAGATATTACGAGTTGAAGTTCACGCTTGCTCCCACCTCGGAGACTGCAACAGACATACTCTCGGCCCTTCTTGCCGACATTGGTTTTGAGACATTTGTCCCCACGGAAGAGGGGCAGCTGGAAGCCTACATACAACAAACCTTCTACGACGAGGCGGCCGTACAGGCAGTGGTCGACACATTCCCCCTGCCCGGCACCGACATCAGTTGGGAATGTTCCGAAGCGGCCGACGAAAACTGGAACGAGATGTGGGAGAACGAGGGCTTCCAGCCCATCTACGTGGACGGCAGACTGGTGGTCTGCGATCCCCGTCACGACGTGGACGAGACGCTGGAGAAGATACTCATCCACCCCCGCCAGGCCTTCGGCACCGGCAGCCACCAGACCACACGCATGCTGCTGTCCACCCTCATGCAGATGCCGCTCAACGGTTGTCACGTGGTGGATGCCGGATGCGGAACGGGCATCCTTGGCTTCCTGTGTCTGAAGCACGGCGCCGCGAGGCTGTTTGCCTACGATATCGACGAATGGAGCGTAAGGAACACCCTCGACAACGCTGAGCTGAACGAGTTGGACAACAAGAGGATAGAGGTTATGCTCGGTGACGCAAGCGTACTGGACAATCTGGCAGAATCCACAACAGCCGATGCACGTTTCGACCTGCTCATTGCCAACATCAACCGCAACATACTGCTGGCCGACCTGCCCAGGTTCGCATCGGTCATGAAAACGAACGCAAGGATTCTGCTCAGCGGTTTCTACACGACCGACGTGCCACAGCTGGTAGAGGATGCTGCACAGTTTGGATTCCGCCCCACACTGCAACGTCAGGACGAAGACTGGGCCATGCTCTGCCTTGAACGCTAAGAGTCGCACGGACAGGGTCCCTTGACCCTACGCTGCAGTGAAGAAGTTTTACTGCAGCGACGAAGAAATTTTACTGCAGCGACGAAGAAATTTTGCTGCAGCGACGAAGAAATTTTACTGCAGCGACGAAAATATTTTTCCGCTGCACTCACCACGCTGTTCCGCTGCACCAGAACGATTGTCCTGCACCAAATAGGGAAAAGTCACGGAACGAGTGGAAAGTCCTATAAGAGACGTCTTAGCGGAAACAGAGGCGTACGCTTTGCAACTGAGGACACAAATAGATAACCATGACGGCAACGCACGAAAGTACCCACCTGCCACGGACGGCCGAGAGAAAGAAACAACGAACGCTGCAAACGCAGCGTACAATAGTGACCAAGCACTCCGAGGAGGCTGTTGAGGGTGGAAAGCAGTTGGCCGTCATTGACCACCAATTCCAGACCGCGTATCTTGGGCTTCATGCGGCGTAGGGTGGCATTGCTGACGTAGCGACGCCTGGGCTTAAGATACGCCCCAAGGAACTCTACCCCTTGCCGCACGCTACATAGCCGGAGTTTACCCTCGTGTAGCGTCAGCCCAAGGCACTCCGAGAGGAAGTTGCGCACACTCACCACAAGCCGGTGGAGGTACTCCCTGTCTGCACTCACCACATAGGCATCATCCACATAGCGGCCATAATGGCGGCAGCGGAGCTGACGCTTCATGTACTGATCAAAGACATTCAGGTAGACGTTCGAGAAGAGCTGGCTCGTCAGGTTACCAATGGGCAGCCCTTGCCCAGAAACGGAATGGAAGAGGCTCTTGTCGTGAGGCAGGTCGGCCCAGTCATCGGGTCGGCCCAGCACGCGGCAGTTATCTATGGGATTGAGCAGAATAATCTCACGGCTGAGATAGGCCACAAAATCCATGTCCACACGGTCGTGCCACCGCTCGCTGCTGTGCTTCGAGATGCGGTGGGTAGACATGCGTTCCAGTTCTGAGAGCGTGATGCGCAGCAGCCGTTGGCGGTCGATGTGCATGAAGTAGCCACGTATGTCCAGCTTCAGCACCCAGCAGGGCTGCGTGTAGTTCTGGCTCTCCTGCCTGATGTGGCGTTCCAGACGGCTGATGCCGTAGTGCGTGCCGCGTCCCTTGATGCACGAGTAGGAATCCTGAATGAAGGTGCGCTCCAGCATCTCGTGTACATAATTATAATATAGGTGGTGTACGATGCGGTCACGGAACTCGGCTGCAAAGACCTCACGCTTCTTCGGGTCGGTGATGATGAAGCAGGTGGCAGGACGGGGTGTGTAGGTGCGTGTCCAGAGTTCAAGGCAGAGGTCATCGAGATTGCTTGAAGCCATGGCTTCGAAACAACGCTGGTAAGGCCTGTTACGCTTGTGCCGACGTGCGTCCAAGTAGGCTTTCTCCAGATCGAAGCGCAACTGTTCACGTGTGAGTTGATATCTTGCCATACACAGTAGAGAGAAAAAAAAGGATGCAACGCACTTCTATCTATACGAATGACAAGTGCTACTCGCAGACGGGCCGCACAGATTGGCCGTAGTTGCGGTTGTTGTTGTTCCTGTTGACATTGCCCGAATTGAAGTTGAGTTCATACGCGTTGTTCGAGTTGTTCGTGTTGAGCGAGCTCGACCAGTAGTTGCCGTTGGAACCAGCATTGTTGAGATTGCTATTGTTGCGGTACCCAGCAGCGGGCAGGAAAATGTGTAAGAAGCGTCGGCAGTCATCTGATACTGATGAAGGAAGGAACGCATCGAGAGTGAGCCATCCAGCATTTACGGGTTTTCCTCAGGTAAATACTCCCAAGGCAGACTGCCTTTGAATTTGCCAAACAGATTTGGCGTGCATCCTTATATAATTATCTCAATAATTTACGTAACTGCTCCCTTACGTTGGAAAGGAAAACGACATTATCCAGCAGGCTTTTCTGCTCGATAGGGTATTCAAGAATGACATGCAACAAGTCGTTAATGTTGTTCGGATTGGACAGCATGTTTGATGTACCTGCACTATTCTCCTCCTTCCTACCAACGCTGAGTGGTATCAGACCTTTCCACTCTAGGTATTCCACCCCTATCCTTTCAATGGAAGCATCGTCTAGTAGCTGATTCAGCCTGATGACGCGATGCTTGTCTTCTACTTCTGTACACACGGCACACTCAGGAGTCCACTTATCCAGACTCGTCAACGGGAAACCCACAAAAACAAACTCCTTGTTTGAGGCTTTATGCAAGCGTTTGGTCGGGGAGAATGCGTGAATGAAACGACTACAGAGCCAAGCACTCAATTCGTATGCTCGCAGGAAAGAACCTTCTTGGAACAGATGTATATCGTTGAAGGATTCAGGTGTTTGCCTTTCGGCCTCGCATTTCAGTATCTCATCCAGTTTTGCCATAGCTTTTATTTTGGAAATACGCTTACATCAGCGCATCCCCCACACTCCCACGCTGGGCCAGGGCTCCCAGAGCCCTCGTTTTGGCCCACCGCCAGAGTGTGGGGGATGCGCTGATGTAAGCGTTTGGGGTTATTTTGCCTGTGGATGCACTAAATTCTACTCGCAGACGGGCCGCACAGATAGGCCGTAGTAGCGGTAGCTGTAGTCCCTGCTGACACCGCCCGAACTGAAGCCGAGTACATACGCGCTGCGCGAGCCGCCCGTGTAGAGCGAGCTCGACCAGTAGTTGCCGACGGAACCAGCACGGCCGAGATTGCTACAGTCGCGGTACCCAGCAGCGGGCAGGAAAATGGAATTGCCATTCTTCTTGGAAGTCACCTTGTAGCCATTCTTGCCACCCTGGGTAGTCCACGTCCACGTGCAGTTGGATGTGTTGCGGAGTTCTGTCCATTCTTCATCGGTCGGCATGCGCCAACTGCCACCCCAGTTGGCAGTAGCGGCATCGTCAGCAGCTTCCAGCTGGGTGAGGTTCTTTTTCCAGCTTCCGTCTACCTTAGTACCGATGTAGGTATCACCGGCATACCAACAGCCATCGGTCTGTCCGTCTTCGCAAGTGTACTTTGTGCAGCCTTCCCAACTATTGAGGGTGTGATCCATCCACTTGTAGTTAGCCCAGTCGAAGAGGCGACCGTCGCTGGTATCGGCGGTGTAGCCGGTTGTCTCGCCCCACGCAAAGTAAAGGCCGGCATCCTCGGGCTTCTCGGCACCCACGTTGCAGGTGGCCCACTTGACAGAGAGGCCGAGGTCAACATACTCGTGACCATCAGCAGGCGTAATGCCCAACTTGGTCTCAAGAGCAGCGAGACGAGCACTAATCGATTCCAACTGCTCCAGACTCTTCAACTTATCACTGATAGCTTGAAGCACGGCATTCAGCTGGGCGGCGTCCACCACCTGTGGGTCATTAGCCGGGGACTTCTTGGCGCGATCCACCACGTCTGTCACATCCTTCACACCCACTTTCGTGTCCTTGTTCACGTCGTACGCTGACCACGTGTCAAGCTTCTCTTGTGCCTCTACGCACAGCCCCATGGCAAGGAAAGCC
>JAZLFZ010000072.1:0-99635 GCA_045616065.1 Bacteroidaceae bacterium | reverse complement strand
CACATCCTTCACACCCACTTTCGTGTCCTTGTTCACGTCGTACGCTGACCACGTGTCAAGCTTCTCTTGTGCCTCTACGCACAGCCCCATGGCAAGGAAAGCCAGGAGCGAAACAAAAAATTTCTTCATTTTACTATGTTTATAAATTATGTAAATCGTATAAGCAAGGTACGTTCGGAACGTCCCTTCGTCACTGCTTGCGCATGTCGATCGTCGTGAACTTGCGCTCGGGCGTCAGCTGGGCCGAGATGTTCCAGTACTGCACGTTGACGCTGTCCGTAGCCGTGCGGTTCAGCACCGCCTCGAGCAAGGCACTGACAATAAAATCATACTGTCCCGAATAGGTGACAGACGGACGTTTCTTGACACTGGGTCCACTCTTTATGGAGAAATGTACACCAAGAATATCGGCATGACCGAAGTGCTCGTTATAGAGAGAAAGAATTTGTTTTCCAGCCGATCCGGACACGCCACAGAACTTGACGGGCTGCCCGATGACTCCGTCTATTCGGGCAGCGTCATTGGAGGCAAGCGAAGAAAGGAACGTGTCGAGCAAGCCATGAATCTTGTTCACCTCTTCTTCCGACACCTCAAGTCGTGCCTGCCGGTTGCGCGATTCGGTGGCCACGTTGACAAAGAGTCCATCCGGATGCAGTTCCAGATAGCGCTCATAAGCCTTCACCGTATTGTCGCTGGCCGCCTCTTGCCAGTCCATAGAATCAAGGCGAATAGCACACACCTGGCAATAGGGCGACTTGGGGTTCTCCTTGATAAACAGCACCAGTTCGTCACGCGTTCCATTCAAGGTCTTAGCCAGGAAGAGGTTGCTCTCCTCCTGAATCTGACGATATAGTTTCTTCACATCTTCAATATGTTTCCCATCCGGGAACCGCACGATATAATCTTCGTAAAACTCCAGGTTGGAACACCCCTTCAGCCGGTCAAAAGCTCGCTGCTCAAGCCGCATGGCCCGCTGATGATCCACATAGAGAAAATACGACAGCCCCGACACAACGAGAAATACAAAGACGAAAAGCAAGGTACGACGAACGGAGATACGCTTGAACCACCCATTCCACACCGACGAAGCTGCATTATCAGACACTTTTACAAGTTCGCCGAACGTCTTGCGATAACGCTTGCGGAAAGGCATCCTCGACTTACGCACCATAACAGTTGTTGGATTCTCATGAGTTACCGCTTCATGAATACCAGCCGATGCCACAGCCTGTTCTGACACTTTTGAGAGAGGCTCGCTTTCTGCAGGCGTTCCTTCGTCAACATTTTGCATTTCCGTATTGCAACAGACTTCCATGTCGAGCGATTTTCCACACTCGGGACAGGACTTCAGCGTTGACGAGATATACTTGCCACAATGTTTACATGTTACGACAGCCATGACAGTGAAGGGAGGGGGATAAAATTAGAGTCCGTATTTACGCAATTCGTCCATGAGGCGTTCCCGCAGGATGGGCTTGGTAAGATACCCAGTAGCCCCCTTCTTCTTGGCCTCGTCAATGTCGAGGTCGAAGGCGTAACTGCTTTGGATGACGATGGGCAGCGCGGGATAAGACTTACGGATGATCTCGGTGGCCTGCAAGCCAGTCATTTCTGGCATCTTAATGTCCATGAGTATCAGGTCAACGCTATTAGCCTGCACCATCTCCACGGCTTCGCGGCCATTATGTGCCCACAGCACATTATAATCGTTACGCAAAAGCAACCAAAGATACATATAGTTGCTATCATTATCCTCCGCTACAAGAATCGTTTTCTTATTCATCATTGCACGTTTTATGTCTGCAAAAATACAAATAAATATTCAAATACGTATGTTTAGCGGTGTTTTTTTTGATTTTATTATAATTTTTCGTAACTTTGACTCGCAAAACAAATCCAAAACAAACTAACTAATATGAAACAATTACTCAAAAAGAGCGCTGTGCTGATGGCTTCAGCCCTCATGGCATTCGCTCCCACTTCTGGCTTAGCAGCCAACAAGGCGGGTTCGTTCAAGGTAGGCGACAAGACCTTCTTGCTCAACGGCAAGCCCTTCGTCGTAAAGGCTGCTGAGGTACATTATCCCCGTATTCCACGTCCTTACTGGGAGCAGCGCATCAAGATGTGCAAGGCTCTAGGCATGAACACCCTCTGCATCTACATCTTCTGGAACATTCACGAGCAGAAGATGGATCAGTTTGATTTTACCGGCAACAACGACATACGCGCCTTCGTACAGCTGGCACAGAAAAATGGCATGTACGTCATCGTACGCCCCGGTCCCTACGTATGTGCCGAGTGGGAAATGGGTGGCCTGCCCTGGTGGCTCTTGAAAAAGAAGGACATACGCCTGCGCGAACAGGATGAGTTCTTCATGGAGCGTCTGGAGAAGTTCGAGGCGCAGGTAGGCAAGCAATTGGGCGACCTCACCATCGAGAAGGGCGGCCCTATCATCATGGTACAGGTAGAGAACGAGTACGGCTCGTACGGCGAGGACAAGCCCTACATCAGCGCCGTTCGCGACGTGGTGAGGAAGAGCGGCTTCGACAAGGTGGAGTTGTTCCAGTGCGACTGGAGCTCTAACTTCACGAAGAACGGCCTCGATGACCTGACCTGGACGATGAACTTTGGCACGGGTGCCAACATCGACAACGAGTTCCGCAAGCTTAAGGAGCTGCGCCCCAACAGTCCCTTGATGTGCTCCGAGTTCTGGAGCGGATGGTTTGACAAGTGGGGTGGACGCCACGAGACACGCGGTGCAAAGGACATGGTGGACGGCATGCGCGACATGCTGGACCGCGGCATCAGCTTCTCACTCTACATGACCCACGGAGGCACCAACTGGGGCCACTGGGCAGGTGCCAACAGCCCTGGCTTCGCACCCGACGTGACATCGTACGATTACGACGCCCCCATCAACGAGTCAGGACAGACGACTCCCAAGTTCTTCGAGCTGCAAAAGATGATGGCAAACTACAACGACGGCAAGAAGCTTCCAGCTGTACCTAATCAGATTCCTGTGATAAGCATACCCAAGGTGCAATTCACCGAGGTGGCTCCCCTCTGGAGCAACCTGCCTGCCCCCAAGGCAACGGGCAGCGACGCGCCACGCACCTTCGAGGAGATGGACATGGGTTGGGGCTGTATGCTGTACTCAACTCGCATAGCCCAGAACATCGAGACAGAAAGCGTGCTGAAGGTGACCGAGGCACACGACTACGCTCAGGTCTTCGTCAACGGCAAGTACATAGGCAAGCTGGATCGCATCAACCGCGAGAACACCCTGATAATGCCCGCCTTGAAAGAGGGCGACAAGCTGGACATCTACGTAGAGGCACTGGGTCGCATCAACTTTGGCCGCGCCATCAAGGACTTCAAGGGCATCACCGAGAAGGTGGAGCTAAGCTACGCTCTGAAGAACAACAGCAAGGTGAACGTGGAGCTGAGCGGCTGGGACATCTACTGTCTGCCCGACGACTACAAGACACAGACAGAGATGAAGTACGAGCCCATCACCGCCCAGAACAAGGGAGTGCGCGGAAACTATCGTGCTACCTTTAATATAAATAAGGTGGGCGACACGTTCATCAACATGGAAGGCTTCGGCAAGGGACAGGTATACGTCAACGGACATGCCATCGGACGCTTCTGGCAGATTGGCCCCCAGCAGACGCTCTACATGCCCGGTTGCTGGCTCAAGAAGGGCAAGAACGAGATCATCGTCACCGACGTCGTAGGTCCCAAGGATGCCAGCGTGGAAGGTTTGGGGAAGCCCATCATCGACAAGCTGAACCTCGACGGCCCGCAGACACACCGCCTCAAGGATCAGAATCTCGACCTCAGCGGCGAGCAGCCCGTCCACACAGGTACACTGGCCAAGGGTAACGGCTGGCAGGAGGTGAAGTTCGGCAAGCCCGTCAGCGGACGCTACGTCTGCATCGAGGCTCTGAACAGCCACTGGGACCGCGAGTACTGCTGTATTGCAGAGTTCTACCTGCTCGATGCTAACGGTAAGCGTCTCTCACGCGAGCCCTGGTCCATCGCCTACGCGGACGACGAGGACGTGAGCAGCGGCAACAAGAATGGCGACAAGATTTTCGACTTGCAGGAAAGCACCTACTGGAGCACCAACAAGGGCGTACAATTCCCCCACTCCATCATCATTGACATGAATCAGGATCAGACCATCTCCGGCTTCCAGATTCTGCCCCGCATGGAGAGCGGTGCTCCCGAGAGCATCAAGGACTACAAGATCTACGTGAAGAGTGCTCCCTTCAAGCTATGAGACAATGTTTAACTGACAGACAATATGAGAGTAAGCGAGAGTAATCCCGCTTACTCTCTTTTGCAAAATTTCACACATGATTCATTTCAAAAAGCAAACATCCCACGCACTGCTCCTTGCCACCCTGCTGGCTGCCTGCCAGACACAGCAGACACTGAGAACCAACCCCACGGCCACAGACGCAGACCATTGGACCACACCCCGCCCCGCCGCAGAGAAGGGGCAGGCAGAAAGGAACGACAAGAGCATCGTAATTCTGTACGAAAACGACGTGCACTGCAACATCGGCGGATATGCCAAGATGGCCGGTCTGCGCGATGCAATCCGCGACACGGCCTACTGCGAGCTCACCAGTTCGGGCGATTTCCTGCAAGGCGGCTCATACGGGTCGCTCTCGAAGGGACAGTACATGGTGGACATAATGAAAGAGATGAACTACGCGGCCGTGGCACTAGGCAACCACGAGTTTGACTTCAGCCTGCACCATACACACGAGCTCCTCTCCATGATCGACGCCCCCATCGTCTGCCTCAACCTGTGCGAGACGAAGACCGGGCGTCCATTCTACAACCCACACGTTATCAAGCGGATTGGGAACAAGAACGTAGCCTTCATCGGAGTGCTTACACCCACCACGCGCTACACCGAGGAGGCCGCCTTCTTCCAGGACGGGAAGCTAGTTGCAGAGTTGAAGGAGAAGACGCTCTACGAGGAGGTGCAGAAGGCCGTCGACGACGTAAGACAACTGGGCGCAGACTACGTCATCGTGCTTTCACACGTGGGTGAGAGTCAAAACCGCTGCAACGCTGTCTCTCACGACATGGTGCGCGCCACGACAGGCATCGACGTGGTACTCGACGGGCACACCCACTCCACAGTGCCCAGCGTCACCGTTCCCAGCAAGGACGGGAAGAGCGTGCTCATCACGCAGACCGGCACGCAGTTCAAGAACGTCGGCAAACTGCTTATCACGCCCGACGGAAAGATGTCAGCGGACCTCATCCCCACCGAGACAATACCCCACAGCAACAAGCGCGTACAGGAGGTTACAGACAGCATCAACAACCTTTACAATCAGCAAGTTGGAACCATCCTCGGAACCACCGACTTTCCGCTTGGAATCAAGAACGAAAAAGGCAAACAGCTCATCCGACTGGAGGAATGTGCCATCGGCGACCTCGTATGCGATGCGTACCGCAGCTTGACCGATGCCGACCTCGCCTTCAGCAACGGAGGCGGCATACGCACGTCACTAAACGCGGGCAAGATTACCCTGGGCGACGTCATCGGAGTGCTGCCATACGAGAATTACCTGTGTCTGGTAGAAGTCAGCGGGCAGAAGATTATTGACATGCTCAACAAGGTTGTGGAGAATCTGCCACTCGAAACGGGCGACTTCCCACAGAGTTCGGGCATCCAGTTCACAATCAACATGAACGCCAACCCGCGCGTACAAGACATCAGCGTAATCGACAAGCGTACAAACACTTACAAACCCATCAACCCAAGCCAGACGTACAAACTGGCCACGATAGACTACTGCGTGACAGGCGGAGGACTGGGAGGCATGATGCGCGATGCTAAGTTTCTGAAGAAAAGGATTATGTGTTACAACGAAGCTCTTGCGCAATACATCAAGGAGAATCTGCACGGCAAGATTCCTGCCCAATACGCCCAACCGGCCGGACGCATCAAAATCATCAAGTAAGCCATACCGCCCCCACGACGACGTCGCGTCGTGTTCTGAACGACGCTGCATTGTTTGACCGACAATGCAGCGTCATGTTTTTCCCGTTTTCTCAACATTTTTCGGTGATTTGTGACCAAAAACATTAACAATGGTGTATTCTTTCGCATAATTTTTGTAAATTTGCAACATTTTTAAGACAAAAGATTCCACAGTACAGAAAAATGACAAGTCACGTTCGAAAAGCACAATACATCATAGCCAGCATCTGCCTGATTCTGAACCTCAGCGGATACAGCATCGACATGTCGGCACAGACTATGCCTGGCAAGGCGAAGGCCACGCCCGTCAAGACCTACACCGGACGTGTGGTGGACGAAAAGGGAGAACCCATGCCCGCAGCACGCATCACCATACGCATGAAGGACGGCAAGGAGAGCCACAGCGTGACGGACCAGGAGGGCAACTTCTCGTTCGAGGCCACGGGCAAGGAGGAACGACTCTACGCCTCGTACGTGGGCTTCAAGGAGGCACAGGTCTACGTGAAGGCGAACAAGGCCAACTACGTGCTGAAGCTGGAGGAGGACAACAGCCTGATGGACGAGGTGGTGGTGACGGGCTACAACACCATCGACAAGCGCAAACTGACCAGCGCCATCAGCACGGTGACAGACAAGGACTTGGACCTGAAGGGCGCGCTCAACGTAGGCCAGATGCTGGAGGGAAAGATTGCCGGACTGATGGTGACAAACAAGAGTGCCACGCCCGGTGCCACGCCCACCATGCGACTCCGCGGCACGAGCACCTTCACCGGTTCGCGTGAGCCGCTGTGGGTCATCGACGGCATCGTGTACGAGAACCCCGTCCCCCTGACGGCCGACGACATCAACTCGCTGGACAATGTGAACCTCATCGGTAATGCCATCACGGGCCTGAACCCACAGGACATTGCCCGCATCGACGTGCTGAAGGACGCCTCGGCAACCGCCATCTACGGAACGCGCGCCGCCAACGGCGTCATCGTCGTGACCACCAAGACGGGCGAGAGCGGCAAGGTGCACGTCAACTACTCCTTCAACGGACAGTTCCAGCAGCGTCCCAGCTACAGCGACTTCAACCTGATGAGCTCGAAGCAGCGCATCGACGTAAGCCGCGAGATCATGGAGCGCGGCCTCTACTTCCAGTCCATGCCCGAGCGCTACGGCTACGAGGGAGCCATGATGGACTACTGGGACAAGAAGATCTCCTTCGGCGAGTTCCAGCGCCAGGTATCGGCCATGGAGAGCAACAACACGGACTGGTTCGGCGAGCTGTATCGCAACAGCTTCTCGCAGACCCACAACGCCAGCCTCTCGGGCGGAACGAGCAGCACACGTTACTATACCTCAATCAGTTACACCGACGACCGAGGCGCGGAGCGGGGCACCGACCTGCAGCGACTGACGGCCCGCATGAACCTCAGCTCGCAGATCACCAACCACCTGATGCTCGACCTGCGCCTGAGCGGTTCGCTGCAGGATGCCAACTACAACAACGCCTACTACAGCACCTTCGACGAGGCCTACTACACGAACCGCATCTTCCCGGCCCGCAATGCCGACGGCACGTACGCCTACATCCAGAAACTCATCACCGAGGACATGACCACGCAGAAGAAGGTCTACGGACGCTACAACATACTGGACGAGCTGGCCAACAGCGGACAGAAGGTGAAGAACAACTCGCTGAACCTCACGGCCAACCTGAACTGGGAAATCATCGACGGACTGCGCTACACGACGACCTTCGGACTGACCTCCACCACCAATGCCACGGAGAGTCAGATTGGCGAGCGCACCTTCTACACCGCCTCGCTGCGCGGCTACGACTACGGGGCAGAGCCTCCACGTGCCGATGCCAGCGAGCAGTCGCGCCTGCTGGACGGTGGTGTATGGTCCAACAGCCACACCACACAGCGCGCCATCATGTGGCGTAACCAGCTGAATTACAACTTCGACCTGAACGACACCCACTACTTCAACTTCGACCTGGGACAGGAGATGTCGTCCACCTATTACCGCGGCCAGAACAGCGGCCTCATACCCGGCTACATGCCCAGCCAGGGCGAGACATTCGTCAACTACTGGGCCGGCTCGGCACAGGACGCGCAGCGCTACTACTGGTACCTGCGCCAATGGTTCATGGGCAGCGGCGACGTGAAGGCCACCAGCTTCCCCACCATCACGGACAAAACGAACAACACGCTGTCCTTCTACCTCACCTCGACCTACTCACTCAAGAATTACTTCTCGCTCAACTTCAACATCCGCAACGACGGTTCCAACCAGTTCGGACAGTACGAGAGCGCCAAGTTCAACCCCGTCTGGAGCGTGAGTGGACGTGCCAACCTGCAGGAGTACGGCATCCTTCGCAACGTCAGCTGGCTCAACACATTAGCCGTGCGAGCCTCATACGGTTACCGAGGCAGCGTACCCACGGCCACGCCCTACCTCATCATCGGCACACCCAAGACGAACACCACGACAGGCGAACTCTCGGCCGGCATCAAGGAGTACCCCAACGCCAACCTCAAGTGGGAGAAGACGTCGACCTGGAACGGTGGCATCGAGGCCGCGCTGCTGAACAACCGCATCAACCTGGGACTGGACGTCTACTTCAGTCGCAGCACCGACCTCATCACCAACCGCAGCGTCTCGCTCATCAACGGCACCACGGCCCTCTACTACAACAACGGCGTGGCCGAGAACACGGGCGTGGAGTTCAGCATCAACATGCTGAACGTCAAGACAAACGACTTCCAGTGGCGCACCTCGCTGATGTTTGCCTACAACAAGAACGTGGTGAAGCAGGGAATCGTGGGCGACAACATGTACGGTGACTACATCAGCGGCAGCGTGGTGCTGGACGGCAGCAGCGTGGACGGCTTCTACTCGTACCAGTTTGCAGGGCTCGACGAGTACGGCCTGCCCCGCTTCAAGAACCTCACCGACCTACCCGCCGGCCTGTCGCGCGACCAGGTTCTGCAGCACGTCCTGACCTACAGCGGCACGCGCATGCCCCACATCAACGGCAGCTTCTCTACCGACCTGCACTGGAAGAACCTCATGCTTCGTGCGCAGTTCACCTACAAGGTGGGCTACAAGCAGCGTCTGCTGGCCCTCTTCCAGGACGGCAACCCTGCCCTGCCCCAGCCCGAGAACAACCTCAACTCGGCCTTCGTGAACCGCTGGCGCAAGCCCGGCGACGAGCAGCACACCGACATTCCGGCCCTCTCGAACGTATCGCTCAACCTGCCCACCGGCACCGAAAGCATCACGGTTGCCAACCAGTACCAGTTCACGATGGCAGACCTGCGCTACCTTCGCGACATCGGCCCCACTACCTACGCCGGCTGGTACATGTACGACAACAGCGACGCCCGCGTGGTGGACTGCAGCCACATCCGTTTCCAGGCACTCACCCTCGCGTACGAGTTGCCCAGGAAGTGGCTCTCCCCCCTGCACATCAGCGACTGCCGCATTGACCTGCAAGGACAGAACCTCTGCGTCTGGACCTTCGACAAGAAGCTCACCGGACAGGATCCCGACCAGGTGGCCAGCATCGGTCTGCCCGTCCTGCCTTCGTTCAACCTGGGTATTCAGTTAAGCTTTTGATAATATAGGATTTAACAATGAGAAGATTATTCTGCAAGATACAAACCTGCATGATGGTGGGACTGCTGACGAGCCTCACCGCATGCGCTGACTTCCTGAAGGAAGAGGACAAGGACAAGGTCATCCCCCGCACGATGGAACAGTTCGAGGCCATGCTGCACAGGGAGGGGTTCCTGGACGTGACGTGGTTCTACAAGTCAGAGTTCATGACCGATGACGTGTCGGAGAACACGCTGATCGTCACCACGGCCAAGAACCGCTACAAGGGCATGTACACCTGGGCCTACGACATCGAGCGCACCGGTGAGGGCGACTTTGCCGACGGCAACAACGACGTGTGGGGCAAACTCTACAACGACATCCTCGTGGCCAACTACATCCTGGAACGCAGCGGCGACATCGCGGACGCCGACGCAAAGGCGGCCGAGAAGCTGAACCTCGAGGGCGAGGCCCACTTCCTCCGTGCGCGCGCCTACCTGGAGCTGGTCAACGTCTACGCGCCGGCCTACGATGCCAGCACGGCCGCCAACACACCGGGCGTGCCCCTGCGCGAGGGAACGGGCATCACCAACAACTACAGCCGTAACAGCGTCGAGGAGGTCTACGCACAGATTGAGTCGGACCTGCTGCGTGCCGTCGAGCGCTTTGACCAGGCGCACGTCACGAAGTCGCTCTGGCACCCCAACAAGAAGGCGGCCCTGCTGCTTCTCGCGCGTACTTATTTATATATGCAACGCTGGCAGCAGGCAGTCAGCACGGCCGACGAGCTCATCGGGCTCTGTCCGCAGGGCCTCTACGCCATGAACCGCAACCTCTCTTCGCCCATCGTCCGCGTGAGCAATCCCGAGGTGCTGCACACGTGGGGCGAGATAGCGGGCACGCTGGTGGAAAACGCACAGGAAGGCGTGCTGAGCGACATACCCAAGATCTACCGCGTGGAGAATGCGCTGTCGACACCCGCGTACGGCGTGTCGGACGAACTGCTCAGCCTGTACCCCGAGAACGATGTGCGTCCCCTCTTCTACTTCACCGCCTCGCAGGGCAAGCAGGTAACGGCCAAGTGGCACCCGCAGTTCACCACGATGGGCGGTAATTCGCTGAGGCTGAGCGAAGCCTTCCTCACGCGCGCCGAGGCCAACGCCATGCTGGGCAACACGCAGGCCGCCCTGGACGACATGAAGGCGCTGCTGTCGAAGCGCATCGACGGCGACTACAGCAGCCTCCTGCCCAGCGAAGCCGACGCGGAAGCCGTCCGCCGCTTCGTGCTCGACCAGCGTCGCCTGGAACTCTGCTTCGAGGACCACCGATGGTACGACCTACGACGCACACAGTCGTGGTATCCCAAGACGCTCCAGCACGTCTTCTCGTACAGCACGTCGACCTCCGGCAACGTAGGTACGGTGAACGAGACAGAGGTATTCACCCTCCAGCCCACGTCGCCCAACTACACGCTCGAGCTTCCCCTCGCCGAGACCACGGTGAACCCCAACATCGAGCGTTACCTCAAGCGCGAGCAGATACAAGGGGAGAAGAGATAAAGAAACCGAAACATCGAAACATCGAGAAACCGAAACATCGAAACATCGAGAAAACGAGACATCGAAACATCGAGCCATCGAAACATCGCCCCTTTCCCAAAAGAAATCCCAAAAGAAAATGAAGAAATACCCATACCTACTGATCGTCCTCCTCTCGCTACTCTCCTGCGCCGAAAAGGAAGACACCACGCCCTCGCTGGCCGACCAGGACCGCCTCGAGACACTCCTCGACAAGGGCATCGCACCGATTGTCGACTTCAAGGAGAAGCATGGGACGTACATCCTCTACAACTTCGACAAGCAGCTCGACTTTGCCTACCAGTTCGAACAGTCGTCCAACTGGGACAAGGCGCAGCTGACGAACATCACGCACGATGATGCCAAGGCAGCCATCGGCCTGCTTGGGGAGCACCTCTTCAGTGCCTACAGCGACGCCTACAAGGACAGCTTCTTCCCCCGCAAACTGCTGCTCGTGGCCGACATTGCCTCGGCCAACGAACTGGGACTCTCGCAGCCCACGGGCGGTCACCATGCGGCAGTGGCCAACATCAACAGCGTCACTTTCAGCCAGATGGACAAGGCCACCCTCACAAGCCTGACCGCTGACGACGACCGTCTCGACAAGGCCATGCAGCAGATGCACCGTGCGCTCCTGGCCGACTATCTGGTCAAGGCTCGCGGCCAGTATCCGGTGGACGACGATTTCCTGGCCTACTCGCTGAAGGACTACACATCGCTGATGGATCCGAAACGCAAGACGGCTGCCCAGCTGTTGGCTGAGGACGAGGATTTCTTCTACGACCATGGCTTCTTCCTGCTCGAGGAAGACGAGTCGACGTACTTCCCATCGGCCGAAACGGACATCGTGGCGTACATCGAGCACCTCATCCGCATGGACGAGGAAGAGGCGGAACTGCTCTTCGACAAGCCTCTCATGGCATCAAAGATGCACCTCATGGCGCTAGGACTGAAGGAGATGGGCGTCGACGTGATGCACATCAATCCCAACCTCGAAGCCTTCCTCACCCTGGAGGCCGTGCAGCCCGCCATGCTGTATGCCGAGGATGTCGTGACGGACAATCCGAAGGCCTCGATGAACGTTACCATTCTGCGCGGTTCGCACACGCCCCTGCGACTGGAAACGGAAGTGAACGGCACGTCCGGGCAGAGCCTCGACCTGACGGGCTACGACCGCATGCGCTTCACCGTGACGGTAGAGCTGGACGGTCTGACAAAGGGTGCCAACGCCGTGACGCTCAGGCTCTACGAGGAGGGTCGCCGCAAGCCGGTGGTGCTCCAGACGGGTGTCAGCTACGCCACCATGGACGAGGTTATTGGTCTGAGTATCAAGCGTTCTGACGACCATGAGGACGTGTACCGCCGTCTGAAGGTCAGCGTCGGGAACGGTGGCGACGTGGACAACGAGGAGAATGAGAACCTCACGACCATCGCCTTCGAGAAGCACGGTTGGCTGGACCGCTACTTCATGGAGCAGGAAGCCGAATACCGCTACTGGAAGGTGTACAGGGAGGCCGACCGCGTGAAGTCCATCCTGGCTTTCCTGCAGGATGGTTTCAACGAGGACTACACGGCTCCCAACTACCGCCTTACGGGCACCTACGAGTTTGCCTACAACGACAACGGTGAACTGACCGAAGTCGTGCTCACCGGCGAGGACAACAGGAAGACGACGCTCGTCAAGGACGTGGTGTACGTGGCTGGCCGACTGACGCGCTATACCTACAACGGGCAGGTCTACGAACCCGTCTACGCCACGGTGGATGGCGTGACGACCCGCGTGGACTGCCTGGACGAGAACCTCTCGGGTCGCGTCTTTGGCTTTGACGGCACGGAGGACCTCAACCCCTACTACATGCCCGAACTGCCAGCCGTCCTGCCCGGCAGCATCAGCGAGGTGCCCCTGCAGCTGCTCTACAGCAAGTACCTCTTCCGCAGCCTCGGCAACGTCTGGAACGGCGGCTGGACACGCAACCTCAACGAGAAGACCAACATCGCCGAGGTCACCCTCGACGGCCTCACCTGGACGTACCGATTTAAGTTGAAATAAAGAACAACACTCACGATGAAAAAGATACTTTTAACCTCAGTATTTGCCCTGTTCGCCCTGCTGGCGCAAGGCAAGAAGATCAGTGAAGAGACCATACGCGACTTCTGCCGCGATGCCAACCAGGCCCTGCAGACGGCCACCACGGACGAGGCCCGACAGACGGCCTTCAACGCGCATGCCAACAAGTGGTTCGGAGCAAAAGACCTCGAACAGATCAGCGCCACGCAGGTGGACCAGTTCTTCGAGGCAGGCGGCCTGAACCTGGACAAGTACATGCGCGCTTGGCTCGAACCCACACTCGCGGCCAAGAGCGGGAAGGAGGCCGACTTTGCCTTCCTCGCCTGGAAGTACATGCCCGAGAACGACGGCTTCATGCACTCCGACAAGGAGACCCGCGCACTGATACAGTTCCTCAACGCGCCATCGCTGCAGAGCATCATCGACAAGAACCCCACCTACACGCAGGACGTGCTGAACGCGCTGACCACCATGAAGGATGCCAACTGGCACACCGAGGGTTTCCCCGAGGCCGTGATCCGGATGATGCAGACGACGCTGCCCGAGGCGTCGGTGATGGAGTGCGTCAAGGCGTTCAACAGCATCGCCCGTGTCGACAGCATCTCGCCGGCCTACCGCGACGCCGTGCGCAAGGCCTGCATCGAGCAGTACGACCGGCTGGACAAGAGCCTCGACAACGCCCGCAAGCAGAAGGCCTGCCGCGAGAACGTCAAGTACCTCAACGGTCCCTTTGCCTGCGGCACGCTGGTGGGCGTCGAGGCACCCGAGGTGCACTTCCTGCGCGTCCTGAAGGAACAGGGCGACAGCGTGGCCCAGATGCCCATCCATACGCTGGCCGACTTGAAAGGCAAGGTGGTGCTGATGGACTTCTGGGGCACGAAGTGCGTGCCCTGCATCCAGTCGTTCCCCGAAGTGGCTGAAATACAGAAGCATTTTGAGGGCAAGGACGTCGTCATACTGGGCATAACATCCTTGCAGGGCTACTTCGTCGACACCCCCAACCACCGCACCGTGCAGTGTCGCAACAACCCCGAGAAAGAGATGGGCTGCTTCCCCGCCTACATGAAGGCCATGGGCATGAACTGGCACGTGGCCATCTCGGAGGAGGACGTCATGAACACGGACTTCGGCGTGCTGGCCATCCCCCACATCACCCTCATCGACCGCGAGGGACGCGTGCGCTACAATGCCATCAACGCCGACAAGGACGAGAAGATAAAGCTCATCGAGCAATTGCTGGAGAAATAGAACAAATCAACAAAACAATATCATCATGAAGAAAACGCTCTTGATGCTCCTCGCAGCATCATCCCTCAACGCGATGGCGCAGAAGCCCATCCAGATTACCTTCAAGGCGCACGACACGAGCCTGCAGGAGGTGGAGATCCACTTTGCAGAGACCGACACCATCGTGCCGCTCACCCTGGTGGGCGACACGGCCAGTGCCACGAAGAATGCCAAGGGCAAGATTGCCCTTACGGTAAAGGAACCCACCTACGGCGTCATCCAGTACCGCTGGAAGCGCAGCACGGTGTACCTCGAACCCGGCAAGGACTTCCAGATGGAGTGGGACCTGACGCCCGCCGCCCTCAACGTCAGCGTGACGAGCAAGAAGTCGCAGATCAACCCCTACCTGAGCTGCGGCGAACTGAAAGGCCCAGTGATGGGCGACTTCGGCAAGGATCCCGAAGAGATTCTATCCGTCCTGCAGGAGTACACGGACAACTGCTACAAGATCGTGGACAGCAAGAAGTTGGACAAGAACTTCGTAGCCAAGGAGAAGCTGCGCATCGCCTACTGGATCTACGGCTTCCTGGCACAGTATGCGCAGCAGAAGCCCTGCGACGAACCCGTCTACGAGAAGCTCCAGGAGCTGGCCTCGAAGGAGGACGAATGGCTCATACAGATGCCCGAGTACACCAACTTCCAGTACTCGGCCATGACGGCACTCGCCCTGCGTGACGAGGACATCGACGAGACGCCACAGGGACAGACCGACGCCGTGACCAAGGTGCTGGAATACGTGGTCAACAACGTAAAGAACAAGGACCTGAAGGAATATCTCATCGGAACGAACGCCGTGGCGCTAGTGACGAACAACGGCAACGACGGCGCCGAGCGACTGAA
The DNA here is from genome assembly GCA_045616065.1 of Bacteroidaceae bacterium. Classification (GTDB taxonomy): domain Bacteria; phylum Bacteroidota; class Bacteroidia; order Bacteroidales; family Bacteroidaceae; genus Physcousia. The sequence goes on along the minus strand of JAZLFZ010000072.1, from coordinate 84,259 downwards.
GGAGATCTTCGAGCAGAACATCACCGACCCCGAGATCAAGCAGGCCTTCGAACAGGCCTGGGCCAACGGCAACGTGCTCAAGGCTGGACGTCCCTCGCCTGACTTCGACTTTGAGGACATCAACGGCAAGCACTGGACGCTGAACGACCTGCACGGCCGTTACGTCTACATCGACATCTGGGCCACCTGGTGCGTGCCCTGCCGTGGCGAACTACCTCACCTGCAGAAGCTTGAGGAGACCTTCAAGGGTATGAACATCGCCTTCGTCAGCCTCTCATGCGACCGCGACAAGGCCAAGTGGCAGCAGATGGTCAAGGACCAGAACATGGGCGGCATACAGCTCTGGGGCGGCGACGACAACGACTTCCTGCAGAAGTACCGCGCACAGACCATACCCCGCTTCATCTTCCTCGACCCCAACGGCCGCATCATCAATCCCGACATGTCGCGTCCCTCTGAGTCTAAGACACTTGAAGCACTCGGACAGATTGCCATGCCGATGGAGTAAGGAAATGTCTCTTGAGGAGGAAGTTAACTACCAAACCAAAAACATATCAACAATGAAAAAGATTTTCATCACACTAGCACTTACCATCACACTCGTCCTTCAGGCCCAAACGGAGCACAAGATCATCCAGGCCATCGACAGCGACGACTACACATATTATTATTACTACGACGCACAGAACCGGCTCAGCTGGAAGGTGTTCGGGACAACCCGCAACGAGTACACTTACAACGACGCAGGGCAGCTCGTGACGATGACACAGAACGCATGGGTCGAGGCCAACAAGGCATTCACCCTGCTCAAGACCGAGACGTACGAGTACGACGCAGAGGGCAACATGACACGCAAGACGATCGACAGAAACGGAAACGTCGACACATACGAATATGCTGACTTCGAGAACGGTATCGCCACCACCACCGTCTACTGCGACCGCGGCAAGTACTACTACGACCAGAAGACGACTATCGAATACAACAATGACAAGACCGTAGCAGCCATACGTACCACCGAGTTCGACCGCGACTACCCCGAAGACGGATACTATAAACTGGAAGACACGGAGTACACCTACACCGACGGAGATATGACCAGCGAGAAGCAGATCAGCTACAAGTCGGACGGCAGCGTGCGCAAGACCTTCACCCTCAACTACAGCTACACCGAACTGGCCAGCCAGTACGCCCCCGCCAACCTCCAGGCACTGGAGAACAACGGCACCGTGACACTCAGCTGGAACAAGGTGGAAGGCGCTGCTGCCTACCTCATCTCCTACGACCTGAAGCGCGAGACCGTCACCGACCTCCAATACCAGCTCGTGGCCACCACCGGCGACCGCATCTTTGCCGTACAGCCCGTCATCGGCGAGGAGCTGCGTAACGCTGCCTTTGCACGTGTCGAGGTCGTCGACCCCGGCAAACTACCCATCACCGACCTCACCCTGGGCACCGTGACGGAGACCGTCGAAGAGACCGAGAGCGACGAGCTCGCCACCCGCACCTTCTACAACATACCCCTCAGCTGGACCATGCCCGCAGGCCACTCCAAGGTGATGAAGTTCAGCTTCTACTACAACAGCACCACCTACGGCAACGAGTTCCGCGTCTCCATCGACGAACCGCTACAGACCAACTACACGCTCAAGGTAGACCCCTTCGAGGTGACCGAGTGGGACGAGGACGGCACACCCGTCAAGGGCATCGAGACACCCATCTACATGACCGTCACCTACGAGACTGGCGAGTCGGAGAAGTCGAACATCGTTTACGTCAACCCCTTCAAGTTGCTCGGACACGAGAAGGAGCAGGAGCCCGGCACACCCGACAATCCCGACACAGGACTCCAACAGATTGCATCGTCAGACGAGGCTCCCCTCTACAACCTCTCCGGCCAGCGCACCACACAGCGCAATGGCCTCGTTATCAAGAACAAGAAGGTAGTCCTGGGTCGCAGTAATTTTTAGTGAAGATTTTAAGCTATGATTTTCAGTCAGATTCCTGCACAGAATGCATTTTTTTGAACGCAAAGACGCAAAACTTATAATTGAGTAAGAGTAAACAAAAAGAAAAAATTTTGCGTCTTCGCGTCGACTTTAGGCCGTCGCCAAAAGTGCGTTCAAATATCACAACATTTACCGGATGAAGCAAAAAAGTCCCCCATAATGAGGAGGGGGTGGTTACAAGAAAAGGGATGAAGCAGGGTGCGTAGGCACACTACAAAAGTAACCAAACCCTCCCCATTATGGGGGACTTTTGCCAACGGGCAAAATATACGGGCGAAGGCCGGAGAGGGTCTCCAGCTTACTCTACCGGCAGTACATTGAGGTGGAGCTCGTCGAGCTGGCTCTGGTCGATGATGCCGGGAGCATCGAGCATGACGTCGCGGCCACTGTTGTTCTTGGGGAAGGCAATGCAGTCGCGGATGCTGTCAAGGCCAGCGAAGAGGCTGACGAAGCGGTCGAGACCGTAGGCAAGACCACCGTGGGGAGGTGCACCGAACTTGAAGGCATTCATGAGGAAGCCAAACTTGAGCTGTGCCTGCTCGGGGGTGAAACCGAGGATCTCGAAGATCTTCTGCTGGAGCTTGGCATCGTGGATACGGATGCTGCCGCCGCCTACTTCGACGCCGTTGATGACCATGTCGTAAGCATTGGCACGGACGCTGGCAGGATCGGTGTCGAGAAGAGGGATGTCCTCGGGCTTGGGCGAGGTGAAGGGATGGTGCATGGCCATGAGGCGCTGCTCCTCATCGCTCCACTCGTACATGGGGAAGTCGATGACCCAGAGGCATGAGAACTTGTTCTTGTCGCGCAGTCCCATACGGCTGCCCATCTCGAGACGGAGCTCGCAGAGCTGCTTGCGCACCTTCATGGCGTCGTCGCCGCTGAGGATGAGAATGAGGTCACCGGGCTTTGCCTGCATCTTCTCCTTGAGAACAGCGAGGGCGGCGGCATCATAGAACTTGTCGACGCTGGACTTCACGCTGCCATCGTCCTGGACACGGGCATAGACGAGGCCTTTGGCACCGATCTGGGGTCGCTTGACGAAGTCGGTGAGCTGGTCGATCTGCTTGCGGGTGAGGACGGCCTGTCCCTCGCAGCAAATGGCACCGATGTACTGTGCATCATCGAAGACACCGAAACCGGCGGGGAAGATGCTGTCGACGAGGATGTGCGAAGCGTTGTCGGGCTGCTGATTCTTGAGCTCGACGAACTCCATGCCGAAGCGTGTGTCGGGCTTGTCGCTGCCATAATACTTCATGGCGTCGGCCCAGGTCATGCGGGGCAGCTCGGGAATGTCAAGGTTGAGGATGGCCTTGAAGAGGTGACGGCTCATGCCCTCGAACATCTGCAGGATGTCCTCCTGCTCGACGAACGACATCTCGCAGTCGATCTGCGTAAATTCGGGCTGACGGTCGGCACGAAGATCTTCGTCGCGGAAGCACTTGCATATCTGGAAGTAGCGGTCCATGCCAGCGACCATGCAGAGCTGCTTGAGGGTCTGTGGACTCTGTGGGAGGGCGTAGAACTGTCCGGGGTTCATGCGTGAGGGCACGACAAAGTCGCGCGCTCCCTCGGGGGTGCTGTTGACAAGGATGGGTGTCTCTATCTCGAGGAATCCCTGCTGGTCAAGGTAGCGACGCACCTCAAAGGCAAACTTATGGCGAAGCTCAAGATTGCGACGAACGGGATTGCGACGCAGGTCGAGGTAGCGGTACTTCATGCGGATGTCGTCGCCGCCATCGCTGTTGTCCTCGATGGTGAAGGGAGGTGTCTGGCTCTCATTGAGCACGTTGAGCTGGGTGACGTTAATCTCGATCTCCCCCGTGGGCAGGTTCTTGTTCTTGCTGTAACGCTCGGCCACGACACCGGTAGCCTGCACGACATACTCACGTCCCAACTTCTGGGCCTGCTCCTTGAGTTCGGTAGCACAGTCTTCGTTGAATGCCAACTGGGTGATGCCATAACGGTCACGCAGGTCGACAAAGGTGAGGGCACCGAGGTCGTGAACGCCCTGCACCCATCCGGACAGGGTCACGGTTTCTCCTACATTGGCAAGACGAAGCTCGCCACAAGTCTTAGTTCTGTACATAGTATACGTATATTTTACTTATTTACTGACGCAAAGTTACAAAGAATAATCCAAAGTGCAAAGCGAGACCCCGAAAAAAGGGCGTTTGGCGATTGGATTGTGCACTGGCGGGGGAGTTTTCAGTGATGCAGCGAATACACAAGGGCATGGAAGCCGACGTAGACGAGCGTGGAGAAGAAGGCCAGGGGGATAAGGTGGACATCGTCCTTGAGGATGCCAGTTCGGGTATAGGCGGTGCTCGTGGACTGCCGCACTGGGCCAAGGCGACTGGCAAGGTGCATGTAAAGGCTGTAGGCAATGAGGGCGGAGACGACACCCCATAGGGCTCCGCAAAGTACGTCTCCGGGGTAATGGACTCCGAGATATATGCGCGAATAGGATGTTACGACGGCATAGATGAAGAGGCTGCTGGTGGCCCACCGATGACGGATGACGAGGGAGAGGAAGGTGGCTATGGCAAAGCCGTTGGCAGCATGGCTGGACATAAAGCCGTAGAGGCCACCACGGTAGCCGTCAACAATGTCGACCAAGCCCTCGAGGAGAGGTTCGTGGGAAGGACGGAAACGGTGGACAAGGGGTTTGCAAATGCCGCTGGCTCCCTGGTCGGCCAGGAGAATAGCGATGCCTAACATGGCAATGAGGACGAGTAAGCGTCTCATGTCGTGGGACCGCATGAGCAGGACAAAGAGGGCAAGGTAGAAGAGTAGCCAAGTACCGACCGTGGTGATGCTCATCCACACACCGTCCCAATAGACGGAATCGCTGCCATTGAGCCACAGAAGGAGCTGCTGATCGTAGTGTATTAGTGCCTCTATCATATCAATTCAACAGTCTTGGCCGGGAGCCACCCTTCTTTTCCGTCTGAAAGTCTCACCTGATACCATTCGGGCATGCCGTCATCGATAATCTCCATGGCTGTTCCGCTATGAAGGAGGAACAGATCGGTGCCACTATCAGAGGGGGTGCTCTTGAGGGTAACAGCCTGTTCCATGAGGATGGCCCGATCGTGGACATGCCGTCTCTGCTGTTGCTGCCAAGCCATCACGTTGCCTATGACGACGAGAAGAAGCAGGAGGATGGCTCCATAGAATCCGGCCTTGCGGAGATGCAAACTCTGACAAAGGAAATAACAGGCAATCGCGACAAGAGCAAAGGCAAAGAGAAGGAGTGAAACCGTCTGCCATGCGACAACGCTCATGGAATTGAGCAACGTGCGATACCAACGGACAAAGAAGAGTTCCTCCTCGGGGATTACCTTGTCGACGGTCTTGGTGCGTGCAAGACGAAGATTGAAGCGTATATCGTTGTCAGCGGGCTCGAGCAGGAAGGCACGCTCGTACCAGAGGATAGCAGGGGCGATGGAATCGAGCCGGTAATAGCAATTGGCCATGTTGTAGTACAGCTCAGGGCTCTCACCTTCAGTCGTGAGTTGCTGATAGATGCGCAGCGCATCGAGATAGTTCTCCTTGGCATAGGCAGCATCTGCTGTAGCCTTGTTCTGCGCCATGGATGGGGAAGGCACCAAGACGGTGCAGAGAAGGAAGAGACGTATGATAAGATGTTTCATATTTATTTCGTGGGGTTACATTACGACTTCTGAATCATACCTTCCAGGCGTTCGATAACCTCGGAGGCATTTTCGTAGAGGTGGTCCATATTGGTAGCAGAATCTCCTGGTGCAAATCGGGCGAACTCACACTCACTGAGTACGTTGAGGAAACGCTGAGTTTGCTCTTCATCCACGCCTCGGACCATGAGCTTGTCACTGACGTTATCCTTGTTAAGTTCAGTGACGGGCAGGCTAAGCTTGTCGGCCACATATCCCCAAAGGGCGCGCATCACTTCGTCGTAGAATGGCTCTGCCTTGCCTGCTTTGAGCAGTCTGGCTGCATTCTTCAGACGCTTGGCCACCACCTTGCTGGCTTTGCGGCCACGAACCGAAGTGTGATCGGCATTGAGGCGGGCCTGACGGTGGAAGATAAACATAACGATGGTGAAGATAGCGAAAAGAACGGCATAGCCAAGCCAGTAGAGGGGGCTGCCAAAGGTGCCCTGACCGGGTTGGCGGAGGGTGGCCTTGCCCTGCTTGATGTAGCGGATATCATTGGCCAGTTCCTTGAGCTCTTCCTGCTGCACACGGCTGGACTCGGTCTCTATGCCCTTGGCCACAGCGATGCTGAACTCTCCTGTGCGAATGGTCTTGTACGACTTGCTCTCGGTATCGAAATAGCAGAATTCAACGGGTGGTATGGTGTACTTTCCGCCATGATGGGGCACCGCAACGCATTCGTAAGTTACCTTTCCACTTGTGCCCGATGTAGTGAGCTTGGTTGACTGACTGGCTTTGGGGTCATAAACCTCAAAATCCTTGGGCCACTCAATAGTGGGACAACTGATAAGCTTCATATTGCCCGTACCCGACACGGTAAGGGTCAGTGTGGTGGCGTCGTTGGCGTCTACCTGCTCGGGATTCAGCTTGCCGCTGATTTGGAAGCCTTTGCCTACTGCTCCACTGAAGTTGGCGGGCTTTACAGGGAGCGCATCGACCTGAATTTCAACAGCCGGAGCCCGTACGATCTTCTTGACGCGCTGCATCATGGAGCCGCCACCAAAAAATGCGTCGAAGGGATCGATGTTGCGGTCCTGAACGACGACATCAGCCTCGTAGTCGACAGCGGGAATGGTCAGTTTGCCGCACTTCTGGGGGAACACGACATATTGGCGCCACACGACAGTGCCATAGTTCTTGTTGCCCACACGCTCCATGGTGAAGCTGCGTTGCTGGGGTTGCTCGATCTCCTGGGTATGGAAACCATCGAGCTGAGGTATCTCACCAGCCAACTGCTCGACAGTGACGAGGGAGTAGAGTTTGTAGGTAAGCAGGATTGCCTCTTGCTCGTAAACATGTTTCTTGCTGGCAGTGACGGTAAAGTACAGGTCCTTGCTGCCTATCTTCTCATCGGAGGTGGGGGTGTGCATGCGATTGGTGCCTGACGAACTGCCATTATAGGCACCGCGGCCCGACTGGCCGTATCCGCCGCCCTGTGCTCCATTCTGTTGCTGGTGGGATGGGGTGTCGGTGGCAGGCAGCACTTCAATCCTGGCTGTGCCGCTCTTCACCTTCTGGCCACCGCTGTTAAGGGATGCAGAGGGCAGAGTAAAGGTGCCTGCCTTCTGGGGTGCCAGCGTATAGGTGAACGTGGTGCTTGAACTTTGTGTAGTCTGGCCGTTTATGATACGTATGCTGTTGCTGGTGCTGATACTGGGACCGAACAAGAGATCGAAACCGCTAAATTCACCATCAATCTGAATGCGGTCGAAATCGTTGCTGTTCAGTGTATACGAGACACGGATGCGCCGGCCTACCTCAGCCTGTGAGGGTGCCTGAATGGTCAGTTTCTGCGCCCACACCGGCAGCATGGTAACGAGGAGCAGCACGATAGCCGAGACCCTCTGTCCAAACTTCTTACATACCATAATATCTATCTGTCAAACTATATTACTTACTTGTTACCTTACCAGTTTTTCTGCAACCGTCGTTGACCAGCCGCATTCTCTCTCTCCTGCTTGCGTTGGTTATAGCGATTCAGACGGTCCTGAGTCTCACGCTCATTCTGCATGGCAGCGTTAAGCATCTGCTCGGCAGCCTCCTTGCTTAGTTCGTTGTCGCGAGGCTGTTGCTGTGGCTGCTCCTTCTGTTCTGCCTGTTGCTGATCCTGGTTCTGCTGCTGGTCTTGCTGATCCTGCTGCTGGTTCTGCTGCTGATCGCCATTCTGATCCTGCTGCTGATCATTCTGTCCGTCACCCTGACCATCTCCCCCACCCTGGCCATCCTGGTCCTTGGGAAGCTGATACTGACACAAAGCCAGATTGTAGCGAGTCTCGTTGTCATCGGGATTGTTGCGAAGTGCCTCCTTGTAGCATTCAATGGCAGGCTTGAACTGCTTGCTGGCCTGCAAGATAACACCCATGTTATGGAAAATGTGTGAAAGACGTAAGGGGTTCTTCTCTATCTTGCCCGCCTTCTTGTATTCTTCGAGCGCTATGCTGTCCTTGCCCTGATAGAGCAGGGCATTTGCTTCGTTGTAGCGAGCACGGGACGACATGGAGTCCACAGCAAGTGCCTTCTTGTACTCCGTCACTGCCTGGTCGAGAATCGTGGTATCAGCATCAGCCGCACGATAGAAACGATTGCCTCGTCGCAGGAAATCACGCTCGCTATGATGCGTGCAGGAAGTCAGCAAGATCAGGCCAAAGAGAAGAAGTGGCAACGACTTGTCACGGAAGAGATGTACCTGACGAAGCAGATGATTCTCACGCGCCAACATGAGGACATCGAGCAACAAGAAGATAAGACCGAGGATGAGGAAGAGCTGATACTTCTCGTTATACTCGCTGAAAGCTACCATGTCGAGCTTTGCCTTGGACAGCTTGTCGATATGGCTATTTAAAGCCTGCTGGGCGGAGCTACTGTTGTCAACATAAATGTAAGCTCCCTTGCCCGCCTCGGCTATATCACGACACATCTGTTCGTTAAGACGGCTGGTCACATAATCACCGTTCTCGTCGATCATGTATTGCGTAGTGCCTGCTATGGGTATGTGGGCACCCTGAGGACTTCCCACTCCTAAGACGAAAACATGAACGCCCTTCTTGGCAGCTTCCCTGGCAGCCTCAAGAGCGCCACCCTCATTGTCTTCGCCATCGGTAATGACAAAGATGGCACGATTTACACCCTCACGGTTGGTGAAACTGCGCATGGAGAGTTCTATGGCTCGAGCTACATCCGTGCCTTGCAAGGTCACCATGCCTGGATTAATCTGATCGAGGAACATCTTTGCACTGACAAAATCAGTGGTGATGGGGAGCTGGATGAAGGCTTCACCTGCAAAGATGACAAGGCCGATCTGGTCGTCCTGCATCTCGCTCATCATGTTGGAAACAAGGCGCTTGGCTTTATCCAGACGAGAGGGGTGGACATCCTGTGCCAGCATACTGTTGCTGACATCAAGGGCTACCATGGCTTCGATGCCATAGCGCTCACGTTCGGCCTGCTTGGTGCCGTTCTGAGGACGGGCCAAAGCCAGGACAAACATGGCAAAAGCCAGGATGCAAAGCCAAAACTTCAGTTCGGGACGGACGGCAGAATAATCCACAAAAAGCTGACGAACAAGCGAGGGGTCGCCATAACGGGCAATACGCTTGCGGCGTCGGTATAAGGATACGTAGTGCAAGACCACGAAGACCGCTATCAAGCACAGAAGATACAGATATAGAGGATGTGCAAAACGAAACATTTTGTTGATACAATTTTACTGTTTTTTACGTAGCCCACGCGTCAAGGCATCTTATTCAGAATGGTGGTTCGCAATAATAATTCCAGTACTAATGCTATCACGCCAATGAGCAGGAAAAGGAAGAATTCATCACTATAGGAGTTGTATTTGCTTACCATCATTTTTGTCTTCTCCAGTTTGTCTATCTCCTGATATACGGCATGCAGGCTCTGGTTGTTGGTGGCACGATAGAAATGGCCATCGGTGGTAGAGGCGATCTGCTTGAGCGTCTTGGTATCTATCTCAACAGGAACCTGGATATACTGGGTGTAACCACCCACGCGCATGGGGTAACGAGCCTTGCCATTCGTACCGACACCGATGGTGTAGACGCGTACGCCATAACTCTTGGCAATATCGGCTGCCGTGAAGGGAGAGATTTCGCCACGATTGTTGGAACCATCGGTCAGCATGATGACTACCTTACTCTTTGCCTTGCTGTCCTTGAGGCGACTGACAGAGTTGGCTATACCCATACCAATGGCTGTTCCGTCTTCTATAAGTCCCGTCTCTGCCATATCACACTCCATCTTGTTCAACAAATTGAGCAGCACAGCATGATCAGTGGTCATAGGACACTGCGTAAACGATTCTCCCGCAAAAATCGTAAGGCCGATATTGTCGTTGGGGCGGCCGTTGATAAACTCTATCGCCACCTCCTTGGCCGCCTCGATACGATTGGGCTTGAGGTCCTCGGCCAACATACTGGTACTGACATCCATACAGAGCATGATGTCAATACCCTCCACATTGTTTTCGCTCCACTCGTTCGTACTCTGTGGACGTGCCAAAGCGGTCACCACGGCAGCAAAACATACAATGCGCAACAGAAAGGGGGCATGTACAAGGTATTCCTTCCATGTATGATGCTTATAGCGAAAGGCTTCCACACTGCTGACCTGCATCACGGGATCGATACGCCGATGCATGATGATATACCATATTATATAAGGTATAAGCAGGACGAGCAGAAAAAAGTATAATGGATTAGCAAATGTCATGATTTAAAAATGTAAAGCAAAAATAGTATTTCTCAGGACAACAAGTCAATCAGACGGATGACGATAAGAACCACAATGGTAAGCGTGGCAAGCGTGGCAAGCATGATGAGCACGCGCAATGTCCACTTCATACCTATGCTGCGCATCTCTTCGGGCGAATAGCTGGGTTCCTCAGCCTTGGCATTCGGGTCGACCTCCTGTTTCGTCTGGTTGATATAATCCATGGCTGTTACGAGGTTGGCATCATTCTCATTGATGAGCGTGCTGTATTTGGCAAACTTGACAAGGTCGGCCGTCTGGAATAGCTGTCGTAATTCGTTGAGCGCCGATTCGTCGTTTTCCTCCATGAGACGTTCGATGATTTCACCCGAGGTCATATCCATGGCACGGAAGCCATAGCGATCTTGAATGTAGGTGCGCAAGGTATCGGTAAGCTGGGTGTAGTACTCCTTGCTATCCTCTGATGCCCAAGTCTTCTCCTCCTTGATGCGCTGTATCTCGCTCATGGCCACCTGATGAGGAGGCAGCTGAGCCTTGTGACGAATGATACGGATGATGGGGTTGCCTTGCTTGAGCCAGACAAACATGACAAAAATCAAAATGAGCAACAAGATTCCCAGCAAGGACCCCAGCACCACACTCGACCAATCATCCCAGGAAAATGGAGCGTCCTCGATATCCTTGATACCAAAAAACTGATCCAGGTGAACGGTGTCGACGGGTACCGTATAAACCTGCAATGCCAGCGCCTTGGACTGGTAACGAGTGGTGTCGACCAAGACCTCCATGGGGGGAAGGTAGTAGAGCGCACTATCGAAAGAGGTTACAATGTAACGCTGCGAGTAGAGCACCCGCTTGCCTTCATTGAGGCGCTGTGTGTCCAGCGGACAGACCTTGACGACCTCGACGCCCTTGGTCAGCATACTGCGATCCTTAAGGTCGGGGAAGACTGGCTGCTGGCTGGCATCACAGGTGACATCGAGCGTGATACCGGTCTGCTGACCGATAAATAACTGCAAGGAGTCAATCTTAATATCTACAACAACCTGGGCCAATGCATTTAGCGTACCTAACGACAAGAGAGCCAAGAAGAGTATGCCAAGTTTATTTTTCATTGAAGGTGGTATTACTTATCAGTCCTAATATATAGAATATTCTTGAATATCATACGTTTATCAGCTTCGCTGAGCAAAGAGACTCTTGAGGGCAGAGACATAGTCCTGATCGGTACTGACGCTGACAGAATCTACGTTGCTTCTGGTAAAGGTGTCACGCACCTTGGCTTGACGCTCACGCCACCACGAAGCCTGTGCGTTGCGAACCTTCTTGCTGCTTGTGTCAAGATATCTCTCGAAACCGGTCTCAGCATCACGCACCTTGATAAGGCCCACATCAGGGAGCTCTGCAATGCGACGGTCGTAGACCTGTACAGCCACTATGTCATGCTTGCGGTTAGCAATGGTCAAGGGGGTGCGGAAATCGCGGGTGTCCATGAAGTCACTCAGCACAAAAGCAGTGCAACGACGCTTGATAACACGGCTCAGATACTCGACAGCCTGACCGACATCTGTACGAAGGCTTTCCGGTTGGAAATCGAGCAATTCACGGATTATAAAGAGGATATGCTTGCGACCCTTCTTAGGAGGAATGAACTTCTCGATACGATCACTGAAGAAAATGACGCCAATCTTATCATTGTTCTGAATGGCGCTGAAGGCCAGCGTAGCAGCAATCTCAGTAAGCATGTCACGCTTCATCTGGACCGAAGTGCCAAAGTTCAGACTGCCACTGACATCAACGAGAAGCATGACGGTCAGCTCTCGTTCCTCCTCGAAGACCTTGACAAAGGGTTTGTTGAAACGTGCCGTTACGTTCCACTCAATATCGCGGATATCATCTCCATACTGATACTCACGCACCTCACTGAAGGCCATACCACGCCCCTTGAAGGCTGAGTGATACTCTCCAGCAAAGATATTGTTCGACAAACCGCGCGTCTTAATTTCGATCTGACGAACACGTTTCAGTATTTCTGCAGTTTCCATCAGGGCACTTCTACCTTGTTGATAATCTGACTGATGATATCTTCTGTTGACACATTGTTTGCCTCAGCCTCGTAGCTCAGGCCAATACGATGGCGCAACACATCGTAGGCCACGGCACGGATGTCCTCGGGGATGACGTAGCCGCGACGCTTGATAAACGCATAGGCGCGGGCGGCCAAGGCAAGACTGATACTGGCACGGGGTGAACCACCGAATTCTATGTAGTCCTTAAGTTCCTTCAGGCCATACTTCTCGGGGTAGCGGGTGGCAAAGACGATGTCTGCAATGTACTGCTCAATCTTCTCGTCCAGGTAAACCTGAGCTACCACCTCACGGGCCTTGAGAATGTCATCCGTGGAGAGGATAGGACGGATTTCCTTCTTGATCTCGCCACTGATGTTGCTGCGGATAATCTTCTTCTCGTCCTCCAATTTAGGATAATCGATAACGACCTTCAGCATGAAACGGTCTACCTGTGCCTCGGGAAGAGGATAGGTACCTTCCTGCTCGATGGGATTCTGAGTGGCCAGCACAAGGAAAGGCTTATGGAGCGGATATGTGTTCTTACCGATGGTAACCTGACGTTCCTGCATGGCTTCAAGCAAGGCGCTCTGCACCTTGGCAGGAGCACGGTTGATTTCATCTGCCAACACGAAATTGGCAAAGACAGGGCCTTGCTCCACTACGAACTTCTCATCCTTCTGACTGTATATCATTGTACCGATAACGTCGGCAGGCAACAGGTCGGGAGTAAACTGGATGCGGCTGAACTTGGCATCAACGAGTTTGGAAAGGGTGCTGATGGCAAGTGTCTTGGCCAATCCGGGGACACCCTCAAGGAGCACGTGCCCATCGCTCAACAAACCAATGAGGAGCGATTCCACCAAATGTTTCTGACCCACGATAACCTGATTCATTCCCGTAATCAGGTTTGTAACGAAGGCGCTCTGCCTTTCAATCCGTTCGTTGAGTTCACGGATATCAATTGATTCTGCCATAACTGTATCTTTGTTTATTTCTTATTTCTGTTTATTTCGTTTTTTTTATTTCGGCTTATTTCATTTATTTCTTATTCCGGCTTATAATGTGCAAAGTTACAACTTTTCTGTCTGACAACCAAGTTTTGACCGAAATATGCCAAGGCTTTTAAGTTTACTTAAATCAGTTTTAAAACTATTTAAGAAATGAGGCTGCGATTAGACATTAATTAACGCAGCCTCTTTTACTTCTTATTTCATTCTTTGTTGTTATTTCCTCTTCAACAAAGGTATCTTAAGTTTCTGTCCGATCTCAACAATGTCGGGATTGACAAGGTTATTCAGCTTGATGATATACACAGCCTGATCCATGTCGCCAAAATATCTCTTGGCAAGCGCATTCACACTTTCTCCTGGTTTCACGCTATGCACTTTATCAACCCCCACAATAAGGTATGCACCACCCTGCACTTGAGGATATTTAGACGAATCATCTACTACCGGCTTAGCAGCCTGATCCGTGCTGGCCTTGCCGTCCTTCTGCGCCTTGCGGACAGGCTGTGATTCATCGCCAAACGAGGAATCCGTGTCAGCATTCCGCTTACCAGCTGGGATATTGGGAGAGTTATCCAGACCATCGTCTTCCGAAAAACCATCCTGAAAGACATCATCCGTTTCCTCATCATCCTGACACTCAACCTCACTATCAAGAGTTTGTTCTGACTTTTCGATAACAGCTTGTTGTTTAGACGATTGTTGCTCTGTCTGCGATTGTATCAACTCGTACACCTTCGTCTCACAGCCCTCACCAAACAAATGATGCGAACCAGCCAAATAGCCAACACCAAAAATCAGCACGACGGCGAGCAGACAGAGCACTCCTTTGCCAAGGTTGGCAAGAAGCCCCCCCTTGTCAGTATCGTCACTATGCTTATCATAGGTATGACGCATCTCATAATGGGGGCGCACAAAGCGTACGTCACGCTTTGGCCTAGGTTCTTCGAACGCTTCCTTCTCCTCGTCTTCTGTATTGGATTCTTCTATTGCATAAGGTTCATCCAACGTGCTTTCTGACTTTTCAGGAGAAGGGTCATCTTTGGGATAAATAGTATCCTCTTCGGCAAGTTCGTCTTCCAAGGGGGTATCTTTTACTGCCTCGTCAACCAACTGAGGATCAACCGTCTGCGACACTGAAGCTTCATCTCCTTCTCTCTCTTCAGAAGGCTCCTCAACCGTTTGCTCAACAGCAGGATCATCAACAACGGGTTCATCCACAATGGGCTCATCCACAACGGGTTCATCAGCAATAGACTCCTCCACAACAAGTTCATCCACAATGGGTTCATCGGCAATAGGCTCATCCACAACGGGTCCATCGGCAACGAGCTCATCCACAACGGGTTCATCGGCAACGAGCTCATCCACAACGGGTTCATCCACAATGGATTCATCCACAACGGGTTCATCGGCAATAGACTCCTCCACAACGGGTCCATCGGCAACGAGCTCATCCACAACGGGTTCATCCACAATGGGTTCATCCACAATGGGTTCATCCACAACGGATTCATCGACAATAGACTCCTCCACAACGGGTTCATCCACAACGGGTTCATCCACAATGGGCTCCTCCACAATGGACTCCTCCACAATGGGTTCATCCACAATGGGCTCCTCCACAATGGGCTCATCCACAATGGGTTCATCCACAATAGGTTCATCCACAATAGGTTCGTCGGCAATGGGGTCTGCTGGCTGCACAAAATCCCCCAACCCAATTGGGGAGCCATTCTGAGGACGCAGTGTCGTTTCGTTGTTCTCACCTCTTAACGTACGTTCCAGATTGTCCTCCATACGATACGTCGTCTCCAGCTCGTCGGGTTCTTGTTGAGCAGGATCGACATACTCCATGGCAGCAATATCGACACCCTCGTTAAGAATGACCGTCTCAAAATCCGCAAACGGACGATTAACATGATCTCGAATGGCCGCATCAGGTGTAAACGTCATTTTGGAATGCCCCTTGATATGTATGCGCTCACCCGTGTTTACATTCACGCTGTCGCGCCCACTCACCTCGACTATCTTAAAGGTTCCTAACCCCTTAATCTTGACAATCTTATCCTGAAGCAGGTATTGTTCGATAATCTCGAAAAAGGTACGGACAAAACTCTCGCTGTCCTTCTTCGACGAACCACTTCGAAGACTGACTCCTGCAAAAAGATCTTGCAATAAAATCTTATTATCCATAAGCCCCTCAACTTTTTATTTGAGTTTATCCTTAATCGTCTGACTGGGCTTGAACTTAACCTCCATGCGAGGAGGCACAAGCATGCGTTGGCGTGTTGTGGGATGCGTGGTGACATGCTCCACCTTCTTCTTCACGTCAAAAACACCAAACCCAGAAACATTGATCTGATTGCCATCAGCCAACTGAACAGCCATTTCCGAGACAAGAGCCGTCATCAACGTGCCTGTCTCCTTTGTGGTGCGGCCTATGCGCCGTGCCAGTTCCGAGGTAAATTCCTTGTTATTCATAGCGGGGGTACTTGGAAAGTCAATTTAATTATCAGACACAATCGTGCCATACAAATCGAAATCATCCGCACTCGTAATCTTCACATCATAGAATTCGCCCAGATCGAGCTCATATTCATCCGCATTTATCAAGACCTCGGGATCAACCTCGGGCGAGTCAAACTCCGTACGACCCACATAGTAGTCGCCTTCTTCACGGTCAATGATAACACGAAACGTCTGCCCCACTTTCTGCTCCTGGACTTCGGCAGAAATACGTTGCTGAACGCGCATCAACTTACTGAGCCTGGCCTCCTTGACATCGGCAGGAACATCGTCTTGATAATGTTCCGCTCCGTAAGTGCCGTCCTCCTCACTATAGGCAAAAGCACCCATTCTGTCGAAACGGGCCCACTTGACAAAGTCGACAAGCTCGTTGAAGTCCTCATCCGTCTCTCCCGGAAATCCGACCATCAAAGTGGTTCTCAGCTCGATGCCAGGCACCTCACGTCGCATGGTTTCAATCAGTTCGCGTGTTTGCTGACCAGTAATGTGTCGATGCATCTTTGACAACATGTTGTCAGAAATGTGCTGCAAGGCAATGTCAAGATAACGACAGACATTATCGTGTTCACGCATCACACGTAGAAGGTCATGCGGGAAGTCAGTAGGATAAGCATAATGCAAACGAATCCACTCCACACCCTCAATCGAGGCAATCCTTTCAATCAGTTCAGCAATAGCACGACGATGATACAGGTCAAGGCCATAATAAGTAAGCTCCTGTGCAATAACCTGAAACTCCTTGACACCCTGGGATACCAACGAGCGCACCTCGTCCTCGATCTCTTCCATTGGCCTGCTTATATGCCTACCTGTGATGATAGGTATGGCACAATATGCGCAACCACGGTCGCAACCTTCCGAAATCTTCAAATAAGCATAATGGCCAGGTGTGGTGATGCGACGCGCATTGGCAAGGGACGTGACATAACAACTCTCAGCTACAGCGAGACCAGCATCCAGCAGTTCCTTGTCTGACGAGATATCTCCGACAAGCTTTGACCAATCGAACTTTCCGTAGAAACGATCAACCTCCGGAAGTTCTGCTTCAAGGTCAGCCAAATATCTTTCAGACAGACATCCCATTACATATAGTCGCTTAAGGCTTCCGTCCAACTTACGCTGTCCCAACTGGAGGATCATATTGACACTCTCCTCCTTGGCATCTCCAATGAAACCACACGTGTTCACCACAGCTATTTCGCCACAAAGATTGTCAGCATCGTGCGTGACGACATACCCCACAGCCTCCAGTTGCGCAATGAGACGTTCGCTGTCAACCAGATTCTTCGAACATCCCAGTGTAATCACATCAATGGTTGTCTTCTTCATCGCAGACATCTTTTACTTGTTTTCATCAAACAATGAGCCCACAAACTCACGTCGATTGAATGGCTGAAGGTCTTCCATACCCTCACCCAATCCGATATAACGAACAGGAATCTTGAACTGGTCACTGATTCCAATTACCACACCACCCTTGGCCGTACCATCAAGTTTGGTAATAGCCATACTGGTCACCTGAGTAGCTTGGGTGAACTGCTTTGCTTGTTCGAATGCGTTCTGTCCGGTACTGCCATCCAGTACGAGCATCACATCGTGTGGGGCATCGGGCATTACCTTTTGCATGACACGCTTTATCTTGGACAACTCGTCCATCAGTCCCTTCTTATTGTGCAGACGACCGGCCGTATCAATCAACACCACATCAGCATCCGTAGCTACAGCACTGCTCAAGGTATCAAAGGCCACACTGGCAGGATCACTGCCCATTTGCTGCTTTACGACAGGTACACCTACTCGTTCGCCCCAGATAACAATTTGCTCGACAGCAGCAGCTCGGAAGGTATCAGCAGCTCCCAACACAACCTTCTTTCCTGCTTTCTTAAACTGGTAGGCAAGCTTTCCGATGGTTGTGGTCTTGCCCACTCCATTCACACCGACAACCATAATGACATAAGGTTTCTTGCCTTCGGGAATGACAAAACCTTCGGTGTCATCGGTATTATTCTCGGTCAGGAGTGAAGAAATCTCATCCTTCAGGATTTTGTTCAGTTCGTCAGTACCAACATATTTATCGCGTGACACACGAGCTTGAATACGATCAATAATGTTGAGAGTTGTGTCCACACCCACATCACTGGTCACAAGAACTTCTTCCAGATTGTCAAGAACATCGTCATCCACCTTTGATTTTCCAGCGATGGCTCTTGTCAATTTAGAGAAAAAACTGGTTTTGGTCTTCTCAAGACCTTTATCCAACGTTTCCTTCTTCTCCTTACTGAAAAAACTAAAAAATCCCATATACAATTATATTTTCTATTTGAAATGCAAAGATAGCACAAGATTTTTAAAAAACGCGTTGAAAGCGAGAAAAATTGCAGTACTAACCATAAAAAAGATAAATACAAGATAGGATTCCACACTTTTCACACCATAGTATGACCACCACCCGGCATAAAAAAAGAAGGCATCGAAATGATGCCTTCCTATTGATACTTCCACAGACGTGGAGATTGTTACTTGTACAAGTAGACAATGATTAGTTCTTGAAGAAGTCCTTAACGGCTTCGTTGGGAACCATCTGCTCGTCGAAAGAGTAAGAACCCGTCTCAGGATTCTTAACCATCTTGATAACTTTGGTGTATGAACGGCCATCAGTCTTGCCAGTCTGCAAGGTAGCCACAGTTTTCTTTGCCATAGTTTCTTATTATTTAATTTCCTTGTGAACGGTCATTCTCTTGAGGATGGGATTGTACTTCTTCAATTCCAGACGCTCAGGAGTGTTCTTTCTATTCTTAGTGGTGATGTAGCGTGATGTGCCGGGCAGACCACTAGCCTTCATCTCGGTGCATTCCAGAATCACCTGGATTCTGTTGCCTTTAACCTTCTTTGCCATAGCGTTTATTCTCCTCTAATTAACCAATTACTCTAATTTCTTTCCAATCACAGTAGCCCTTAGCCACAGCCTGCTTCAGTGCAGCATCGAGACCCATCTTGTTGATCACGCGCAGACCATTAGCAGAAATGCTCAAGCTAATCCAGCAATCCTGCTCTACATAGTAGAACTTCTTGCTAAACAGGTTCACATTGAAGTGACGCTTGGTGTGTCTTTTAGAGTGGGAAACGTTACAGCCAATCATGGCCTTCTTTCCGGTAATTTGACAAATCTTAGCCATTTCTCTCTTTTCCTTTCTTTTTTATTCAAATAGCTTCTTTCAAACAGCGTGCAAAATTACTACTTTTTTTTCGTTTGACCAAACATTTGCGCAAAAAAAGCAACTTTTTCGCACAAATACAGCATTATGTACGGCTTCATGGCCTTTTATCGTGGTCATATTACACTGTCACACGACTATATGCAGGCAAATCCATCGAGCAAAAATCCTTGTCTTGGAACTTGAAGTAGCCCGTTATAGCAATCATGGCAGCGTTGTCGGTTGTGAAGCTGAACTTCGGGATGAAGATCTTCCAGCCGTAACGTTTGGCATGGTCCTGGAAAGCATTACGCAGACCATTGTTTGCCGACACGCCACCGGCAACAGCCACTTGCTTTATTTTCAGATCTTTAGCCGCCTGTCGAAGTTTCTTCATCAGGATATCCACAACGGTACGCTCCAACGAAGCAGCAAGATCCTCCTTATGATGTTGGATAAAATCGGGATCCTCCTTCAACCAATCGCGTAATGAATAGAGGAAAGAAGTCTTCAGCCCGCTGAAACTATAGTCATACCCTTTTATGTTGGGTTTCGAGAACTGATAGGCCTCTGCGTTTCCCTGACGCGCCAGACGGTCGATGATGGGGCCTCCCGGATAGCCCAGCCCCATCACCTTGCTACACTTATCGATACACTCACCAGCCGCATCATCGATGGTCTGCCCCAGCACCTCCATGTCCCTGTACGACTTGACGAGCACAATCTGAGAATTGCCGCCACTGACGAGCAGACAGAGGAACGGGAAGGAAGGCTGATGCGAGTCATCCTCGCTCTCCTTAATGAAATGAGCCAGTACATGTCCTTGAAGATGATTAACGTCAATCATCGGAATACCCAATGAGGCAGCCAAGCCCTTGGCAAACGAGACTCCCACATGCAAGGAACCCATCAAGCCCGGACCACGGGTAAAGGCAATGGCCGAAAGCTGCTCGCGCTCGATGCCTGCACGCTTCAGTGCCTGATCCACTACCGGCACGATATTCTGCTGATGTGCACGACTGGCCAGTTCGGGAACCACACCTCCATAGGCCTCATGAACAGCCTGCGAGGCCGTTACGTTGCTCAAGAGCACCCCATCCTTGATGACAGCCGCCGACGTATCGTCGCAACTGCTTTCTATACCTAATATATATATAGATTCCATATTATAGATACACTTCAAACAGACTAATGTGTCAGAATCTCGACACCATTCTCCGTCATGACATACGTATGCTCCCATTGTGCGCTTGGCAGACCATCCTCAGTCAGCACGATCCAGCCCGTTTCATCCTCTTCGTCCTCACAGCAGTCATAGTCGCCCATGTTGATCATAGGTTCAATGGTGAAGACCATACCTGGTACAAGAAGCATACCCGTTCCCGGTTTTCCTACATGCTCCACCTCGGGGTCTTCGTGGAACTTAAGCCCTACCCCATGACCGCAATAGTCGCGCACCACGGTAAAGCCATTCTTATGGGCATGATGCGCAATAGCCGCACCCACATCACCCACATAGACATAGGGTTCGGAGCAAACCTGCTCACCCACCTTGAGGCAATCCCACGCCACGTCGACCAACTTCTGATTCTCAGGTGACGTCTTGCCGATGACGAACATACGGCTGGCATCAGCAAAGTAACCATCCACGATAGTGGTACAATCGACATTTATGATGTCTCCCTCCTCGAGAACCTCCCAGTCACAGGGTATGCCGTGGCAAACCACATCGTTGATGCTCGTGCAACAGCTCTTGGGGAATCCACCATAGTTAAGCGGTGCCGGGATGCCCCCATGCTGGGTAGTGAACTCATACACTAACCGGTCTATCTCGTTGGTTGACATACCCTCGCGAATATGTTCGGCAACATGGTCGAGTACAGCAGTATTGAGGACACCCGCCTTGCGGATGCCCTCTATCTGTTCTGCCGTTTTTATAAGTTTGCGAGTTGGCACCAACTTGCCCTGAGCTTGCGCTTCAAGGATCCTCAAGTCCATGGCTGTTGGTTCCAGTCCGGCTGGAACCACCCATCTCGGTTTGGCTTTCTTATTCTTCTTTTTCTTTTTATCCATTTCTCCAAATTAACGCTTACGCTTCCGTACGGCGTGCCTTTGTTGCCTGTACCACATTAACAACATAGTCACCGAGTTTCTCACACTCCGAGATCAGGTCGATGTAGAAGACACCAATCTGGTAGTCATATACCTTATTATTAATATCTGTCAGGTTCTGGTTCTTGATCTGCGTACGATAGTTGTTGATTTCGTGCTCAATGTTATAACTTACATTGAAGTCAACATACTGATGCTCAGCACGTGAGATAACCTTGTTCATCTGTTCGAGCGCACTGTCCACAAGGTTCATCATGTTATGGATGTGATTGTACTGGTCCTCCGTAAAGTCCTCGTTGGCATAATTACGACGACGATTGATGGTGCGACCAAGATGGAAGCAGGAATCACCGATGCTCTCCAGCTCGTCCACCTCGCGTAGCATGCGCTGAATGGCTCCCTTCGACTCAGCACTCAGACGTCCCTCACTCACCTTGTTCAAGTAGTTGGCAATCTCGATCTCCATATTATCGGTGATGCTCTCGTACTTCTCGATGCGGCTGAAGAGTTTGTTGAAGTCCTCGTCCTTCTCTGTGTGAAGCAACTCGCGTACCATGTTGAACATCTTCTGGCAACGCTCTCCGAAGAGGTTGATCTCTTTCTTTGCCTCAAGAATGCTCAACTCGGACGTATTGAGCAAACCACCCGAGATGTAGCGCAGACGAGTCTCTTCCTCCTCGCCCCCCTTCTTGTCGGCAATAATCATGGTTACAACACGCTCCATGGGCTTGATGAACCAAATCAGAATAAGCACATTAGCCACATTGAAGCACGTATGGAAAGCAGCCAGCACGACCGTCAGCACATTGTTGTCGATGTCAAGTTCGGCATGAGGATTACTATGATCCCAGGGCACGCCGACCATATTGCAGATAAACTCCACAAAGAAGGGGAATATGCACAAGATCCACACCACACCGAAGAGGTTAAAGATCAAGTGAGCCATAGCAGCACGACGGGCCTGCGTTGAAGCAGACATTGCCACTACATTGGACGTGATGGTGGTACCGATATTCTCACCCATTACCAACGCGATACCCATATCGATGGGCAGGACACCCGTTGAGCAAAGGGTCATGGTAATAGCCATGATGGCAGCCGACGACTGCACACAGCACGTCAACAAACCGCCAACAAGGAGGTAGAGCATGTAGCTTCCATAGCCCCACATACTGGTTGCAACGAAGAAGTTCTTCACTGCATCCACCTTGTCGAGTTGCATCTCTGCTGCATTGATTTTCAGAGTGGTAAGACCCAGCAGCATCAAGGCAAGACCCATAATGAACTCACCGAGATTAATATTCTTCTTACTATAAATCAAGACAATGGCCAAGAAAATTGCCGTATAGACCACCAAGCGCATGTCGAAACTGCCACCCAGCACCATAATCCAGGCAGTGAACGTAGTACCGATGTTTGCACCCATGATGACCGAGATAGCCTGCGCAAGGGACAGCAGACCAGCAGAAACGAAGCTGACCGTCATGACCGTAGTAGCCGTTGACGACTGAATGGCAGCCGTTATAAAAGAACCCGTCAGAAGTCCAGTAAAACGGTTAGTGGTCATCGTACCAAGCACGTTACGCAACTTGGCACCAGCCATTTTCTGAACGCCTTCACTCATCACCTTCATACCATACATCAACATGGCGACAGAACCGATGAGCGTCAAGATGTGCAATGCATCAATCATAAGAGATAGTATTTTGTTAGTTTATAAAGGCTAACCCATAAGATTATTTTTCGCCCACAAAGTTACAAAAAAAAAAGATAAAAAGAATAATTATAGCTTATAATTTGCAAATAAAAGAAAAAGAGGCTAAATTTGTGCAGAAAACAAACCATTTAATGTAATAATTATGAAAACTAAAGTTCTAACCCTATTTGCAGCAGCCTCACTTTTTATGGCCTGTGGCAATGAGAGCAAGAAGATGACCCTCGAACAACTGGAGGAGCGTTTCAGTAACTTCGACTTTAACTTTACGGAAGCAGAAGAGAAGGACATGATAAATATCGGCAACGACATGCTGGCCAAGATGAAGGAGAAATACTCAGCCGAACAGCTGGAAGTTGTGAAGTCGGCCATTCTGGCAGACGACCCCAAGGTAATCGAGGCCATTGGCGAAGAAGGCGTCAGCATGCTGAAGACGTTGAACCTGATCAGCTCGTCACTCAGTTCGCTCGAGAACCCCTCCGAAGAAATTCAGAAGATGGCCGAGGAGCACCTCAAGAACAGAGAAGAACTGATTGGCATCTGATTCGGGATCAGGAAGTCTGAACCTGCGTGGATTGCAGGTAGTAAAAAGGCAACCCGCTCACACATTTCAACAAAATGCCGGAGTTACACAGTGTAGCTTCGGCATTTTTTTTACTCAAATCGTATGCTCTTGGACGGACGTATGCGGCTGACCAGATAGCTGGGCAAGATGAGCACGATGAACGAAATAATCAACGTACCCACATTTATCAAACCCATAAAAGGCCAGTCGAGATCCACCGAAACGCTATCCACATAATAGGTTTCCGCATCCAGATGCACGAAGCCTGTGTATTTCTGCAAGAGTATCAACCCAAGGCCAACCACATTGCCCCACACAATACCTTTTAATATTATAAAGGAAGAAAAGTACAGGAAGAGATGGCGCAATCGACCGTTTGTGGCACCAAGGGCTTTCATGGTACCGATGAATTGAGTGCGTTCGAGGATGATAATCAGCAAGCCACTAATCATCGTGAAGGATGCCACGCATATCATCAGACAGAGAATGACCCACACGTTGGTATCCAGCAGGGTGAGCCAGGAGAAGACTCCACGATAAAGGTCACGGATTGTGGGAGTTGTATAATTGGCACCATAATGGTCAATCTCGTGATTGACCTTCTCGGCCACACGCACCGCCACCTCATCGAGCTTACTGACATCCTCCACCGAAATCTCTGCTCCCGAGAACTGATCCGCCTCAAAACCGGTGAGCCGATGGGTGGTGTAGATATCCGTGAAAATGATTGTCTTGTCAAACTCGCCCATGTACGTGGCATAGATACCCGAAACCGTGAAGCGACGAGCTCGCACATTGCCATCGAAAAAATAAGCATAAACCTTGCTTCCGACACTCAGTTTCAATTGGTTGGCCAATTTGCGCGAGATAACGATACGTTGCGTGCTGGACGTGTCACTAAAGGCTGCCAACTCGCCCTCAAGCAGATGGTCACGAAGGAAAGAGAGATCATAGTCGGGTCCTATTCCCTTCAGCACGACGCCCTGAAACGACTCGTCGGTCTTCAGCATGCCCGGTTGGGAACAGAAACGCTGTACGTGTTGTACCCCCTCCACCGAGCGTATCCTGGACAGCATAGCCTCGTCAAGCACGATAGGATGCTGCTCAAGGTCGATCTGATAGTCGTAGTTGAGCACCTGTATGTGACCTCCCATGCCCATCACCTTGTGCTGCACCTCGCGTTTGAAGCCAAACACCACACACACAGCAATGAGCATTACGGCCACACCCAGCGAGACCCCCACTGTGGCAATACGTATGGCAGGGCGGGAAACGCGCTTCACGTCTCCACCATGGCTATACAGCCTCCGCGCCATGTACCAAGCAAGATTCATTATCCCTTTTGCGTGTTACCGGGATAGGCTTCCAGAGCCTTTCTGAGCACAAAGAGCGCACGTGTCAGATCCTCCTTCTTGAGCACGTAAGCCAGACGCACCTGATCGATACCGGCGCCAGGAGTGGTATAGAAACCGGCAGCCGGAGCCATCATGACGGTTTCGCCTTCATACTCAAAGTCGCTCAGACACCAGGCACAGAACTTCTCGGCATTGTCAACGGGCAGTTTGGCCACAGTATAGAAGGCACCCATTGGTATGGGACTGTAGACACCGGGTATGCGGTTCAGTCCGTCAATCAGACACTTACGACGCTCCACGTACTCATCATACACCTCACGACTATAGTCCTCGGGCTCATCGAGCGAGGCCTCAGCTGCAATCTGACCAATGAGAGGTGGAGACAAACGAGCCTGACAGAACTTCATGACGGCCTTGCGCACCTCCTTGTTCTTTGTAATCAGCGCACCGACACGTATGCCGCATTCCGAATATCGCTTTGATACAGAGTCGATAAGCACCACGTTGTTTTCGATGCCTTCCAGATGGCAAGCAGAGATATAGGGCGAACCTGTATAGATGAACTCACGGTACACCTCGTCCGAGAAGAGGTACAGGTCGTACTTCTTGACAAGGTCACGTATCTGGTTCATCTCGCGACGCGTATAAAGATAGCCCGTGGGATTGTTGGGATTGCAGATCAGAATGGCACGGGTACGCTCATTGATAAGCTCCTCGAACTTCTCCACCTTGGGCAGCGAGAAACCCTCCTCGATCGTGGTGGCAATGGTACGGATCACGGCACCGGCCGAGATGGCAAAAGCCATGTAGTTGGCGTATGCAGGCTCGGGCACGATAATCTCGTCGCCCGGATTCAGGCAAGCCATAAACGAGAAGAGCACGGCCTCGGACCCTCCGCTCGTTACGATAATATCATCTGCATCCAGATGAATATTGTATTTTTCGTAGTAGCCGACCAGTTTCTTACGATAACTCAGATAACCCTGTGAAGGGCTGTATTCCAAAATCTTGCGGTCAATGTTTCGGATAGCGTCCAGCGCAGCTTTGGGAGTCGGCAGGTCCGGCTGACCGATATTGAGGTGATAAACGTGTACACCACGCTGCTTGGCGTCGAAGGCCAAAGGAGCCAGTTTACGAATGGGCGATTCGGGCATCTCATGACCGCGAATAGATATTTTGGGCATCGTCTTTTTTATTTATAATATAGGTTTCAAAGCGCAAAGTTACAAAAAGTCGACAAAAGGAACAAAAAAATAGCGAAAGAAAATAAAGGATACAATAAAAAAAGCAAAAAAGTTTGGCCATACGAGCAAGAATACGTAATTTTGCAATTATGAATCTATCACATCTCACCCACAAAAACTATGCAGAACCGGGGCGCATAGCGTTCAATGCTGCGATGTACCTTGCCATAGAGGAGCACAACGGCAAGGAAATGCTTGTATGCCGTCCTCATCCTCAGTTCCTTGACAACGAGGAGTTCATGACCATCTTTTCCCAGCAGGGGCAGACGACTGAGTCGTTCACCAATCCGCACTGCCTCCGCTACGTCACATACGAGGCAGACGAGCGTGGCCACTATTGGCTCATGACGCCTGGAAAGTACATCTCACTGGCTCAGCTGATGATAGAGAAGACGGAAAAACGACTGGACGAGAAGTGGGTGGACACTACGTTGTCTGAACTCATGAGCACGGTGCAGTATGTAAACAATCTTCAGCACATACAGGCCGAGCTTACCCCCCAAAGCATACTGGTCACAAAGGCATCCCCCAACAGCGTTGTACTGATGCCGCCACTTACCGACTTTATGAGTCTGAAGAAGGCAGTGTGGGTGAACGAGAACGAGCAGATTGCACCCGAGCTCTACAACATCGAGGAGCCCGATCAACGAGCAGATATTTACGGAATAGGACGTATCATCCAGTACCTCCACCCTTACCCCAAACTCCCCTTCAAGTACAGCAACCTGGTCAAGAAGGCCGTTAGCGAACGGGTTGACAATCGACCGCTCAACGTACCTGCGCTGAAGGACAGCATCAAGACGAGAGCCACAGGAGGACGAATTGCACACATAGTTATTTCAGTAGCAGTAACATTAGCGATTTTTGCGCTACTGTTACTTTATCCTTGGGAACCGGAGAAGAAGTACGACTTCCAGGACCTTCTGGCCAACGACTCTACCCTCTTCGATGACGGTGCTCTGAGCAGGGACCACTTCACCGACCCGCTCGTGAACACAGACATCTCGTCAGCCTCGGAAGCAGAAAAGGAACGCATGCTCGATGACTACCTGCACGACAGCATCTACATGTCCATGGACACGTCCTTCTCCCTTTCGCCCGAGATGAAGCAGTACCAGCGACAGATGATGCAGATGGCAGCAGAAAAGTTCAGGGCAGCCTTCAAGACACAGGCCCGCCCCATCCTGCAAGCAATGTACACGGAAGAGAATCTTGAAAGTCAAGAAAAATTCCTCAAGGCAAGCAACGAAGCCCACGACCAACTTGTCAAGATACAGGAGTCGCTAACCAAGCAGTACCAGCTGGACCCGAGCACGTCTGTTCGCATAGCGGGTGAGGTGTATGATGAGATAATGAATACAATAAAGAACAATCGCAAATAGCCATTCGGCCCGCCACATCATCGCACCCCCTTCTCCTGCAAACGCTTCATGCCTCGGCTCAGCTTCTCCATCAGACTGAGGTCGGGAGAAATGCGATAATTCATGGGCGACATGCCAAAGATACGCTTAAAGAAACGCCCAAAGTAACTTTGGTCAGGGAAACCCAGTTCAAGGCTTATCTGCTGGATGTTCATCGACGTCTTGGTAAGCAAGAACAAGGCTTCGAGCCCCAACCGACGGTCGATGATCTCCTTGGGTGTATTCTCCGAAATCTGCTTGACAAGCTGCGTAAGGTACTTACTTGATATACAGAGCTTTGAAGCATAGTATTTCACATCGTGATGCTTCTTGTACTGATCATTGATCATCTCAAAGAAACGGCCGGCCAACATGCGAGTGTTCAGCGGACGCGTCCCTAGCGAGCTATCACTGACATCCTTCTTCACCAACTGATAGAACATCTGCATGAAGATGGAGAACAGCGAGTTGGCAATTTCCGTTGACATGGCACTGCTGGTGCGGTTAAAGTTGAAGTCGTAGAGGTCATAGAAGGAGCGGAGAGCAGTAGCAGTGCGCGGATTGAGATGCCAAAGGTAATGCTGGCCCATGTACGAGAAGAAGCTGAGACTGAATTGCTTCAGCATCACATCCTGCATAGCCACAGTAAAGCCAATCACGCTCGTCCTGACATTGGGATCAAGGCTCTTGATGGATATTTGCTGACGAGGATGCAGAACTATGACATCGCAGGGCGTCAACGTGCACAGTTCCGTATCAATGCGAAGGGTGCAGTTTCCGTGGTCACAGAAGACAACCAACATACGATTGGGAATGCAGAAAATCTGCCCTTTGTAGGGAGACATCTGCGCATAGTTCAGCTGTATGCAGAAATACAGCTCATCAAACATCTTTGGCGTGTACATTTTTTCTTTGATTTGTAACGATTCGCAAAATTAACAAAAAAAACTGAAATAATGCACAAAACGGGACAACCAGATGCGTTTTTTGTACTTTTTTTAGATTTGAAGTGGGCAAAATGAACTAACCTATGCAAGAAAAGGAACAAGCATAATCTGTACCCATAAGAACACACTCGGCTCAAAACAGTGGCGTCACAGCGAGAAGGCAAGGGGAAAGCATGGACAGGACAGAATGAGGCCGGAAATGAACAAAGGAGGCTGAAAGCAACTGAAGGAGACTGAAAGCAACTGAAAGTAAAACGATTTACTTTCAGCCACATAACAAACTCATATCATGAATGTTACACGGAAAAACTGAAGGCTGAAAGTAAAAAAACACATTCTATAGTCCAAACTCAATTCGTGCACACGATTTACGGCTCAATCCACCTATAGACCAAACGATTGCAATGAGATTGTTGAGGAGTAGCGAATACCATTCACATCACGGGTAACGTCCTCTGTTCTGCACTGCTTCATAGAATCTGACGTTCGACAGGAGAAAAGAATCCAATTGCTGCGAACAGAAACTTTTTATGCTGCGAACAGAAACATTTTCTGCTGCGGAAAAAAACTTTTTCTGCTGCGAAAAAAAACATTTTCCGCTACAGAAAAACAGGAAAGACGCAGCGGAAAAAATCAACAGACACTACAGAAAAACAGGAAAGACGCAGCGGGAAAAATCAACAGACGCTACGTGCAAAACAGAAGGACACAGCGGGGAAAAGTGGGTAAACGAAGCACCTTCTTACATAAAAGTTCGGTCGGCCAGAATCTACTATAGGGAAAATAGACTGACCGACCGAACTTTTATGAGGAGACATCGGTAAGAAGATGCATGACAGACATCACATCCGTGTCGTACTTTTTCATTTCTGCTCGCAAGGCTTTTGCCCTTCCATCCGTCACCTTGTCCATCAACTGCCAGAAACGTGGACCATGGTTCATCTCTTTGGTATGGCACAGCTCGTGCAGCATGACGTAATCCTGCAAATGACGCGGAAGCAAGAGGAGATAGAGCGACAGGTTGATGTTACGCTTTGACGAGCAACTGCCCCAGCGGCCATGCGTCTTGCGTACCGACAACGCATTGAAGCTGAACCCATTCGAGGATGCCAGCACAGCCAACCTTTCGGGGAAAACACGTTTGGCCACGAGGCGCAGAACCTCCTCCACCACCTTGACGAACCAGGCCTGCAACGGAGCGTTGTCGTAGTCAGTATCGCGTGGGCAAGTCACCACGAGCTGCCCTGCCTCGAGGACGGCTGTCGGCCTCCGCACGCTTGCTTCGCAAACCGTCAGCGCGAAGTGCTCTGAAACAAAGCGGAACCCACATGTAATGAGTTTTTTCCTTTCCATGTCCTGCTGCTTGTCGACAAGTTGCTGCAACTTGGGTGCCAGCTCATCAATACAGCGCATCAGCTGTTCCAAGGTGGAGCGAGCCGGCATAGTGACCTTCAAGCCGTCCGTAGCCGGCCGAAAGAGAAACCTCCGGGCACGCGCGTTCCGGCAGACATAGAGTTTCCCAAAAACGGGATGTTCAAGGACGGCTGACGATGGCATAAGCGTACTGGGGGAATGGAATTATATTCAGTTAACTCACAACAACATAACTAGCACGAATACAATCAGACCGCACACGTCAAGGAACGACGGAATGCGGTCTGAATGCATGTGTAGTTCTGCCCTTGCAGACAGGTTGGATTAGAAGGGAAGTCCGTCGCCCTCGCTCTCACCAAAGGGAGCTGAAGTGCCTGCTGCAGGAGCAGCGGGAGCGGCAGGGGCAGCTGCGGGCTGTACGGGAGGGAAGGGAGCAGCAGCGGCATTGGCGAAGGGAGCCTCAGCTGCGGGAGCACCAGCAGGCGCAGCCGCTACAGGAGCCTCGGCCTTCCAGGCACGGATGCTGTTGAACCATGTGGTTGTACCGTCCTGACGAGTATACTCACGTGCATCGATGTCGAAAGAGATGGTATAGCTCTGGCCAACCTGTATGTTCATCTGCTGGATGCGGTCAGCACCGAAAATCTCAAAACACATCTTACGAGGATACTGCTCCATAGTCTCCAACACAAAACTTGCCATTCTCCATTCTGCACCAGAACGTGCAGAGACACCCGAACGCTCAGGCAATGCTGCAATAATCTTACCAGTTATTTCCATAGGTTTATATACATTATTAAATAAAAGAATACGACCAAAAATGCGCCTCGAAGAGACACTTTTCACTGATTTTTGCGCAAAGATACAACTCTTTTTCGGGATAAACTAATTTTGCGTGTCTTTTTTTTGCAGAATTTGGATAATTTCGTTAACTTTGCCGAGAAATAAGAATACAAAAAACATTTGGAAAAATTAATCAAAATAGCATAATTTATGAAGTTCACTGTATCAAGTTCGGCTCTTTACAGCCATCTTTCTGCGGCCAGCAAGGTAATGGGT
Organism: Bacteroidaceae bacterium; assembly: GCA_045616065.1. GTDB lineage: Bacteria > Bacteroidota > Bacteroidia > Bacteroidales > Bacteroidaceae > Physcousia. The sequence continues at coordinate 53,255 of JAZLFZ010000072.1, read as the reverse complement.
GCCAAGAACAGCATGCCCATCCTGGACTGCTTCCTCTTCAACGTTCGCGACAACAAGATTACAATCACGGCCAGCGACAGCGAGAAGTATTTCATCACGTCCATCGAGATCATCGACATGACAGAGGAAGCCATGTTCTGCGTACCGGCCAAAACCATCATGGACTCCATCAAGGAGCTGGCAGAGCAGCCCATCACCTTTGAGTACGTGCCCGACACACACGAACTGCTGGGCTTCCACCAGTCAGGAACATTCAGCGTCATGAGTCAGGATGCTGAGCCCTTCCCCCTCCAGCAGGACATCAATCCCAACACGACGCAAATCACACTGCCCGTCGACGCCCTGCTCAACGGCATCAACCGTTGCCTCTTTGCTACGGCCAACGATGAGATACGCATGGTCATGACCGGTGTCTACATCGACATCAAGCCCGACCACATCATCTTTGCCGGCACGGACGGCCGCAAACTGGTGCGTAACATCAACCGCAACATCCAGCCCGGTTTCGAGGGAGGCTTCATCCTGCCCAAGAAGGTGGCCACCATACTCAAGAGCGTGCTGACCAAGGACAACACCGAGATCGTGCTGCACTTTGACAGCGAGAAGGCCGTCATCCAGGCCTCGACCTTCGAGATGTACTTCCGCCTCATCGAGGGACGCTACCCCAACTACAACGCCGTAATCCCCGTCAACAACCCCTTCCAGGCCACTGTGGAGCGCACGGCTCTGATCGGTGCCCTGAAGCGCATCAGCGTCTTCTGCAACCAGAGCAGCGGTCTGATGAAGGTACATCTGGAGAACAACCTCATGAAGCTCACCGGCCAGGACAACGACTATGCCACCTCGGCCGAGGAGAACCTCTACTGCGAGTACAACAACTCACCCATCAGCGTAGGCTTCAGCTGCCAGTTCATGCTTGAGATTGCCACCGTGATGGAAAGCAGCAACCTGACACTCCAGCTGGCCGACCCCAGCCGTCCCGGCATCATCGTACCCGCCGAGCCCGACGAGAACGACGAGGTACTGATGCTTCTGATGCCCATGATGCTGAACGACTAAAATGCGCGCCGGCATGAAACTCAACCTGAAGGATCCCATCATATTCTTCGACCTGGAGACAACAGGCATCGACATTGCCAAGGACCGTATCGTGGAGCTCTGCTACATCAAGGTGGAGCCAAACGGAAACGAGGAGAGCCGCTCGATGCGCATCAACCCAACCGTGCACATCCCTGAACAGGCAAGCGAGATACACGGCATCTACGACAGCGACGTGCAGGACTGCCCCACCTTCAAGGAGGTGGCTCCCATGCTTGCACGCACATTCCAGGGATGCGACCTGGCAGGCTTCAACTCCAACCGTTTCGACATACCCCTGCTCGTGGAGGAATTCATGCGGGCAGGCGTACTGCTCGACCTGAGCAAGCGCAAGTTCGTGGACGTACAGAACATCTACCACAAGCTGGAACGACGCACGCTCGTAGCCGCATACCGATACTATTGCGGAAAGGAACTGGAAAACGCGCACAGCGCACTGGCCGACACGAGAGCCACATACGAAGTGCTCATGGCACAGCTGGAGAAGTACCCCAACGACCTCAAGAACGACGTGGCCTTCCTCTCCGACTTCAGCCGCATGACCAACAATGTGGACTATGCCGGACGCCTTGTCTACAACGAGAAGGGCGAAGAGATCATCAACTTTGGCAAGTACAAGGGAAAGCGCGTGCAGGACGTCCTGGCCAACGACCCTGGCTACTACAGCTGGGTGCAGGGAGCAGACTTCTCGCTCAACACCAAATACGTCTTCACGCAGTTGCGACTGAAGTACGCCATGAAGTAAGAACCCAAGCATCACACATGTTACAAGGAAAGAAGATAGTACTGGGAATAACGGGTAGCATCGCTGCCTACAAGGCATGCCTGCTCATCCGGGGACTCATCAAGAAAGGGGCAGAAGTGCAGGTGGTCATCACGCCAGCCGGCAAGGAGTTCATCACGCCCCTCACCCTCAGCACACTGACCCACAAGCCCGTCGTCAGCGAGTTCTTCGACCGCAGGGACGGCTCGTGGAACAGCCACGTCGACCTGGGCCTCTGGGCCGATGCCATGGTCATTGCACCAGCCACGGCCAGCACCATAGGCAAGATGGCCAACGGCATTGCCGACAACATGCTCATCACCACCTACCTCAGCATGAAGGCACCCGTCTTCATCGCACCGGCCATGGACCTCGACATGTATGCGCATCCCAGCACACAGCACAACCTGCAGACGTTGCTTTCGTACGGAAACCACATCATCGAGCCCGGCACGGGATTCCTGGCCAGCAAGCTCGAGGGCAAGGGACGCATGGAGGAGCCAGAACGCATCATTGAGGTGCTGGACAACTTCTTCGCACCCAAGGACATGGCTGGACAGCGCGTCCTCATCACGGCCGGCCCCACGTACGAGAAGATCGACCCAGTCCGTTTCATCGGCAACTATTCGAGCGGAAAGATGGGCTTCGCCATAGCTGAGGAATGCGCCAGACGCGGAGCCGAGGTAGAGATGGTGTGCGGCCCTGTGACGCTAAAGACCTCCCATCCCAGCATCCATCGCACGGACGTGGAGAGTGCCAGCGAGATGTACGAGGCCGCCACGCGTCTGTTCCCTTCTTGTCAGGCAGGCATACTCTGTGCCGCCGTGGCCGACTTCACGCCAGCCAGTCAGGCCGACCAGAAAATCAAGCGAGAAGCCCTCGTCGAGGAGCAGGGCGAGATGACACTCCACCTCTCCCCCACCCAGGACATCGCCAAAGCCATCGGGCAGATGAAGCAACCGGGACAGGTGCTCGTGGGATTCGCCCTCGAAACGAACGACGAGGAACAGCATGCCCAGGAGAAACTGGCCAAGAAGAACCTCGACTTCATCGTACTGAATTCCTTGCGCGACGAAGGAGCCGGCTTCCGTCACGACACGAACAAGATAAGCATCATCACGTCCGATGCCACCCTACCCTTCCCCCTCAAGGACAAGACGGAGGTGGCACGCGACATCGTCGACGAACTGGCCAAACGTATTAACAGATAAAGATAAGTGAGAAGGATTACCATAGCACTGGCAGCGCTTGCACTCTCTGCACTACCGCTCCATGCACAAGAACTTGAAGCCAAGGTCAGCATCAACCACCAGCAAGTGGGCAACACGACCCGAACCGACGTCTTCGAAGCCTTGCAGCAGAAGGTCGAGAACTTCCTGAACGAGCGTACATGGACCAACATGCGCTTCAGGGAGAACGAGCGCATACGCTGCAGCTTCAACATCACGGTCAACACGTACAGCGACACGGACAACTCATTCAAATGCTCCATGCTGCTCAACGTGACACGTCCCGTCTACAACAGCAACTACACCACCACAAGCTACGCTACCAAGGACCCCGCCTTCGACTTCAACTTCCAGGTCACCGACCAACTGGAGTACCAAGGCCCCGACCGTATGGACAACAATCTCGTGGCCATGCTCTCCTACTACGCATACATGATCATTGGCTATGACCTCGACAGCATGGCGCCTCTCGGTGGAACGGACACGTTTCACATTGCAGAGGACATCTGCACCAATGCAGAGAGCATGGGATTCAATGGATGGAAGACGTTTGGTGACAGCAAGAACCGATTTGGCCTGCTGAACGACCTGATGGATGGGTCCATGGAGTCGTACAGGCAACTCGTATACAAATACCATCGGGAAGGGCTCGACCAAATGGCCGACGACGTGGAGAAAGGACGGGCTGCCATCACCGAGGCCATGGATCTGCTCGATGCTTCACACAATGCCAAGCTCATGAGCCAGTTGCCCCAGCTCTTCACAGAATACAAGAGGGATGAACTCATCAACATCTACGAGAACAAAGGTACGCGCGAGGAGCGTGAAACTATCTATAACATCCTCTCTGCCATTGACCCCTCACAGAGCAACGAATGGGACAAGCTGAAGAAATAACACTTGTCAGCCACACACATTTACACGAACAAACATGCTGAGCCATCTTTCCATACAGAACTATGCACTGATTGAAAGCCTCGAGATAGACTTCCGTCAGGGTTTCTCCGTCATCACGGGCGAGACGGGCGCAGGTAAATCAATCCTGTTAGGAGCAATCGGGTTGCTCCTGGGACAGCGCGCCGACAGTCGTTCCGTCCGGACAGGAGCACAGAAATGCGTCATCGAGGCAAGTTTCAGCCTCGAACATTTCGACCTGCAGGCACTCTTCGAGGAGATAGACATCGACTACGATGCTACCGAGTGCATCATCCGACGCGAACTTACCGCTGCGGGCAAGAGTCGTGCCTTCATCAACGACACGCCTGCCAACATCACACAGCTGAAGGCGTTGGGTGACAACCTAATCGACATCCATTCACAACACCAGAATCTCCTGCTTGCCAAGGAGAACTATCAGCTGAACATACTCGACATACTCGCCCACGACCAGAAGGAACTGACGGCCTATGCGACTACCTTCGGGCTTTACCGCAAAGCGGCACGGCAACTGGAGGAGGCTCGCGAACAAGCCGAGAAACTACAGGCCGAGCAGGACTACCTGTCCTTCCAGCTCGAGCAACTCGATGAGGCAGGCCTACAAACTGGTGAAGACGAGGAGCTCGAGGCAGAATTGCAGACGCTCGAACATGCAGAAGAGATCAAGACCGCACTCTATCAGGCCAATGGTTACATGCAAAATGACGGCAACGGTGTGGTAGACCTGCTCAGAACCATTGGACACAGCCTGGAGAGTATATCGTCGGTATTTCCCAACGCATCAGACCTGGCAGAGCGAGTCGAAAGTTGTCGCATCGAACTGAAGGACGTGGCCGGGGAGATTGAAAGCAGCGCCGAAGGGATTGAATACAATCCTGCACGTCAGAACTTTGTGGAAGAACGTCTGAGCCTCATCTACGAACTGGAACACAAGCATCATACGGAGTCGCTCGACGAACTCATTGTCCTCCGAGAACAGATAAGAGAAAAGCTCGACCACATCGAGCATAGCGAGGAGCACATACAGGAACTTCAGGCACAGCTTACGTTGTTGCAGAATAAGCTCCAGCAGGAGGCCAGCGTATTGACGAAGAAGAGAAAGGAGGCAGCAAAGCAGGTGGAGAAAGAGATGTGTGAACGGCTCATGCCACTGGGCATGCCAAATGTGAAGTTCCTGGTAGACATCACGGATAAGAGCACACCCGATTCCGACGGATTAGACAAGGTAACCTTCCTCTTCAGCGCCAACAAGAATGCCAGCCTGCAACCCATCGCACAGGTGGCCAGCGGTGGAGAGATTGCACGTGTTATGCTCAGCCTCAAGGCGCTTATCAGCGGTGCCACCACACTGCCCACTATCATCTTTGACGAGATTGATACGGGTGTGAGCGGGCAGATTGCCGAGTGCATGGCCCAGATGATGAAAGAAATGGGCGAACAACAGGGACGACAGGTCATCAGCATCACGCACCTGCCTCAGATTGCAGCCATGGGAAGCGTGCACTACCGGGTCTACAAGGAGGACAGCGACGAAGCAACGAACAGTCACATCGTGCAACTCAACGATGAGGAGAGAGTGACGGAGATTGCCCACATGCTCAGCGGTGCCAACATCAGCCAGGCAGCACTGGACAACGCGCGCGCGCTCATATATAAATAAGGAGTAAAAAAATGCCAAAGAAATGAAGGCTGCAAGACTTCCGGACGCAACAAAAAGACAAAAAACAATGGGAAACAGAATACTGACATGCTTATTATTGACCAGCCTTGCCTTCACCATGCAGGCCCAGAACCCCAAGTGGTTCAAGAAGGCACGTAAAGCACAGGTCACAATCATCACCTACGACGCACAGGGCGAGATGCAACAGGGACAGGGCGTCTACACCGACGAACAGGGAACGGTTGTGGGTGAATACGACATAATGAAGGGGGCCGTGCGAGGCACCATCGTGGACAGCGAGGGAAAAGAGTATCAGATTACGCTGATGTCTGGAGCCAACTCACTCTACAACACCACACGAATGCTGACCAATGCACAGAAGGTCAGCGCACCCGTTCTGGCATCACAGCCGCAGGAGGTTGGTCAGGCGGTCTACATCATGCCCATTTGCAGCACTGACAAAAAAGCTGTATGCATTACCGATACGATTGCGGACATTCAGGAGTTCGACGAGGCCAAGTTCCCCTACTACACCTTGAAGACCAGTATCGACACACGCTACGCTGGCTGTCCGGCCTTCAACCAGGAAGGGGAACTGCTCGGACTGGTCCAGTTGTCGGCTGCTGGTGCAGACAAACCTGCCTACATTCTGGGAATACAGTACCCCAACTCGTTCACAATCTCTGCTCTCGACGCTAACAATGCCGATCTGAACGCTATTGCCATTCCCAGAGTCTTACCAGAAGAGGAAAGCCAGGCTATGACCTATCTCTATCTGATGAACAAACGCAACGCCACTCTTTACGAGCAGCAGATACGGCAATTCATCGAACACTATCCTGCAAATACAACTGGTTACATTCTCCTGGCTGAACACAAAGCCGGTCAGAATGACTTCAAGGGTGCAGAGGCCACGTACAACGATGCCATGGCCAAGCAAACCCAGAACGAAGACGAACTGCATCATTCGTTTGCAAAGTTGCTGTACCAGAGTGGCCTGCAGAAAGAGCCCTTATGCGAAGGATGGAACATGGAGCATGCCCTCAAGGAAGCACAAGCTGCCTATTCCTGCAATCCGCTTCCTCTCTATTCTGCACTACAGGGCATGTGTCTTTATGCCCTCAAGCAATATGAAGAAGCTTGCAAGACATTCCTTGACATCAACAAAACCAACATGCGATCGGCCGAGTATTTCCTCTATGCCGCACAATGCAAGGAGATGCTCAGCGCTCCTGCCGAAGAGATTCTGGCTCTCAACGACAGTGCTGTAAACTGTTTCACAAAACCCTACCCTGCTGATGCTGCTAACTATGTATATCTCAGAGGACGCACGCTCTCACAGATGGGAAAATTCCGCGAAGCTGTGAGCGACTACAATGAGTTCGAGCACTTGAATTCAGGTAACGTTTCAGCCAGGTTCTGCTACGAACGCGAACAAATGGAGATGCAGTGCAGACTATTCCAGAATGCCCTCAACGACATTGAGCGTGCCGTCAAACTCGAACCAGGCGAACCGCTCTATCGCGCTGAGGAGGCCGTTGTCAACTATCGAGTGGGACAACTGAACGAGGCTGTCAGCGCAGCCAGGGAAGCAATACGCCTTGATCCATCATTTGCAGATGCTCATCGCATTCTGGGAATCTGTCTGCAGGATCTGGGAAAGAAGGTGGAAGCAAAGCAGAGTCTGCAACGAGCCATCGACCTGGGCGACGAAACGGCCAAGAACGTACTGGAAAAGATGAAATAAGAAAGAGATGAGAGAAGGCATCACAAAACAGGTAGCAAAAACCATTGAGAAACATCACTTGCTGGAGAAATCGGGCAAGCAGTTGGTGGCGCTCAGCGGTGGAGCAGACTCTGTGGCCCTTCTCTATATTCTTCTCAAACTGGGTTACCAAGTCGAGGCACTGCACTGCAATTTCCATTTGCGTGGAGAAGAGTCCAATCGCGATGAGCAATTCGTCACCAAGCTCTGCGACAAGCTGGGCATACCTCTGCATGTACAATCTTTCGATACCAGTCAGTATTGCAAGGACAACAAGATAAGCATCGAGATGGGAGCAAGGGAACTGCGCTACCAATGGTTCGAGCAGATGAGACAATCGCTCGAGGCTGACTCCATCTGTGTAGCACACCATCAGAACGATCAAGCCGAAACCCTGCTGCTAAACCTGTTGCGAGGAACTGGACTGCGAGGACTGGCTGGCATGCACTATCGCAATGGACACATCGTACGTCCACTCCTCGATTGTACTCGTCCGAGCATCGAAAAATACCTTACGGAACAGAGCATTGATTGGATCAACGACAGCACCAATACTGAAAGAAACGCATTACGAAACCGCATAAGGCTGGATGTCATGCCTCTCCTTCAGTCGCTGAATCCGCAAGTTGTCAAGAACTTATCCAACACAGCCTCCATCATACAAGATTGCCTGCCTATCTACAATCAAGCATTTGATGGCAATACCGCAGCCCCAACAAAGGGTATGACAAAGATGCAGGTAAAGACACTGACGGAACTGCACGAGAGACTAACCGGATGCGGGTTCACTTCTACACAGGAGAACAACATCTGGACTGCACGGCAAGGACGCATTATCGAATCTGCACACTACAGATTGCTGAAAGACAGAGATACGTTTGTCCTACGAAGGAAGGATTACGTTGCACCCGAACCTATCCTACTTTACGACACAATAGAACGAGATAAAATCAAGGTGATGACATCCGATACACTCTACCTTGATAAAGAACACGTTCAGGGACCGCTCAAAATACGCAGGTGCACCCACGGAGACCGTATGACTCCCTTCGGAATGAAAGGCTGCAAATTGGTTAGCGACATACTGACTGACCTAAAGCTGAACCGTTTCGAAAAAGAAGACCAATACGTACTGACCGACCAACAAGGAGACATTCTCTGGGTTATTGGCAGGCGTGCATCAAGCAAGTACTGCGTGACCGATGAAACAAAAGAAGTAATGTGCATACAAGTCGACACCGTCAAAGCAGTAGAACAAACAGAGAAAACTCGAGACATTCAAATAAAAGGAGAAAACGGAACGCATAATAACAAAAAACTCTGAAACACACAAAATGGCCAAGCGCAACAAAATAAGGGTTTTGGAAGTAATCCGCCAAGGACAGATTGGCGGAGGCGAGTCGCATGTATTGGACCTCATCGATTGCCTAGACAAAGAGCAAGTAACGCCCATTGCCATGGCTTTTACGGGTGGACACATGATAGATACATTGCGACAGCAAGGCATCCAATGCTATGTCATTGAGACACAAAAGGCCTTCGACCGTTCCGTACAGAAGAAGATACGTCGCATTGTCGAGGAGCAACACATCGACATCATTCATGCACATGGAAGCCGTGCTGCCTCCAATATGCTATGGACGGCCCGACACCTTCATATCCCTCTTATCTACACCGTCCACGGATGGAGTTTCCACCAAGATCAGTCGTGGATGGTTCGCAAAGCGAGAGCATGGAGTGAGAAGCTCATCTGTATGTGTGCAGGGCAAGTAATTTGCGTGTCTGAGAGCAATCGTCTCACCGGCATCGAAGCTTTCGGCTTACAAGAATGCACAGTCATCGAAAACGGCATCAACCTGCACCGTTTCCGCCATGACGGATGCTACCCCAACCTGAGGCATGAGTTTGGTTTTAGCGATGACGACTTTGTGGTGGCGGAAATCTGCCGCATCACATTGCAGAAAGCGCCACTCGACTTCCTGAAAGCTGTCGAAACAGCCCACCAGCATGACCCACGCATCAAGGGACTCCTTATCGGGGAGGGTGACATGCAGGAAGAGGCCGACCGATATATTCAGGAGCACAATATGTACTCATACTTCGTCACCTCACCTTTCCGAACTGACATACCAGCTATCCTCCACGCCATCGACGTGTACGCGCTCCCCAGCTTGTGGGAGGGACTCAGCATTGCCCTTCTCGAAGCCATGGCCATGCAAAAGCCTGTCGTTGTCACTCCCACAGACGGTACCCGGGAGCTCATCACCAACGGCACCAACGGCACCATCATTCCGTTTCAGGATCCACAAGCACTGGCAGAAGCATTTCTCTGCTATCTCACCCATCCAGAAGTCATGAAAGTCCATGGAAAGGCGGCTCTCGAAATGGTGACGCAACGCTTCAATGCACAGCGCGTAGCCGATACAGTAATGCGTATTTACCAACAAATACGCAGCGCACGTTTTAAATATTAGCCCATGCCACTCATCAGCGTCATAGTTCCCGTCTACAACACTGGACCATACTTACAGGAAGCCCTACAAAGCATTCTGAGCCAGAACGTAAGCGACATGGAAATAATCTGTGTCAACGATGGTTCCACCGACGATAGCCTGTCCATCCTGGAAAGAATGGCTGACAACGACCCACGCATTCGGATCTACTCTCAGCAAAACCAAGGACAGAGCGTGGCGCGCAACACAGGCATGCTGCATGCCACAGGACGCTACATCTACTTCATGGACAGCGACGACATCCTGAAAGAAAACTGCTTCGAACACTGTATACACGCTATGGAGAGCATGTCGTACGACTTTATATTCTTTGACGGAGACATACTGTGCGAAGAAGGCCTACCAAGCATTTGCTGGAACTATCATCGTACCCAACCATACGAGGAGAATAAGCCCTACAACGGTGCCCAGCTAATGCACACGTTGCTAAACACCTACACGCATCGTGCCGTTCCCTGGCTCCTATTCATCCGTCACGAGTACATCAAGCGAATAGGCCTCACTTTCTATCCCGGCATCATACACGAAGACGAACTCTACACCACCCTGCTCACCATTCAGGCAGAACGGGTAGGGTGTATGAAGCAGAATTACGTGATGCATCGAGTCAGAGCCAATAGTACCATGACCACCCGTTATAGCCTGCGCAACGTCAACTGTTACCTTACCGTGGTCGACCAACTCCTAAAATGGGGTAAAAGTCATCCTGCCCAGCTGACATTGCTGCACAAATACGCGCGCTACACCCTCGACAAGGTATTCCGCACGGCACACGTCTTGCCAATTCAGCAAAAACTCATGTTGGCAGGCACCATGAGCCGACGTGGCTACATACCGTTTGTTTCATTCAAGAACTGGCTGAGATTCCTTCTCAGATAACTTATGGCTGACAGAGTAAAAAAAAGTATACTAAACGCAGAGGTAAACCTCCTGTTCTACTTCTTAGGGCTATTCTTCGCCTTTTTCTCCAGAAAGATCTTCCTTGACTTCTTGGGTACGGACTTCATAGGTCTTACAGGAACGTTAGGGAACATCCTGGGATATTTGAACCTGGCCGAACTGGGTATTGGAAGCTGTATCAGTTTCTTCCTCTTCAAACCCATACAGGAGAACAACAGGGAAAAGATACAAGAGATTCTATCACTCTTTGGATATCTGTACCAATGGATAGGCCGCCTCATTCTCGGTGCAGGTATTATCATCAGCCTTTCCTTCCCTTTCATCTTTACTGAAACAGAGCTCAGCTTCCCGCTCATTTACTTTGCATTCTATTCCTTTCTTGGTTCTTCACTTATTGGCTACTTCATCAACTATCGGCAGATACTACTCACAGCCGACCAGAAGAACTACCTCGTTGCCATCTATTTTCAATCCGCAGGACTGGTCAAGACTGGATTACAGATCCTCCTTGCCTATAAGTTCAGCAACTTATATCTTTGGGTAGCCATAGAATTCCTTTTTGGCGTTATCGGATGCATCATCCTCAACTGGAAGATAAACAAAGAATACCCTTGGCTTCGCACAAACAAAAAGCTGGGCAAGGGCTTACTCAAAAAATACCCAGAGGTATTAAAGAATACACGTCAGATTTTCATTCACCAAATTAAAGACTTTGTGCTCAGCAAGAGCGATGAACTGCTTGTCTTTGCCTTCGTTTCTCTCAAGATGGTGGCCTACTACGGCAATTATACCATGATTATTACAAAGGTTGCCGTGCTCTTCCGTACCACGATTGGAGCCATTGGAGCTGGTATAGGCAATCTGGTGGCGGAGGGTAACAAGGCCAATATCCTGAAAGTGTTTTGGGAAGTACAATCCCTACAACACATGGTGGCTGGCTTCATCTGCTTCGCCATGTACGAGCTCCTGGAACCCTTTATCACCCTTTGGTTGGGAGGTCAATACGTCATGGACCATTCTATCCTTATCCTCCTGCTAATCTACACCTACATGAGCAACTCACGCAGCGGCGTGGACATGTTCAACCATGCATACGGATTGTACGCTGATGTTTGGTCAGCATGGGCTGAACTCATTATCAACTTAAGTATCACTATCATCTGCGGCTATCTGTACGGTATAACGGGAATACTTCTAGGCAAGATTGTCAGTGTAGCCATCATTGTTGTCTTTTGGAAGCCCTACTATCTTTTCCGTAGCGGTGTGGGACGTCCGTACTCGGAATATTGGAGGGGCAACATAACGTACATCATAATATTTGCAACTGCATTCCTTATCACCCACCTTACGGCCTCAACAATACCAGTACATTCTGAGCAAGGATACCTGCAGTGGATGCTCTTCGCAGCCATCGTTTGCATCGTTTACCTTGCAATCTATATATCACTTCTCTTCCTTTTCGCTAAAGGAGCCAAGGATCTATACACTCACATCCAACAGAAGTTTTTCCACAAGTAACCCGCCGAAAAATATACTACACATGAAAAGGTTCTCCATAATCACTATCAACTACAACAATGCCAAAGGTCTTGAGGCAACCATCCAAAGTGTGCTGTCTCAAACCTGTCACGACTATGAGTTTATCATCATTGATGGAGGTTCAACGGATGACAGCAAGGAGGTCATTGAGCGTTACGCTTCTCAAATCGACCATTGGGTCAGTGAGAAAGACAACGGAGTCTACCACGCCATGAACAAGGGTATAAAAGCCTCGAAAGGCTACTACCTAAACTTCATGAACTCGGGCGATATATTCCATAGCAAAGATGTCTTACAGAAGGTAATTGATAGTCAAGCCTGTGCTGATATCATCGTCGGAAAAGACCTACACGTCAATCCTCAAGGAGCGTCCTTCTCTACCATATTCCCGCTTCAGATGAGCATGTACACATTCTACAAGTCATACCTTCCCCATCAGAGCACATTCTTTCGAAGCCAACTGTTCCAGAAGCATCTATACGATGAAAGTTTGCGCATAGCAGCCGACTGGAAATTCTATATAGAGAGCATCTGCGAGGATAAGGCCACTGTTGCCACGATAGACCTCATCGTATGTACCCGTGAGCAAGATGGCATATCAAGCCAGTACGCACAACGTTCACAAAACGAACGTAATCAAATCATTACACAAAAGATTCCATACGGTGTGCTACAGGATTATCAGATGCTCGACAACCTCGACTTTCACACTGTCCAGAAGTTCCTGCACATCATACAGAACAAGAGAGGCAGTCGCATCACAACACTCTTTATCAAAATCCTTTATCGTCTGTTAGGCAACAAAGGAATGACGAAATAACCGCACGTCCAGTTCGGACACCATGTACAGCTACATAAGCGGAGAGAGGGACATTATCCGTTCCCTACTACAACCTTTATCTTGACAATGCGCCGCTCGTCCATCTCCATAACCTCAAAGGTTAGGTTCTTGAACTGAAGACGTTCGTGAAGCTGGGGAAAGTCACCCTTAAGCTCAAGGAGCAAACCTGCCAGTGTCTCTGCCTCACCCTCGGAGCCATCGAAAAACTCGTCATCGAACTGCATGATTTTGTAGAAATCGCTCAACAGGGTCTTGGCTTCAAAAAGGTACGTATTCTTGTTGAGACGAGCAAATGTCTTTTCTTCCTCATCCGTCTCATCATTTATCTCACCCACAATCTCCTCGATGATGTCCTCCATAGTGACAAGACCGCTGGTGCCACCAAACTCATCAACAACGATAGCTATATGAACTTTGTTCGTTTGGAACTCACGCAGGAGGTCGTCAATCATCTTTGTCTCTGGGACGAAATAGGGCGGACGTATGAGCGACTGCCATCGAAAATTGGCATTCTTCTTATTGAGATGCGGCAGTAAGTCCTTGATGTAGAGCACGCCCTTGATATTATCCTCATTATCCTGATAGACAGGTATGCGACTGTAGTTATTGTCAAGAATACATTGCAGAACTTCCTGGAAAGGCGTATGTACTTCCAAATCAACCATGTCTACACGTGGCGTCATAACCTCTTTAGCCATCTCACCTCCAAAACGGATAATACCTTCCAACATGCTCGACTCTTCTGCAATATCCTTCTTGTCGGTAAGTTCGAGAGCCTGTTCCAGTTCATCAACAGTGAGTGCTTGCGACTCATTACTCATTATGCGAGCAGTAAGTTTGTTACTTCCTACCAAAAGCACTGCAAGAGGGTGACACAACTTATCAAGTACACCGAAAACCGGAGCCACAAAACGGCAAAAAGCAAGGCAATGTTGCTTGGAATAAATCTTAGGTACAATCTCACCAAAAAGAAGCAACAGGAAAGTAAGGACTACAGTAAGTAGCATGAACTGCAGAACCTCTGTATTGGGTCCAAAGCTAAGCCATCGCATGAAGAAAAAGTCAAGCAAGGTGATGATGGCCACATTTACAAAATTATTGGATATGAGTATGGTGGCCAGCAGGTGTTCACTCCGTTCGCGAAGTTTGGCGATGCGAATGTCAGATGGGTGCTTCTGCTCCTCCACTTCGCTGAGTTCGGAGGGCGAGAGCGAGAAGAACGCGATCTCGCTGGCCGAAACGAAACCAGAACACACAAGGAGAAGAATGCTAAGTCCAAGGGCTATGTAAGCCCCGATGCCGGGATCAAGTAATTCTATCATAAAGTTTACAAATTAGGAAGTAAAACTACTGCGCAGCAGGCTTACTTGTGAGGAGTTCGATGCTGTCAGCATAAATCTCCACAACATAACGCTTGATGCCGCTCTTGTCTTCGTAGGAGCGGGTATGAATCTTGCCCTCAATGTAAAGTTTGTCACCCTTATGTACATAGCGTTCTACCAACTCTGCCTGTTGTCGCCAGAGGATAACAGTGTGCCATTCTGTTCGTTCAGGAATGACGGTTCCATTCTCGAGCGTTCGTCCTGGTTCATTGGTAGCCAGACGCACCTGAGCAACAGCCAGTCCTTTTTCTACGTATTTCACTTCGGGTTCTACACCTACATTGCCTATCAGCATTACTTTGTTAAGTGACATAATGAATTTTGAAAATTGAGATTTTTATATTCTGGAAGAGAAGCTATGGGAACCTTAGAAACTATTAAGCACTATAAAGACCGTAATGGTCATAGTAGCCACCTCACCAGATTACAAATATACAGCTTTTACGAAGAAAGTGCAAATTTTAACCATGGAAAGTGAGTTTTTTGTACAATTCGAGCACCAAACGAGGAGCAGGATAATCATGGAGGGTTGTTTCGGAAGTCCAAAAGCAACGTTGCAATGAGATGGGCGCATTAAGGAATCTACAAGGGGAACTGTCTATAAGTCCCTCTATCTGACGAAATGCCATCTTGTGATTTGGCGCTTCAAGCAAGTAAAAGTCGCATACAAGAAGCTGATGCGAAAGTTGATGCTTCCTGCCAGTAATGAGACACTGAAACATGCCCTCAAAAGACTGAAGATAGGCAGTTAAGGTAGGGGCGTCCTCAGGCGAAACTTCAAGCAAAAGGGGTTCGTAGAGTCCCTGCCAGATGTCTCCCTCCTCACGTCGATGCAAGAGCACGCCTTTCGCGCGCACGTATATATATACAAGGTATCGAGGCCGAACCTTCGTGCTGCGGATCTTGACTGGGAGTTCAAATGCTCTACCCTCACGCCGCGCCGTGCACGTCTCCATCAGCGGACAGTCGACACATCGAGGTACCGGCATACATTGTTGAGCCCCAAAGTCCATGATAGATTGATTGTAAAGCGCCGGTTGTTGCTTGTCGAGCATCTCATCGGCAAGTGCTCGAAACAATTTCTTGCCCTTCGTAGTGTTGATAGGTGTATCCTCGCCCAGATAGCGTGAGAGGACGCGATACACATTACCATCGAGCACTGCATAAGGCAGACCGAAAGCAAAGGAGGCTATGGCCGCCGCCGTATAATCGCCGATGCCGGGCAAGGCGCGTATATCAGAATACTCAGTGGGGAATCCTCCCTGTTGAGCAATTAACTTAGCTGCCTTATGCAAGTTGCGAGCACGCGTATAATAGCCGAGGCCCTGCCAATAGAGCAGCACATCATCCTCTTCAGCCATAGCTAGTGCCTCAACATCGGGGAACCGTTCAATAAAACGCATATAATACGGATAGCCTTGTGCCACTCGCGTCTGTTGAAGAATGATTTCAGAGATCCAAATGCGGTATGGATCTTGCGTTTGTCGCCAGGGCAGTTTGCGTTGGTTTTCCTCATACCATTGCTCGATATTTTGGGCAAATATGTGTCTCATACTATTGTTTTATGTTGCAAAAATACGAATAAAAAAACAAAAAACAGAGAGGAAGTACCGACTTTTTAAGAAAAAAAACACACAAAGTTTTTCAATCTTAAAAATTTATTGTATTTTTGCATTCCGAAAACGTGCGTATACACGTCATCAAATGACAAAAAAGAGATTATTAACCATAAAATTCATTAAGTTATGCCCAACGGAAAGAAGCACAAGAGACACAAGATGTCTACTCACAAGCGCAAGAAGAGACTTAGAAAGAACAGACATAAGAGCAAGTAAATCATTACTTGTCTCCCATAAGCCTGAATATCTCTTCGGAGAAATCAACTAAGTCTGTGAGACAAACATAAGGAACAAACTCACACGCTACATTCCCTTAAAAAGAGAACCAGCGAGAGTTTGTTCTTTACGATTTTAATAATTCAACTTTCACAAGTTGAAAAGGTTATTCGTTATTGGTTATAGATATCATACCTCTTACTGTCAATATGTATGGATAAGTACTTATTGATGGGCTTTTTGTGACATATCTATAACCCATAACCAATAACCCGAAAGTAAAGCTTGCGAAACTTGAATTATAATAATAATGAACGAAATGACCAGCGAAGTATTTGTCAACGTAAAACCCCAGAAGATAGCCATCTCGCTGACTGAAGACAAGCGATTGGTGGAGTATCAGGAAGAAGGCCAAAGCGCCTCCTTCAGCGTGGGCAATGTGTACCTGGCCAAGGTCAGGAAACTGATGACCGGTCTCAATGCCTGCTTTGTCAACGTAGGATATGAACGCGATGCATTTCTTCATTATCTCGATTTGGGAACGCAGTTCAACACGCAGCAGAAATATCTCAAACGCGTGATGAGCGATCGTAAGAACCTCGTTCCTCTCGGGAGTGTTCCCATGCAGCCAGAACTCCCTAAGGAAGGCAGCGTGCAAACCACCCTGAAGCAGGGACAAGAGGTACTGGTACAAATTGTCAAAGAGCCCATCAGTACAAAAGGACCACGTCTGACGTGCGAGTTGTCCTTCCCCGGACGTTACCTCGTGCTGATGCCCTTTACCGAGAAAGTCAACGTATCGAGCAAGATCAAGTCAGCTCAGGAACGTGCCCGACTAAAGCAAATCATTCAAAGTATCAAGCCAAAGGGATTTGGTGTCATCGTACGCACTGTGGCCGAGGGTCGTCGTGTGGCAGAATTAGACAGCGAAATGAAGGTCCTTGTTGGCAAGTGGGAGTCGGCTATGCACAAAGTAATGCAAGCCAAAGAATTACCCGTGCTGGTGGCCGAGGAGCAAAGCCGCACAGTTGGATTGCTACGTGACCTTTTCAACCCCTCCTACGAGAACATCTACGTGGACGACGCAAACGTCTATCAGGAAGTCCGCGACTACGTGGAGCTCATTGCACCTGAGAGAGTTGGTATCGTAAAGCAGTATAAGGGAAAATTACCTATCTTCGACAACTTTGACATCACACGACAGATTAAGTCGTCATTCGGAAAGACTGTATCCTACAAGCATGGTGCCTATCTCATCATTGAGCACACGGAGGCGCTTCACGTCGTCGACGTCAACAGCGGAAACCGTGCCAAATCGGAAGACGGTCAGGAGGCTAACGCACTGGATGTCAACCTCGGTGCTGCCGACGAGCTGGCACGCCAGCTAAGATTACGAGACATGGGCGGCATCATCGTGGTGGACTTCATCGACATGAATGTAGCCGAGGACCGGCAGAAGCTCTACGATCGCATGTGCGAGAACATGAAACGCGATCGTGCTCGACACAACATACTACCACTGAGCAAGTTTGGTCTGATGCAGATCACACGCCAGCGCGTACGTCCGGCCATGGATGTTGCCGTGGATGAAACCTGTCCCACCTGTCACGGACACGGTACTATTAAGAGTAGCCTCCTCTTCACCGACCAGTTGGAAAACAAGATAGACATGCTTGTAAACCAGCTTGGAATAAAGAAGTTCACACTCCACGTACACCCTTACGTAGAAGCCTACATTACACGCGGTATGTTCTCACTCAAGCGACAATGGCAGATGCGCTATGGACTTGGTGTACGCATCGTCCCAGACCAGATGTTCGCATTCCTGCAGTACCAGTTCATCGACAAGGACGGCCAGGAAATTGACATGAAAGAAGAAATCGAGATAAAGTAAAGAGATGAATCGATACATAATCCTTATAATTACCGCATTCACCCTTCTACTGGCTCCCAGCAATACCAAGGCCGACAAGAAGAAAAAGCATGTGGAAGTCCGTCCCGAACTTCCCATGCCAGACTTGCGCATTCCCGCCCTCAAGGCACACAAGACCGTGGCACCCATTCACGAAATCGGAAATCCTAAAACGTATAAAAGCAACGTCTACGTAGGTACCATAGGCAACCATACGGCTTCTGAACACGGAGGTATCGACGTGTCACACTATCAGGGGCAAATCAATTGGCCACAAGTGGCACGCTCGGGCAAGGTGCTTTACGCCTTCTGCAAGGCAACAGAGAGCAACAACCTGATGGACAACACCTTCCAATATAACGTACGCGAAGCCCGCAAGGCAGGAATCCCCGTTGGATGCTACCATTTCTTCCGCCCTAACGTGTCGGGAGAGGCGCAGCTTCAATACTTTATGAAGAACGTAGATATGAGCACACAGGACATTATTCCGATGCTCGACATTGAAACACGCGGAAAGGCAAGTCTGGAAGAGTTCCAGAAGCAGATACGTGCTTGGCTGGAAGGCTTTGAGAAGCACTACCACTTCAAGCCTATCATTTATGCTTCAGTAAACTTCTACAATAAATATCTGGCCGGTGCCTTTGATGATTACATGTATATGATTGCGAAGTATGGTGAAGGAGTGCCCAATCCACAAGGCCCCATTCCCTTTGCCATGTGGCAATACAGCGCCAGCGGACGCATCGACGGCATCAAGGGTGCAGTCGATCGCAGTTGCTTCGTAGACCATTTCAACGTAAAGGACATTCTCATAAAAAACCAGCACTAAGAAATTGAATCGTTGCATCATTCATTTAGGGAGTCAACACAAAAGAGTGGAAGCAGTAAACCATAAGACGATTATAATCAACCAAAGTTATTGACGGACAACCCATACAAAGAGAGGCATCTCAATCCAATACAACATGATTTGGATTGAGATGCCTCTTTTCGTATGACTTCACCAGAAATCGGTCAAAAAAAGGTAACGAAAGATATTTGGCACACGGTTGTCATTCCCCAAAAATGCATTCAATAACATCAAAAGGCGGTGAAGAAGAAAAAGACCTTCGATGTTGACAAGAGAAGATTAAGAATAAAGCACTTCCGGGCAGGCAAAGCAACCCATGAATGACGGAATCCGTTGGAGCCTACATTCCCAAATAGTGAGAAATGAAATTCTTCCCCTTAATAGAAGGAAGCTGGCTACGCATGTCCACATCGTAGCGATTATGCAGATGGTCACAAATGCGATCGTAGCAATCCTGTATGCTAACAGCTTTGAGCCGTACGCGGAATTCTGTATCGAAATACTGACACTTTCCATCCTGCGGCATAGGGACAACACGGCGGAAGAGCATCGTGGCATCATACCATCCAGGACGGAATGCCTTCAAGTCGCGCTCCTCCTGTTCTTTCCGCTCCTGATGTGTCTGCTTTACCGCCTGAGCCACTCCGGCATTGTTCTTGAATTCCTCGAGCGTGTTAGCTACAGTCTTGATGACAATGAAGTAATTACGTCCCTTTACCTTGTAGCGCTTTGGGTAAGGCATCGAGCTATGATAATACTGAGTCAGGTCTCTGACAAGAAAGTCATCGACGTCAATTTCCGGAATAGATGAAAGAAAGTCGAGGGCATCCTCTGCACAGTCCACCACCACCTCTGTGTCGAAATAACGGATATATAGATTCATCAAAATAAAAATAAAATTTCAAACCAGAATATCAGAGTCAACGTCGACAAATTTGGCAATGTTGACCTGGCATCTGCTTGCTTCGCAAATCCAATAACTGACGAGCAAGCAGAATAGCAATACAAAATTAGCAAAAAAAATGCAATCACAAAAATAATTGGCCATTTAATAGCTATTTTATGCAAAAAAATGACTAATTTTGCAGTTCCAAACGTAAAAAGATGAATCCCATATCACTATTCATGCGCAAATGGACTTTGCCGCTGGCCATGCTGGCAGGTGTCATAGCCTATTTTGCCTACACAGCCATTCCTGCGCTCGACAGCACGCACGCCCTGGCAAACAAGGCATTGGGCATCATCCAGCCATCGCTCATCTTTTCCATGTTGCTGCTCACCTTTCTCAGGATAAAGCCCTCACAAATAAGGCTGAGCCGATGGCATGCTTGGGCATTACTGCTGCAACTCTCGCTGTTCATGCTCTGCGCCATTGTAGCCAAGTCGCTGGGTGAGTCGCACTGGGCCATCGTGCTGGAAGGCGGCATGCTCTGCCTCATCTGCCCCACAGCGACGGCTGCTGTGGTAGTAACAGGAAAATTAGGTGGCAACCAAGCGTCGTTGACCACTTACACCATCCTTATTAATCTCTGCGTAGCCATAGCCATACCAGCCGTAGCGCCTTGGCTTCACCCCAGTACAGATACTTCCTTTCTGGACGATGCCCTGCTCATCCTTGGCAAGGTCTTCCCTTTGCTTTTCTGCCCCTTCCTTGTGGCCCTCGTCATACGTCATCTGGCACCCCGTCTGGGAGAGTGGCTGACCAGCATCAAGGACTTGGCGTTCTATCTCTGGGCCGTAGCACTTGCTCTGGCCATTGCCGTCACTGTGCGCAGTATCGTCCACTCCACCTGCCCCTGGTTATACCAACTTGGCATTGCCGTAGCCTCGGCCCTAGCTTGTATCATACAGTTCGGCGTAGGCCGTTGGATAGGGAACCATTACAAGGAGAGAGTAAGTGTGGCACAGAGCCTCGGACAGAAGAACACTGTCTTTGCCATTTGGGCCGGCTACACGTTCTTCACACCTGTAACAAGCATTGCCGGAGGCTTTTACAGCGTCTGGCACAACGTCTACAACAGCTACCAGCTGGCCAAACTGGAAGAAAACAAAAAACATACATGAAACTCAACCTAAGCAAAAGAATCATTAAAGCAGGAGACGTGGTAGAAGTGACGTGGGATGCAGAAGAAGCAACACATCCACGCCTCGTCATGCACACCGGACAGCGCGAAACCACCCTGGCCATTCCCGAATCGGGTTGCAAAAAGTTCCGTCTCAAAGGATCCAAAGGACAGCATTGGATAGGACTGCGATGCATAGCGGGCAACCAAGACAAACTCATCCGTCGGCGCATCCTAATCTACGGCAAGGTGCAGGAGCACGATGCCTTTGAGTACGTCAATCCTGAAAGCAGATGGTCGCGCTTCATGGACAAATGCAAACGCTACTGGAACAATTTTACATCCGAGAAGAAACGACTCTACGCCATCCTGCTCGCCCTTATCAGCTACCAGGTACTCATGAGTTTCCATCTCTTCACCATTAGCCAGATACTAATGACAGTTCTCACCTTCTACATCTTTTGGCAGGTTATCAGAAAGTAGAAACAGCAGCAGAAAAGGAAATCACAAGGACGTTATACACACATGGCAAAAAACAACATACAAACATCCACTCCCACAGGAAAAAGAGACATGCAGTTCCGGCATGAGGAACCACCACAGTACAAGGTACTGCTGCACAACGATGATTTCACCACAATGGATTTCGTCGTGATGCTCCTCGAAACAGTATTCCATAAGGACGGGACAGAGGCCGAAAAAATAATGATGGCCGTGCACCGCAAGGGGAAAGGCACGGCTGGCATCTACCCCTTCGACATAGCGCAGAGCAAGAAGTCCGCAGGCACACGCATGGCACGCACAGCAGGCTTCCCTCTGAAAATCACCTGTGAACCCGCCGAGTAGGCAGAGCCTTTTTTCACGAGAACGCCCCCTATTAACAAACTATTTATCAAAAAGAAACAGTGATTGAGCAAACCACAAACCTCCAGATGGCCATCAAAGACGCCATCAGACTGGCAAAGAACGAGCGCAAGGAGTACGTATGCCCCGAGCACCTGCTTTTCACCCTTACCACACAACCCCCTTTCAAGCGTGCCATGGCGTCCGCCATCATCAACGTGTCGTTACTTCGTACCCGCCTATGCGAATACATCGACCATCTCTACACCGTCCCCAACGGCAAGTCGTACGAGCTCGAAGCTTCATGGATGCTCAACCAAATCATGAAGGACGCCATGGAAGGAGCCGAATCTGCACAAATTGAGCTTATCGATGTTCCTCACGTCTTCAACGCGATGCTATCCTACGACGAATGCTGGGCCACACAGTTGCTCACCGAGTCTACGGGGTTAGACAAGGTGGAGATGATGACGGCCGTCATCGAGGAGTACAGACAGGAGGCCTTTAACGACCTGCACGAGGCCAACAAGCCGGATGGGCAGCATGCCGAGCAAAATTCGGAAGCCTCGTGGCTACGTTTTGCGACCTGCATGACCAGCGAAGCGGCAAGCCACCATCAACTTGTAGGGCGCGAAAGCGAGATGGAACGCACGCTTCAGGTGCTCTGCCGCCACGAGAAAAACAACCCCCTTCACATCGGAGAGCCTGGCGTGGGGAAGACCGCCTTGGTATGGGGATTGGCACAGAGGCTTGCCAGCGGTCATGTACCCACACGCCTGCAAGGCTACAAGATGTACGAGCTCGACATCGCAAGCATCGTGGCTGGCGCACAGTTCCACGGTGAGGTGGAGCAGCGACTGAAGGCTACGCTCGAAGGCATTGCTACCGAAGGCAAAGCAATCATTTACATCGACAATCTGCACAATCTCGTGGGAGCTGGGCGCAGCGGCGACTCAGCCATGGATGCTACCCAGATACTGCGTCCTTTCATGGAACGTGAGGAGATGCGCTTCGTCGGCAGCACCACATACCAGGACTATAATCAGCACCTGAGCAAGCAGCGCAGCTGGATACGCCGTTTCCAGCAGATCGACATTACCGAACCCTCGAAAGAGGAAACCCTGCAGATACTGCAATCGCTCATCCCCCTTTACGAATCCTACCACAAGGTGCAGTACGAGAAGGACACTCTCGCCTATGCCGTGGAAATGAGCCAGCGCCACATCAACGACCGTTTCCTACCCGACAAAGCAATCGATCTCATTGACGAAGCTGGAGCTTGGCGCGAACTCCACCCTCAAACGCGCAAATATCGCGGTGAAGAAAGGGTAAGTCGTAAACAAGTGATTGACAAACAGGTAATCAACATACTGCTTACGCGCATCTGCCGTATTAGCGCCGAGTCACTCAATGCCGAATCAAACGAACAGCTGCAGACACTGGCCACACGCATCAAGGCGCAGATATACGGACAGGACGAGGCCGTGGAGAAGGTAGTAACGAGCGTAGAGATGTCCAAAGCAGGCCTTCTCGACGAGGAGAAACCGCTGGCCTCGCTACTCTTCGTAGGGCCTACTGGCGTTGGCAAGACAGAGGTAGCACGCGTGCTAGCCAAGGAGCTGGGCGTAGAGTTGGTACGCTTCGATATGAGTGAGTACACCGAAAAACATACCGTAGCCAAACTCATCGGTTCTCCAGCCGGCTATGTAGGCTATGAAGATGGTGGCCTGCTGACCGATGCCATCCGCAAGACCCCCAACTGCGTATTGCTGCTTGACGAGATAGAGAAGGCGCACAGCGACATCTACAACATCCTGCTTCAGGTGATGGATTATGGCCGTCTGACAGACAACCGTGGCAACAAGGCCGACTTCCGCCACGTCGTCCTCATCATGACGAGCAACGCCGGTGCACAATACGCGGCACAGGCCAGCATCGGCTTCGGCAGCAGTACGACAACGGGCGATGCCATGATGAAGGAGGTGCGCAAGACCTTCAAACCAGAGTTCATCAACCGCCTCTCAGGCACCGTGGTCTTCCGTGATATGGACCGCCAGATGGCCACCCTCATTCTCAACAAGAAGCTGCGACAGTTGAAGACAAAGCTGAATACCCGCAATGTGACGTTGCACCTCACCGGGCAGGCCTACGATCTGTTGCTCGAGAAAGGCTTCACCACACGCTACGGAGCCCGCGAAATGGATCGTGTTATCCAGCAGTTGCTCTCTCCCCTCCTCATGCGTGAAATCCTGTACGGCAGACTGACGAAGGGCGGAGAAGCCCACGTGGATGTTGCCGATGGGGAACTGACGCTTCGTCAGGACAAGACACCAAATAGGAGAACACACTAACATATATCATTTATGTTTCATAATGTAAGAGTTAGAACTCAATAGTTGAGTGGGGAAGGTTAAAATTGGCGAACGAACTTTATCCTTCTCAAATTTATAACTCAACAACTTGAAAACTTAACTTTTAACTCTGACTTTTGACCATCGTCAAAAAAATGAATAATACAGATTAAACGACTGATTCAAAGATGGTATACGAACTAACTGACGAACTGATATTTCCCGCCCCCCACCTTGGAGAGGACAACGGGCTGTTGGCAGTGGGCGGTGACCTGCGACCTGAGCGCCTGCTACTGGCTTACTCCTACGGCATCTTTCCTTGGTCAGACTTCAGACGGAACGCCCTGGAATGGTGGTGTCCAATGGACCGCTTTGTCATCTTTCCCAAGGAAATTCACGTGTCCCACTCCATGCGTACACTACTCAACAAGAAGACCTACAGCATCAGTTTCAACCGCAACTTTCCCGAGGTGATTCTCCATTGCAGCGTCGGAACGGACAACCGCATCGACCAGCAAGGAGCCTGGCTCGGCCCTGCCATGATAGAGGCCTACACCGAACTACATCGACGTGGCTATGCCATGAGTGTGGAAGTATGGCATGACAATTCCCTCGTGGGCGGACTCTACGGTGTCACCTTGGGCCACGTATTCTGCGGCGAAAGCATGTTTTCTCTCGTACCAAGCGGCAGCAAGGTTGCCCTTGTCGCCCTGGCCCGCTTGCTGGGCCAGGATAACGAAGATTTCATCATCGACTGCCAGTTCGAGACGGAACATCTCAAGTCCATGGGCGGACGCCACATTTCCTACGACGAATACATGACCTATCTTCAGGATTAAAAGAAAGCTTCCGCCATTCTTTAAGAAAAACAGGACTTCAATTTTCGGCTTTTCAGTCGTAAAATTAGACTTTCCGCACATAAATTATAAAAAAAAGCTGTACTACAGCCTTTATATCAGGATTTTTGGTTATATTTGCAAACAAATCTGTGCGAACACGATGAAACAAAATGCAATAAGAAAAGAAATATTCCTATTCATCTCCTTCCTTCTCGCCATGGCCATACGTGCCGAGGAGGCTCCAGTGGTAGTGATTTCCTCCTACAACCCTGACGTGGCGATAGTGAAGGAAATCATCTCCGCCTTCAACGAAACCTATTCTGCACGCAAGTGCACCCAGAACGTCGTGTTGGAAAGCATGAACTGCCTCAACCTCAACGAGAGCCCCAAGTGGAAGAAACGCATGGAGGGCATCCTGGCCAAGTACTTCCAAGGTGGCAAGCAGCCAGCCGCCGTTGTGCTATTGGGCAACGAAGCCAGTTCAGCCTATCTCTGCATTGAGGACGAGCGAATCAAGAAGACACCCATCATCATCGGCATGCGAAGCAACTGTGTGGTACCACTGCCCGAGAACGACAGCGTCGACCTGAAGACATGGATGCCAGAGGTGCGCTACCTCACCAAGGACTACAGCGACTATAACATCGTTGGCGGCTGCATCTACCAGTACAACATCAGCAAGAACATCAAGATCCTTGAGCAGTTCTGTCCGAAGACCGACTCGCTCATCTTCCTTTCAGACAACACGATGGGAGGCGTAACACTGCAAGCCCACTTTCGGGAGTCTATGAAGCAGTTCCGCCGCTACCACGTCGACTACCTCGACGGACGCACGCAGAACCTCCTTCAGGTGAACGACACACTCTCGAAAATCCCCTCCACTAAAGCCATCGTCATCGGCACATGGCGCATTGACCGCTCGGACAACTACACCATGTCCAACACCACCTACACACTGGCCAAGAGCAGCACCACCGTACCAGCCATCACCATCAGCAACGTAGGCAAGGGACACTGGGCGCTGGGCGGCTATGCCCCTGCCTACTCCAACAGCGGCACGAAGATAGCCAATGCACTGGCCGACTACCTCGAGACAGGCAAGAAATCGCCGCTCTACATCAACGCCAACGGCTACTTCTTCGACTACAACAGAGTCAAGGAACTGCAAGTCGACCTCACTAGCTTCCATGAGCCCTACGAGATAATCAACGAGCCCGTCAGTTTCATTCGCGCCCATCTGGGCATCAT
This sequence comes from Bacteroidaceae bacterium, assembly GCA_045616065.1. Lineage (GTDB taxonomy): Bacteria > Bacteroidota > Bacteroidia > Bacteroidales > Bacteroidaceae > Physcousia. Next base: position 26,688 of record JAZLFZ010000072.1, on the reverse strand, counting down.
ACTCTCAGTGGTGCTAATGATCACTCTGCTCAGTACGGCACTGATATTCTGCATCATCTACATCCGCAAAAACCATTCGCTCACCCTGATGCTGAAACGCAACAGCGAGGAGTTGGAACAGGCATTGGAAATGGCCAAGGAAATCAACAAGATGAAAACGCAGTTCATTGCCAACATGAGCCACGAAATCAGGACACCGTTGAACGCTGTAGTCGGATTCACCAACATTCTCACCACGCCCGGCATGGAGATGACCGATGAAGAAAAAAAGGAGATATCTGATCGCATTACCTTCAACTCAGACCTGCTCATCAAGCTTATCAACGACATCCTCGAGATGTCAAGGCTGGACGCTGGACGAACCAAGTTTGAGAGCAACCAAGTAGAATTTGTGGGTCTGATGACTATGGCAGCGGATTCGGCCAAGGTAAACCTAGGTACAAGCCTGGAGATACGCTGCGAGTCGAACGTCGAAGAACTGAATATCTACACCGACTCGGCACGCATGACACAGGTATTTGCCAACCTGCTGAGCAATGCCTATAAATGCACTGAGGAGGGCAGCATCACGCTCCGCCTCGACTACGATGCCACAACCAGCGAGATAACCGTCAGCGTGACAGACACAGGCTGCGGCATCCCCGCCGACAAGACAGAAACCATCTTCCAGCGTTTTGAGAAGCTCAACGAATTCCGGCAAGGCACCGGCTTGGGACTCTCCATCACACGCGCCATCATCGAGCGCCTTGGCGGCCACATTTGGGTAGATTCCAGCTATACCGACGGAGCGCGCTTCGTTTTCAAGATGCCAGTGGTTCCTGTAGAATGAACAAAGATAAACTTTAACAATAAAAAAACTATGCCACAAAACACCACAATGAAAAACATGCTGTTCGCCCTTGTCGCGACAGCCAGTATTTCAGCTTCTGCGCAAAGCACATTGTTGCCCTATCAGAATCCCAACCTCTCGGCCGAAGAACGAGCCGAAGACCTGGTCAAGCGCCTCACCATCGAGGAGAAAGCAAGCCTGATGGAACATACGTCGCCCGCTATACCACGACTGGGCATTCCACAGTTCAACTGGTGGAACGAAGCCTTGCACGGAGTAGGCCGAAACGGTACAGCCACCGTGCTTCCCATCACCATGGGTATGGCCGCCTCGTTCAACGACCCGCTCGTCGAGAAGGCCTATGATGCCGTGAGTGACGAGGCACGTGCCAAGAACAACATAGCACGTAAGAACGACCGCTGCAAACAGTACGAGGGTCTCTCTTTCTGGACACCCAACATCAACATCTTCCGTGACCCACGATGGGGACGAGGCCAGGAGACATACGGCGAGGACCCCTACCTGACGACCCGGATGGGCCTGGCCGTGGTACGTGGTCTGCAGGGCACGGGCAAACATCGCTACCAGAAACTATTTGCCTGTGCCAAGCACTTTGCCGTGCACAGCGGCCCTGAATGGAACCGTCACTCCTTCAACATCGATAACGTCAACACGCGAGACCTCTGGGAGACCTACATGCCTGCCTTCAAGGCTCTCGTGCAGGAAGGAGACGTCAAGGAGGTGATGTGCGCCTACCACGCGATGGATGGTGAGCCCTGCTGCGGCAGTTCGAAGTACCTGCAACAGATCCTGCGCAACGAATGGGGCTTCAAAGGCATCGTGACAAGCGACTGCTGGGCCGTGAACGACTTCTTCAACGCCAATGCCCACGCCACGTCGCCCGACAAGATCTCGGCCATCTCGACGGCTCTGGTGGCCGGAACCGATGTCGAGTGCGGCAATGTATACCGTTCGCTGGCAGAAGCCGTGGCTGCAGGCAAGACCACAGAAGCCCAGATGGACATCAGCCTGAAGCGACTGCTCAAGGGACGCTTCGAACTGGGCGACTTCGATCCTGACGAGCTAGTGGAATGGCGCAACATCGGACCCGAGGTAATTGCCTCAAAGGAGCACCGCGCTCTCAGCAGCCAACTGGCCCATCAAGCCATGGTGCTGCTGCAAAACAAGGGCAACGTACTGCCGCTGAAAAAGGATATGAAGGTAGCTGTCATCGGTCCCAACGCAGCCGACACGGTGATGCTATGGGGCAACTACAATGGATTCCCCACCCACACCACAAGCATTCTGCAGGGCATCCAGCAGAAGGCGGCCCAGGTGAAATACCTGCGCGCCACCGGACTCACCGACCGCACGGTCAACGACAGCTGGTTCGACAACATACGCTGTTTCGACAACCAGTATACAGGTCTCGGTGCTTACTACTACAACAACCAGAACTTCGAGGGCGAAAGGGCTAACCGCAAGTACTACCAGACGGCCATGAAGTTTGACAACGGCGGAGCCACAGCCTTTGCCGAAGGGGTCAATATCTACGACTTTTCGGCCATCTACGAGGGTAAGCTACATGCCGACAACACGGAGCAGATCACCTTCTACCTGCAATACACCGACCGCTGCCAGCTCATCGTGGATGGAGACACGCTGCTCAACGACTGGAATCCGCGCGACGAGGATCGCCTGCGCCGTCGCAACATCAACTTCAAAGTGGAGAAGGGACACGAATACGACTTGCAGCTCAGATACGCACAGAATCAGGGCAGCGCGGTGCTGAACTTCGACGTGGGCCACTCGACCAGCTACTCGGACCAGCAGATCCTGGATGCCGTGAAGGATGCCGATGCAGTCATCTTTGTGGGCGGCATCTCTCCACGCCTGGAAGGCGAGGAAATGCGTGTGAATGCTGATGGTTTCAAGGGTGGCGACCGCACTCACATTGAATTGCCCAAGGTGCAGCGCGACATGCTGGCCATGCTCCATCAGGCAGGCAAGAAGGTCATTTACGTCAACTGCTCGGGCAGTGCCATCGGCCTTGTACCCGAAACGGAAAGCTGCGATGCCATCCTTCAGGCTTGGTATGGTGGCGAATGTGGTGGCGAGGCTGTGGCCGACGTACTCTTTGGCGACTACAATCCCTCCGGCAAACTGCCCATCACCTTCTACAAGAATGTCGACCAGTTGCCCGACTTCGAGGACTACACCATGAAGGGACGCACGTACCGATACCTAAAGGAGGCTCCTCTCTTCGACTTCGGCTACGGCCTGAGTTACACTCAGTTTGCGCTCTCGGGTGTAAAGTATAATGCGAATGCCAAGACAAGTGAGAAGGCACCTGGTGCCGTGACACTCAACCTGCGCAACACAGGTAAGCGCGATGGCGAGGAGGTGGTGCAGGTCTACATACGCCGCATCGACGACAAGGAGGGCCCCAACAAGTCGCTCCGTGGCTACCAGCGCGTGGCCCTCAAAGCAGGACAGAGCAAGCAGGTCAGCATCGCCCTGCCTCGCGCGAACTTCGAGTGCTGGGACGAGAAGACACAGACCATGTGCGTCATACCCGGCAAGTACGAGCTGATGGTGGGCACCTCAAGCCGTGACAAGGACCTTGTCAAGCAGACCATCGTTGTCAAGTAGGACAGAAAGGGAGCGTAACGGTCCACTTTGCATAACGAACAACTGACAAACAGAATCAACGATACTGAATGTACAGACTGAGCAGGCCTCGCCTCTTCTGACGAAGGGCGAGGCCTGTGGTTATTTCAGGCAAGCTTACAACCTGCTTTCGAAAGGCAAATTAACTATGGCAATGATAGCCATTTGGCATAGAGGGGGAGTTGTCATCCCAACAAAGGACTTTTGCCAACGGATAAAACGTAGGTTTCTGCCCTATGCTACGTATTTTGAGTGCTTGTGGGCTGAAATTCTGCATCTTGTACGACGGATAAATCCGATATTACCCGGAATGACAACCTTGTACCAAATCACGCTTTATTAAGAAAAAAAAATCTATACAAATTCTTGTTTCAGTTTTGTTCCGACTAGGAAATGAGGAGGAACAAGACAACGAATTATGAGCACAAAATAGCCTCTTTGAGGTCGATGTAGCATGTCTGAAGAAATCATGCTACGTCTTTTTTTGAAAGACGCTACGGCTTTTCTTTGTTAACGCTACGCATTTTTTCAAAACACGCAGCGTCATTTCAGGCTTTTTGGAGCATTTGGAAGCCCCTTTTGCACACGCTGTTTTCCCGCGCCTCTATATATAACAGATATTCAACACATTAGTCTTTAGCCCATACAGCTGCACTATTAATCAAAGAGAAGAATATCGCAAGGAAAATAGGGCAAAATTCAGATATTTATTTACAGACAACTCATCGATGAAAGTGCGTATTAGGAGCAAGTATCTAACGCGTAACAGAGTATATCACATTCCCTTTCATTATCTCACAAGCCATCTCACTAATTCACGGTATTATTTCGACATCTTGAAAAAGGACATGGCTGGTTTCGGTTGTCGAATGATTAGTAGATGCGCAGTTGATCGCCTACCTGCGGCATGTAGTCGGAGGGGAGCTTATTGAGCTTGTAGAGTCCCTTGAGCGTCATACCGTACATCTGGGCTATATCATAGAGCGACTGGCCCTCGGTGACGATGTGGGGATGATGCTTGAAGGCAGAATCGGCCTTGGAGCGTTTCTTCTTGAGGTAAAGCACGGAACCCACACGCGGGTTGACGCCATCGGGGATTTCGTTGTACTTGCGCAGCTTCTTGATTTTGATACCAGTCTCGTTGGCAATGGTATAGAGGTCGTCGCCAGGAAGGATGCGGATGTAATAGTTTTTATTATTCTCGGCCAGCGAGTGGGTGGCAAAGAAGTTGGCATCTCCCGCAGCAATGATCTTGTCCATCTGACGGTTGCCCGTGTGTACATCCGAGCCACCACCCTTGCTGCCATCGTACTCGTAGAGACGATACGTCTCGATGATGCGGATGAGCGACTCGGCATAGGTGGGACTGGTTGCATAGCCGCAAGCCTTCAGCCCCTTGGCCCAGGCACGATAGTCGGTGATGGAATGGTCGAAGAGCGAGGCGTAGCGCGGCTTGAGAAGGAAAAGAGAGTGATCCTCATAGCTCTCCTTGACGGAGCCGTACTTGCGGAAACGCTCGTTGGGACGGTCATCGTCGCGCAGCACGTAGGGTCCCGTCCAGGAGCCACCCGTCTTGATGCCGAAGTGGTTGTTCGCCTTGACGGCCAAAGTGCTTCGGCCGGCACCGCTCTCGAGAAGACCCTGAGCCAGCGTTATACTGGCAGGAATGCGGTGCTTGCGCATCTGCTCGACGGCCATTTTGGCGTATTTCTCGATGTAGGATTGATAAGCGCTGTTGGTGCTCTGCGCATGGACGCAGACAGAGAAAATAGCTGTTGCAAAAAGTATGAAAAGACGTTTTTTCATTGTATTTCATCGAATTTGGGTACAAATATACAAAAAAGATAGGAAATACGAAGAAAAAATAGTAATTTTGTGCAGAATTTGCAAATCGACTTATGAGAGAATACCAAATTGTAACGCCCGTGTGCGTCTACGATTATAAGGAACTGCCCGCGGACGAAAGGGAGCTGGTGGACAAGGCTCGTGAGATGACATTCCATAGCTACGCACCATACAGCCATTTCTACGTGGGAGCTGCACTGCGCCTCAGCAACGGAGTCATCGTGCCTGGATGCAACCAGGAGAATGCCGCTTCGCCCGACTCTCTTTGTGCCGAGCGCAGTGCCATCTTTGCAGCCGGAGCACTCTACCCCACCCTGCCGGTGATAAAAATAGCCATTGCGGCACGCAACGACAACGGTCCCATGAGCGAGGTCATACCGCCATGTGGATCGTGCCGGCAGGTAATGCTCGAGACAGAGGAACGATTCAAGCAACCCATACGCATCCTAATGGCCTCGGAGCAGGGCATACACGTCGTCGAGACGGTCAAGGCCTTGTTGCCCCTGCAGTTCGTGGCCGAGTCGATGGCATGAAAGCAAAAGAAAGAATAAAACGAAAACATACAATATGATTACAGTAAGCAATCTTGCCATTCAGTTTGGCAAACAGGTTCTTTACAAGGACGTCAACATCAAGTTCACGAACGGAAACATCTATGGCGTAATCGGTGCCAATGGTGCCGGCAAGTCTACCCTGCTCCGCGCCATCAGCGGCGAGCTGGAAGCCACGAAGGGCACCATCGAACTGGGCCCCGGAGAGCGACTCAGCGTGTTGGAACAGGACCACTTCAAGTACGACCAGGAGACGGTGCTCAACACCGTGCTGATGGGTCATACCACGATGTGGGACGTGATGCGCGAACGCGAGGCTCTCTATGCCAAGGCCGACTTCACCGACGAGGACGGCATCCGCGTGGGTGAGCTGGAGGAGCAGTTTGCCGAGATGGGTGGCTATACGGCCGAGAGCGATGCCGCTGCCCTGCTGAGTGGCCTGGGCATCAAGGAGGCCAAGCACTACCAGCTGATGGGCGAGCTGAGCGGTAAGGAGAAGGTGCGCGTCATGCTGGCCAAGGCCTTGTTCGGCAACCCCGACAACCTGTTGCTCGACGAGCCTACCAACGACCTCGACCTCGAGACGGTGGAATGGCTGGAGGAGTACCTGGCCAACTTTGAGCATACGGTGCTGGTGGTAAGCCACGACCGTCACTTCCTCGATGCCGTGAGCACCCACACCGTCGACATCGATTTCGGCAAGGTGACCATGTTTGCTGGTAACTACTCGTTCTGGTACCAGTCTTCACAGCTGGCCCTCAAGCAGGCACAGAACCAGAAAGCCAAGGCCGAGGAGAAGCGCAAGGAGTTGGAGGAGTTCATCCGCCGATTCAGCGCCAACGTGGCCAAGTCGAAGCAGACGACCAGCCGCAAGAAGATGCTCGAGAAGCTCAACGTGGACGAGATCAAGCCCTCCACCCGCAAGTACCCCGGCATCATCTTTCAGATGGAGCGCGAACCGGGCAACCAGATACTCGAGGTGCACGACCTCAAGGCCACGATGGACGATGGCACCGTGCTGTTCGACAACGTGGAGTTCAACATCGAGAAGGGAGAGAAGGTGGTCTTCCTGAGCCACGACCCTCGTGCCATGACGGCCCTCTTCGAGATCATCAACGGCAACCGACAGGCCGACGCGGGTACGTTCAACTGGGGCGTGACCATCACTACGGCCTACCTGCCCGTCGACAACACCAGCTTCTTCCAGAGCGACATGAACTTGGTAGACTGGCTGAGTCAGTTCGGCGAGGGTAACGAAGTGTATTTCAAGAGCTTCCTGGGCCGAATGCTGTTCAGCGGCGAGGACGTACTGAAGAAGGTCAACGTGCTGTCGGGAGGCGAAAAGATGCGTTGTATGATTGCCCGTATGCAGCTCAACAATGCCAACTGCCTCGTGCTCGACACGCCTACCAACCACCTTGACCTCGAGAGCATCCAGGCTTTCAACAACAACCTGAAGCTCTTCAAGGGCAATATCCTCTTCTCAAGCCACGACCACGAGTTCATCCAGACCGTGGCCAACCGCATCATCGAGCTCACACCCAACGGTTGCATCGACAAGCTGATGGATTATGATGAATACATCCACGATGACAAGATCAAGGAGCTGCGCGAGAAGATGTACGCTGTCTGAACTGACAAAATTGCACATAATAAGAAAAAAAGGCAGAAAGCATGAAGATTGGCAAATTATTTGCCCGTAACAAGGCAAACAAAATGCACAAGAAAATGAATACTGAAGAAAAAGAACTGAACGAAAAAGAAAAGCTGGACGCTCAAGCCGCAGAACAGGATACCGCTGAGGCATCTGCCGCTGAAGAGGTTGGCGAACAGAAAGATACAACGGAAGAGGCACCCGCCGAGAAGACTGTCGAGGAGAAGCTGGCCGACGCGCTGGCAGAAATAGAAGAGCTGAAGACCAAGCAGCTGTACAAGCAGGCTGAATTCGAAAACTTCCGCAAGCGCGTTGTTTCGGAGAAGGCCGACCTGATTCTGAACGGAGGCCGCAAGGTGCTCGAGGCCATGCTGCCCGTAGTGGACGACATGGAGCGTGCACTGACTCACATGGAGGGAGCCGAGGACGTACAGGCTGTCAAGGAGGGTGTCGATCTGATCTACAAGAAGTTCCTGACCGTACTGAAGGCACAGGGCGTAACATCCATGGAAACGGCAGGAGCGGACTTCAACACAGACTTTCACGAGGCCATAACGCAGTTCCCTGCCCCCAACGACGATCTGAAGGGAAAGGTGATCGACTGCACCGAGAAGGGTTACATGATCAACGACAAGGTGTTGCGCTACGCAAAAGTGGTAGTGGGCATCTAAACTTGTACATTGCACATCGTAAATGGGTACATTGTAAATAGTAAATTGTACACGGATTTATGGCAAAGAGAGATTACTACGAAGTGCTCGGCGTTTCGAAAAGCGCGGATGCAAAAGAAATAAAGTCAGCCTATCGAAAGATGGCGCTGAAATACCACCCTGACCGCAACCCCGGCGACAAGGAAGCAGAGGAGAAGTTCAAGGAGGCGGCTGAGGCCTACAGCGTGCTGAGCGACGAGGACAAGCGCCGCAAGTACGACCAGTTCGGCTTCGACGGCCCCAACATGGGCGGAGGCGGCTTCGGAGGTTTCGGCGGCGGCATGAATATGGAGGACATCTTCTCGGCCTTCGGCGACATCTTCGGAGGTGGCGGATTCGGTGGTTTCAGCGGATTTGGCGGTGGCCAGGGTGGCGGCCGTCAGCAAAGACGTGGTCGCGACTTGCGCATCAAGGTCAAGCTCACGCTCGAGGAAGCAGCTAAGGGAACCTCCAAGAAGTTCAATATCAAGAAGCAGGTAAGCTGCCCCGACTGCCACGGAAGCGGAAGTCAGGACGGACAGACAGAGACTTGCCCACAGTGTGGTGGGTCGGGCGTGGTGATCAAGATGGTCAACTCGCTCTTCGGACGTATGCAGTCGCAGTCGCCCTGCCCTCATTGCAACGGAGAGGGCAAGATCATCAAGAACAAGTGTTCCAAGTGCGGAGGAGAAGGCACCATACAGGGCAACGAGACCATCGAGGTCAACATACCAGCTGGCGTGGACAACGGAATGGTAGTCAACGTGCCTGGAAAGGGTAACGCTGGACGACGCAACGGCATCAACGGAGACATCCAGGTACTCATCGAAGTGGAACCCCACAAAGACTTTGTACGCGAAGATACCAATTTGATATACAATCTCTTACTTGACTTCCCCACTGCTGCGTTAGGTGGTTCGGTTGAGATTCCCACACTGGACGGAAAGGCCAAGGTAAAGATTGAGCCTGGCACGCAACCCGGCAAGGTACTGCGCCTTCGTGGCAAGGGCATACCCGCCGTGCAGGGTTATGGCTACGGCACCGGCGACCTCATTGTACACATCAGCGTCTACGTACCCGAGAAACTCAGCGACGAGGACCGCAAGCTCATCGAGAAGATGAAGGAGGCAGAGGGTTTCAAGCCCACCAAGAGCATCAAGGAGAAGATCTTCCAACGCTTCAAGAGCCTGTTCGACTAAGCGTGAATTACAAAGAGACCATAGACTACCTTTTCAATGTAGCCCCCCTGTTCCAGAACATCGGACAAGGAGCCTACAAGGAAGGACTTGCCAACACAATGGCGTTGGATGAACACTTTGAGCATCCACACCGGGCCTACCATACCATACACGTGGCCGGCACGAACGGAAAGGGTTCGTGCAGCCACACATTTGCCTCCATACTACAGGCTGCAGGCTACAAGGTAGGCCTCTACACCTCACCCCACCTTGTGGATTTCCGCGAACGGATTCGCGTCAACGGAGAGATGATCAGCGAGCAGCGAGTCATCGAATTCGTTGAGAAGGAACGTCAGTTCTTCGAGCCGCTCTACCCTTCTTTCTTTGAACTGACCACCGCCTTGGCCTTCCTTTATTTCAAGGAGAAGGAGGTAGACGTGGCTGTCATCGAAGTAGGTTTGGGAGGACGACTGGATTGCACAAATATAATACATCCTGACCTCTCTATCATAACCAACATCAGCTTCGATCATACCCAGTTCCTTGGTGATACGCTACCCAAGATTGCAGGTGAAAAAGCTGGCATAATAAAGAGTGGAGTTCCCGTCGTAATCGGCGAAACGAACGGACACAAAGAAGTCAAAGACGTGTTCATACATAAGTCTTTGGAAGCCAACACATCAATAATTTTTGCTGATGAGACAGATGAAGTGACAGCATCCACACTCTTGCCCAATGGGAACAGAGCCTACGAGACGCAGCATTTCGGACAAATAGAAGGCGAATTAGCGGGCGACTGCCAAGTATTCAACACGTCCACCATCCTCAATGCCGTACTGGCTCTGAGAAGAACGAATAATCTTGACATAAACAAACAAGAAAACGGCTTCTATCACATCAGTAACGAAGACGTACGTAAGGGATTTGTTTCCGTCTGCGAGACGACAGGACTCATGGGACGCTGGCAACGAATCTGCGACAAGCCACTCACAATCTGCGATACGGGCCACAACACCGGTGGACTGCAATACATCGGACAGCAATTGCTCAGCATGCCACACCGCAAACTGCACATGGTCATCGGCATGGTGGGCGACAAGGACGTGAAGGGGAGTCTCGCCTTGCTGCCCAACGACGAACACACAAACTATTACTTTACGCAAGCCACCGTAAAACGCGCCATGCCGGCCAGCGACATCTGTCAACTGGGCCACGAGCTCGGACTGGAGGGCAAGGCTTACGCCACGGTCATGGAGGCGTATGAGGCAGCCCGCGCAGAAGCCATGCCCGAAGACATCATCTACATCGGAGGTAGCAGTTTTATCGTGGCAGATTTCCTTGCCAACCAAACTTGCTGATCCGACACTCACCCAATAGGCTAATCCCGCATCAAGCATGCTGCCGGAGTCAAGGACAACCAATACGTCCAAACGCGACATTCAGCACATATTATAGTCCTTTTATCCCTCAAAAAACACAAAATCTTCGATTATTCGGCACTTTTTTAGCGAAATCTTTGCGTGATTGAAGTTTTTTTATTAAGTTTGCATCATAAACGTGAAACTTAAATCATACAATGATGGAACAGAAAAATTTATCTGGCCTGAAGCGTGAAGACTTCCAGGCAACAGTACAGGGCAAGCAGACAGATCTCTACACTTTGAGCAACCAGAGCGGTGCTTGCGTTCAAGTTTGTAATTATGGCGGTGCTATCGTAGCTATCATGGTACCTGACAAGGACGGCAACTACGCCAACGTCATCCAGGGCTTCACCAACATTGACGAGTTGGTCAACACCGAGGAGGTATTCCGTTCAACCCTAATCGGCCGATACGGCAACCGCATCTGCAAGGGCAAGTTCACTATGAACGGTAAGGAGTACAGCCTCGCCTGCAACAATGGTGTTAACCACCTCCATGGCGGCCCCACCGGATGCCACGCCCGTGTTTGGGAAGCTGAGCAGGTCAACGACTCTGAGTTGGTACTGCGCTACACCTTCGCTTACTATGAAGAAGGTTTCCCCGGTGAGGTTCAGATGACCGTAAAGTATTCATGGTCAGAGGACAACGAACTCACTATTGACTATCGCGGCATGACTAACAAGAAGACCATCGTGAACATGACTCACCACGCCTTCTTCTCGCTCACTGGCATTGCAAACCCCACCCCCGCTCAGTTGGATTGCGAGCTCCAGATCAACGCAGACTTCTACCTGCCCATCGACGAGACCAGCATTCCCACGGGTGAGATTCTGAAGGTAGAAGGCACTCCCTTCGACTTCCGTACGCCCAAGGTAGTCGGCAAGGAAATTGATGCTGACAACATCCAAATCAAGAACGGTGCAGGTTACGACCACAACTACATCCTGAACAAGAAGGAGCCCGGAGAACTCTCATTCGCTGCCAAGCTCAAGGAGCCCAAGAGCGGACGCACCCTCGAGACCTGGACTACAGAGCCCGGTCTGCAGTTCTATAGCGGCAACTTCCTGTCTGGCGTCAAGGGTCAGCACGACACTACCTTCCCCAAGCGCTCTGCACTCTGCTTCGAGGCTCAGCACTTCCCCGACACTCCTAACCGTCCCTACTTCCCCAGCTGCATCCTGAAGCCTGGGCAAGTTTACACACAGAAGACCATCTACAAGTTCGGTGTAGAGTAAAACCTTATAGAGAGAATCCATCGGAACATCCAGCAGCGTTTGGAAGTTCTGATGGATTTCTTGCATGATTAACTTTAAACATAACAATAAAATGACTAACGAGAAAAACAACGGAAAATTGATTGCCATCATCACGATGTGCTTCATCTTCGCGATGATCAGTTTCGTAACTAACATGGGTGCTCCCTTTGGTAACATCTGGGGCCAGAAGTACGAATTTGCCGCTTCATGGGGTAACCTTATGAACTTTACCGCTTACCTCTTCATGGGTGTTCCCAGCGGTATGCTGCTGAAGAAAATCGGTTACAAGAAGACCGCACTCTACGCCCTCATCCTCGGCGTGATAGGTTTGGCAGTACAGTACCTTTCAAGCATTTATGGCGAAGGTGTTGCCGTCAACGAGATTGGCGGTGTTACCGTTTGTCTCAACCTTTATATTTACATGCTCGGTGCACTTATCTGCGGTGTATGTGTATGTATGCTGAACACGGTCGTTAACCCCATGCTGAACCTCCTCGGTGGCGGCGGCAACAAGGGTAATCAGCTCATCCAGGTGGGTGGTACGCTCAACTCTCTGACCGCTACCCTCACACCTATGCTGGCAGGTATCCTCGTTGGTACTGTAACTGAGAACACCAGCATGAGCGACGTCTCTCCCCTCTTGTTCATCGGTATGGCTGTATTCGCCATCTCATTCGTTATCATCAGCCGCGTGACCATCCCCGAGCCCAACCTTGGCAAGCAGGAAGGCGAATCAATGGTTGAGTTGATGAAGGGTGCCATGAAGTTCCGCCACATGGTACTGGGTATCATCGCCATCTTCTTCTACGTAGGTGTTGAGATCGGTATCCCCATGCACCTGAACTTCTACGTTACCAACCTCGGCTTCGAGGGTTCTGCTGCCATCGGTGGTTCGCTGGCTGCTGCATACTGGTTCATGATGCTGATTGGCCGTTTCTGCTCTACCCTCATCTCTGGCAAGGTTTCTACCTCTCTGCAAATGACCGTTGTTAGCACCGTGGCTATCGCACTTCTGCTGATTGCAATCTTCCTGCCCGAGACAACAACCATGGAGATCAGCGGCCATGAGGTTCCCATGAAGGTTATCTTCATCGCAGCCTGCGGTCTCTGCACCTCTATTATGTGGGGTGGCATCTTCAACCTCTCTGTTGAGGGTCTGGGCAAGTACACCGAGGCAGCTTCTGGCCTCTTCATGATGATGGTTGTCGGTGGCGGCTTGATGCCTTGGCTGCAGGACGTTATTGCCAAGGCAAGCGGTTCTATCCCCAGCTACTGGCTGCAGGTTGCCATGCTGGCTTACATTCTGTTCTACAGCGTCATCGGCTGCAAGAACGTGAACAAGGACATCAAAGTTGACTAATAACAGACTACATAAAACAGAGAAAACAGAGAAAACAGAGAAAACAGAAGGAAACGGAGCTACACGCTTCACAGAACAGCTGAAACAGCCTTTTCTGTTCTCTCTGTTGTAAAATAAAAGAAAACAATTTATAAACCATAAACTAATACAATTATGAGACTTACAATTGACGACGTAAGAAGCCGCTTCATCAAGCACTTCGATGGTACAACAGGTAGTGTATATGCATCTCCCGGTCGAATCAACCTGATCGGTGAGCATACCGATTATAATAATGGTTTCGTGTTCCCCGGTGCCGTACAGCAGGGCATGATTGCTGAGATTAAGCCCAACGGCACTCGCAACGTGAACGCCTACTCTATCGACCTGAAGGACAAGGTTACCTTCTCGCTCGACGACCCCAAGGGCCCCTCGGCAAGCTGGGCACGCTACATCTTCGGTGTATGCCGCGAGATGATGGAGCTGGGTATCCCCGTTGAAGGCTTTAACACCGCTTTCGCCGGTGATGTGCCTCTGGGTGCAGGTATGTCTTCTTCTGCCGCCCTCGAAAGCTGCTTCGCATTTGCCATCAACGACCTGTGGGGTGAGAACAAGATCGAGAAGATGGAACTGGCACGCGTAGGTCAGCGCACCGAGCACAAGTACATCGGTTGCAACTGTGGTATCATGGACCAGTTCGCCAGCGTTCACGGCAAGGCTGGTAGCCTCATGCGTCTCGACTGCCGCAGCGGTGAGTTCGCTTACTTCCCCTGGAATCCTCAGGGCTACAAGCTCGTGCTCGTAAACAGCCAGGTAAAGCACACCCTCGCTGGTTCACCCTACAACGAGCGCCGCCTCTCTTGCGAGCGCGTGGCTGCTGTAATCGCCAAGCATCATGCTGAGGTAGAGACTCTGCGCGACGCCAACTATGAGATGCTCGAAGAGGTTAAGCCCGAGGTTACCGAGGAGGACTACAAGCGTGCTCGCTACGTCATCGGTGAGGTAGACCGCGTATTGAAAGTCTGCGACGCACTGGAGGCTGGTGACTACGAGACCGTTGGTAAGATGATGTACGAGACCCACTATGGCCTGAGCAAGGAGTACGAGGTATCTTGCGAGGAACTCGACTTCCTGAACGACATTGCCAAGGAAGAGGGCGTTACCGGTTCGCGTATCATGGGTGGAGGCTTCGGTGGCTGCACCATCAACCTGGTTGCTGACGAGCTGTACGACAACTTCGTAAAGGTTGTGAAGGAGAAGTTCGCCCAGAAGTACGGCAAGGAGCCCATCATCATCGATGTTGTCATCGGTGACGGCTCACGCAAGCTCTGCTAATTCCGGTCCGTACCTTAACAATCATACCATAACATTATACATGTAAATATATAATAAGGTATAAAGATAAATCTATGAACAAAATGATCAAGTCTACGCTACTCATGGCCTCCGTGGCCATGGTAGCGGCTTGTTCTTCTAACAAAGGACAAGCAACTTCTGCTTCGGCAGACGAAAGTGGTGTTACGAAATCAGGCCTCAACGTGGCTGACTTCGACACCACTTATGTTGATTCATTGCGTGGCGAGAAGAAGGTTGCCCTCTACACCCTGACCAACAGCCAGGGCATGGAGGTCTGCATCACCAACTTCGGTGGCCGCGTAGTCAGCATCGTAGTTCCCGACAAGGATGGCACCCCCACCGACGTGGTACTGGGTTACCCCACCGCCAAGGACTATTTCCCCGAGAACAACAAGAGCGACTTCGGTTCGTCTGTAGGCCGTTACGCCAACCGCATCAAGGAGGGTAAGTTCCCTCTGGGCGACCAGATCATCCAGCTGAAGACCAACAACTACGGTCACATGCTCCACGGCCACGACCGCGAGTGGATGTACATCCCCTACGATGCCGAGCAGCCCGACAGCAGCACGCTCATCCTCTCTCTCGTTTCTCCCGACAACGAGGGTTACTTCCCCGGCGAGGTTAAGGTTACCGTGACGATGAAGGTTACCGAGGACAATGCTCTGGATATCAGCTACAAGGGTACCACCGACAAGCCCACTATCCTGAACATGACCAACCACAGCTACTTCAACCTGAGCGGTGACGGCAGCAAGCCCATCACCGACCACATGATGCAGATCAACGCCACCAACTACACTCCCACCGACAACACCTACATGACCACCGGTGAGATTGTACCCGTTGAGGGCACCTGCTTCGACTTCCGCCAGCCCAAGGCCATCGGTACCGACTTCGCTACCTGCGAGGCTATCAAGGCTATCGAGGACGGCGAGGACCATACCGGCTACGACCACAACTGGTGCCTCGACACATACGCTGACGGCAAGGGCGACGACACCAAGGTATGTGCTACCGCATGGAGCCCCGTCACTGGCATCCAGCTCGACGTTTACACCAACGAGCCCGGTATCCAGTTCTACAGCGGCAACTTCCAGAACGGCACCGTGGTTGGCAAGAAGGGTATCACCTATCCCAAGAACGCAGCTTTCTGCCTTGAGACTCAGAAGTATCCCAACTGCCCCAACGTTCCCGAGTGGCCCAGCTGCCAGCTGAACCCCGGCGAGGAGTACTATAGCCATTGCGTCTATAAGTTCTCTATTCACAAGTAATTGAATAACACAAAACTATAGACAGAAATGAACAGTATTTCAGAAGCAATCGCACAGTCCGGATTCCAGACCGTCGATTTTATCATTCTCGTTGTTTATCTTTGCCTTCTGGTCGGTTTGGGTATGTTCCTCAGCCGCACCAAGGATGGTGAGGAGAAGAGTGCAACCGACTACTTCCTGGCAGGTAACACCCTGACATGGTGGGCCGTGGGTGCCTCACTGATTGCGGCCAACATTTCGGCCGAGCAGTTCATCGGTATGTCAGGTACCGGTTTCGCCGATGGTATCGCCATTGCCGCTTACGAGGTCATGGCAGCCGTAACCTTGATCGTTATCGGTAAGTTCCTCTTGCCTATCATGATCGAGCGCAAGATTTTCACCATTCCCCAGTTCCTTCGTGAGCGCTACAACGATGGTGTAGGTCTGGCATTCTCTATCCTCTGGTTGTTCCTCTACGTATTCGTAAACCTCACCTCAGTTGCATGGCTGGGTGCCTTGGCTATCGAGCAGATTTTGGGTCTTAACGGTGTCATGGTTTCAATGTTTGGCATTGAGGTTTCTATGCGTATGGTTATCATCATCGCACTGTTCGTCATTGCCGGTGTCTACTCTATCTATGGTGGTTTGGCATCAGTAGCATGGACCGACGTTATGCAGGTTACCTTCCTCGTGGGTGGTGGTTTGATCACCGCTTACGTAGCTCTCGACACCATCGGTCAGGCTATGGGCAAGGACTTCTTTGGTGCCCTCGGACAGATCTACAACGAGATGACAACAGGCGACCATGTCAACGATACGCACTTCCACCTCGTTATCCGCGAGTCGGCCAGCCAGGATGCGTTCAACAACGTTCCCGGTATCGCTGCCATCGTGGGTGGTGTATGGCTGACCAACTTGGGCTACTGGGGTTTCAACCAGTACATCATCCAGAAGGGTCTCGCTGCCAAGAGCATCGACGAGGCTAAGAAGGGTCTTGTATTCGCAGGTTTCCTGAAGATTTTGATTCCCTTCATCGTTGTACTTCCCGGTATCTGCGCCTTCTACATCTTCAAGATGCATCCCGAATACATCGAGCAGTTGCAGCTGAAGGGTCTCATCGACCGTTCGGACGACGCTTATCCTTGGTTGATTCGTAACTTTACTCCTACGGGTATCAAGGGTCTGTCTTTCGCAGCGCTGACCGCCGCCATCATCTCTTCACTGGCTTCAATGTTCAACAGTACTTCTACCCTCTTCACGATGGATATCTACAAGAAGTACATCAACCCCAAGGCTGGTGACAAGCAGTTGGTTAACGTAGGTCGTATGACCGCTGTTGGCGCCCTCATCATCGCTGCTGTGGCCGTTAAGCCCTTGCTCGGTGGTCTCGATCAGGCATTCCAGTACATCCAGGAGTACTCAGGCTTCATCTATCCCGGTATCATCACCGTATTCGGTCTGGGTCTGCTCTGGAAGCGCGCATCTTCACGTGCCGCCGTTTGGACTGCCATCATTACCATCCCCCTCGGTGTCATCTTCAAGTTCGCCCTCCCCGACGTGGCATTCCAGTTCCGCGCTGGCTACATCTTCATCATCGTGGTTTCATTCTTCATTCTTGTTTCGCTCATCGACAACAAGTTCATGAAGTGCGAGAAGCCCTCTGCTGAGGATCAGAAGGCAATGCTGAAGTGGGGCAAGATCATGGGTACCGTTGGTGCAGCCATGATTATCGTCGCAATCATCGTTGTACTTATGGGCAACAGCACTGAGCTGACCGCTTACCTGAACGACATCGGCTTCCAGGCATTCATCTTCTTCGGTGTACTCGTTGGCTGCAACGCCGTTTGGTTGTTCAGCAACGCTAACAGCGAGAAGAAGGATCCCAAGGCACTGCCCATCGAGCTGGGTCTCTTCTCTACCACTCGTGGCTACACCTACGGTACCATTGGTATCTGTGTAATCACCATGATCCTGTACATCCTGCTCTGGTAATACAGACATCCCAACACACAACTATAGGCTGCCCGTTCAAACGAGGGCGGGCAGCCTTTTCAATATTCTCACCACCAAACAAGCGATTCAGCGTTTATCTCAGGTTCAGCTGTCAAACCTACAATAATGACAGGATAATCCACATTGCACACACCATTGAGTGCGCCCAAAACAATGACACATCTTCTCAAATAAGAGAATCAAAACATAAAGAGAGAAATAACAACCAAATAATAACAATCTAAATACCCTACACATTATGTTAGAAGAACTGAAAGAGAAAGTATTCAAGGCCAACCTTGACCTCGTTAAGCAGGGTTTGGTCATCTTCACATGGGGCAACGTCAGCGGCATTGACCGCGAGAAGGGCCTCGTTGTCATCAAGCCCAGCGGCGTCAGCTACGACGACATGAAGGCAAGCGACATGGTAGTCGTTGACCTCCAGACAGGCAAGGTAGTAGAGGGCGAACTCAACCCCTCAAGCGACACCCCCACCCACCTCGTACTCTACCGTGCATTCCCTAATATCCAGGGCGTTGTTCACACCCACTCAACCTACGCCACTGCCTTTGCACAGGCTGGTCAGGACATCCCCAACATCGGCACCACCCATGCCGACTACTTCTACAAGGCCATCCCCTGTACACGCGACATGACCAAGGAGGAGGTTGAGGGCGAATACGAATTGGAGACCGGCAACGTCATCGTCGACGAGATTCTCAACATCCGTAAGATCAACCCCGACCACACCCCTGCCGTCCTCGTTAAGAACCACGGTCCCTTCAGCTGGGGTACCTCTCCCGACAATGCCGTTTACAACGCCAAGGTTATGGAGCAGGTGGCCAAGATGGCGTTCATCAGCTTCAGCGTGAACCCACTCACCACGATGAATCCTCTGCTTGTCGAGAAGCACTATAACCGCAAGCACGGTCCCAACGCCTACTACGGCCAAAAGGGTCAGAAACATTAAGTAATTCAATTAACAATTAATAATTAACAATTAACATTGCATTCAGTAGGCAAACGAGAAAGAGTGTTATAAAAATAGGCAATTATGAAAGAGAATAATGCAATAAAAACAAAGAGCTTTAACTTCTCTGTAAGAATTGTCAAAATGGCACAATATCTTTTAAAACGAACATCCTTCCCAGAGCACGAAATCATCACACAAATCATCAAATCAGGGACAAGCATAGGAGCCAACATTCGAGAGAGTGAATATGCGGAAAGTCCAGATGATTTTATCCATAAACTAAGGATTGCACTGAAGGAAACAAACGAAACAGAGTATTGGCTTGATATTCTTTATCGTTGTGAATACATTACCGAAGAGCAATACAATAGCTTGATTATTGATTGTAAAGAACTACTTAAACTGCTGATTTCGATTATTAATAAATTAACTAAAAAATAACCTTAAATTAATGATTAACTTTTAATGTTTTAATGTCTCATTTACAAAAACAACAAATAATCTAAAGTTATAATTAGCAACGTTATTTGATACATGCAATGTTAATTGTTAATTGTTAATTGTTAATTCAACTACTATGTTTGAAAATTTGGAAGTCTGGTGGCTGTCAGGAACACAGCTGCTGTATGGAGAGCAAGTATTGGGTCAGGTAGACGCCCACTCTAACGAGATGATTGCTGGCATCAATGCCAGTGGCAACGTACCTGTCAAGATTGTATACAAAGGCACCGTTAAGTCATCTGAGGAGGCTTGGAAGCTCATGCGTGAGGCAAACCTCGCCGAGAACTGCGTCGGTGTAATCACTTGGATGCACACCTTCTCACCCGCTAAGATGTGGATCAAGGGTCTGCAGGCATTGCAGAAGCCTATGCTTCATTTCCACACCCAGTACAACACCGAGATACCCTGGAACGAGATCGACATGGACATCATGAACCTCAACCAGTCGGCTCATGGTGACATCGAGTTCGGTCACGCTTGCACCCGTATGCGTGTGAACCGCAAGGTTGTAGCTGGTCACTGGACCAACCCCGAGGCTCAGAAGAAGATCGGCGTTTGGGCACGCACCGCTGCTGCCGTGGCAGATGCCAAGCAGGTTCGCTGCTTGATGTTCGGTATGAACATGAACAATGTTTCCGTTACCGATGGTGACCGCGTAGAGTTCGAGCAGCGCCTCGGCTATCACGTTGATTACTACCCCGTTTCTTCACTGATGGACTACTTCAAGAAGGTCAGCGATGCCGACGTAGACGCACTCGTTGAGCAGTACAAGAAGGAGTACACCATCAAGATCGACGAGAGCGGCGAGGAAGTTTACTGGGAGAAGGTTCGCAACGCAGCCAAGGCTGAGATCGCCATCCGTGCCGTCCTCAAGGACGAGGGCGCAACCGCCTTCACCACCAACTTCGACGACCTCGGCGATGCCGATATCGACGCTCCCGATTTCTGCGGCTTCGACCAGATTCCCGGCCTCGCTTCACAGCGCTTGATGGCTGAGGGTATTGGTTTCGGTGCAGAGGGCGACTGGAAGACCGCCTGCCTCTACCGCTCACTTTGGGTTATGAACCAGGGCCTGGCCAAGGGTTGCTCATTCCTGGAGGACTACACCCTCAACTTCGCTGGCGACCGCAGCTCATGCCTGCAGAGCCACATGCTCGAGGTTACTCCCCTCATCGCTGTCGACAAGCCCACCCTCGAGGTACACTTCCTCGGCATCGGTATCCGCAAGCAGATGACCGCCCGTCTCGTCTTCACCTCTAAGACCGGCATGGGTGTCAAGGCTACCGTTGTAGACCTCGGCAACCGCTTCCGTCTTATCACTCAGGAGGTTGAGTGCATCGAGCCCAAGCCCATGCCCAACCTGCCCGTAGCAAGTGCGCTCTGGATTCCCCAGCCCACCTTCGAGATTGGTGCCGCTGCCTGGATCCTGGCCGGTGGTACCCACCACAGCGCCTTCTCTTACGACATCACCGAGGAGTACTGGGAGGACTTTGCCGAGATGACAGGTATCGAGTTCATTGCCATCAACAAGAACACCACCATCCCCGAGTTCAAGCAGCAGCTCCGCAACAACGAGATCTATTACATGCTGAACAAAGCGCTGAGATAATAATATTAAAGTAATAAAAGGTAGTAAAAAGGTAGTAAAAAGGTAGTAAAAAGGACATTAGATTAGACATGTTCAACAATTTCTCAAAAATTATTGCATGGAGTAAAGCTCATGAATTTGTTCTTGAGGTTTATAACAAGGCTAAAAGTTTCCCAGATTTTGAACGCTATGGTTTATTGTCTCAATTTACTAGAGCAGCTGTATCAGTAGCAGCAAATATAGCAGAAGGACACTCAAAATTGAGTAAAGCTGATAAATTGCGATTTATGAATATCGCACAAGGTAGTCTTGAAGAATGTAAGTACTATATTATCTTATCACACGATTTACATTATATTACAGATGAAGAGTTTGACGTCCTTTCCTATAAAGCAAATGGTGCAAGTTGGTATTTGAACTCCTATATTAATGGGATTATCAATAATTCGGGAATAAAAGACTAAACATTTGTCCCTTTTACTACCTTTTTACTCCTTTTCATACCTTTATATACCCTAAATAAAATGACTGCAAAAGAAACAATCCTCGCTGGTAAGGCCGTGCTCGGTATCGAGTTCGGTTCAACCCGCATCAAGGCTGTCCTCATCGACCAGGAGAACAAGCCCATAGCACAGGGTAGTCACGAGTGGGAGAACCAGCTCGTTGACGGCCTCTGGACCTACAACATCGACCGCATCTGGTACGGTCTGCAGGACTGCTACGCTGACCTTCGCAAGAACGTCAACAAGGAGTACGACTGCGAAATCGAGACCCTGGCTGCCATCGGTATCTCTGCCATGATGCACGGATACATGGCGTTCGGTAAGGACGAGAAGATCCTCGTGCCCTTCCGCACCTGGCGTAATACCAACACCGGACAGGCAGCCGCTCAGCTCTCTGCCCTCTTCAACTACAACATCCCCCTTCGCTGGTCCATCTCACACCTCTACCAGTGCATCCTCAACGGCGACGAGCACGTCAAGGACATCACCTACCTCACCACTTTGGCAGGCTACATCCACTGGCGTCTGACCGGCAAGAAGGTACTGGGCGTAGGCGACGCATCAGGTATGATTCCCGTTGACCCCGAGACCAAGACCTACAATGCCGAGATGGTAGCCAAGTTCAACAACCTCATTGCTCCCAAGGGTTACGACTGGAAGCTCGAGGACATCCTGCCCGAGAGCCTCTCTGCAGGTGCCGACGCTGGTGTGCTGACCGAGCACGGAGCCGAGCGCCTCGACATCTCTGGCCACCTCAAGCCCGGCTGTCCTCTCTGTCCTCCCGAAGGCGACGCAGGCACTGGCATGGTTGCCACCAACGCTGTAAAGCAACGCACCGGTAACGTCAGCGCAGGTACCTCCAGCTTCTCCATGATCGTCCTCGAGAAGGACCTCAGCAAGCCCAACGAGATGATCGACATGGTCACCACACCCGACGGTTCACTCGTAGCCATGGTACACTGCAACAACTGTACCAGCGACATCAACGCCTGGGTGAAGCTCTTCAAGGAGTACCAGGAACTGCTCGGCGTACCCGTTGACATGAACGAGGTGTACGGCAAGCTCTACAACCACGCTCTCTGCGGTGATGCCGATTGCGGTGGCGTACTGGCATACAACTACATCTCGGGCGAGCCCGTTGCCGGACTCCAGGACGGCCGTCCCATGGTGGTTCGCTCTGCCAACGACAAGTTCAACCTGGCCAACTTCATCCGCACCAACCTCTACGCTACCGTAGCCGTCTTGAAGCTCGGCAACGACGTGCTCTTCAAGGAGGAGAAGATCAAGGTAGACCGCATCACCGGTCACGGTGGTCTCTTCAAGACTCCCGTCGTAGGTCAGCGCGTACTGGCAGCAGCCCTCAACTCCCCCATCTCTGTCATGGAGACAGCAGGTGAAGGCGGTGCATGGGGTATCGCCCTGCTGGCAGCCTACTGCGTCAACAACGCCAAGCAGCAGAACCTTGCCGACTGGCTCGAGGAGGTTGTCTTCGGTGGCAACACCGGTGTCGAGATTGCTCCCACTCCCGAGGACGTCGAAGGCTTCAACAAGTACATCGAGATCTACAAGGCCGGCCTTGCTATCGAAGCAGCCGCAGTTGCGAATAAGAAGTAAACATATTTTATAACAAAATATCAACAAAGAAAAACCGCACAAAAAACCATTATCATGGACATTCTAGTCATGAAAGACGAAAGTCTGAAACGAACGTTAAGAATGTTTGTCTATGACATTTTAGGGTGTTGTCAAGCTGTCCATCGTGAAAAGGGACCGGAGTTGACGGAATACGTATATCAAGAGTGTTTGGAAATTGCCTTTCGACAAGCAGAAATACCATTTACACGAGAGTATCGTTTTCACCCCTCTTTTCGCGGTATAGAATTAAAAACAGAATTAAAAGTAGATTTTCTACTATACGACAGAGTTTTCGTAGAGTGCAAAGCTATAGATAAGTTAAGTTTCCACGAACGACTGCAACTAACGAATTACATGCGTAATGCAGGAATCAGTATAGGAATACTTTACAATTTTGCACCTTTGCACGATGAGTGTGAGAAATTCTATCTTGACAGAAAGACCAATGAACTCTATTTCTTTTAAGAGAAGAAGGTTTTTTAAGAGGTTTTTGTTTGTTGATATTTAAAACAAATCACAATGGCAAACAGTATTGAATTATTGAACAAGGCTGCGAACAACATCCGTATTCTGGCAGCCAGTGCTGTAGAGAAGGCAAAGAGTGGTCACCCCGGTGGTGCCATGGGTGGTGCCGATTTCATCAACGTGCTCTACAGCGAGTATCTGAACTACGACCCCAAGAACCCCGAGTGGGTTGGTCGCGACCGCTTCTTCCTCGATCCCGGTCACATGGCACCCATGCTGTACTCACAGCTCTGCCTGGCAGGCAAGTTCACCCTCGACGAGCTCGCACAGCTTCGTCAGTGGGGCTCTCCCACCACCGGTCACCCCGAGTATGAGGTAGCCCGTGGCATCGAGAACACCTCTGGTCCTCTCGGTCAGGGTCACGCCTACGCCATCGGTGCTGCCATCGCTGCCAAGTTCCTGGCTGCACACACCGGCAACCCCACCTTCGCCAAGGAGACCATCTACGCATACATCTCTGACGGTGGTATCCAGGAGGAGGTTTCACAGGGTGGTGCCCGTATCGCTGGCAACCTGGGCCTGGACAACCTCATCATGTTCTACGACTGCAACGACATCCAGCTCTCAACCGAGACCAAGGAGGTCATGAACGAGGACACCGCAGCCAAGTATCGTGCTCAGGGCTGGGAAGTATTCGAGATCAACGGTAACGACGCCGCTCAGATCCGCGAGGCTATCGAGAAGGCTCAGGCCGTCATGGGCAAGCCCTCTCTCATCATCGGTAAGTGTATCATGGGTAAGGGCGCTCTGAAGGCCGACGGTACCTCTTACGAGGCTAACTGCAAGACCCACGGTGCTCCCCTCGGTGGCGACGCATACATCAACACCGTCAAGAACCTGGGTGGCGATCCCGAGAATCCATTCCAGATCTTCCCCGAGGTACAGGAGCTGTACGCTAACCGTGCCAAGGAGCTCGAGGCCATCTGCGCTGAGCGTTATGCCGAGGAGAAGGCATGGGCTGATGCCAATCCCGAGAAGGCTGCCCAGCAGGCAGACTGGTTCTCAGGCAAGGCTCCCCAGATCGACTGGAGCGCTTGTGTTCAGAAGGACAACGACGCTACCCGCAACGCATCGGCAGCTTGCTTGAGCGTACTGGCTGAGCAGGTTCCCAACATGATCTGCGCTTCTGCCGACCTCTCTAACTCAGACAAGACCGACGGCTTCCTGAAGAAGACCCAGGCAATGACCGCTACCGACTTCTCTGGCAACTTCTTCCAGGCAGGTGTGGCCGAGTTCACCATGGCATGCTGCTGCGTAGGTATGGCCCTCCACGGTGGTGTTATCCCCGCTTGCGGTACCTTCTTCGTATTCTCACAGTACATGCTGCCCGTTGTTCGTATGGCAGCCCTCATGCAGCTGCCCGTCAAGTTCATCTGGACCCACGACGCATTCCGCGTTGGTGAGGATGGACCTACCCATGAGCCCGTTGAGCACGAGGCACAGATCCGCCTGATGGAGAAGCTGAAGCGCCACGATGGCAAGAACTCATGCCTCGTTCTCCGTCCCGCAGATGCCAAGGAGACCACTACCGCATGGGCTATGGCCATGGAGAACATGGAGAGCCCCACGGCCCTCATCCTCTCTCGCCAGAACATCAACAACCTGCCCGAGGGCAACGACTACGAGCAGGCTCGCAAGGGTGGCTACATCGTAGCTGGCTCAGACGAGAATCCCGACGTAGTATGCGTAGCTACCGGTTCTGAGGTTTCAACCCTCGTCAGCGGTGCTGAGCTCCTCCGCAAGGATGGCGTCAAGGTTCGTATCGTCAGCGTTCCCTCTGAGGGCGTCTTCCGCTGCCAGAGCGCTGAGTACCAGCAGAGCGTTGTTCCCTGTGGTGCCAAGGTATTCGGTATGACCGCTGGTCTGCCCGTCAACCTCCAGGGCTTCCTCATCGGTGCCGATCCCAAGTCAAAGGTATGGGGTCTCGAAAGCTTCGGCTTCTCAGCTCCCTACAAGGTACTCGACGAGAAACTGGGCTACACAGCCGAGAACGTTTACAATCAAGTTAAGTCAATGCTGTAATAAGCCTCTCCCCAAACCCCTCCCCCAAAAGGGAGGGGCTTTTTAAATAACAGACAATCTTATGGAAACAAAGATAGTTGGATTAGCTTCCGACCACGCCGCATTCCCCCTCAAGCAGTTCGTTAAGAAGTACTTGGAGGAGAAAGGCATTGAGTACAAGGACTACGGCACCCTGACCGAAGAGTCCTGCAACTACGCCACCTATGGCCACGCACTGGCCGAAGGCATCGAGAAGGGCGAGGTATATCCCGGCATTGCCATGTGTGGTTCGGGCGAAGGCATCTCCATGACGCTCAACAAGCACCAGCAGATCCGCGCCGGCCTCGTTTGGCAGCCCGAGATAGCCCACCTCATCCGCGAGCACAACAATGCCAACGTCATCGTCTTCCCCGGCCGCTTCATCACCGAGGAGACCTGCCGTCAGTGCCTCGACGAGTTCTTCCAGACGGAGTTCGCCGGCGGTCGTCATCAGACCCGCATCGACGACATCCCCGTCAAGTAAGGTGGATGGATTATAAAATAAGGAGATAATATACAATTTGGCACAGGGGGGTGTCATTCCGTCGAAGGACTTTTGCTGACGGGCAAAGTGTAGATCTTTACTTTGCCCGTCGGCAAAATGTAAATATCCGCCCAATAAGGACTCACAATCGTAGGGTTGGACTTTTGGAGACGTCCAAAAGTAGAGATTCCTCACATTCGTTCGGAATGACAGCCATTTGTGCCAAAAAGTATATCATCTCCAAAGTTTATCATTACCAAAAGAATTAGGTTCTGCGTCAATTTAGGTGCTAGCTTGTCATTCCGACGAAGGAGGAATCTCTACTTTGTGACGTATCATAAAGTCCAATCCTGTTTTTATAAGTCCTTGTTGGGCTGAGATCTACATTTTGATCAAGTCAAAAGTCCTT
>JAZLFZ010000071.1:0-15905 GCA_045616065.1 Bacteroidaceae bacterium | reverse complement strand
CGGAAAATCCAAACTGATATGGGTGGACATTAGTAATTATCACTCCAAATACCGGAAGACCCCTTTTTTTGTCTCTAAATCCATTAAAAACTTTGCGTCGACTTTTGAACGTCTTCAAAAGTGCGTCGACTTTTGGCCGTCGCCAAAAGTGCGTTCAACCAAATTGCAGATTGTAAGCAAATCGCCCCATTGTGCATTTTTAATGTACTTTTTGTAGCGGAGTCAACAATGAAATTGCTGCGAAAATGAAACAATGAAAGAATGATGGGTTGCATATTATTCCATCATTTTCTTTCTCGTGCATCCAGATGATACTGGAAGCGGAGGGCGAGGTAATGGTGGATGAAGGCGGTGCCGCCCTCGCTGCGCTGAGTGGGAGTGATGCGAGAGGTGATGCGCGTGTCCTGGTTGAAGATATCGTTGGCCAGGAGGGTGAGCTGCCCCTTGTTCTTGAGCACGTGCCACGTCACCTCGGCATCCATGATGAACTTGGGGCGGTTGAGTTCATCGCTGAGATAGCCACTGCCACCACGCAGATGCGAGGCAAGACGGAAGGTCCAGCGACGCAGCTTGCAGATGGCGTTGAGGGCAGGGTCGTAGTCCCAGAGGAGCGTATTGACATAGCCGTCGCTGTCGTAGCGAGACCCGTTGTACTGTGTGCGGAGCGAGAGTTCGGCATTCCAGTGCGGACTGTCGTAGCTGAGGCGCGGGTGGAAGTCGGCACGGAGGGTCTGCTGACACAGCTCTCGGGCGGTCTCGTCGCCATCCACTCGCAGCGGATTGCCATAGCTCGTGCCTCCAGCGGTAGACAGACTGACCTGCAGGCGCAGGTACTGGCCCAGCGTGCGGTCGTAGTTGGCGGTGAGGCTCATCTCATGGCCTCCACGGCCGTTCACCTGTGACGACCGGTAGACACCCGTCAGCGAGTTGTAGCGCAGGAGCGACAGCACGGGATCGAAACTGCGGCTGAAGGATGCACCTACCGACAGGTTCTGCTCGCTGCGGAGCAGGGTGCAGTCGTAGTTGAGGCTGAGGCCCAGGTTGGAGGTAGGGCGCAGGTTGGGGTTGCCCATGGTGACGTAGAGGGGATTGGTGTCGTCGGTGTAGGCCATGGTGCTGACGAAGCTGGGCGCATGGCGGTTGCCGTAGAGGTCGGCGGTGAGGGAGGAGGTCTTGGCGGTGCGCCAACGCAGCTTGAAGTGGGCATCGGGTTCGAAGATGGTGCGGTGGGCTGTGGTGTCGAGCACATGGCCACGCTGATAGTCGAGCCATTGGGTGATGACATTGGCGGTGCCCGTCTGCTCCATCGAGACCTTTCCTAACTTTTCCTCGAGCATGAAGAAGAGGCCGTGGCGCAGTTGCTGCTCGCGCTGCCGCACGCTGTTCGAGAGGTCTTGCGTCATCGTGGTTCCATCGCCCCTCATGCGTTCATTCTTCTGATAATCATTCTGATACAACGCATCATAGCTGAGCAGCGTCATCACATTGCGCCCAAACCACTTGTTGCCACCCACCTTCAATGCCCCCTCCAAGTGGTGACGGTCGGCATGGCCCGTCTGCACGTCGTGCTGGGGCTGAAGGGTGGTGGAGGCGTAGGTGTAGTCGGACACAGATTGGTGGTCGTGCTGCTCCTTCTCGCCCATCGCCCTTAGCTCGATGTTCAGATTGCCGCCCTTGAAGTAGTGCGACAAGCCCTGCTGGAAGTCCAGATGCAGGTTCTTCTTCTCGGTCAGTTGATGAGAGACGGACTCGTTGACAGCTGTTGTCTGGTACGTTTGCTGCTCGCTGTTGGCCTCGTCACGATTCCTGCCGAAGACGAAGTTCAGCCTGCCTGTCAGTATGTCGTCCTTCGACACAGCCTGACGCCAACTTGCACCGACGGGCACCTTGAAGGTGTGGGCATAGCTGCTGCTCGTCTGACGGGACAGGGTGCTTTGCCCTTCGGACATGAACGTCTCGCGGCGGTTCCAGCTGCTCGTCATGCGGTCGTAGTGGTTCGGAGCCAGGTCGATGTCCCATCGGTTGCGCTCGGTGACCTCTTTATATTTACTGTCCCAGGCATGCTGATAGCCCAGCATACCCATCTGCTGACGGTACTCGTTGTTCTTGGCCAGACCGCTGCGGCCCCACCCCTTGTCCAACTTGCACTCGTCGTTTTCGCCCACACGGACGTAGAGGGCGATGGGGTCGAAGTCGCTGAGCCGCTGCATGTCACCCTCGGCGGCGTAGTGCAGGCCGGTGGCGCCCAGCGCACTCACATCGCCATAGAACTTGTCCATGAAACCGGGCTTGATGACGATGTCCAGCACCTGCTGTCCCTGCCCATCGTCCAGACCGGTTCGCTCGGCCAGTTCGCTCTTCTTCTCGTAAGTCTTGATACATTGCACTATCTCGGCAGGCAGACGCCCCATCATGTCGCCATCGGCCAGCGCATCGTGTCCGTTCATCTTGATCATCAGCGGCTTGCCGTTCCACATCAGTCCCATGTCCGTCACGCTCACGCCGGGCAGCTTGCGGATGAGTTCCTCCAGGCGCGCTCCGTCCTCAAGGTGGAAGGCCTCGGGATGGAACACCACGGTATCGCCATCCATCGTGAAGCGACGCATGCGTCCCTTGACCTCCACCTCCTTCATCAGTTCGGGACTGGGTTTCAGGGCGATGTCGCCCAGGTCGATGGTGTCGTTGCCCTCGAAGAGCGACGTTACCTTCTGCACCTGATGATAGCCGAAGTAACTGATTTTCATCGACGCCTTGATGTTGCCCACGCAGGTCCACCAGTCGGGCGAGACGAACAGGCCCAGCGAGTCGGCCGTGAGTTGGTCGTCGCCATACAGCTCACCCGTTATCTCGACCACGATGTTCGCTCCAGGCAGGGGCTCCTTCGTCTCGGCATCAATCACACGCCCCTTCACCA
Source organism: Bacteroidaceae bacterium (assembly GCA_045616065.1). GTDB lineage: Bacteria > Bacteroidota > Bacteroidia > Bacteroidales > Bacteroidaceae > Physcousia. The sequence continues at coordinate 12,991 of JAZLFZ010000071.1, read as the reverse complement.
CATCGGCAAGGGCAGCCATCGCCACCAACAGGGCGAGCAGCATAAAAATCGTTCTTTTCATACGTTCGTGCAAGATTTCCGGCAAAGGTAGCGTTTATGCTCCAGAAATCAGGCAGAAACGGGTTTACAAAGGGTTTACATCCGCATTGTAAACCGGGTTTACACGCAGTTTTTTGTAGTTTTGCACAATAGAAGCGTGCCGACTACGTTATTATAAGTATGATGAGAAAGTTATTCCTTGCCCTACCCCTCCTGCTGCTCCTGGCCAACTGTACCTCCCAACACAAGAGGATGCAGCAACAGCTGGCTGAGCTGGAGGCTGTGGGCGATCGCTACGATGCCTTTCCCAACGACACGGTGGCCATGGACGTAGTGGCACACATGGAGCGATGCGGCACGCTGGACGAACGGCAACGGGCCTGGAAGATGATGGCCAAGGTGTACCGTCGCAAGGGTTGGAACTTCTACGAGGAGAGTGCGTGGAGCATGGCGGTGGGATGCATCGACACCACACAGGCCTTCGACACCCTGGCCCTGGCGCAGACGCTCTTCGACTGGTCGCACTGCCTCGACCGTTCGCTCGACAACGACCAGTGTCGGACACAGCTCAGTCGTGCCATACGCTATGCCATGGCCGCAGGCGACACCATTCATGCCATGCGCTACTATGGCGACATCAACTCGGACAGCGCCTATCACTATCTGTGGCGTCGTGGCGAGCGCACGCTGGCCATGGATGCCAGCATGCCGATGATTGAGGGGAAGGTGATCAGCTGCTGGCACAACCACGACTCCATCGTGCTGGACTCTGCCGCCATGCTGCTGAGGTGCTATGCCCAATATACCTCTTATAATATAGAGAGCCCCTACTCCTACGAGGCCAACCGCTACTGGATGGCGTGGGGTGAACTCTTCAAGACGCGCGAGCAATACGACTCGGCCATCCATTACTTCCACAAGGTGGCCGACCTCGACTCCCTGCGATGGGAGGCTGCCAGCTTTGCCGCAGAGAAGATTGCCCAGTGCTACGAGGCCTTGGGCGTGAAAGATTCGTCGGACCACTACTGGAGCCGGAACATCCAACTGGTGGAACTGGCAGCCCACGGCCTGGTGAATGACCGATTCAAGTCGCGATTCCGCGACTACCAGATTCAGCGCGACAACCTGGAACTGCACGAGGAAGCCGAACGCCTGCACCTATGGATGCTGACCGCCGTGTTCGCTGCCCTGGGGCTGGCCTTCTTCTTTGCCTACCGCCACCTGCAACTGCGCCGCGAACATCGCGAGTCGCTGCTTCGCAACCAGGAATATGCCGAACTGCTGAAGACGCTGCACGAGAAGAAGGACAACACACTGCTCGATCAGCCCATCGTGCAACACTTGCATCAACTGTCGTCGCAAGACCGCCACCCATCGGACGAGCAGTGGCTGGAACTCCAGCAAACCATCGACACCCATCACCCCACCCTCTTCGCCTCCCTCCAGCAGGGCTATACCCTCAGCGAGCAGGAGCAGCGCATCATCTCGCTCATCGCCATCCGATGCACACCCCTCCAGATGTCCGTCCTCCTGGTCTGTACCAAGAGCAACATCAGCAACCTGCGCCGCCGACTCTACCAGCGCATCACCGGCAAGGATGGCAACGGGGCCGACCTGGACAGGTTGGTCAACTCGTTGTGTGAAAAGGGAGAGTAGGGAAATAATCAAGCCCAAAAATCATCGGGTAGCACACGAAGGCACGGAGATATTCTTCTGCCTCGACCGAACACTTCCTTTTTAAAACTTCGTGAGCTACGTGCCTTCGTGCGATTTCTTCCCAGTCAAGAGCAGTTTGCATGTCAGCATCAGGGTGCGTCCCACGAGGTGGGTAGTGTGGACGAAGCGGTCGGTATCGAAGAACGTGGTGCGGGTGTACTGACGTACATTGAGGAGGTTGTCGCCGGAAAGCTTCCACACGGCATGCCTCGTCTTGTACTGAACGGAGGCCGAGAGCATGGAGGCATCCCGGTACTGGCCAGGCTCCACCATGCTGTGCAGGTAGTGGTAGGTGCTGCGTATCTCGAGGTTGGACATTGGGAACACGGCCACGGAACCGGTAAAGCGCAGGTTGTCGGACGACTGGTTTGTGCCTACTGTGCTCGACCAGTCCTTGCCATAGTCGCCCTGGGCGTTCACTTCGAGCCATGAGACAGGCGTGATGTCTGCTTGCAGATGCAGGTTGTAGCCTGTGTGGTAGGCAGTTACAAACTGGTTCTGCATCATGTACTCGCTGCTGCCCCACGACACATCTGCATTGGCTGAGAGCTTGGTGAAGAGGGCGAGGATGTTCTTCGAGGCATTGATGCCTCCACTGGCTGAGCGTGAGTGGCTGTCGCGGAAGATGGATGTGCTCTCTGTGGCAGTCTGACTTACGTTGCGCGAGGACAGGACGTTGCGCTTGCCCTGGCTGTAGCTGGCATTGGCACCAAAGGTGAAGTAGCTGAAGGGTACCTGCTTGGAGTAGCGAAGGCTGGTGCTCCACGACTGACTCTTTCCTATCACTCCCGAAGCCATGGACGTGTTGCGGTAGGTGGTCTGCACGGGTGTGGTGAGCAGGTCCATGATGTCGCCGGCAGAATGGTTGAAGCCGCTGCTGAAGTTCAGTTCCGATGTGCCACTGATGGTGTAGCGCATGGAGGCATGGGGTTCGGCAAAAAGTTCCACCAGCGTGGTTCGTTTGTTGTCAAGTTGCGACAGATACGAGAGGTTGAGCAGCCTTATGTTGGCGCCCATCGAGGCGTAGAACTTCTTGTTCCTGGATGTCCATGAGGTAGAAGGGTTGACACTTGGCACGAGTTTCCATCCGTTCATGCGCTGGCTCTGGTCGGCCACCCCTGGCTTAAGGAGCTCTGTCTCAATGAAGTTGTAGTTGGCTTCGAGTGCAATGGGCATGTCTACCTTCCACTTGCTGCCTAACTTGATCTGCAGCGAGGTGCTGTGACGGGTGTTGAGTTGGGTGCTTTGGGCACTCTGAACGACCCCTCTCCCAACCGACACATACTCGTAGTGACATTCAGTCACTCCGACTTCCCCCGAGGGGGAGGAGTTTTCTGAAGTCACATTTGTGGGTTGAGAGGGGGTTTCTAAAGTCATATCTGACTCTTGAGGGGAGGAGAATTGAAGGGTCACACTTGGGGTGCGGGTGAAACCTATGTCGCTGGTGAAGGAGAGCTTCTTCTTGCCCAGACGGACGGTTGCCCAGAAGTTGTTGTGCAGGTTGATGGATGTCGCCTTCCTGTTCTGCTCAATCAGTAACCTCCCTGTCCCCTCCCCGGGGGCTTTTGCCGACGGGCTAAATGCAGATAGGGAGGGGTCTTGGGTTAATATCGGGCTCTCGTTGCGCAGGAACTGTGCCTTGGCACTGAACGTCTCCGAGAAATAGCGGTTGCTGGCATTGTTCTCGAACTTGAGCGTGAACATGGGGCGATGGGCCTTTGCGAGCGGATTGGTGGACTCGCTGATGTGCAGGTTCTCGCCTCCGGCAAAGTAGAACGACTCCGAGCTGCCACTGCTCGTCATGCGGTCGTAAGTGTAATCGGCATTGGCCTTGATCTGGCGCACGCTGTCGAGCTTCAAGAGGGCATTGAGGCTGCCGTAACCATTTCTGCGATAAACAGATTCGCCCACTCCTCCTGCGTATTCCTGTCCCCAGGCAGGTAGCTTGTCGGTGGCCAGCGAACCGAAGTTGTCGCCACCGTAATGATTGACCATGTCGTACAGGCCGAAGCTGCCGTTGTTGCTGTACTTGGCCGAGGCAAGCAGCTGGAAGTTGTCGGTAAACATCATCTCGGTAGCGCCGGCGGCATAGAGAGCCTCTCCCCACCCCTCCCCCAAAGGGGAGGGAGTCTGCCTATACCCTACTCCAAACTCCGGTTGTCCGAACGGCTTGAACCGGGCCTTGTTGCTCAGTTTCACATTGATGGCCACCTTGTCGCTCTCCTCGTCGGCATCAATCTTGCGATGGCGGTGGTGCTTCATGATCTCCACCTGTGTGGCATACTCGGCAGGGATGTTCTTCGTGGCCAGGTTGTAGCGACCGCCCAGCATGTCGAGCCCACCGATGTAGAAGTTCGAGATACCCTTGCCCATGTAGCTGATGGCACCGTTCTCGCTGACCGTCACGCCGGGCAGATTCTTCAGTCCGTCCTCCAGCGTCACATCGCCTTTCTTCAGGAACGATGCCAGGTTGTAGCTCAGCGTGTCACCCCGCATCGTCAGGGGTGTGGCCTTCACCTTCACCTCCTTGAGGGATATGGCCTTGGGCGTCAATATCATGTCCTGTCTAAGCCCCCCTCCCGTTGCATTTTGCCCGCCGGCAAAAGCCCCCGAGGGGAGGAGTTTTTTGTCGGACTGGGAAGTCTCCCCTCGGGGAGATTTAGAGGGGGTCGTGATTTTCACTTCCTCCTTCTCATAACTAATATGGCTGAAGAGCAGCACGGCCTCCTGCTTGGGCATCTCCTTCAGCTCCAGCGTGTAGTTACCCTGCCCGTTGGTGGTGGTGAAGGCCAGCGTCTTGCTGCCGCTGAGGCACTTGACGATCACATCACTCACAGGCTGGTTCTGCAGGTTGGTCACACAGCCCGTCACCCTGACCTGAGCTAAGGCGACTGTGGATATTGCCATATATAATATAAGGTGGAGGAAACGTTTCATGATTTTGCTATAGGAATATTACAAAAATGTATTAAAACCAATACTTTTTCTTAATTTTATTTTGAGATTAGTATTAAAACCCGTATCTTTGCGGCGTTCTAATATCAAACCTCGTATGAAGTACAATGAATTAGAAAAGCTTCTGAGGAAAGCTGGGTGCTACGACACTGGTGAAACTATGAGCGGACATCCACTTTGGTACAGCCCTATTACTGGACGAAGGTTCAGAATGAGTCACCATAAAAGTGAAGAAGTGGCACGAGGCACATTGGGAGCGATTAAGAAGGCTGCGGGGATTTAATTCCCCGTAGCTGACTTAACTTCAAGTATAAATCACTTATTATTTCCATATTATGAAAGAAATTGATGCTATTATTGAACAGGCTTCTGATGGTAACTACAGCGTTTATCATGATGCTGATACTCTTCCTTATCTTATTACAGGTACAGGCAAAACGGTTGAACTTGCAAAAGCAGATTTTCTTCAGGGATATGAAGATATGAAACAGTATTGCCTTGAACATGATGGAGAGTTTGAGGATATCACATGGCGTTGGTCGTACGATACCGCAACCTTCCTCCGTGACTATGCCTTTGCTTTCTCCCTTGCAGGACTTTCACGCATAACAGGAGTCAATCAGGGAATCTTGTCCCACTATGTAAATGGAACTTCTCGTCCATCAGCAAAGACCATTGCAAGAATTCAGCAGGGCATTTCGTCTTTCGCCCGAAATCTCACGGATATGAAATTTGTATAACTCATTCATTATGACGCCCTCGTGGCTATACCAGCGTGCAGACTCTCACTCTGCACGCTGTTTTTTTACTTTAGTCCAATTCTCGGTTAAGTTTCTTGTTTCGCTTACTGTCTGCCTTCTTCGTTTTCTTGGCATACTTCTCTGTTTTGATGTCCACACCTATACCTGCTCCGATTTGTACCAAGTGGTAGGTGCATTCCTTCATCAAGTCGGGGTTCTGTATCTGCTCGTCAGTGATAGGCATACCATCGACGAGAACACAATTCCTCGAGAAGGAGAAGCGGACACCCTCTTCGTTAGGATTGTTGGTGAAACGGACGATCTGGCTTGATGGTAGGCACACTGCATATACGAATCCGTCGCTCTTGGTCACTTCTTCTTTGTTTTCAATCTCTGCCACAGTCTTTGGAGTAGCGAAAGCACTGATAGAGAGTGCTGTCATAGACACTACGAACAATGCCTTGAGCATCTTGCTGTTCGATTTCTTCTGATTCATCATAACATTACGTTTTTAAGTGATTAATAAGATATCTATTTCAACTCAAGCGGTTGATATTTGTGAGCCTTGTCCTGTACTTCCAATCCTCTTCTGAAACCATACTTGTCGCCATCGAATTTTGTGATAACGTGGAGGTCTGGCTCATAGTGTACACTTGGCCATGCCATATAGTACTCAGGGTCAGTCAGGTATTTGTCGTTGCCAAATATATCGTCCATCATTCCCAGACACTTTTCTCTTGTCATCTTCACGTAGGGGTGCACTTTCGTTGTCGGATACGACTTGTCGTTCCCTTCATAAACGAACTTCAATTCGGGATAACCCGAGGAATGCGTGATGGGGATGGTCTCATTGTTGATGCTAATGAGCTGGAAGGTGTGGATGCCTTTCTCGTCGGTAGCGTATGTTATCAAGCCAGGCAAGCCATGCAGTTTCCAGGGGCCAGCTGTGGTGGGGATGTCTGTTGCATAGCATACGTTCCACTTCTTGCCACGGAACTCACAGGTGGCTTTCCTGCACTCATAGCCGCATATTGTCTTTTTCCCTTTCGCCTTCTTCCATACAGGTTGCTCGATGTCCTCTGTCACCTCGTACTGGTTCGGCACAACCGTCTCGATGGAGGTGAGCTGGCCCTTGGGGTAGCCCACGGTGGTGGTGGCGATGTGCATCAAGATCTCGCTGTGCATAAAAGGCATACATGTCTGAGTTTCAGTGCTGTCGCTCTTTTCATACTGATAGCGTCCAAATGCCCATGTCTTCCAGACATCCTCGCCCACCTGCAGGGCAAGTTGGATGGAGTCGGTCACGGACTTTCCCTCTGCATCCGATGTGTGGATGGTGTACAGATAGACGGCTGTTAGCCTTGACTGGCACAATGTGTCCAGTATTTCATTGCAACGAAGTAGCTGTTGTGCCGACATCATGTTGGCCACAAAGGCAAGGATGATTGTCAATGCTGTTTTCATATTCTTTTTCATTTAAGTTCCAGCGGTTGATATTTGTGAGCCTTATCCGGCACGTATAATCCTCCTCTGAAGTTATAGTTTTGGCTTTCGCCATTGTCTTTATTGGTTATGGTTATAGCGATGAGATCTGGGTCGTAGTGTTCCGTGCTATTCCATCTGTTATAAAACTGGGTGTCAGTCAGGTATTGGCTGTCTCCAAATAACTCATTCTGCATCTTCAGACACTTTTCTCTTGTAGCTTTCACATAATGTATCACCCTTAGCCCTTCTTTATTCTCTTCTTGCCTGAATGCAACATTGTTTAAATTAGGGTATCCCGAAGAACATGTGATGGGGATGGCCTCCTCGTTGATGCTGATGAGTTGGAAGGTGTGGATGCCCTCCACGTCCGTAGCGTATGTTATCAGGCCCGGCAAGCCATGCAGTTTCCAAGGACCGGCTGTGGTGGAGATGTCTGCGGCATAGCTGACATTCCATTTCTTGCCACGGAACTCACATTTGGCTTTCTTGCATTGATAGCCGCATATTGTCTCTTTCCCTTTTGCCTTCTTCCATACGGGCTTTTCTGTGTCCTCGTCCACCTCGTACTGGTGTGGTGCAATTGTTTCTATGGAAGTGGTTTTGCCTTCTGGGTAGCCTACTGTGGTGGTGGCAATGTGCATCAAAGCCTCGTTGTGCAGAAAAGGCAGAATTCTCAGGCTGTCCATGCCACTCTTTTCATATTCATAGCGTTCGTAGGGCCATGTCTTCCAGACCTCCTCGCCCACCTGCAGGGCAAGCTGGATGGAGTCGGTCACGGACTTTCCCTCTGCATCCGATGTGTGGATGGTGTACAGATAGACGGCTGTTAGCCTTGACTGGCACACCGTGTCCAGTATCTCATCGCAATGGGTCAGCACTTGTGCCGACATCATGTTGACCACAAAGGCAAGGATGATTGTCAATGCTGTTTCATATTCTTTTTTATTTCAGTTCCAGTGGTTTGTATTGGGTTCTTCTTTTGGCGTATCTGGGCACGGCGATGCCATTGACCTTGTAGGTGCAGTCGTTGAGATCGACGCGAGTACCATGTAGGCGTTTGTAGTCTTCAAGCGTTCCGTAGAACTCATACGCCCCATGCGTGTCTCCTGGCAGATAGTAGAGCGGATCCTCCAGGTAACGCTTGTCGAGGAAGAGCTTGTTGCGCATCTGCACGAACTTGTCGCGCTTGGTCTTGGTGACGTCTGCTTCCACGGTCTTGGTGATGGCGATGGCCTGCTGCGTGAGTTCGAACATCTCGAAACAGAAGATGCCCTCTGCATCCTCGGCCTTGACGATGAGGCCCGGCAATCCCTGCAACTTCCAGGGGCCGGCCGATGTGGGGATGTCCTCGGTGTACCAGGCGTACCAGGTGCGACCTCCGCAGGTGGCCTTTGCCTTGTGGCAGAGGTAGCCGGTGACGGTCAGCGTGTCGTCGAGCAAAGTCCACTTGAGGTCTCCTGCCTCCTCGTAGGTATAGTGATGGGGTGGCACGTCCTCCTGTACCTCCATCTTCTTGTCGGCGAGCGACAGGTAGATAGCTGGTACGTGCACCATGCCCTCGCGCTGGTACTCGTCGTAGTATTCCCTGGCATCAATATCCAGCACCTTGTACTTGTGGGTGTAGTATCCCATGGTCTTGCTCACCCGGCTGCCCACCAACAGCACGGTGCGCAGGCTGTCGGTCACGGCATTGTCCTCCTTGTCCGTGGTGTTCACTGTGTAGTCATAGCCTACGGTAAATACTGTGCAGTCGATGCTGTCCTTGGTCTGTGCCCATCCGCATACAGCACCGAGCATCAAGAAAAATGATAATGTTGTTCGTTTCATTTTATTATTTTTTTGTTTCTATTCTCTAAAGTGTCTTCCGACAGATTGGGTTCTAAATGTATAACGAACTTATTGCTAAAAAATACACCTACAAGACTCATTTTCTATATACGCTTTTGGTGTTGACAGCGCAAAAGTAGAGAAAAGGGATGACAAGACCAATGAACTGAGTTTGCAAATAGTTTGCATTTATTATCGAAACGACAAAACGCAAAAAAAGGACTACTTTCGCACGTTTGCGAAAGTGCAAATAGTTTGCAAATCGAAGATAAGTATCTGATTGTGTTGATGATCACTTTTCAAGCGGCTGGAATTTGTGTACGCAATACGGCCAATACTCATGTCCATCCTCTGCCTTGACTTTGATGCAGGTGAAGTAGTTGTAACCTTTGTAGTTATAGGCCAACCCTACTGAATCGAACTGCATCCAAGCCGCGGTTCCGTATTTCGCTGTGTCATCATAGTAGAGCGGATTGTCCAGGTATTCGGGCTTATCGAACAGGGACCTGCGGAGGAAGATCATCTCCTGTGTGTTAGTCTTCTGTATCTTCATGGTCTTGTGCGACAGATGCGCCTCCCACGTGTCGTGGTAATAGTAGATGGGCATCTGTTCCTCCTTGATTTCCTTCATCTGGAACGAGTGGATGCCTTCCTCGTCGGTGGCGGATACGATTAGGCCGGGGGCTCCCTGCAACTTCCACGGACCGGCGGAGATACCTGCGTCCTTGGTGAACCAGACGTGCCAGGTCTTGCCTGCCAGCTGGGCGGTGGCGGCATGGCACAGGTGACCGTTGAGGGTCTTCGTCTCCCCGCTGACCTGCCAGTGCGGCTTGCGGTACTTGTCCGTGGCCACGTAGAGGTTGGGCAGTATCATCTCCTGTGTCGTCACCTTGCCCTTGGGATAGCCCGTGAAGACGATGGGCAGGTGCATCAGGGTGATGGCACCATACTCCCGACAGGACTGCAAACGCTGTTCCTTGTCATGGCTGTCGAACCTCACCTGTTCTACACCTGTCTGCGTGTTGTACGCTATCATGGGCGCACACTTGGTGACCTTCCTGCCCACCTGCACCACCAGTTCGCATACATCGGTGACGGGCTTGTCATCCTTGTCCAGGGTGTTGATCTTGTACTCATAGACCACGGTGTGACTGCTGCAGTCCACCGAGTCCTTCTTCTCGCCGAATGCTACCACGCTGACTAGCATGGCAAGCAAAGAAATTACTGTCTTCTTCATATTAAATGTGTTCTGTAAATTATTATTATTTCCTTTTCACCATGTGCCATAGATCCTCGATGAACCAGCGGAGGCGGGTCCAGACAGGGGTTGTCAGGGAGATGATTGTGAGCAGGATGCTGACAACAATCATCATGACAGCCAGGACGATATCGAGGATAAAGGGACATTTCATGTTATTTCAATTCAAGTGGTTGATATTTACGGCCCCAGTGCCGGAGTTTGTACCCATCCCTGTCAAATAGAACGTAGTAATAGTTTCCACATACCCGTCTAAAGCTTTCCTCAGGCAGATCACGGGCGAACAGGACAGTTTGCGTGTATTCGGATACCTTGTCATCATAGTACAACGGATACTGAATGTATTTGTCATTTCCGAACAGGGAGTCGCGGAAGGCCACCATCTCTTCCGGTGTTTTCCTGATGATCTTCATCGCCTTGGTTGAGTCATGATGCTCCCATTCTTCGCCATGGTATAATATAGGTAGTTGCTCCTCCCTGACCTCCTTCATCCGGAACGAGTGGATGCCTTCCTCGTCCGTGGCAGATACGATGAGTCCTTTGAGCCCCTGCAACTTCCACGGGCCGGCGGAGATGCCTGCATCCTGGGTGTACCACACATGCCAAGTCTTGCCTGCATACACTACGGTGGCGGCATGGCACAGGTGGCCGTCGATGGTCTGGGTATCCTTGCCGAGCTTCCATTGAGGCTTGCGGTATTTGTCCGTGCTGATGTAGAGATGGGGAACAATCATCTCCTGCGTCGTCACCTTGCCTTTGGGATAGCCCGTGAAGACGATGGGCAGGTGCATACGGGTGATGTCAGCATACGCTCTCAGGAACGGAATGCCTTTCACATGGTCAAAGAAGTCATCATCCGTTACTAATCCCTTTTGTTTGAGGTAGTTTATCATGGGTGTGCATTTGGTGACCTTCTTGCCCGCCAGCACCACCAGTTCGCATACATCGGTGACGGGTTTGCCTTCCTCATCCTGGGTGTTGATCTTGTACTCGTAGATTACCGTGTGACTACTGCTGCCAACGGATTCTACCCGCTGACCCATTGCTGCCACGCTGACCAGCATGGCAAGCAGACTGATTACTGTCTTCTTCATGTTATTTCAATTCAAGTGGTTTATACTCGTTTGCCGACTGCTCCCATGGAACTGCCACACCATTGATGTAATGTGTGGCTTGCTCCTTGCTGACATAGTTGCCATTTGCCTTGGCATCGGGACTGTAGATGTCCACACCATCTACATCGCCTTCCGCGCGTACATAATAATACAGTGGGTTCTTCATGTAGCGAGGGTCAAGGAAGAGCTTGTTGCGCATCTGGATGAACTTGTCGCGCTTGGTCTTGACGGTCGTCGGATCTTCGTGCCTGGTGATGGCACGCTGCACCTGGGTCAGTTCGAAGAGCTGGAAGGAGAAGATGCTGTCCGTGTCCTCTGCCCTGACGATCAATCCAGGCAAACCGCAGAGTTTCCACGGACCGGCCGTAGAGGGAATGTCCTCGGTGTACCAGGCCGTCCAGGTGCGTCCACCGTAGGTTGCCTGTGCCTTGTGACAGGGGTAGCCGCTGATGGTGAGCGTATCCTCTGTCAGCGTCCACCCCAGCCTGGATGGTTCCGTGTAGGTGTAGTGGTGAACGGGCACATCCTCCTGCACCTCCATCTTCTTGTCCTCCTGCCATACGAACACCGTGGGTACGTGTGCCATCATCTCGTGCTGCTTCAGGTAGTATTCGTCGCGCGTCTCGCCCTGGCTGGCAACCCAGTCCGTGTAGTATCCCATGGTCTTCGTCACCTTGTTGCCTACCAGCAGCACGGTACGCAGGGAGTCGGTGACGGCATTCCCGTCCTTATCCGTGGTGTGAACCTTGTAGTCATAGCCGACGGTGAACGTCGTCACGTCGATACTGTCCCTGGTCTGGCAGAATGCTGCAGATGACAGCAGCAAACCCGCGATTAATGTGATTCTTCTTTTCATTCTATTAGTCGTTTAGGAAATTGGTCGTTTAGTCGTTTAGGAGATACTACAATGCATGCTTCATCCAACGTATTAAATAATTATCAGTATTAGGTATTATTCACTCCTTTCACACGTCTGTGAAAGGTCACTATTCACTAATCCTCAAAACCTACTTCTTCTTCGGGTTCTTGTTCCAGTGGTACACGAGGTGCAGCATGGCATAGTGAGGGAGAGAGCGGTACCAGGTGATGGTGCGGCCCTGGGCGTTGACGGCATACTGGGTATTGGAGAGCTGGTGCAGGAGGTCGAAGGCTTCGATGCGTGCGATGAGTTTGCCCTTGAGGAAGGGCTGCGAGAGGGAGGCGTTGAGTACGAAGTCGTCGGTGTTGAGTTCGCTGCTGCCATAGCCACGGCGACTGTACATGTTGGCATCGGCTGAGACGGTCATGTTGATGCCAGGGATGGTGTAGCGACCAGAGAGGCCGTACTGGTAATCAAGGGCGTTGAGGGACTCGAAGTCAAGCATCTTACCCTCCGAGTGCCGCCAGCTGATGTCGTAGGAGGCACGTAGGTTGAGCTTGTTGTGGTCGTACTGAACCGAGGTGCCATTGTGCAGGGTGAGGGTGTTCACCTGGTTGAGGTGGCTTGTGGTCTCACCGGCTAACATAGTATGATCCACAGAGTGATTGTAGTTGGCATCGGCATTCGTCTTCACCTCCCAGTAGCGCTTCTCATCGAGGTTCTGGGAGAAGTCCATCTTGGCTGTGGCGATGTAGTTGCCGCTCACATTCTCAGGACGATAGGTGTAGACTCCGGTCGTAGGTGCGTAGGTGACGGCCTGACCTATGGCTTGGTGCAGATACTTGAACGATGTCGCTACGTGGTACATCCGTTGGTGTGCGCCATAGTTGTTGTAATACTCGGCCTTCAGGCTGGTCGATTGTTCACCACGTTTCAGATTCGGATTGCCCAGTTTCACCACCAGGGGCTGGCTGTCATCGCGATAGGTGATGCGGTC
>JAZLFZ010000070.1:0-40600 GCA_045616065.1 Bacteroidaceae bacterium | reverse complement strand
TTTTCGGTTGGATTTTGAGGAGCGCAGCGACGACCTCACTCATAAAGCCCATCGTTCGGGGGCTATTGTATGGTTGATTTTTAGTTTTTGATTTTGATTTGATTTCTATGGATACACATGCCAGGATTCAGGAATCTGACTAAAAATCAGAACAAAAAATCAATCCTACAATCAATTGAACGAATTCTTTTTTAGGAGGTCGTCGCTACGCTCCTCAAAATCAAACTCAAAATAGTTTCTAAAAATCTCCACTCAAAATTCCAGATGACTCATAAAAATCATCACTCCAAATCTCAGAAGAACCAGAATTTTATGGGAACGATAGCTTTCTGACTTCGAAAAATAATGCCAAATGGAATACATGTCAGTTTGTGCCGTAGTGTGCTGTCGTTGACGCAGCAAGAAAACTATTCCTTCGCAGCAAGAAAACTTTTTTTCCGCAGCAAGAAAACTTTTTCTTCGCAGCAAGAAAACTTTTTTTCCGCAGCAAGAAAACTATTCCTTCGTAGCATGAAATACAAAAATACTGGAGGAGAATTATGTGCAAGCTGAGCACAAACTGACGTGTCGTTCCGAGCAATACGTTTTTTTACCGACGGGCAATGTTAGAAATGAAAACCGCAAATTGGGTAGCCCAATTTGCGGTTTCAAATACTTTGTCGTTGCAGATGTAAACATCCACGCAAATACACGTGTTATGGTGCCTGTTTTACATCTTCACCTGTAGTTTCTTTCCGTTGTATTGCACGTTCTTTGTGGTCCCGTCAGGCAACTGTATGACGAAGGTGCGAGTGGTGAGCATGCCGCTGTAGGTTCCCTTGCGTGCAGCGAGGGTGAGGGTGCGTGCTTTGTCGTTCCACTGCATGTCTATCTCGGTGTATTGTCCGTTCTGGTAGTTGTAGTTGTCGCCTTCGTCCTCATAGAGGGTAAAGGTACCGTCGTGGCCGGGGAAGACGCGAAGTGTGATGTTGTCCCATGGCTTTTCGTGGGTGTATTGCATCTTTTGTCCGATGGGTATGATGGCGCCTGCCTTGGCATAGAGGGGGGAGTGGGCGAGGGGAGCGTCGGCCTGGAGCTTCTGTCCGCCCTCATAGCGTGTACCTGTCCAGAAGTCGTACCACTGTGTGCCGCTGGGGAGGTAGACCTCGTAGGTCTTCTTCTCTGCCCAGTTGACGCGAGGCCATCCGTTGGCGTACTCGTTGTTGTCTTTGCGGTTCCAACCGGTCATGGCGTCGCTCTTGACAATCTTCTCTTGTGTGAAGAGTGCGTTGACAACAGGGCATACGAGCAGGTTGCGTCCGAACATGAACTGTCGGTTGTTGTTCCACACCTGCTTATCTTGCTGGAAGTCCATTATGAGTGCTCGCATGAACGAGTCATCATTGTGGCTAACCTGCCAACTGGTGCTGTAAATATAGGGCATGAGTTGGTAGCGCATCTCGACAGCGCTGAGGAGGGCATCGTAGACGGGTTCTCCGGACTTGCCGAAGTGGTAGAGTTCGCGAAAGACTTCTGTGCCGTGGCTGCGCATCATGGGGTTGAAGAGTCCGAACTGCATCCATCGTACGTAGAGCTCCTGATACTGTGGATTCTTGCAGGCTGAGTTGTCCATGTAACTGCGGTTGTAGGAGTTTGCAAAGAAGCCACCGATGTCGGTGTTGACGTGTGGTGTGCCGCAGAGGGTGGCATTGAGGACGAGTGGCACCTGCTTGCGGAAGCTGTCCCACGAGCTGTTGACGTCTCCGCTCCATGTGTTGGCTCCGAAGCGCTGCATGCCAGTGAAGAAGCTGCGTGTGAGGATGAAGACGCGCTTCTGCTGGTCGGCCTGCCGCTGATGCTCGTCGACGCCCTTGACACAGAAGAAGGGGAACATGTTGCGCACGCTGCGGTAGCTGCCAAGGGTGCAGCGCTCGTCGAGGTCGCTGTCCTTGTAGCTATGGTGGTCGGGGTCGGTAGAGTCCATCCACCATCCGTCAATGCCCATCTGGTGCATGTGCGAGAGGTACTTCCAGTAGATGTCGCGTGCCACGGGGCTGTAGGCATCGTAGACGCGTACGCCGCTGGGGTAGTCCATGCGTGGTGGCCAGAAGGGAAGTCCGGATTGCGGCCAGGTCTCGAAGTCGAAGAGTAGGCCTTTCTCATCGAGTTCCTTGTACTGCTTGGTCTTGGGACCGAAGCTCTGCCAGATGGAGATGCTGATGTGGGCATTCTTCTGATGCACCTCGTCGATCATCTTCTGTGCCTGGTCGAAGGAGTCGTTGATGAACTCCATGGCGTTCCAGGTGTAGTTGGAACCCCAGTATTGCCAGTCCTGTATGATGCCGTCGAAGGGTACGCCCAGCTGACGGTACTTACGTACTACTTCGAGCAGTTCCTGCTGGCTCTTGTAGCGTTCGCGGCTTTGGTGGAAACCGTAGGTCCAGAGTGGCAGCATGGGTACATGTCCGGTGAGGTTGCGCAGCTGATGTATTACACCATCTGCGTTTTTGCCATACATGAAATAGTAATCTACCATCTTGCCTACATGACTCTCGAGCGCGAGCTCCTTCTTGTCGCTGATGTCGGTGGGCGAATAGTTGTCCCAATAGATGCCGTAGCCCTTGATGCTCTGGAAGAAGTGTGTGTAGTCCTCAAGGTTAGATTGCATCATATTGCGGTTTTCTTCTCGCTGGTTCATCTTGCCGTTCTGTAGCATGCCAAGGCCGTAGATGGGTTCGTCGCTGTCCAGTGTCCAACCTTGTCTTACCTTATAGGCACCTGCGTCGATACCGCTTGTGATGGGTGTGAACTTGCATTCGCCTTCGGCAAGTAGCTCTTCTCCCTTCCTGGAGTAGAATTGCACGACGTCTGTGCCTTGGTTGCTGTTCTTGTGGGTCACCTTGACGATGAGGTCGGAGGTGGTGTAGGTGGTGCTGCCCTGTGCGTTCTCGGTTTTCACTTTGACGTTGGCGGGCTTGGCTGTTACCACCAGTGACTGTTTGTCAACAGGTTTGTTGTCGGGGGTCTTCGTTATTCGCACCACGGATGGTGTGTAGAATTCGACCTTTACCTCTTGTGCTCTGAGCTGCATGGCTGCGAGCGACAATAATGAGATACAATAGAAATGGAGTCTTTTCATTTTGAGTTTTTGCCGTTTTATGTCTTTCGGTTATTTGTTCTCTAGGATTTCTACTTCTGAGAAATAGTTGTCTCTCAGTTTCTTTTCTTCTGTTTTGTTGCCTTGGAGCTTGACCTCAAAGGTCTTGACGATGTCCTGACTGCTGCGACCCACTTTGAGGAGGTAGGTGCCGGGGGCTACGTTCCAATGTCTGTCGGCATAGTAGCCGAACTGGTCGTGGTGGATGGTGATGCGTATCGTCTGCTGTTGCCCTGGTTTGAGGCTCACGCGGGCAAATCCTTGCAGCTGGATGGGACGGATGTGTTGCGCAGGGCTGGTGGGCGAGAGGTATACTTGCATGATTTCGTCGGTCTCCATCTGACCGGTGTTGCGGATGGTTGCTGTCAGCGATACGTCGCCGTCAGAGGTGTTGCTGACACTCATGTCGCTGTAGCTGAACTCCGAGTAGCTCAGGCCGTAACCGAAGGGCCATGCCACGCGGTTGTCCTGCTCGGTCTGATAGTTGTAGCAGAGGGGTTCCTTGACCTCGCAGTTGGGATAGCTGACGCTGAGCTTGCCGGAGGGAGACACGTTGCCAAACAGGATGTCGGCCACGGCATGTCCACCTTCTTCGCCTGGATACCATGCCTGCACAATGGCTGAACAGCGGTCGGCAATCTTCGAGATGACCTGTGCCCTGCCGCCAAAGACAACGAGCACGACGGGTTTGCCTGTGGCCAGGAGCGCCTCGACGTATTCCTCTTGTCGTCCGGGCAGTCGGAGCGTGGGGCGTTCGCGGTTCTCGCCACTGAGCAGTACGTTCTCGCCCATGGCAGCTACGATGACGTCGCTCTGGCTGGCCATGCGAAGGGCTTCATCCCAGTTGGCGGCCTCGGGATGATGGACCTTGCGATCGAGAATCTTACGCATCCAGTCGGCACGCTGATCACCGCCATCCTCGATCCATGTCTCCACGATTTCCGTCCAGTCGCAGCCGCGACTGTAGCTGAGGCTCATACCCTTGGGCAGGCGGTTTTCCATGCCGGCTTTGAGTGGTACGATGCGGGGTGTGCTGTCGCTTTCCTCCTTCATCTGCCAGAAGTAGCGCATGCACTGATAGGTGTAGTCGCCCAGCATGGCATACATGGAGTTGGCGTTGGGACCGGTCAGGAAAATGCGGGCATTCTGAGGCAGTTTCTGCACGGTCAGGGGCAGGATGGGCAGCGTGTCGCCCTGTGACGTTTGGCGGGGACTGTTCTTGAGCAGTACGATGCTTTGTGTGGCCAGCTCGTATGCCGTTTGGCGCTCCTCGGGTGTGTCGAACTTAATGTCGCCGGTGGCATAGAGGTTGGGATGCTCGTCGAGCAGTCCGGCTGCCTCCTTGTAGCGCAGTACATTCTTCACAGCTCGTTCAAAGGTGGCAGGACTTACAAGCCCCTTGTCGAGCGCCTCCTGCATGAAGGCATAGCTGTCGCCTCGTGGGAAGTCTACGTCGTTGCCCGCATTGATGGCGGCTACGCCACGTTCGAGGTTGCTATGGTAACCGGGCACCTGGTCGATGCTGTTGTAGTCGCTGACCATCATGCCTTCATAACCGAGATAGTCGCGTAGGATGCCCTGCTGTATCTCGCTATTGGCCACGCAGTTGGTACCATTCACAGCATGGTATCCGGTCATTACCACACGGCTGCCAGCCAAGCGTATCATCGTCTCGTGGGGCAGGAGTATCTCCTCCATCAGCTCTTTCTCGTCTGCATCGCCACCGCCTCCGTATCCCAGGAAGTGCTTGCTGCAGGTGCCTACGCCCTTTCGCAGATCGTCTTGTTGCAAGCCTCGTACAAAGGCACATCCTAACTGGGCCGAGAGGTACGCGTCTTCGCCATAGGACTCCTCGAGACGGTTGAATGAGGGGGTGCGCACGACGTCTACCATGGGGGAGAGTGAGAGCAGGCCTCCGATCTGTCGGAGTGCCTTACCCGTCTGCAAGGCTTTCAGTTTGGCCAGCTCGGTGTTGAACGAGCAGGACTGGCCAATCTGTTGGGGATAGACGGTGGCGTAACGTGTGCAAGCACCCGTAAGCACCTCCTCGTGGAAGAGGGCTGGGATGCCGTTGGGGGTGTTGTGTATCAGCCATTCTTGCATCACGGCTACACGGTCGCGTATCTCGTTGGGGGTAGCCCCCATCTGACTGGCAAACTGCGAGAAGTGGCCGATGCCATTACTGAGTTCCATCTTGCACTTTGCGGTGTCCAGACTTCCGTCTGCAAGAAAATAGTCGTTGAGGTATGTGCTTCGTAACTGGGCGATGCGCTCGCCTTGCGTCATGCGGTCGTAGAGTGCATCTATGTCTATGTGTGGGGGGGCTGCCTGCTCCTTCTGCGGGGTGGAGCATCCCATCATTATCATGCCTGCCATCATTACTGCTGATACTGCTTTTTTCATGGTTGACTAATAGAATTAGGTTGATTGTAGGATTGGAGAGGGATAATATAATTCAGCTTTCACAAGCTCCCGTTGAATGGAAGTCAACAGGGAGTTAGCAAGAGTTTCTTCACTGGAAAGAAATCCAAATAACTCCTTGAAACTGAGCAAGTGCAAACTTGCGAAACCTGAATAATATACTAATTGGTACAAGGTTGTCATTCTGAGGAACGAGGAATCTCAACCGATAGAACGCTCACACTCGTCAAAAGAATGACATCCCTGTACCAAATTGCTATTATTGCTTTAACTTCAGATTGTTACTTGAACAGATGGGGAACGTACTTGGCAAAGCAACGGCGCCAGGTGAGCCACTCGTGGGCTGTGCCCTGCGACTGGTAGAACTCGACGTTGATGCCGGCTGCGTTGAGATTCTTTGTCATGGCTTCTGTGCCGAAGTTCTCCTCGGTACCACAACCCATGAAGAAGTACTTGATCTCCTTGTTGAACTTCTTGGCGTCCTTGAATACGCCACCGCCATAGTTGTTCACGTCAACACCGAAGATGGCACCGCTGAAGGTACCGATGTAGGAGAACTTGTCGAGGTTGGCAGTGGTGATCTCGAGCGTCTGCTTGCCACCCCATGAAAGTCCAGCCATAGCACGGTTAGCCTTGTCTGTCTTGCAACGGAAGGTCTTCTCGATGTAGGGGATAATGTCGCTCAGCAATACTTTCTGGAACGAGGCTCCGAAGTCGGCCATCGACTCACCACGCTTGGCACCGAAGCTGTAGGAGCAGTTGCCATTGTCCATCACCACGATCATCTCCTTGGCCTGACCCGAGGCGACGAGGTTGTCCATGATGTACTGCATCTTGCCTTGCTGGCTCCAGCCGCGTTCGTCCTCGCCCATGCCATGCTGGAGGTAGAGGACGGGATACTTCTGCTTGCCGTTCTCGTAGCTGGCAGGGGTGTAGACAAAGCAGCGACGCTCTTGTTGCTCTACCTCCGACCAATACTTGCACTCGCGCACCTGGCCGTGGTTAACGTCCTTGTTGAAGCTGTAGAGGGCAATCTCCTCGTCGGTCATTGTGGCGCCATGGAGCTTCTCCATAAGGCTGGCGTTTGAGGCAATGGTCGAGTTGATATCGATACCGCCACACATCTTGCCACAGCCATAGTAGGCCTCGGAAGCGGGGTCGATGACGTTGAGGCCGTCGACCTCGAGGAAGTAGTAGTGGAAACCACAGGGCAGGGGATCGGTCGTTACGGTCCAGTTGCCCTTGGCGTCCTTGGTCATGGGGTACTTGTGGCTGCAAATATCGGCCTGTACGAGGTTGGCCTTGGGGGCATTGACCATGAAGGTCACGCGACCCTGCTTGTCCACCTTGGGATAGTCCTGGCAGGGAACGGTGTTCTCGGCCACTTTCTTCTCCTGCTCGTCAAGGAGCTGAAGCATCTTCTCGGCATAGCGGCGGCCCAGCATGCGATAGCCCTCAGCGGTGAAGTGCAGGTGGTCGCGGGCTCCGGGACAGTCGGCAGCGCTGATGGGGTAGGCGGTGGGGATGGTCTGGTTAATCTTGTTGATGATGGCATTGTGGTGATAGCAGGCGCCACCCTGCTCTTGCGTCATCAACTCGCCTACGAGCAGAGGACACTCCTCTGCCTTGAGGTTCAATTCGTTGAGCATACGGTCGTAGATAACCTTCACCTTGCCGGGCCAGTCCTGCTGGTTGTTGTTGGTACAGCCCTGATGGAGCAGGATGCCCTTGATGACACCCACCTTCTGTGCCTCCTTGGCCAGGTTGATGAGCTCGCGATAGGGGTTGTTGTTGTACTCCTTACAGAAGTTCTTGTACCAGTCGGCAGCCTTGGCAATGTCGTCGGCACAAGTGTCCTCATTGAAAAGATGGATGTTTGCACCACCCACAGCAACCATAACGACACCTACCTTGATGTTCTCGGGCAACTTCTCAACGAGCGTACGGCCAAAGTAGTCGGCCGGAGTAAGACCTGTGTTTGCACGACAAAGAGGGGGGACTGCCGCGTACCACTGTCCCTTCTTACGACCCGTATTGTTCATGTCAACGGCCGCCATCATCTTGAAGCGTGTGCTGATGTTCTGACGATCCTGTGCCTCGATGCGAGCATTGCCTTCCATGTTGCTCTGACCAAAGCAGAGATAGATGTGGAAGTTAGGATCAAAACCGGTTGGCTGGGGAATCTCACCGGCAGCCTTCTCACCGTCGCTGTAGTTCAGGACGGGATTCTGCTTGTAGAAATCGTCTACCTGTGCCGTAGCAGGCAGGGTGGCGATTGCTGCGCCCATGAGGAGGGCAAGAATGTTTTTCTTCATAATTGATATTTTTTGGAGAAAATTAGAAGGAAGTCAGGTTGGCTTCCTTCTAACTTATGATTTTACTCGAACTTCTTCAGGTTCCACTTGCTATTGTCGCTCTGGAAGTCGTACTTGCAGAGGGCCACGTTGGAGTCGGAAGTGGTGTAGATGACATATTCCTTGTTGATGCCGGGCATACCAGGGATGGCCTTGGGCATGATGCGGTAGGTGCCATCGGTGAGCTGCTCGATGCGCCAAAGCTGGTTGTCAGCACCGGTATACTTTTCTGTGGTAGACACTTCCTTCTTATCGTTAGCGGCCAGCACGCGGTCGGTACCGTTGATGGAAATCTTGAAGTAAGGATTTGACAGGTAACCACCGGCCTCGGGTACAGCCGTAATGATCCATGCCTGGTGAGGACGCATCATATAGTCGCTGCAACGTACGTCAATGATGTCTTCCTTGGGCCAGTTGGCCTTAACCTCGTCCAGAGTCTGATAGGGAATCTTGACGACAGGTGCATTGGGGTCCACGTTACGGCCGAAACCGCCACCGACACGCTGCACGTTCATACGAACGAAGTCGACGGTCAGCTCGAGGCTGTAGCCACGACGCTCCGAGAGGATGGCATAGGTACCCTCCTTGAGACGCTCACCACAGTAGGGCCAGCCGTTCTTCCAGAGCAGGGGACGGATGCCGAGCACGCTGCGGCCGCTCTGGTCGAGGTCGGCCTCCCAGTGAAGAGAAGCCACCTCAACACCTTCGTCGAGTACTGTACGGCCAAAGTGACCAGCACCATTGACACGGTCGCCGGCAGCCACTACCATTCGGCCACCACCGGCCTTCATATCGCGACCGAGGTTGTCGAGGTAAGGACCCGTAACTTGCTTGCTGCGTCCGCAGACGATGTTGTAGGTTGAGTTGACACCATCACAGCAGGTACCATGCGTACCGAGCAGGTAGTACCAACCATCTTTATAAATAAGGTCGGTAGCCTCGCAGTCGATGGCAATGTCGAGAGCTTTGTTGCCCTTAACGCGCTCACCCGTTTTGGGGTCGAGCTCAATGAGGCGGATGTTGCCCCAATAGGTTCCGTAGGAAACCCACATTCGGCCCGTGTTGGGATCGAGCAGGATGCCGGGGTCGATGGCATCGCAGTCCTCCATACCGTCGGACGAGGCTACCTCGATGGCGGTAGAATACTTGAAGTCGGGATGCTTGGGGTCGAGGTTCTTGTTCCACATGGTCAGAATGCGACCGCTGTGGCCACCGTTCAGACCACCACCTGTTGCACCATAGACAACGAGATAACGGTCGCCAATCTTGATGGCATCAGGAGCTGCACCGCCACCCGGACGCTCAGCTTTCATGTCCCAGTGCCAGCCGTCCTCAGAGATAAGACCACCACCACCGGTGCCGAATGTGAACCACTTGCCGTCGCACTCAACGAGGGTGGAGGGGTCGTGGATAAAAGGATAGCCTGCCTGTGCCTTGGCCTCAGTGCCGTCGAGGCTCAGGCTGCTGTTCATCGTGCCAAAGAAGGCAGCGTTAAGGAGAAGTATGGTTAATGCTGATTTTTTCATAATGTGAGTTACTTGAGGATGATGTTGAAATTAGTTACGGGCTTGCCCTTCTCGTCTACGAAGCGGGCGCAGAGGTCACTCATGCCAGGGCCGTTCAGCACAGCGAAACGCAGTACGTTGCGACCCTTCTTGAGGGTGAGGAGGCTGGAGTTGCCATCGTCCTGTACCATGCGACGGTCACCTTCGAGCAGCAAGATCTCCTTGCCATCGAGCCACCACATGGAAGCACCGTTTGAACCTGCGCTCAGGCGTACGTTCTTGATTTCCTGAGGACAGTCGATGACCGTCACACCCCAGAACATCACACCATACTCGGTCTTCTCCAACCATGATGAGAAACGGAACAACTTGGTGTTGAAAAGTGTGCTCTCCACAGCGTGCCACTTCAGTTTCTGCTCGCCCTGGATGGCGTTGTCGTCCTGAGGCTTAGCTACAATCTCCTGGCCATCGGTGGGCAGGATAGTCATCTGGTTGTCGAAGTACTTCTTGTAGAAGTGGCTGCGAAGATACGAATTGGTGTAGATGGTGTTGCTGCGGTTGGGCTTCACGATAGGTTCGAGGAGCATCCAGCGACGGATGAAACCATTCTGGTCGGGCTTGGCAGCCACAGCGGGATTCTGCACACGGTTGAAGTAAACCATGCGAGGATTCTCTGAGAGCGAGATCCAGTCGATCTCGACAGGAGCAGTTGTCTTCACTACGCTAAGCTTCATGTCCTGAACGCCCGAGGGGATGACAGTAGCAGTTGCCACGTTAATCTCCTTCCACACACCCTGTGTGCTGGGGATGTTGAGGGTAGCCACGTACTTGCCCAACTGGAGCTTCATGGTGGCGGGAGCCTTGGTCTTGACCTTCATGCAGACGTTCTTGGCCATCGTGCTCTTGGCGTCCACCTTATTATATGTGAGCCATGAACTAGTCTTGGGGAATACGGTCTTCCAACCTGCAAAGTAGTTTGTGGTATCGTGATACTCGATGTACGCACCACCGCCAATGTTGCTGTAACGGTCGATCTGTACCGGCTTGCGAGCATCGCTTACACCTACGCCACGCTTGGTGGGAATGACCTCACGAATGGTTCCGTCGGCATTGAAGAAGAGTGAGTCGATGCAAGCCGAACGATTCTTGTCGAACTTGGGAGAATAGTCGTTGTGATGATAGAACATGTACCACTGATCCTTGAACTGCACGATGCTGTGGTGGTTTGTCCAGCAGCCGCTCTGGTGCTTCTTCATGATGGTACCCTTGTACTCGTAGGGACCCAGAGGATTCTTGGCCATGGCATAGTCAATCTGCTCGGTCTCACCGTTCTTGAAGACAGAGGGATAGGTCAGGTAGTAGTTGCCGTTGTGCTCAAAAGCAAAAGGACCCTCCTTGAGACCTTCACCCGGGAACTGGAAGCGAACGACCTCGCCGTCGAGCGACATCATGTCCTGTCCGAGCTTGGCACCCACGATGCCACCCTGACCCCAGAAGATGTAGGCATTACCGTCGCTGGCCTTCAGCACACAGGGGTCGATACCACCGATGCCCTTGATAGCCTCTGGCTGAGGCTTGAAGAGCTGACCGCCACCGCGACTGAAGAGGTTATCGGCGATGGCCACACCTATGCCGAAGCCACCGCCACGACGTCCCTCCTGAGGCTTGGCGCCATCGGGGAAGTAGAAGTAGTACTTGCCATTATGCTCGATACAGTCGGGAGCCCACATGGAGTAACCCTTTGGATTGCCCCAGGGCACTTGCTCCTGGCTCAGAATCACACCGTTGTCCTGCCAGTCAACGAGGTCGTTGGATGAGAACATGTGGTAGTCGGCCATGCAGAACCAATCCTTGCGTGGATAGTCCTCGGGTGCAGGAATGTCGTGCGAGGGGAAGAGGTACATGCGACCATTGAAGACACGAGCGGTAGGATCGGCCGTGAACTGGTTGCGAATGATTGGATTCTGCGCATTGGCCGTCGTGGTGAGAGCCAATGCCACCATTAGTTTTGCTAATCGATTTCTCATAGATTATTTTGTTAGGATTTGGTTTGTATTGTCATATCTACGTGAGGTTTACTTCTTGGCCTTCTTGCTTGCCTTGCCTTTAGCAGGCTTCTTGGCCTTCACCTCCACTGAGAGGAGTCGTTTGATTGACTTTGCCTCCTCGAAATGCTTCACCATGGCATCAAGGTTCTCCTTGTTGTACATGTTGAAGCCATGACCGCCCTCGGGTTCGAAGTGTGAGGAACAACCAGCTATGCCATTTACCACGAGCACGTCGAAGAATTCCTTGCCCTGGCAAGAGGGCACGACGTTGTCTTTCAATCCATGATTAACGCGGATAGGAGCCACGTTGGCTTTGTTGGCACCTACGAAATAGACAGGTGAGAGGAGGTCGTACTCGTCCTCGTGGCCGGGGAAGGCAAAGCCCATGAGTGCATCCTCGGGCTTCATGCCGGTCTTGGGCACACCGTCGCAATCCATATTCATCAGGTCGATGGGGCCGCTCCACTCGCAGCATGCAAAGACGTCGCTTCGTTCGTTCGTGTACTGACCGAGGTTGCCCTCGATGTCGTACCTGGCATTATCCTTCTCGGCCACCTTCACACCATTGGTAGCAGCACAGAGCGAAGCCAGATGAGCACCGCTCGAGAAGCCAGAAGTACCGACGAGGTTCTTGTTGAAGTGGTATTTCTCTGCATTGCCACGCACCCAACGGATGGCAGCCTTGATGTCGTTGATCTGGGCGGGATACTTGGCATCACCGCTGCTGCGATGGTTGGGTGTTACGATGGCATATCCAGCGTCGAGCAGTCGGGCGCAGATGGTGTTGATGTCGGCCATGCCCTTGCTGTTGTTGCTGAACCAGGCACTGCCATAGATGTGCACAATGACGGGGTAGCCCTCCTTGGGTGCCTCCGTCTTGGGCAGGTAAACATCGAGGGTGTGGAATGCCTGATTATCACCTACATAATTGATGTCTGAAAATTTCTCAGAGTACTGGGCGGTGGTTTCGCTTTGTTGGTTACCACCAAATCCAAACTGTGCATTGGCTCGCTGACTGAATGCCATCAGCATGAAACCCATTGCGAGAATTGTCTTTTTCATAATGTATTACTTCTGTTATGTTTTTTTTCTTTTGATGCTACTTTGTTTATTAAGTTTAATTAATAAATCGAGATTCGCATGTTACTCCGCTCATTTTTCCGCTTTACAGCTCGGCTGCAGTTTTTTTCAGTTAAACGGATTACGGATGATCCAAAGACCTTTTTGCGTTTTTCAGATTATTATGCAAAATTACGATTTATTGTGCATACGGTTTGTCTTTAGTGTTGCGATTTGTGTGAAAAATGATACAAATTAAGCCAAAAAGTAACAAATTTGCAAATTATTATCAATTTTATACTCGAAAAATAAAACAATAATCTTATCTTTGCAATAAGAAGAGCGTATAAATACACATTGCTTCGTCTATTCATCCGCTACAGAATACGTTGTAAAAAGACCAGAAATACATTTTAATCATGCATTGCAAATACATAACTCTCGTCGTATTATTCCTGATTGCTTGTTCTCACTTGTGGGCTATTTCGTATGATAGCTATTTCACAGACCGGACATTGCGGTTGCAGTACATCTTCAGTGGCGACAGCAGGCACCAATCCATCGCGCTTGACGAAATGTGCCAAAGCCCCAGATGGTATGGTCGTCGAGCCAATCTTGACAGCCTTTTGCTGCGAGGAAACGGACAGATTGTGGTTAGCGAGGCTTCCACCGACAGGGTGCTCTACAGGCATTCCTTCTCCACGCTTTTCCAGGAGTGGCAATCTACCGAGGAAGCTACACAACTGACCAAGAGTTTCGAGAACGTCTTTCTTGTGCCCTTCCCCAAACAGAAGGTAAGCATAACGGTGACCCTGACGGACACACACAATAAGGTGACGTCAAGCTTTACGCATGTCGTTGATCCCTCGGATATTCTCATACGCTATATCGGTGAGGCAAGCACTACGCCATGGGAATACGTGTACGAGGCAGGTGATCCACGGCACACCATCGATGTGGCCCTTGTGGCAGAGGGTTATACTGCCTCGGAGATGGACCTCTTCCTGGAGGATTGCAGAAACTGCATGGATGCATTTCATGCACATGAGCCGTTCAAGTCGCTGAAAGACAAGTTCAACTTCATTGCCGTCAAGTCGGCCTCGGACGAGAGTGGCGTTACCATTCCGCACAAGGACATCTGGAAGAAGACGGCACTGCGCAGCAACTTCGACACTTTCTACAGCGAACGCTATCTAACGACCCTTCACATCAAGCAGTTACACGAGCTGCTTGCTGGCATTCCATACGAGCACATCATCATCCTTGCCAACACGGACAACTATGGCGGAGGCGGAGTGTTCAACTCGTACAACCTCACTGCTGCCCACCATGGTTCCTTCCGTCCTGTTGTGGTACACGAATTCGGGCATTCGTATGGTGGATTGGGCGACGAGTATTTCTATGACGACCAGTACGAAACCATGTACCCCTCCGATACCGAACCCTGGGAGCCCAACCTCACAACGCTTGTGGACTTCGAGAGTAAATGGAAGGACATGCTGCCCGCCAAGGCCAAAGTACCCTCCAAGGCCGACGGAAAGGACATTTACACCAAAGTGGGTGTGTACGAAGGTGGTGGGTACCAGTCGAAGGGTGTGTACCGACCCGTGCAGGAGTGCCGCATGAAGATTAACGAAGCCCCCGTCTTCTGTCCCGTCTGTGACCGTGCCATCCGTCGCATCACGTCTTTTTATTTGGGTGAATGATTTGCCAATAATGAGTATGATGTGGAGATTCCTTACATTCGTCCGGAATGACAATAGGCTCATTGCCAATAAAATATGGCGATGATATACTATTTGGTGCGAACTGATAATCGAACGCACTTTTGGCCGTCGCCAAAAGTGCGTTTCTAAAAAACATTCTGTGCCTAATCGTATATCGTACCCTTTTGTATTTTATTACTATCTCACTTTTTTCTCCCTGCTTCACTTTCTTGCTCGCTGTAATTTTGCTCGCCTTGAATTATCTATTTCCAGGGAGATACCTGGGAGATAATGTGAGATAGATAGTGAGATAGTTGGCTGGCGAAGTCGTAGAATGATGGGTGTGGAAATCAGGGAGAACATTACTATTATACAAATTCAAGTTTCGCTCAACTTGATATAGGAGTTAAGGAGTTAAAGGAGTTAAGGAGTTAAGACGAATGTATTGAAGGTTTTCACCCGTGCTTATCAGTAACGTCTTAACTCCTCAGCGACGAAGGAGCGATAACTTCTTGACTCCTTAACTCCTCAAGTTTTAAGAGTTCGAAGAACTTGCGAAAGTTGAATTATACAAATAAATCGGAGCCAGACTTCCTTGTCCGACTCCGATCAACTTTTGTCGACGATATCCGCTTTGCATTTTGCAATGATGAGTGCTGAGCGTATCGAAGAACCCTGCGTTTCGATGCAGGGAGAAGCTTGGGCTTAGCCCCTTACCTGCAAGGCCTTGCGGGCAGCCTCGGCAGCTTCCTTCTTCATGTCCTCAGCCTTCTTCTTGGCTTCCTTGGCCTTCTGCTCCTGCTTCTCGGCATTCTCTATGGCCTTCTCAGCCTTCTCCTCAGCCTTGATGGCGTTGTCGATGATCTTCTTGTCGCTCTTCAGCTTGTTGAGGTCTACGGTCAGGCGGCTGAGCTCTGACTGATACTCATTGTTGGTCTTGTCGCCCTTGATCTGAACCTTTACGAGCTTGATCTTGGCATTAACCTCGTCAATCTGCTGACCGAGATATGCGCTGAGTTCCTTGTTGTTCATGCTGCTGTAGTCACGCTGGGCAAATGTAGCGGTGGTGAACATCATCATCATCGCAAATACAGTGAATTTGATAGTCTTCATATTCATTCTTTTGAGTTAAAGGTTTACGTAATTGGGTATGTTGTAACTCACTTCAACAGTTTTTGAGACTGTTTTGTATTGCAAAATTATATATTTCTCTCTTTTTATGCAAGCGAAAGGTTGAAAAACTCATCTTTTTTTTGTTTTTTTCAGCAAATAGACTTAACTTTGCATCTACGAAATATGATGAAAAACTAATATAAGCTTATGCCACAGAATAAAGTTGAAACGACACTGCGTCCCGACAGTTACAAGAACGGCCTCTCGGACGAGATGTACGAGAACATGCCCGTTGGAGTGGTGATCTGTGATAACAAAGGACGAATCCTGAGAATGAACCGCAGAAACTGCGAAATCTTCGGTGTTACCAATCCCGAGTTAGTGTATGGCTTCAGTGTCTTCAATGACCGCAACATACTGCCTTCCCATCTGGAGCAGATGAAGGTGCGCGATGACTACACCTACTCCTACGAGCTTGACGCATCAAACCTGACGGACCGAGGCGAAATTACGGTGAAGGGCAAACGACAGCTGCTGTGCCGTTTCCGTAAGGTTTATGACGACCAAGAGCGGCATACGGGTTACATTCTGGTCAATGTGGACTTGACCGAGGTGCAGAGTGAGTTGAAGTCAGAGCACCATCATCTGACACGCCAACTGGAGCAGATACAGCGTTCGTCAAACCTCATGTCGTGGCGTTTTGACGTCAAGAAGGGTAAGCTTTTCATCAACTACAGCAATGCGCCCAGCGAATATCTGGAGCCTACCGAGGTCATCAAGGAATGTACGCTCACGGAGTTCGTGCGCAACATCTACCCTGACGATCAGCACATCTTCCTTGAGAAGTTCGGACTCTTCATGCAGAATGCCATCGAGGAAACCACCATCGAGATACGCTACCGCTTCAATCCTTCCGATAATGAGTTTCTGTGGGTTAGCATGAGTGGTGTGGTAAGTGAGGTGGACGAGGAGGGCAATGTGATCCTTGTGGTTGGTTCGAACAGCATCATAGAGGGACGCAAGCGCATGGAGGAGGAACTGCTGGCTGCCAAGGAGAAAGCCGAGGCCAGCGACCGCCTTAAGTCGACCTTCATCGAACAGACAAACCACGAGATTCGCACGCCCCTCAACGCCATTGTGGGCTATGCCGACATCATGGCTTCGTGCCACCAGACACTGGATGACAACAGCCTCCGTGAGCTGGTGGACGGCATTCGACAGAACAGCGAGAAGATGCTGAGCATGGTGAATTGCATCCTGGTTTTGAGCCAGTTGAACAGTGGAACGCTGAAGTACGAAGGCAAGATGTGCAGCGTAACTGACTTATGCAGCACCATCGTCAACCGCTACCGAAAGTATGCCATGGAGGGAGTCAATATAAAATTCGACAACCAGATTACTGAAACGCCCTTCCTGCTTACCGATTCCCGACTGATCTCGCTCGTATTGAGCAGCTTGGTGGAGAATGCCGTAAAGTTCACGAAAGAGGGTAGCATCGTGGTTACGGCAAAGTGTGTTGAGAATGGCTTCGAGTTCCAGATTGCCGACACAGGTCCCGGATTGCCACCTATGGAGCAGCACATCTTTGACCTCTTCTCCAAGGGTGACCGCTTCACACCCGGCATGGGCCTCGGATTGCCACTTAGCCGTGGCTTGGTAA
The DNA here is from genome assembly GCA_045616065.1 of Bacteroidaceae bacterium. Classification (GTDB taxonomy): domain Bacteria; phylum Bacteroidota; class Bacteroidia; order Bacteroidales; family Bacteroidaceae; genus Physcousia. Next base: position 23,598 of record JAZLFZ010000070.1, on the reverse strand, counting down.
CATTCCTGGACGGCAAGATGAACATCAAGACGCTTCCCGGAAAGGGTACCACCTTCACCCTCGTCATTCCCAACAAGGAGTGATCGACAAGTAAGCATCCTATCTCTCTAAACAAACAAACGACAAATTTCCTAAATAAATAATTATATATGTTAAGCGTAGAAGAATTGAACGACCGTCTCATCGACCTTGCTTTTGCAGAGGATATCGGCGACGGTGACCATACCACATTGTGTTGCATACCTGCCGACCAGATGGGCGAGAGCAAGCTGCTCATCAAGCAGGAGGGCATCTTTGCCGGCGTAGAGATTGCCAAGCAGGTGTTCCAACGCTTCGACCCCACCATGGAGGTTGAGGTGTATATCGAGGACGGAGCGCACGTCAAGCCCGGCGACATCGTGATGAGCGTCAAGGGCAAGGAGCAGAGTCTGCTGCAGACAGAGCGACTGATGCTCAATATCCTGCAGCGTATGAGCGGCATTCCCACCATGACGCACAAGTATCAGCAGGCACTTATCGATGCCGGCACGAAGACGCGTGTGCTCGACACCCGCAAGACCACTCCTGGTATGCGTATGCTGGAGAAGGAGGCAGTGAAGATTGGTGGTGGAATGAACCATCGTATCGGCCTTTTCGACATGATTCTGCTCAAGGACAATCATATCGATTTCTGTGGTGGTGTGCACAACGCCATCAGTCGTGCCAAGCAGTACTGCAAGGACAACGGAAAGGATCTGAAGATCGAGTGCGAGGTGCGTGACTGGAAGGAGCTCGAAGAGGCTCTGGCCGAGGGTTGCGACCGCATCATGTTCGACAACTTCACACCCGAAGACACCCGTAAGGCCGTGGATTTTGTGGAGAACTATGCCAAGGAACATGGCATCGAGCGTCCTGAGACGGAGTCAAGTGGTGGCATCACTTTCGAGACGATGGTTCCCTACGCCCAGGCTGGTGTTGACTTTATCTCGTTCGGTGCCCTTACACACAGCGTCAAGGGGCTTGACATGAGTTTCAAGGCGGCTGGAAGCGACAAGTTGCAAATTAAAAGTTAAAAATTAAAAGTTAAAAGTTAAAATTTAAAAGTTAAAGTTATAGTTAGGGATTGTGCCTCTTGGCGCTCTGCTAATACATTATTAATAATGAAAAGAATTTGCCTCTCATTTTTATTTCTTAGTTTTTCATTTTTAATCTCAAACGCATGCACCAACCTCATCGTGGGCAAGGCGGCTTCGGCAGACGGCTCAACCATCGTGTCGTATTCCAGCGATGACTATGGCGCTTACGGCTATCTGTTCAGTTATCCGCATGCCAAGCACAAGGCCGGAGAGACACGTTCGCTCTACCACTATGAGTCGAACAACTATCTGGGCGAGATACCCGAGGTGGAAGAGACGTATGGCGTGATAGGCCTTGTCAACGAGCATCAGCTGACCATCTTCGAGACCACATGGGGTGGGCGAGAGGAGCTCTGGGAAGGCGAGGGACAGCTGGATTACGGTTCGCTGATGACCGTCACTCTGCAGCGTGCCAAGACGGCTCGCGAAGCCATTCGAGTGATGGCCAATCTGGTTAAGGACTATGGTTATATCAGCGAGGGCGAATCGTTCACCATTGCCGACCCTAACGAGGTGTGGATCATGGACATGGTGGGCAAGGGTAAGGGTGTGAAGGGTGCCGTATGGGTGGCCGTACGTGTGCCCGACGACTGCATCTCGGGCCATGCCAACCAGAGCCGCATCCGTAAGTTCCCTCAGGTAAAGAAGGCCGACAAGAAGCTGGGCTTCTGTGTGGCAGGCAACGATTGCTACTACAGTGCCGATGTCATCACATTTGCACGTGAGAAAGGCTATTTCAACGGCAAGGACAGTGAGTTCAGCTTTGCCGACGTATACAATCCGCTCGACTTTGGTGGAGCACGTTTCTGTGATGCTCGCATCTGGAGTTTCTTCAACAAGTGGGCTGCAGAGGACATGACACCCTACCTCTCGTATGCCAGGGGTGAGGATCTCAGCAATCCGTTCCCCATCTTCATGAAACCCAAGAAGAAACTGAGCGTGCAGGACGTTAAGGACATGATGCGCGACCATTACGACGATACGCCTCTCGCCCTGACCAACGACCTGGGCATGGGACCTTACGAGATGCCTTACCGACCCACGCCACTCAACTATGAGGTGGACGGAGTGAAGTATTTCAACGAGCGCCCCATCAGCACCCAGCAGGCTTCCTGCATCTATGTCAGTCAGATGCGCAACTGGTTGCCCGACTACATTGGCTGCTGCCTTTGGTTCGGTAACGATGACCCCAACATGGTAGCCATGACACCCATCTACTGCTGCCTCAGCGAGGCTCCCATCTGTTATCATGCCAATACGGCCGATACGTTCAATTTCTCTTTCCGCTCAGCCTTCTGGATGTGCAACTGGGTGAGCAACATGGTCTACATGCGCTATAACCAGCTTTTCCCTGAGCTACAGAAGGTACGTGATAGCCTTGAACTCTCCTTCAACAACTCGCAGTCGGACATCGAGAAGCAAGCACAGGCTATGAACGAAGCTGATGCCCGAGCTTTCCTCTCGCAGTACTCCAACCGTATGGCGGGATCCATGATGGACTCCTGGATGCAACTGGCTCAGCTCCTCATCGTGAAGTACAACGACATGACCGTCAAGGCCACCAACGAGGACGGCACCTACAAGAAGACGCCCGGTGGCGCACAGCAACCCGTTGTACGTCCTGGCTATCCTGAACGTTACCGTCAAGCTGTCATCAAGGAAACAGGTGACCATTACCGTACACCTGGGCAGCAGTGATTCAAGGAGTTAATCAATAAAAAGAAAAAACATTAATTAATAATTAAAGAATAAATTATCATGGACATGGAATTGATCAAGGCCTGTGAGGCCAAGGCTCAGGAGTGGGCCACCAATCCGCTCTTCGATGCAGAGACCCAGGCTGAGGTGAAAGCAATGCTTGAGAGTGACGACAAGACAGCACTGGTAGACGCCTTCTATCAGAACCTCGAGTTCGGTACGGGTGGTCTGCGCGGTATCATGGGTGCCGGTACCAACCGCATGAACAAGTATATCGTGGGCATGGCCACGCAAGGTTTTGCCAACTACATCAACAAGGCCTTCCCCGAGGGCGGTAAGAGCGTCGTTGTCGGTCACGACTGCCGCAACAACGGCCGTATGTTTGCCGAGAGTGTGGCCAACATCTTCAGTGCCAATGGCATCAAGGTGTACCTCTTTGAGAGCCTCCGTCCCACGCCCGAAATCAGCTTTGCCATCCGTCAGCTGGGGGCTGTGGCAGGTGTCAACGTGACGGCCAGCCACAATCCTCGTGAGTACAATGGTTACAAGGCTTATTGGGCAGATGGTGCACAGGTGCTGGCTCCCCACGACACGGGCATCATTGACGAGGTGAACAAGGTGAAAATTGAGGACGTGAAGTTCGAGGGCAACAAGGAGCTCATCGCCATCATCGGTGGTGAGATGGACTACGACTACATGACCGCTGTCAAGGAGGCCATGGTGGATCAGGATGTCATCCTGCGCCAGAAGGACCTGAACATCGTCTACAGCCCTATGCATGGTACTGGACGTGTCATTGTGCCCCTCTGCCTGCGAAGCTGGGGCTTCCAGAACATCAATGTAGTGCCCGAGCAGATGGTTGTCGATGGCAACTTCCCGACCGTCATCAGCCCCAATCCCGAAAATGCAGAGGCCATGACCCTCGGCATGAAGCTTGGTACCAAGCTGAACGCTGACCTTGTCATTGCCAGCGATCCCGATGCCGACCGTTTGGCCATCGTATGCCGCGATCCCAAGGGCGAGTGGATCATCATCAACGGCAACCAGACAGCCATGATGTTCTGCTACTACATTATTAAAAACAAGAAGGCTCTTGGTACCCTCAAGCCTTCCGACTTCCTCGTCAAGACCATCGTTACTACCGAAGTCATTGCAGAGATGGCCAAGAAGAACAACGTGGAGTTGCGTGACTGCTACACCGGCTTCAAGTGGATTGCCCGTGAGATTGCCATCAGCGAAGGCAAGCAGAAGTATATCGGTGGCGGTGAGGAGAGCTTCGGCTTCCTGCCCTTCGACAAGGTTCGTGACAAGGATTCACCAGCTTCTATCTGCCTGATCTGCGAGATTGCTGCATGGGCCAAGGACAATGGCATGACACTCTACGATTTGCTCATGCAGATCTACCTTGACTACGGTTTCTCTTTCGAGCACACCATCAATGTGGTACGTCCAGGCAAGACGGGTGCCGACGAAATCAAGCAGATGATGACCGACTTCCGTGGCGAGAAGGCTCCCAAGGAGATTGCTGGAAGCAAGGTGGTGCTCACCAAGGACTATAAATGCTTGAAGGCCACCGATGCTGAAGGCAACGTTACCGACCTCTCGATGCCCGAGACCAGCAACGTGCTGCAATGGTTCTGTGAGGACGGCACCAAGATTAGCGTTCGCCCCAGCGGTACCGAGCCCAAGATCAAGTTCTACACCGAGATAAAGGGTACCATGGGCTGCGCCAATTGCTATGCAAGCTGTGTAGAGGATGCCAAGAAAAAACTGGAGGCCATCAAAGTTTCACTCGGACTCTAACCGATGAAATACTATTGCTTTTGCCAAGGGGATGTGTTGCTCACGAAGGAGCACTGCATCCCCTTGGATGTTTCCGGACTGAGCCTTAAGGATTGGAATTTCGTTACGCGTTTCGAGTGGCTTGCCCTCAACCATAATGGAGTTGCCAATGAGTCGTCCTTTACATGCCAGGTAATACGGCTCGACAAACCTGTCACATCCGACAAGTTCCTAATGATGCCGTTGCGCAAGAGTTACGACATCCTGCCTGCTCTTGACTATCAACTGGCTGGCAAGAGTGCAGAGTTGCTCTATTGGGACCAGAATAGTAAATATTGCGGTTGTTGTGGTGCTCCCATGAGATGGGATACTGAAATAAGCAAGAAATGTACCAACTGTGGTAAGGAACTATGGCCCCAGCTGCAGACGGCCATTATTGTACGCATCACCCGTTCCGTCAGTGCTAATCCCCTTGACGACGAAATACTTATGGTGCACGCTCACAACTTCCGTGGCAACCACTACGGTCTGGTGGCTGGCTTCGTGGAAACGGGCGAAACACTCGAAGAGGCCGTACGTCGTGAGGTACGCGAGGAGGTCGGTCTTGAAATCGACCACATTCGGTATTTCGGTTCTCAGCCATGGCCCTATCCCTGCGGCCTGATGGTTGGTTTTACGGCACGATACGTCAGTGGAGAAGTTACCTTGCAGCGATCAGAAATAGCCAGTGGAGGATGGTTTCGTCGCCACGCTATGCCAGAGTACCCTGGCCCCGTATCCATTGCCGGCCAGTTAGTTAGCGCCTGGTTGGAAGAGGATATCTAATCGTTTAGGATACTAGTCGTTAAGGAATCAAATATTATATTTCTGACAAGTAGATTCTGCTTTTCAAAACAACTAATCTCCTAAACGACAAAACGAGATAACGACCAAACAATCATGAATAAGAAAGAAGAACGTCGTCTGCAGAATGAGCAATTCCTCGCAGACCTCAAAGCCATAGATGATATCAACGAGTTGCGAGCAGGAGTGCTTTACAAGGTCTTGAAGCGAGGAAACGGAACCGAACATCCCGGTCCCCGCAGCATCGTAACATGTCATTATCGTGGTTCCCTCATCAGCGGAAAAGTATTTGACAGCAGTTACGAACGTAATTGCCCTGAAGCCTTCCGTGTCAATGAACTTATATCTGGATTTCAGATAGCACTCGTCAACATGACACCTGGTGATCACTGGATTGTCTACATACCCGCCCAGCAAGGATATGGTCCCCGAGGAGCAGGCAGCGATATCCCCGGCCATTCCACCCTCATCTTTGAAATCGAGTTGATCTCTATCAACTGAAAAGCTGCGTCTTTCGGAAAAGACTCGGTGAAGGTGGGGCGATATGGTTACAGAACTACAAAGTTACATTGTTTTTGGCGATGATATACTATTTGGCACGAACTGATAATCGAACGCAAAGACGCAGAGACGCAAAGATTATTACTTTATTTTGTCTCTTGACCTATTAAAAACTTTGCGCCTCTGCGTCGACTTTTGGCCGTCGCCAAAAGTGCGTTTCAAAAAAAACATTCTGTGCCTAATCGTATATCATTCCCTTGTTTATTATTGTAGTAATCGTGTGAAAGCAATTATTAATGCCTTTTAAAGAAACGGGAAATTTCATTAATAAAATGTGTACATGAAGTTGTGTGATTGTGTTATTTTGCTTGCTTTATTCCGTAATTATGTTCAAAAATTAAGCAAAATGTCAGTGTGAAATAAAAAATCTGCACGAAAATGTTTTCAAATTGTTAGAAATTGTGTAATTTTGCACTTGAAAACTAAGGGGCGTAAGAAGATTGTTAGATTTTCGAGGTTCCTTTCATAAACATTCAATAAGGTAAAGAGCATATTCTATGTCAGACATTAGTTTAGACGCTAAGACTCAAGTACGTCTTGTGCTGGAAGACGGGACTACATTCCAAGGTTATTCGTTCGGCTACGAAAAGAGCGTGGCAGGAGAGGTTGTTTTCAATACAGCCATGATGGGTTATCCGGAGAGCCTCACCGACCCAAGTTATGCGGGTCAGTTGATGGCTCTTACTTTTCCATTAGTAGGTAACTATGGAGTGCCTGAGTACCGTATGGAAGAGAACGGCCTGCCCACCTACATGGAGAGCGACCGCATCTATGCCAGCGCTATCATCGTGAGCGACTACAGTGAGCAGTTCAGCCACTGGAACAGCAAGGAGTCACTGGGCGAATGGCTCAAGCGAGAGCATATACCTGGCATAACGGGCATCGATACACGTCAGCTGACCAAGGTTTTACGCGAGAAAGGCAGCATGTTGGGACGCATAGTATTTGGCGAGGAAGAGGTAACAGACTTCGGCCAGTATGAAGGCGTGAATTATGTGGCAGAGGTTAGTTGCAACCGCATACAGGAATACCGTGCCGCTGAATACATCGAACCCCTGAACCGGCTGTCAGAAGATGCCATGCCGGTCCAGCGTGTCGAAGGAAGTCGTAAGCGAGTTGTGCTTGTGGACTGTGGTGTGAAGAGCAATATCATACGCTGTTTGCTCAACCGTGGAGTAGACGTCATCCGAGTGCCCTGGGACTACGATTTCAATCTCCTTGACAAGGACGATGAACTTGGCTTCGACGGCCTCTTCCTGGCCAATGGTCCTGGCGACCCCGACACGTGTGCCGTCACGGTGCAGAACATACAGCGTTTTATGGAACGTGAGGTAAGGCGAACCGCTGATGCTGCTGCCATCCGTCCCATCATGGGTATCTGTATGGGTAACCAACTGTTGTCCAAGGCTGCCGGTGCCACCATATACAAGCTGAAATATGGTCATAGAAGCCACAACCAACCCGTCCGCATGGTGGGTACTGAGCGTTGCTTCATCACTACACAAAACCATGGTTATGCTGTGGATGCCAGCACGTTGTCTCACGACTGGGAACCTCTTTTCGAGAATATGAACGACGGTTCGAACGAGGGTGTTCGTCACAAACTCTACCCCTGGTTCTCGGCTCAGTTCCACCCCGAGGCTTGTGCAGGACCTGTTGATACGGAATTCCTCTTCGATTGGTTTGTTTGCTACCTCAACGGTCAGGCTCCCGATGTCAACAAGAATCGTATCAGCGACCGTGAAAGAGCCATGCTACAAGCCAAACCGCGCAAGGTGCTGCTGCTGGGAAGCGGAGCGCTGAAGATCGGTGAGGCTGGCGAGTTTGACTATTCTGGTTCACAGGCGTTGAAGGCGATGCGCGAGGAAGGCATCGAAACCATCCTCATCAACCCCAACATTGCTACGGTACAGACCAGCGAAGGTGTGGCTGACCGTATTTATTACCTGCCCGTTACGCCCTATTTCGTAGAGCGTGTCATTGAGAAGGAGCGCCCACAAGGCATCTTGTTAGCCTTCGGTGGTCAGACAGCTCTGAACTGTGGTGTGGAACTTTATGAGGGCGGTGTTCTTGAGAAGTATGGAGTACAGGTGCTGGGCACTCCCGTCCAGGCCATCATCGATACCGAAGACCGAGAGCGTTTCGTGGAGAAACTGGACGAGATTGGCGTCAAGACCATCAAGAGTCAGGCCTGCGAGACCATCGACGAAGCCCGCAAGGCAGCTGCCAATCTGGGCTATCCCGTCATCCTTCGAGCCGCCTACGCGTTGGGTGGACTTGGTAGTGGTTTCTGCGACAACGAGGAGCAGCTCAACAAGTTGGCCGAGAAGGCTTTCTCGTTCTCACCACAAGTGCTTGTAGAGAAGAGCCTCAAGGGCTGGAAGGAGATAGAATACGAGGTAGTTCGCGACCGCTTTGACAACTGCATCACGGTCTGCAACATGGAGAACTTCGACCCCCTCGGCATTCATACCGGTGAGAGCATTGTCATCGCTCCCAGCCAGACGCTCACCAATGCAGAATATCATAAGCTGCGCGCCTTGGCCATTCGCATCATACGCCACATCGGCATCGTGGGCGAGTGCAACGTGCAGTATGCCTTTGATCCGCAAAGCGAGGACTACCGTGTCATCGAGGTCAATGCCCGTCTGAGCCGTTCATCAGCACTGGCCAGTAAGGCCACCGGCTATCCACTGGCCTTCGTGGCTGCCAAGCTAGGTCTCGGCTATGGCCTCTTCGACCTCAAAAACTCCGTCACGAAGACAACCTCAGCCTTCTTCGAACCCGCGCTCGACTATGTTGTATGTAAAATTCCACGTTGGGACCTCGGCAAGTTCCGTGGCGTAGACCGCGAGTTGGGCAGCAGCATGAAGTCGGTAGGCGAGGTGATGGCCATCGGTCGCACATTTGAGGAGAGCATCCAGAAGGGCTTGCGCATGATCGGACAGGGTATGCACGGCTTTGTGGGCAACAAGGAACTGAAAATCGAGGACATCGACGAAGCACTCAAAGCTCCTACCGACAAGCGTATCTTTGTCATCGAGAAGGCCTTCTTTGCGGGCTATACCGTTGAGCAGATACACAATCTGACGAAGATTGACAAGTGGTTCCTGGACAAATTGCTTCACATCTATCATATCAACAGCCAGTTGAGAGACTGCAACAAACTCGAAAGTCTCAATGAACAGTTGTTCTGGGATGCCAAGGTATATGGTTTTACCGACTTCCAGATTGCACGTGCCCTTAAGATGGAAAATGACATGGACATCGAACAGGCGTTGCTCGAGGTGCGTAAGCAGCGTAAGATGCTGGGCATAGTGCCATACGTCAAGCAGATTGACACGCTGGCTGCCGAGTACCCTGCCCACACCAACTATCTCTACCTTACCTACAGTGCCGTGGCCCACGACATCAACTTTGCCAACGACCAGCGCAGCATCATCGTACTGGGCAGTGGTGCTTACAGAATCGGGTCAAGTGTCGAGTTTGACTGGTGTGGTGTACAAGCACTTAACACCATTCGCAAGGAGGGCTACCGCAGCATCATGATTAACTATAATCCCGAGACCGTATCGACGGACTATGACATGTGCGACCGCCTCTACTTCGACGAGCTCACCTTCGAGCGAGTCATGGACATTGTTGATCTGGAGATTCCTCGTGGCGTCATCGTCAGCACGGGTGGCCAGATACCCAACAACCTGGCTATTAAGCTCGACGAACAACACGTTCCGCTGCTCGGCACGCAAGCTCGCTACATCGATAATGCAGAAGACCGTGACAAATTCTCGGCCATGCTCGACCGCATCGGCGTGGATCAGCCCGAATGGAGCGCGCTGACCTCTATGGAAGATGTCAATGCCTTCATCGATCGTGTAGGGTTCCCTGTGCTGGTACGTCCCTCGTACGTCCTTTCCGGTGCCGCCATGAATGTCTGCTCCAACCAGGAGGAGCTGGAACGCTTCCTTACGCTGGCTGCCAACGTCAGCAAGAAGCATCCCGTCGTCATCAGCAAGTTCATGCAGAATACCAAGGAAGTGGAGATGGATGCCGTGGCAAGAAATGGCGAAATCATAGCCTACGCCATCTCGGAGCACATTGAGTATGCCGGTGTGCACAGTGGCGATGCCACCATACAGTTCCCCGCCCAGAAGCTCTATGTGGAGACGGTGCGTCGCATCAAGAAGATCAGCACACAGATTGCCCGAGAGCTGAACATCTCAGGTCCCTTCAACATACAGTATCTGGCCCGTGACAACGAAATCAAGGTCATCGAATGTAACCTTCGTGCCAGCCGTTCGTTCCCCTTCGTCAGCAAGGTCTTGAAGATCAACCTCATTGAACTGGCCACACGTGTCATGCTCGGACTTCCTGTCGAGAAACCCAGCAAGTCGTTCTTTGACTTCGACTACGTAGGCATCAAGGCCAGTCAGTTCTCCTTCAATCGTCTGCAGAAAGCCGACCCCGTCTTGGGTGTCGACATGTCGTCAACAGGCGAGGTGGGCTGCTTGGGCGACGACGTGAACAGTGCCTTGCTCAAGGCCATGCTTTCTGTCGGACATCGCATTCCTGAGAAGACTGTTCTCCTCAGCACGGGTGCAACGAAGGACAAGGTAGCCATGCTTGATGCAGCCAAAATGTTGGTGGAACACGGCTACGAGCTTTACGCCACGGGCGGAACCAGCAAGTTCCTGACCGAGAACGGCATTTCCAACACGCTCGTCTACTGGCCTTCTGAGCCCGATTGCCAGCCTCAGGCTCTCGACCTCCTTCACGATCATAAAATAGATATGGTGGTCAATATTCCCAAGGATCTTACAGTGGGAGAGCTTACCAATGGCTACAAGATACGTCGCGCAGCCGTGGATCTCAATGTACCTCTCATCACGAATACTCGCTTGGCCGCTGCCTTCATACGTGCTTTCTGCACCATCGGCCTCGATGACCTGGCTATCCGCAGCTGGCAGGAATACAGGTAGTAGGGTAGGGGCGCCTAAGTTGCCACAATAGACTTAGGGCGCCTAAAATGCCACAATAGACTTAGGGCTCCTAAGAAGCCACAATAAACTTAGGGGAGACTACAAGATGTATATTCTTTTAGCCTCCCCTAAATCGTACAGAACTCTGCTAACTTATAGAACTGAAAGAGCTTGATTGATGGATTGCTGCCCAGCAGATTGCGACGTATCACAGGTTTTGTGAACCTGTAGACCCATCGCACCCCCCATAGCAAGTGGCAGGCAGACAGTCTGGCATGAAAGTTCAAGAGGGTGGAGTAGGTACCTATTTCACTTTGCAGTTGGTGGAGTGTGCGCATGTGTCGCTCAGTCTTCTGAAGAAAGACCTCGTTAGTCTCAATATCTCCGTTGACTGCTGTTATGTCGATGTGTCTCACACGGACTCCCCTCTCAGCCAACTCCTTTCCAAACAGTAGATCCTCATAGCCAGACGACTTGATGGACTCGTTGAAAGGCACGTCAAGCATAATGTTGCGAGGTATGAGAAAATGAAATGTTCGGAAATGGCTGTATGGCTGCTTGTTAGCTTCGTTGGCAGAGAATCGTTGTTCGAGTCTTTTCTCATAGCGCCATCGCAACGACTGTTGGGCAGAAGGCATGCTGTCGGGGTGCCTAACAGTTCCGCACACCACCGTTTTGTCGCATTCCTTGAGATACCGTTCCACAAATCTGTCATCCTCAATGATGGCATCACCATCGATATAAAGCAGCCATTTTCCATGTGCTTCGCGACATAAAAGGTTGCGTATGCCCGCGCTGCCAAGGTTTCTCTCGTGACGTATCAGCCTCAACCTTCCGTCCCCCATTTGTCTCAATGTTGCAGACAACCTGTTGCTTATCTCCTTGTCGGTGCTGCAATCATCGCCCACCACGATCTCACAATCCTCGGTCAGTTGAGCAAGTAGCGCGCTGACCAAGTGGGAGCAGTCGTAATTATATGTCGGGATGAGGATGCTTAGTGTCATAGGGATGAAACGTTTGAGTGTGTGAAGTTTCGTATTGCAAAATTACAAAAAAAAGTGTTCTTTAATCCGTTTTCTGCTCACTTATTTTGTGGAAATGCCTTTTGCACATCGTTTTTTTGTCTCTGCCCATCGTTCGTTCAAAGTTTTTTTGTATTTTTGCATTATTATGAGTGCACCTTTAGCAGAAAGAATGCGTCCACGAACGCTCGATGAGTATATTGGTCAACAGCACCTTGTCGGTGAGGGAGCTGTTATTCGTCGCATGATTGACTCAGGCAGAATCTCAAGTTTTATACTTTGGGGACCTCCCGGAGTGGGCAAGACCACTTTGGCCAGCATCATTGCCAGCCAGCTCAAAACGCCCTTCTACACGCTTTCTGCTGTGACCAGTGGCGTGAAGGATGTGCGTGACGTTATTGAGAAGGCCAAGGCCAACCGCTTCTTTGATGCGCCCAGTCCTATCCTTTTCATCGACGAGATCCATCGTTTCAGCAAGAGTCAGCAGGATTCCCTGCTCGGAGCTGTGGAACAGGGTGTTGTGACGCTCATTGGCGCCACTACGGAAAACCCTTCCTTCGAGGTTATCCGTCCACTCCTTTCGCGTTGCCAGGTTTATGTGCTCAAGTCGCTCGAAGTGACTGACCTCATGCAACTTGTTCATAGGGTAATCGAGAAGGACGTGGACCTGAGCCAAAGGCAGTTCGACCTGCAGGAGACATCGGCCCTAATGCGCTACAGTGGGGGTGATGCCCGTAAGTTGCTCAATATCCTCGAACTTATTTTCGAAGCCGCACCGGCCGAGGGTCCCGTGGTCATCAACGATGCCATTGTCAGCGAAAGACTGCAGCAGAATCCACTGGCCTACGATAAGGATGGCGAGATGCACTACGACATTATCTCGGCCTTCATCAAGAGCATTCGCGGCAGCGATCCCGATGCGGCTATCTATTGGTTAGCCAGAATGATAGAGGGAGGCGAGGATCCTGCCTTCATAGCCCGCAGACTGGTTATCAGTGCCAGCGAGGACATCGGCTTGGCCAATCCCAACGCCATGCTGCTTGCCAACGCCGCCTTTGAGGCAGTGATGAAGATTGGTTGGCCCGAAGGACGTATTCCTCTGGCAGAAGCCACCATCTATCTGGCAACTTCCCCCAAGAGCAACTCGGCCTATAAAGCCATCAACGATGCCCTGCAACGAGTACGTCAGTCAGGCAACCAGCCCGTGCCTCTGCATCTCCGCAATGCGCCTACCCAGCTTATGGAGGAACTGGGCTATGGCTCTGGTTACAAGTACGCTCACGACTATGAGGAGCACTTTGTGAAGCAGCAGTTCCTTCCCGATGCCCTCAAGAAGGAACGCTTCTGGCATCCTCAACCCAACGCTCAGGAGGACCGCTTGAAGGAGCGTATGGTACATCTTTGGGGAGAGAGATTTCAGAGCTGAGCGACTATACAAACTCCACAACCGTGATGCCCGCACCTCCGAACTGGACGTGCTCGTCGTGGAATGTGTTGACGCTCGACACCGTGGATAGGTATTGCCGCACGAGTTGTCTCAGAGCCCCCGTTCCCGTTCCGTGCAGGATGCGTACGCGCTGGGCTCCCACCAATATGGCATCATCAATGTAGTATGTTATCTGCTGCAAGGCTTCGTCAGCCCTCAGTCCACGTATGTCGATGTCCTGATGGAAGTTGAGCGAACGTTGGTGCATGTTCTCTCTCGTTTCCTTGCTGAGGTATGTGGCCACGCGTGTGGCATTGTCCTCCTTAGGCTTGTCGGCAGGCATGAGTCGGTCGAGTGCCACGGTGCTACGTATCATGCCAAAGACAACCGTGGCCTTCTTGCCCTGTATGCTCTCTATGGTACCCACCGTCGTCTGGCCTTGCAGCCTGACAAACATACCAGGTTGCAACAGCCCCTTGCCGTCTTGCTGCGCAGCTGCGGCATCGTTCCTCTCAGCCTTTCCTTTCGTAAGGCTGCCGCTGTTTCCTGTTTGTGTCCCGTTTACGGCTGCGTTTCCCACGCTATTGTACGTTCCGTCAGCACCACTGTTTCCTTTCGCCGCATTATCTTTGGCCGATTTCCCGTTTTTCTTGTCCATCTTTCGCTGCCTGCGCTCCAGTATTTGCTGCATCTTGCGTTCGATGGCAGCACTCTTGGCCTCTCCGTCTAATCGCAACGCCTCTTCTTCGTCGAGCTGTGCCTGCATCTCGGCCAATCGTTGTCGTGCCAGTCTGGTGCGCTCCTGCTCGGCCTGTGCCTCTTTGATTTCTCGTATCGTGTTTTCTATCTGTGCGTTGGCTTCCGATATGATACGCTTTGCCTCTTCCTTAGCCTCGCGTAGGATGGCCTTGCGTTGTTTCTGCAGCTCCGTCACCTCCTCCTCATATCGGGTTATAGTGCTCTCCATGTGCTTCTCGCGCTGATGGATGTTTTGTCGCTTTCCTTCCCAATAACGCTTGTCTCGAACGATGTCTTGCAGATACTTGTCAGCATCAATGTACTCTTGTCCGACGAGCTTGGAGGCATCCTCAATGACAGCCTCCGGAATGCCAATCTTGCGGGCTATTTCGACAGCAAAGCTGCTACCTGGGTTACCGATTTCCAGCTGGAAGAGTGCCTGCATGTGGTGGCGATCGTAGAGCATGGCTCCGTTAACTACACCCTCGTTGTCGTCGGCAAAGTGCTTGAGATTCTGGTAGTGTGTGGTGATGACTCCAAAGGTGCCGTGCTTATGGAACTGTCGCAGAATGGCCTCGGCCAATGCACCGCCAATGCCCGGTTCAGTACCTCCGCCAAACTCGTCGATGAGCAACAGCGAGGAGGGTGAACAGCCACGCATCATATTCTTCATGTTGAGCAGATGGGACGAGTAAGTTGAGAGGTCGTCGTCGATGCTCTGCTCGTCGCCGATGTCGATGAAGAGACTCTGGAACATGCCCATTCTCGAAGCCTCGCCCAAGGGTACAGGCAAGCCGCACTGGGCCATGTACTGCAACAGTCCTACCGTCTTGAGACACACCGACTTGCCACCGGCATTGGGACCGCTGATGATGAGTATGCGCTGTTTGCGGTCAAGGCGTATGTCCAGTGGTACGACCTTGCGCCCACTGTTGGCCAGGTTGAGAGCCAGAAGCGGGTGGACGGCCATTGTCCAGTCAATGAGAGGCTTGGAGGTGATTTGCGGAGTGATGGCGTGCAGCTGGTCGGCCAACAGAGCCTTGGCGCGGACAAATTCCAGGTCGGCCAGGAAGACGAAGTCGCGTAGCAGCTCGGGTATGTTCTTGCGGAGGGCATCCGTGAATTCCTGCAAGATGCGGATGACCTCGCGCCGCTCGTCAGCCTCCAGTTCCCGGATGCGGTTGTTGGCCTCCACCACCTCGGCCGGTTCGATGTAGACGGTCTTTCCCGTGGCCGATTCATCGTGCACAATGCCGCGCAGCTTACGCTTCATGGCCGGTGCCACAGGGATGACCAGACGACCGTCCCGAAGGGTAGGCGAGGCGTCCTGCTCCACCAGTCCCTCGGCCTGTGCCGTCTTGAGAATCTTGTGCAAGGTGCGTCCGATGCTGCCTTCGAGATGGCGCAGTTCAGCCCTTATTGCATAGAGTGTCCGACTGGCCTCATCCTTGATTTTGCCATATTTGTCCAGTATCTGGTCGATGCGTCGTGTCACCGTCTTGAACGTAAACACGCCATCGGCCAGGTGCGTCAGGGCAGGGTAGAGGCCCTGTCCATTTGTTGCAGCCCCTTTGCCCTCGTTGCTTTTAGCCGTCTCGTCCATAGCCTCCTTGCGTATGATGTCGATGAAGGCATGGAGCGTCTCGAGCGAACGTTTCAGGTTCCACATTTCCTGCTCCTCGATAAAGGTGCCTTCGATGCGGATGCGTTGGATGCAGGGACGCAGGTCGAAGAAGAGCATGTCGGGCACGTTGTCCTCCGTCTCTCTCAGTCGGATGAACTCCCTTGTCTGCTCGTGCTTCTCCTGCACAAGGTGTATGTCGATGAGGAACTTCATCTCATCGACGCGCTCACGTCCCATTGTGCTCTCACAATGAGAATGAAGCAGGGCGCGAATCTCGTCGAACCCTACCTTCTGTTCGAAATTCTTAGGATAAATCAATTAAATGTAAGATTATCTATTGTCAATTATGCATTATGCATTATGAATTAACCTTCAGTTCAAAGGTTCTTCTTCGGATACAGGGTGTCCCACCAGGTGGAGTCGTCCTGCAGCCACTTGGCAAACCATGCATAATAGGTGTTGACCCACTTGACCTGCTTCTCGTAGTCGAGGATGTGATGGTCCTGTCCCTCCACCACGACGAAGGCACACTCCCGACCCAGAATCTTCAGAGCCGTGAACATCTGTATACTCTCGTTGATGGGCACGTTGGTGTCAGAGGCACCGTGCAGGAAGAGGATGGGCGTATGCACCTTGTCGGCATTGAAGAGGGGAGCCTGTCCGGAGAGCAGCTTCTCGTTGTTCCAGGGATAGCTGTTGGCCGCGCTGATGGTGCTGTAGCTGTAGCCCCAGTAGCCATAGCCCCAGTAGCTGGTGGGGTTGCTGATGCCGGCATGGCTCATGGAGGCCGCAAAGATGTCGGTCTTGGTCATGAGATACTGCGTCATGAAGCCACCATACGAAGCTCCGAGACAGCCTATCTTCTTGTCGTTGACGTAGGTGTGCTCCTTGCAGAACTGCTTCGTGCCCTCGATGATGTCCTCAGCCGTGCCCTCGCCATACGTATTGACGTGGCGGGCCGCAAACTCCTGTCCGAAGCCGGTGCAGCCACTGGGCTGAATGACGTAGACCACATAGCCCATAGCTGCCCAGCCGTGGAAGTTGTAGTACGATTCGAGATAACGGCCTGTGGGCGAGCAACCTCCATAGTAGTAGACGAGCATGGGGTACTTCTTCGTCTCGTCGAAATGCGGTGGCAGATAGAAGCGTCCGCAGATGCTGTCACCCCGGCTGTTCTGGAAGTTCCAGTCCTGGCACCTGCCCAGTGCGATGTCGCCCATTCGGATGGCGTTGAAGTCGCGGACGAGTGTCTCCTTGCCCGTCTTGAGGTCGACGGTATAGACGCGGTCGGCATTCGAGTCGCTCTGTCCGGTATAGCTCAGCATGGGTTTCCTGTTGGCCAGTGAGAAGCTGCTGATGTAACATTCCGTGAGCTTCAGCTGAGCTGTCTTTCCCGTCTTGGGATTGAGGCAGAAGATGTCCTTCCGGTCACGATTCTCGCAGAGCGCATAGATGCAACCGTCACACTCGCTGATCTCGAACGACAGGATGTTGGGGTTGAAGTCGCGGGTGAGGCTCTTCACCTCCTTGGTGGCGAGCTCCATCTGGAAGAGCTCCGTCTGTATCATGCTGGGCGTCTTGCCCGTGGGGTCGTTGATGCCGATGCCTCCAAAGGCCTCGGGGCTTCCCGAGACGATGATGCTCTTGGCGTCGGGCATGAAGGCAGCCTGGTTGACGAAGCCGTCGTGTCTGACGAGCGTGTCGAACTGCTGCGTATCACGGTTGTAGAGGTAGATGTTGGTGAAGGTGAAGGGGCGCTGTGTCAGGTCGTCCTCACGACTTGTTATCAGCACCAGTCTTCCGTCGAGACTCACGCTGGCATAGCTGCTGTGATGGCCAGCTGTGAGCTGTGTCAACTGGCCCGTCTGCACGTTGAGAATCTGTGCGTTGGAGCGGTTTCTCCAGCCCGGCTGCCGATCGTCTGGCTCCAGAATCTGATGCACCTGTGCATCGTCCTTCGGGCCGTCCACATGCTGGCTCACGAGCATCTCCTTCTCACCGGGCAGGAAGGAACCGCGCACTTTGAGGTAGTTGGTGAAGAGGGGAGAGGCCTGTCCCGTCAGCGGATCCACGTACTCGTATATCGTCTCGCCCTGTATGCCCTTGGTGGACCGTATGTAGCGGTCGCCATCGCTGGCCCATGCCGTGAAGCCCTCGCACCCCATCTTGCTGCCCGTCTTGAGGTCGATGAGCTGCTGCTTCCATTCCGTTTTTGTGTCGGCCGTCACCACCTTGGTGTTGAGCATCAGAAAGCGTCCGTTGGCACTCAGGGCCGTCGTGCTGGCCTTTTCGCCATTCATGTAGTCGGCCAGTGTGTAGGGCCGCTTGCCCTCGGCATGCAGTGTGATGAAGTCGCTCTGTTCGCTTTCCAGGTTGAGCGTGATCGTGTCGGTCTGGTTGGGCTTGCACAGCACCTTGACGGCCACCTCGTGGCGTCCGGGTGTCAGGTCGCGGCTTCCACCTTCCTTATTGTCAATGTAGAGGTTGTAGTTCTGGCTGCCCTTCGCCTTGACGTGACACTTGGCAAAGTGCAGGTTGTCGAACGTGAAGCCGGCCACGAAGACGGCAGGCTGTTGTCCAGCCTTCAGCTCGAGAGCCGGCTGGCCGTCCTTGTCGGTGATGAGAGTAGCCTGCAGGCCGTTCTTCCAGGCCTGTGGGTGTATGCCTTCGCGCAGGAACCTTTCGTTGTCGAACCTGTTGCCGCTGGCATCCGTCGTGTCTATCTGTATGGCAGCCTGTGCCGTGAAGGGGCCTGCCAGCTTCAGTGACTTTACCGATAGCGTGGCGGCTTGTATGCAGAGAGCCATGGTGCATGCCATGGCGGTTATGATTTTCTTCATTGTGGATTTAATGTGGATTTAATGGTATAATACAATCAATCAGCTTCTGGTCACGTTCTTCACGCCCTTTACCGTCTTGAGCTTCTTGATGAGCTGTTGCAGTCGTCCGGTATCGTCGAGCATGACGGTCAGGTGCCCGCTGAAGAGTCCGTCGTGGCTGTCGATGCTGATGGAGCGCATCAGCATCTTCTCCTCCTTGGATATGATGCTCGTGATGTTGCTCACGATTCCCAGGTCGTCGTTGCCCACGATGTGGAGCGTGATGGCATACTGGCTGGCCCCCTTTCCGGCCCATCGTGCCTTGACGATGCGGTAGCCGAATCGCTGCCTCATCTGAGTGGCGTTGGGACAGTCTTCGCGGTGGATCTTGATGCCTCCGCTCGCCGTCACGAAGCCGAAGACCTCGTCGCCATAGATGGGTTGGCAGCACTTGGCCAGCTGGAACTCCAGTCCCTTCAGGTCCTTGTCGATGACCATCACGTCCTCCTGTCCGCCCGTCCGGAGCTTGTTCTCCTGCTTGTCGTTCATGACGAACTCCTCTGCCTTCCTCACGTCCGTCCTTTCCTCCTCGCCACGTTCGTGTCGCTGTCGGGCCAGGTATTCCTCGATGATGACGTTGACGTCGATGGCCCCGTCGTTGATGGCCTTGTAGAAGTCGGTTACAATCTTGAATCCCAACTTCTTCATCGTGTGCATCAGCGTGGGTTCGCTCATCTCTATCTTGCGGTTCTTCATCTTGCGCTCGAGCAGTTCCTTGGCCAGTGTCACCTGTCCGGCCTGCATCTCCTTGAGGCTGGTGCGTATCTTGGTCTTGGCCTTCGAGGTCTTGACAAAGTTCACCCAGTCCTGCTTCGGCTGCTGGTTGTTGCTAGTCAGGATCTCCACCTGGTCGCCGCTGTTCAGCTCCTGTCGTATGGTCACGTTCCTGTTGCCTATCCTGGCTCCGGTGCAGTGGTCGCCCACCTTCGTGTGCACAGCGTATGCAAAGTCGAGCACCGTGGCCCCCTTGGGCAGCTTGAAGAGGTCTCCCTTGGGCGTGAAGACGAACACCTCGTCCTCCACCAGGTCCATCTTGAACTGGTCCATCAGCTGCATGTCGTCGTTCGTCTCCAGCGCAGCCCGTATGTTGGCCAGCCATTCTTCCAGGTTGCCCTGCTGGCTCTTCACGCCCTTGTAGCGCCAGTGGGCGGCCAGTCCGTGTTCGGCCACGTCGTCCATGCGCTCGGTGCGAATCTGCACCTCCACCCACTTCTTGTCGGGCCCCAGCACGGTGATGTGGAGGCTCTCGTAGCCGTTGCTCTTGGGCACGCTCAGCCAGTCCCTCATGCGCTTGGGGTTGCTCTGGTACATGTCGGTGATGATGCTGAACACCTGCCAGCATTCCAGCTTCTCCTTCTCGAGTGCCGAGTCGAGGATGATGCGTATGGCAAAGAGGTCGTACACGCCGTCCACGTCCACCTTCTGCTTCTTCATCTTCTGGTAGATGCTGTGTATGCTCTTCGTGCGTCCCTTCATGTGGAACTTCAGTCCGGCAGCCTTGAGCTTCTCCTCGATGGGGGTGATGAAGTTCTTGATGTAGGCATCACGGCTCTTCTTCGTCTCGTTGAGCTTCTCCTTGATGTGGTAGTAGGCATCGTGCTCCAGGTACTTCA
The DNA here is from genome assembly GCA_045616065.1 of Bacteroidaceae bacterium. Taxonomy (GTDB): domain Bacteria; phylum Bacteroidota; class Bacteroidia; order Bacteroidales; family Bacteroidaceae; genus Physcousia. Next base: position 3,318 of record JAZLFZ010000070.1, on the reverse strand, counting down.
GCGACAGGTCCTCCAGCTCGCTCTTCAGCTTGTAGAGTCCCAGCTTGTGGGCCAGCGGTGCGTACAGGTAGGCGGCCTCCATGCTTATCTTCTTCTTGTCCTCCGTGTCCTCGCAGTCGCGTATCTGCCGCATGATGTTCAGACGGTTGGCTATCATGATGAAGATGACGCGCATGTCCTCGGCAAAGCTGAGCAGCAGCTGTCGGAAGTTCTCGCTCTCCACGGCGTTCGACTTCTCGTACAGGCCCGCTATGCTCTGCAGTCCGTGCAGTATGCTGGCCACCTCCGTGCCGAAGTCGCGCCTCACCTCGTCGAGCGTGAAGGCCCCCGTCTTGATGGCACTGCTCAGCATGACGGCCACCAGGATGCCGCGCTCCGCACCCAGCTCCTGAGCCAGCAGCAGCGACGTCTGCATGTCCGTCACCAGCGGGTGCAGCCCGAAGACGTCACGCCTCACCTGCCCCGTTTCCGAGGCCCTGCGATAGTAGTCCTTCACGAGTTCCTTGTCCTGTTGGGGAATGTCGATGCCACCCTCCTTCAGCAACTGTTGATGCAGCTGAAGCAGCGTCTCGTGCTCTTTCAAAGTCAGGAAATTATCGTTTGTCATAGTCGGTAAAAGCATAAATTTTGTTCAAAGTTACAATTTTTTTTCGGTTTTTCGCGTGTACCTATTATTATTTTTATTAAATTTGCGAAGAAAACCATAAAAACCACAACATAATGATCACACAAGAAGACAAAATCCTGTTAGAGAAGAAAGGAATCAGTGAAGAACAGATCGAGAGCCAGCTGGAGAGTTTCCGCAAGGGTTTCCCCTTCCTCAAGCTACGTGCAGCCGCCTCGGTGGGCAACGGCATCCTGCGCCTTGAGGAGGACGAGGTGAAGCAGTACATACAGGCCTGGGACGACTACAAGGCCGAGGGCCACCACATCACCAAGTTCGTGCCTGCCAGCGGTGCCGCGAGCCGTATGTTCAAGAATATGTTCGAGTTCCTCTCGGGCCCCAACGACGAGCCTACCACACCCTTCGAGAAGAAGTATTTCGACCAGATCCACGACTTCGCCTTCTATCCCGCACTCGACGATGCCTGCCATGTAAACGAAGGTAAGGGTGTTGAAGCATTGATTGAGGAGGGTAACTACAAGGCCGTGGTAGCCAATATGCTGAATGAGGACGGTCTGAACTACGGACAGCTGCCCAAGGGACTTCTCCAGTTCCATACCTACGCCGACGAGGCCCGCACGCCCCTCGAGGAGCACCTCGTCGAGGCGGCACTCTACGCCACGAGCAAGGGCGAGGCCGATGTCCACTTCACCGTCAGCACCGAGCACCGTGCCCTCTTCGAGGACCTCGTGGAGCGCGTCCTGCCCGACTACGAGCAGAAGTACGGCATCAAGTACCACGTATCCTTCAGTGAGCAGAAGCCCAGCACCGACACCCTCGCTGCCACCATGGACAACGAGCCCTTCCGCACCGACGACGGCAAGCTCCTCTTCCGTCCCGGAGGCCACGGAGCACTCATCCAGAACCTCAGCGACCTCGACAGCGACATCGTCTTCATCAAGAACATCGACAACGTGGTGCCCGACCGCCTTAAGGACGAGACCGTCACCTACAAGCAGGTGCTGGCCGGTGTGCTCGTCACGCTCCAACGGAAGGCCTTCGGCTACCTGCAGCTGCTCGAGAGCGGCAACTACAAGCGCGAGGACATCCTCGACATCATCCAGTTCGTCCGTCACGACATCTATACCGACGTGCCCGGCCTGAAGACCATGGAGGACGCCGAGCTCGTCAGCTTCCTCAAGGCGGAACTCAACCGCCCCATGCGCGTCTGTGGCGTGGTGAAGAACGTCGGTGAGCCCGGTGGTGGTCCCTTCCTGGCCTACAACCCCAATGGCACCATTTCGGCACAGATTCTCGAAAGCAGTCAGATCGACAACAACAACGCTGAGTACATGAAGATGTTCGCAGCCGGCACCCACTTCAATCCCGTCGACCTCGTATGCGCCATCCGCAACTACCAAGGCCAGAAGTTCGACCTCCCCAAGTACGTCGACCCCGCCACCGGCTTCATCTCCTACAAGAGCAAGAACGGCAAGGACCTCAAGGCCCTCGAGCTGCCCGGCCTCTGGAACGGAGCCATGAGCAACTGGAGCACCGTCTTCGTCGAGGTTCCCCTCGGCACCTTCAATCCCGTCAAGACCGTCAACGACCTGCTGCGCGAACAGCATCAGTAACAGGTGCTGCCGCAACGCAAATTTCGAGACGATAATTATACGCAAATTTCGGGACGCAAATTTTTTCTGAACACGAAGACGCTGAGGCGCAAAGATTCACACGAAGGCACGAAGAGCACGAAGGTGTGGTTTTAGACGCAGATTCCGCGGATTTCACAGGTTTTTTTGAGCAGAGGAAAATTTGCGTCTCGAAATTTGCGCCTAATTTACGTCCACGGATTTGCGTCGGCGAAGCCATAAGAAAACATATTTGGTGCTACCGCAACGCAAATTTCGAGACGCAAATTATACGCAAATTTCGGGACGTAAATTTTTTCTCTGAACGCAAAGACGCACTTTTGGCAACGGACTAAAGTCGGCGCAAAGATGCACACGAAGGCACGAAGCAGCTGCGACCCGTTTGTAGTAACTGAAATACTGAAATACTGAAATACTGAAATACTTGCGGGTCCCTGTGACCCTTAGGTGAAGCTATATCAATGTGGAAGACGACGATGTCTGGATAACGTATGGATAGAGCGGTTCTGGCGAACCATCAAACGTGAGTATGTCTATACCAATCCTACGAACAGCGTCAAGGAACTGCGCGATGGCATCAAGGACTACATTGAATACTACAACAACAAACGTCCACATCAGGGTATTGACCCAATGACAAAATACGCAAAAATCGCAGCATAATGAAGAAAATGTCGCAAACTTCTTGCCACTTCCACAAAGAATGATTACCTTTGCAGTATCCAAGGAATGGACGATGGTGAAACTTTACACTCTTGTTCTGCCTGCGGAACGCATGCAAATATGGACTAAGAAACTAACATCGCTGGTCTGAAAAGCGGTAGTACTATATAAGACGCACAAAATGACCCAGTATTGGTAGCAATATCTTCTTAAACTGAACATAATAATAACATATAAAACCACTAAACGCCAATGAAATAGATGAACTTGCAATGACAGAACAACCCAAGGGGCAGCACACCAATCGTGCGATCTGCCCCATGAGCTAAACAATGCGCTTATCCTTTGCGGTAAGGCTAATCACTAACTCTGGGCTTGGATTCTGTTCGATGACATATT
>JAZLFZ010000069.1:0-5705 GCA_045616065.1 Bacteroidaceae bacterium | reverse complement strand
CTTGTCGCAACTGAAGAGTGAGACTTTCATTCCGGCTGAGTTGCCTGTCACCTGTGTGATAAAGTGGATGTTGACCAGGAATGCCCGGTGGGTACGAACCATAAAGGGAAATGCCTCCAACGCATCTTCTATATCGCGTAGGGAGGACCGCAGACGCTTGCAGCACAGGTCAGCATCATTGAAATAGACAATATTGAGATAGTTGGCAATAGACTCTACGTAAACGATGTCCTGTGGGTTGACCACTAACGAATCACGATTGTCTCCATGAAGGACGATTTTATCCGTGACGTTATCCTTCGGCAGACGTGAGCGAAGAGCGCTATGCTCCGTTTCGAGCATTTGATTGATCTGCAACAACTCCAGCAAAACGTATCGCATCTGGCGCAATTCGCTCAGTGCAGTCATTGCCATGGCGATTACAAATGAGGCAACAGCGCATGATGAACGCGACATCAGCATCCATTCAAGAGTAAAGTTTCCATCTTTGTCATGCCAAGCATAATCTGCATGATCTATTCCGTGCATCATGATTACATTTGCCTGTGTGAGTAGCACCATTAATATAGGTACACCCACTGCACCACAGAGAGCGAAATGCTGAAGTCTTGTAACCCAAGCATCACTATACGAGAAGGGCACTTTGAACAGGAAGGTAACAATACCCTCGCTAACACCAACCACAATCAAGAGTACTATGGTATGCACTACCGCAACCACCATGAGCGATTCGGTAATCTTATACTCTCCAAAGAATGCCGGGCGCAAGAAGAGCAACACACAGATGTATGACAGGCACACAATGGCGTAGTCCTTGGCTAGTTGTAAAGGTATATTCTTCATTTGTTTTTTGCGTGCAAAGTTACACATAATCAATCTATTTCGCAATAGGTAGGGATAAATATCAAGATTCAGGGATGAATAACAAGGCTAAGAAAGCAGTCTGCTTTATGATGATTTTTTCTATTTATCCCTCAATACTTGCAGTGTATCCCAAGGTGTTGTGAGGTTGAAAAAAGCAGTGTACCTTTGCAGCACAATTTTCTTTAACTTCAAAAAAAATTAATGATGAAAAGAGCAGTACTTTTATTATTGGTCTATGCGTTATGGTATGTTATTGCGCACGGACAAAACATGAACGACTCAACTGTCGTGCTCAACGAAGTGGTAGTAAAATCAATCGCACCAAAGACGAAGCTTCGCGGCGACGCTATCGTGACAAGGATTCAGGGCTCCGCTCTGGAGAAGTCGGGGTCCCTGCACGAGATGCTTGGCAAGGTGCCAGGCATGATGATGCAAGGAGAGGAACTGGAAGTCATTGGCAAGGGCGCTCCCGTATTCTATGTCAACGGACGTAAGCTGTACGACATCGAGGAGCTCAAGCGTATGCGTAGCGAGGAGGTGCTTGAGGTGGAGGTGATAAACAATCCCGGAGCACAGTATGATGCTACGGTACGCTCGGTGGTTCGCATCCGCACACGCAAGCCTCAAGGTGAAGGCCTCGGTTTTGATGTTACGGCGGACCATAGCCAGGACTTGCGGCAGGCCGAGTTTGCCGATCCTTCTGCAACGCTCAATTTCAACTACCGCCACAAGGGATTGGACGTCTTTGGCATGATCAACAACTGGAACCTGCATACCTTGCAACGTTCCACTGCCGACCAGCATATTTTTACGTTGGCAAATAACACGCTCAATGAGAACTGGCAGACGGGATGGGCTGACACAAGAACTGCTGGACATGGAATGAACTATGCTTTGGGCTCAAACTGGATGTTGAACGAAAAGCATAGCCTCGGCATGCGGTTCCAGATTGACCACCTGCTCGGCAGCGAGAGTCCGCTGATGCTGCACGAGGATGTATATAATAATGGTGTGTTCTACAAGACCGTCCTATCAGAAACCTTCACCAACTATACTGCACCACTTGGCTATAACCTCAACACCTACTACAATGGACAATGGGGGAAGATGGGCATTGACTGGAATTTGGATTGGAATGCCAAATGGGCTACTGAGAAGATGGAAGGTAATAGCGACAATGTCAATTCGGCAAGCAGTTCGGCAAGCAATCTGCTTGCTACAAAGCTGGTCGTGTCTTATCCTCTATGGAAAGGAATGCTGAATGCGGGAACGGAGATGACTTGGGTGAAGCGCGATATCGACTACACCATCAATCAGGATTACATCGCCGACTCTCATTCCAACACTCACGAAGATACCTACTCGGCTTTCGTGGAGTACATGGCAAACTTCGGCAAATATGGCGTGGCAAAGGTGGGTGCACGGTATGAATGCGTAACTTTTGACTATACCAACCTCCTCAATTCCAATGTCAATGTGCGTGACACGCGCCATGGGCTATACCCGTCATTGTCCTACTCCGTACAGCTCGGCATGGTGGGCCTTTCGCTAAGCTACGACACCAAGACCGTCCGTCCAAACTTCTACCACTTGACAGATGCCACGACATACGCCAGCCATTCCATCTTGATGCAGGGTAACTCACAATTACGCAACCAGATAAACCACCAGCTTAGTCTCAATGCGCGTTGGCGTTGGCTTCTGGGTTCTGTAAGTTATACACGGAGCGACCACATGATTTCGCAATGGCAATACCCATACGTCAGCAATCAGGTTCCTGTAGAAGAAGGCGTGCGGGTTTATCGTCGAATCAATTTGCCCAAACCCGTACGAACCATAATCAGCTACATCAATGCCTCGCCTACATTCGGACCTTACACGATGAACTGGACTGTAGGTTATCAGCAGCAGCTCCTTACCCTTGAGCTGAATGATCCTCGTGAGAGCCTCACCGCCAGCCGCTCTCCAAATGGCGAGGGTGGCATCGGCAAACGAATGAAGTCGTATAATGATCCTGTCTTCATCCTTAATGCCAACAACACCCTTCGACTGCCTCACAGCTGGCAGATGGAGTGTAACCTCAATCTCAACACTCCGGGCAATGTGCAGAACTACCGTCTGATGCGTTGGAATGCCGGACTTTCTGCTTCCATCCAAAAGACACTCCTACGCAACAATGCCCTCACGCTGCGCCTTACAGTAAATGACATTCTCTACCGCACGGGTCAGGACATACTCATGGACAGTGGTGATAGCCAGATGTATCAATGTAACCGTCACTCTTCTCAGCGATTGAATTTCTCCGTACGTTATGCTTTCAATCAAACAAAGAGTAAATATAAAGGTACGGGGGCTGGCAAGGATGCTAAAGACCGAATGTAATGATAAGTAAAAAAGGAACGATATACGATTAGGCACAGAATGTTTTTTGAAACGCGAAGACGCAAAGGCTCAAAGATATTATTAGTTTTTCGGTTCTTGTGGATTTGGTGTGAAATAATATTATTTAGGAACCAAAAATAGCACAAAAATGGCACAAAGATAATTATCCTAATAGCTACAGTATGGACCTCAACTATATTCTTTGCCATTTTTGTGCCATTTTTGGTTTCAAAAGATGCATGCTCTCACACTATTTCCACGGGTACCAGTTTTTCAGGAGAAGAAAAAGAAAAACTTTGCGTCGACTTTTGAACGTCTTCAAAAGTGCGTTCGATTATCAGTTCGTGCCAAATAGTATATTATCGCCAAAAAAAATGGCACACGAAGGCACGAAGCACGAAGGTATTCTTTTGATTTCTGGGCTGTGCCTTTTTGAAGACTTCGGACTTCGTGCCTTCGTGAGATACCCCTGACTACTTCTTCAGCTTGAAGACCTGGTCGCCCACCTTGACGATGACAATGCCGCTGTACGACAGGGGGATGGGGGTGGTGAGGGCGTTGGCTGTGGTCTGTGCAAGGATGCGTCCGTTGAGGTCGCACACCTGGACGAGGTCTCCCTCTGTGGTGCCGTCGAGCAAGAGGCCGGAGTCGATGGGACGTACCTTGACGGGAGCTGCGAGGGAGAGGCCCCTGACGGCTGTGGTCTGGGTGTAGACGACGGTGAGGGTGGCGTTGGAGGTTATCTTGGGCGTGGTGTACTGGCCGTTCTCCAACTGGTCCGTCACGTCCACATTATTATACTGTACGCTGCTGATATCCCATCCCTCGGCAGGGTCGAAGGCGAAGGTGAGGACGGGGTCCTTCTCGCGCAGGATGAGGCGGGTGGAACCTTGCTCGGCATCGTTGATGGTCAGGGTGACGGACTCTCGGATGGGCTCTATCTTGGCGAACTTCTTCCACTGCTCGTCTGCCTGGTAGAGGCTCTGGCTGTTGTAGGGGACATAGAGCGTGGCAGCGGCATAGGTGTTGTTGGAGAATGTGGTGCTGCTGGTTGGTGGCTCGATGGCACGGCAGGTGACGCTTCGGAGGGCCTCGCAGTCGTGGAAGGCGCAGTAGCCGAGCGAGGTGACGGTCTCGGGGAGGTCGATGGCACGGAGTTTGGCACACCTCTCGAAGGCGTAGTTCTCAATCTCCTTCACATTGTTGCCGAACTTGACAACGCTCAGCTCGTCGTCCCCCGCAAAGGCACTGTTGCCGATGGTCTTCACACCGTTACCGATGGTCACCTCGGACAGCCGCTTGCATAGTCTGAAGGCTTGGCCACCGATGCTCGTAATGCTGTGGGGGATGGTGACGCTGGTCAGGTTGATGCAGTTCTGGAACATGGAGGCAGAGATTGTCTCCATGCCCTCGCGAAGCGTCAGGCTGGCCAGGCTGCTGCAGTCACTGAACACGCTGCCACTGATGTTCTTTACCGAACCGGGAATGATGAGGGTGGACAGTGACGTGCAATGGTGGAAGGCGCAGTAGCCGAGCGAGGTCAGCGAACTGGGCAGGGTGAAGTCCCCGAGCGAGGTGCAGTTCTCGAAGGCGTAGTTCTCAATCTCCGTAAGGTTGCTGCCGAACTCGACAACGCTCAGCTCGTCGTCCCCCGCAAAGGCACTGTTGCCGATGGTCTTCACACCGTTGCCGATGGTCACCTCGGACAGCCGCTTGCAACCGTTGAAGGCTTGGCCACCGATGCTCGTAATGCTGTGGGGGATGGTGACGCTGGTCAGGTTGATGCAGTTCTGGAACATGGAGGCAGAGACCGTCTCCATGCCCTCGCGAAGCGTCAGGCTGGCCAGGCTGCTGCAGTCACTGAACACGCTGCCGCTGACGTTCTTTACCGAACCGGGAATGGTGAGGGTGGACAGCGACGTGCAATGGTGGAAGGCGCAGTAGCCGAGCGAGGTCAGCGAACTGGGCAGCGTGAAGTCCCCGAGCGAGGTGCAGTTCTCGAAGGCATAGTTCTCAATATAGGTCAGCGAATTGGGGAAGGAGATGCTGGTCAGTTGGTCGCAGCCTGCAAAGGCACTGTTGGCCACGCCCACAATGGTATATCCGTTAGCCGAGGCAGGGATGACTACGGCATCGCGATAGGACGTACCGCTGTTCTTGACAACCTCGGCCGTCATATTCCTCTGGTCCACAACTCGGTAAGTCACGCCATTGGAGGTAAAGTCCTCCGCATACGCACTGGCCGTCACAGCTAAAGCCGCGAATGCCGTCAGGGTAAAGTTCTTCAGTTTCATCATTGTATCATTAGTTTGATTCAGTCATAAGTAACTGTGCAGAATGATTTTTATAATGGTATATTAAAATTATATTAAAAAAATATTAAACTCCATTTTGTGACACTTTCAAGGTTTAATCTTATTTTAATATTAGTTTAATTTACCACAATAATTATAAAAATA
>JAZLFZ010000068.1:0-16785 GCA_045616065.1 Bacteroidaceae bacterium | reverse complement strand
TTTTCGGTTGGATTTTGAGGAGCGCAGCGACGACCTCACTCATAAAGCCCATCGTTCGGGGGCTATTGTATGGTTGATTTTTAGTTTTTGATTTTGATTTGATTTCTATGGATACACATGCCAGGATTCAGGAATCTGACTGAAAATCAGAACAAAAAATCACCCCTACAATCAATTGTACGCCTTCTTTTTCAGGAGGTCATCGCTACGCTCCTCAAAATCAAACTCAAAATAGTTTCTAAAAATCTCCACTCAAAATTCCAGATGACTCATAAAAATCATCACTCCAAATCTCAGAAGAACCAATTATCTTTGTGCCATTTTTGTGCTATTTTTGGTTCCTAAATAATATTATTTCACACCAAATCCACAAGAACCAGTTTTTTTTTGTGGCAGAATGTTGCTTGGGGCTGGAAAAAATTGTATCTTTGTCCGGGAAATTATTGCAAATACAAAAAATCAAACTCTGATGAAACGAATTTTACTTTCTCTCATGCTGCTGCTGGCAGCATTCTGTAACCTGTCGGCACAGGAGCGCCGCCCCGTGGACAGCAAGCATCCCATGTGGCTCGTACACGTGGACGTGTGGAACCAGGCTGATCCGCAGAAGATCATAAACCTCATCCCCGACGACATCAAGCCCTTCGTGGTGATGAACCTCTCGCTCTCCTGCGCCTACAACAAGGAGCAGGGCATCTACGAGCGACCCAACAGCGCCATCCGCACCTACAAGTCGTGGGCTACCATCTGCCAGCAGAACGGCATGTGGTTCACCTGTCAGCCTGCCAGTGGCGGTCATACCCACATCAAGGACGACGACCTCGAGACCTTCGAGTACTTCTTCACCCACTATCCCAACTTCCTCGGCTGGAACTACGCCGAGCAGTTCTGGGGCTTCGATGAGGCTGGCGACCCCAGCTCCAGCAGCCAGGCCAACCGCATTGCGCTGTTTGCCAAGCTGGTGCCCATGCACCACAAGTATGGTGGCTTCCTCACCATCTCGTTCTGCGGAAACATCTGGTCGCACCCCCTCAACCCCAACGGTATGATGAAGCGCAACGCAAACCTGCGCAAGGCCTGCGAGCAGTACCCCGAGGCCATCCTCTGGCTTTACAAGTACACCACCAGCAGCTGCTTCTACAACAACGAGAGCGTATGCTTCGGTCCCTTTGTCAGCGGTTTGGCCAAGAACTATGGTGTGCGCTATGACAACTGTGGCTGGAATGGTGCGCTCGATGCCCTGCTGGGCGACGGACACGGCAAGAAGTATCCCATCGCAGCCGGTATCGGAACCGTCATGGAGCAGAGTTGTGTGAACGGAGGTGCCGTGTGGGATGGTCCCGAGCTGATCTGGACAGAAGACTTCCAGAACCTCAACAACAGCAGCGTGAATGGCTACACACGCCGCAACTGGGGCACTTTCCCCGGTTTTGACAACGCTTGGATCGACATGTTCCGACGCATCATCGACGGTACGCTCTACGTACCCACCCGCGAGGAGGTGGTGGAGAAGACCAAGATCATCATTGTCAACAACGTCACCAGTGGCAACGACGAGGACAAGTACGCTGCCTGGGGCGACCTCTACGACAACCTCTACAAGGTGAAGGACCCCATGAACCGTGGCAACGGACAGTGGATGGACAACTTCAGCTACATGAAGAGCACCGGTCGCTATGGTGCTATCCCCATCACACCCGAGCTCTACGATGCAGCTGCCAAGGCCATCCCCCTGCAGGTCAAGAAGGCCACGCGCAACAGCACCTGGTCGACTGCCACTAAAAAGAAGCAGGACTTTGACAAGTACTATCCCCAGGTGAGCAAGGGCGACCTCTACGTCAACCGCTATCACAACCAGCTCATCACCTACAATCCTTATTCGTACCTCAGCAAGACGGCACGACGTGCCAAGGCCGACATACCCTTGCAGTACAACACCTGCGAGTCGTTGCATCTTGACTACTATGAACTGTCGAGCGGTGCCGTGCGCGAGTATGCCGACCGCATCGACTTCTATCTGAACAACTATCGTACCGATACCACCACGGCACGTCCCGACACCATCCGCATCACGGGTGTCAAGGCAGAACCCACCACTACGTTCAAGAAGTTGGGCAAGACCTCTTCCTCTCCAGCCCCGCAGGCTTCGCTGGCCAAGCAGTATGATGCCGAGACACAGACCTTCACGGCCATCGTCAAGCACAACGGTCCTTGCCAGCTCACCGTCAACTGCGAGGGTGAGGCCACCGACCGCCTGACCGACTACCTGCCTGCCGAGGCACTGACCGACCTGCCCGTGCAGCCGCAGCCCTACTACGGTCCCATCACGGTGGAGGCCGAGGACATGGACTTCAAGAACATTGCCAACCACGTCACCTACTACATGGCCGGATGGAGCCACGTGCGCAACCATGCCGGCAACGGATTCGTGGTGATGGGTACCAATACCGGCGGCTCGCTGCAGCACACCGTCAACGTGCCCAAGGCAGGCGACTACTATGTATCGCTTCGCTACACGAACAGCGGCAGCAAGACGGGCACCATCCTGATGAAGGTGAACAGCAAGTCGCAGAACGTGGAGATAAAGAAGACTGGCACGAACGAGTGGGTACGCACTGGTGCGGTGTTCACCCTCAATGCAGGCAAAAACACCCTGACGCTGACCAACAACAAGGCCATCAACCTCACGGCCGACCAGGTGACCTATCATCCCACCGACGTGGAGGAAGAGAAGTATGCCATCACCATCCGTGAGAGCGAGAACGGCGTTGTCATCCCCAGCACCGAGGCAGCAGCCGAGGGCGAGGAGGTAAGGCTCGAGGTGGTACCCAGTGAGGGGTACCGACTGAGCGGCTGGCGCATCGTCCATGGCAACGTGACCATCACGGACGAGGGCACCTTCACCATGCCCGACGAGTTTGTCACCATCGAACCTATCTTTGCTGACGAGTCGCTCGTCTATGGCATTGGCCTGGCCAGCGCTGCTAACGGCGGCATGCCCGAGGGATGGCGCGCTACGCAAGAGAACAACGATGTCCACGAGTATCCCAACAACTTCGGCAGCGGTGCACGCGTGATGAAAGGATTCGGAGGCTATCAGGGTGCTGCCATCTATTGGCGCGAGGTCAGCTGCGAGTACGGTCGTCAGTCGGCCTATCCTCTTATCCTGCAGCCCGGCCATTACAACCTTGAATTCGCCATGGCCGCCTGGAAGAGCACACCTTATTATAAGGTAGAGATCCTGGATAGCAAGAACAAGGTGATAGCCAGCGGTGACAATACGACCACAAACAACAAGATTCTGGCTTCGCCCAATGCAGATGGCAATACATCGGCCAGCGTGAAGGCTGCCAAGTTGCGCACCCTCTCGTTTGAGGTGGAGACCGCAGGCAAGCATGTCATCCGCTTCAGCAACCACACCGATAAGGACGGCCTCCAGGAGTTCCTGCTGCTCGAGTGCCAAGTGAAGCACGACTACGAGGCAGATGGTATCACCGACATCGCCAATGAGGCTTCGGAGGCCCCCACGTCCCGTCCCGTTCAGCCCGGCATCTACAGCACGACGGGTATCAAGATGGGGCGCGCACAGCGTGGCATCAACATCATCCGTACCTCCGATGGTCGTACGGTCAAGGTGCTGAGGTGAGGAGGCTTTTAAAGGAACTTTCTTATAGGAGTTAAGGAGTCAAAGAAGTTAAGGAGTTAAGGAGTTAAGACGAATGTGATTGACTGGTTGATGCCAATTGCATTCGTCTTAACTCCTTAACTCCTAAAACAAACTCAAGGAATATACGTCTCTCCCCAGTTGGGCTCGCGCTTTTCCAGGAAGGCGCGACCGCCTTCTTGGGCTTCGTCGCTGAAGTAGTAGAGCATGGTGGCATCGCCCGCCAGCTCCTGAATGCCCGCCTGACCATCCAGTTCGGCATTGAGGCCACGCTTGATCATGCGCAGGGCGATGGGGGAGCGCTTCATCATAATCTCGGCCCACTCCACACAGGCATCCTCCAGCTGGTCGTGGGGCACCACCTTGTTGACGAGTCCCATCTCGAGCGCCTCCTGTGCCGTGTAGAGCTGGCAGAGGAACCATATCTCACGCGCCTTCTTCTGGCCCACGCAACGAGCCAGGTAACTGCTGCCGAAGCCCGCATCGAACGAGCCCACCTTGGGACCCGTCTGTCCGAACTTGGCATTGTCGGCCGCTATGGTGAGGTCGCACACCACGTGCAGCACGTGGCCGCCACCCACGGCAAAGCCGTTGACCATGGCGATGACGGGCTTCGGGATGCTGCGTATCTGGCGCTGCACGTCGAGCACCGAGAGGCGTGGAATGCCGTCCTCGCCGATGTAGCCGCCACGTCCCTTGACGTTCATGTCGCCACCGGCGCAGAAGGCGTTGGTCTTCATCCATTCCTCCTCCGTCTGTCCCTCCTTGCGGGGACTGTCGGCACCTGTCAGCAGAACGACGCGCACCGTGCTCGACTCACGGCAGATGCGCATGGCATCGCTCAGTTCCCAGGTGGTCAGCGGGGTGAAGGCATTGCGCACGTGGGGGCGGTTGATGGTGATACGGGCTATGCCGTTCCACTCGTCCAGCAGAATCTCTCTGTACTCCTTGATGGTTTTCCAGTTTCTCATTGTTTCTTGTTCTATAAGTTTGTTTTGCGACGCAAAAGTAATAAATAATGTGTAAACAAGCAAATAAATGACGGAGCAGCGCGCGGAATGCTGAATTATTTCGTACCTTTGCATCCATTATTGCAAATAACTAACGAATCAGATAATGAAAATTAGAAGGATAGTGCTCCTTCTTGCGGCTCTTCTCGTCTATCAGTATGGTCGTGCTGCCAAGGAGTGGATCGATGTGACAAGTCAGTATATTACCAATCCTCATTACGATGGCAACAGCCAGCAGGGATGGGTGCTGGATGGCTACGCAAACAGCACGGCCTGCGACTTCAATGCCCAGGAGTTCTGGAATGGTTGGTGGGATTGCTACCAGATGGTCACCCTGCCCGCTGGCCATTACCGTGTGTCGGTACAGGGTTTCTATCGTCCAGGCGCCAACAACAATGGGGCGGTGCAAGCTTACGAATCGAACACATGGAATGCCACTTGTGTGCTCTATGCCGGCGCGAGCGAGGTGCCCCTGAAGAGTGTTTACTCGGCCTACAGCGAAGAGAATGTCGGCTGGGGATGCTGGGAGTACCGCAGTGGCGGCTGGGGAAGCGAGTCGCGCTTCTATCCCAACAATATGGCTTCGGCTTCCTCCTTCTTCGAGAACGACCAGTACTGGAACAACCTCGAGTTTGACGTGGAGGAAGGTGAGGACCCGCGTGCCATCGGCATCATGAACGAGGAGCACGTTACGTCCAACTGGACGATGTTCACCAACTGGAAGCTGGAGTATTTCGGCGAGATGGTTCACGTCCTCAGCGTCAGGTTTGCCTGCACGGCGATGGATATGACGGTGGGCGACGTGAAGCAGCTTGCTGTTACCATCATGCCTTCTGATGCCACGGTCAAGCAGCTCCTCTGGACTTCTTCGGACGAGAGTGTGGCCAAGGTGGACCAGGAGGGCAACATAACGGCTCTCTCGGTGGGAATGGCCAAGATACCCGCCATGTCGACCGACGGATCAAAGCGTCAGGCCACCTGTACCGTTACCGTGGAACACAACCTGCCGCAGCCGGGCACGCTCCTTGTCAACGAGCTGATGGCTGCCAACGTGGACATGTTCGTGGACCCGTCCTGGAACTATGGCGGATGGGTGGAGCTCTATAACCCCACCGACGCACCGGTAAGTCTGGCAGGCTGCTGGGTGAGCGACGATCCCGAGGTGTTGTGCAAGGGGCTCATTCACAGGAATGTCGGTTCGGTACCAGCACATGGTTTCCGTACGCTCTGGTTCGACCATGCCGAGACACGAAAGGACGTGAACGAGAAGTGGGTCAACACGCAGGTGGATACCAAACTGAAATGTGAGGGCGGTACGCTCTATATCTCGGATGCAGAGGGACGCATTCTCGTGGAGCAGAGCTATCCGGCTGCCGTCATGCGTTGCTCGTATGCCCGCAAGACGGACGGAGGAAGCGAGTGGAGCCATTCCGCCACTCCCACGCCCGGGACGTCGAACACCGGCATGACGTTTGCCGATACACAGTTGCCCGAACCCGTGGTAGACAAGCCCGGTCAGTTGTTCTCGGGCAACATGAACATCAAGGTCACCATCCCTGCAGGCACCACGCTGCGCTATACCAACGATGGCTCAACTCCCACGCTGGAAAACGGTATGACAAGTCAGTCGGGCGACTTCAGCTTCTCCTCTTCCCGGACCTTCCGTTTCCGTCTTTACAAGGATGGCTACCTGCCCAGCAAGGTGGTCACACGCTCGTATATCGCATCGGATGGTGAGTATTATCTGCCTGTCATCTCCATCGTGACGGACGAGGCAAACCTCTACGACGACATGATTGGTATCTACGTGGATGGTTCGAACGGCAAGACGGCCAACCAGGACTATACGAAGCGCAACTTCAACATGGATTGGGATCGTCCTGCCAGCTTCGAGTACATCGCCAACGGACATGAGGCCGGGAACGTGGACGGCTACTTCGCCCAGGAGGTGGACATTGCCATCAACGGTGGATGGAGCCGCAAGTACTATCCCCGTTCCCTCAAGGTAAAGAGCGATAAGATCTATGACCTGAAGAACTCGCTCGACTATCCCTTCTTTGCCGACAAGCCTTACAACAAGCACAAGTCGCTGCTGCTGCGCAACGGTGGCAACGACGAGTACAACCGCACCCGCCTGAAGGACGCTGCCCTGCAGCAGATTGCACGCGTGTCAAGGTTCCCCCTCAACCTGCAGTCCTATCAGCCCGTCCATCTGTTCATCAACGGCTACTACATGGCCATGCTGAATCTGCGCGAGCCGAGCAACAAGCATTATGGCTATTCCAACTGCGGCATCGATACGGACGAGATTGACGCCTTCGAGATGAGTGTCGACTCGGGATACGTGCAGAAGTCGGGCACGAAGGAAGCCTTCCTCGAATGGAAGTCGCTGAGCAAGAATGCAGGTGACGAACTTACCTACCAGCAGATTGGAAACCTTGTCGACATGGATGATTTCATCAACTACATGGCCTTCAAGTTCTACCTCAACGACTGGGACTGGCCACATAACAATGCCAAGGGATTCCGCGACCGCAACGATGGCAAGTTCAAGTTCGTCGTCTTCGACCTGGACAACTGTGTGGACCGCACGGGCAACAACATCTTCAACGACTTTGCTTCCAAGCGTACCCACACCTTCTACGGACGTCCCGAATATGGTGGCTCCAGCATCACGGCCGAGGTGGAACTCGTAACCATCTTCCTGAACATGCTCAAGAACGAGGACTTCAAGCGACGCTTCATCGATACGTATTGCATCGTGGGAGGATCGGTCTTTGGCGATGAGGAGGAGATTGCAGATGTTGTCATGGGCATGGCCGACAACATCGCACCGGCCCTGGCAATGGAAGGAAGTTCGCCCTACGGCACCGGACGCAGCTATGCACAGGGTATCATCAACGCTGTCACGGGCGGGTTCCGTCAGCGCATGACGAACGTGATTCGCAGCTATGCAACCTTCGGGCTTAATCGCACGGCTGCCCAGCAGGTCAAGCTCTCCTCAAACGTGAAGGGTGCCTCCGTCAGCATTAACGGCATACAGGTGCCACGCTGCAAGTTCAACGGTTATCTTTTTGCACCCGTAACGCTACAGGCACAGACACCGGCTGGCTATCGGTTTGCCGGATGGTGGAGCGAGAGTGGCGGCAAGAGTACGGCAAGCGTGTTCGGCAAGGCTGAGCAATGGAAATACTATGATACGGGTTCGCTGGATGGTGAGGACTGGACCGCTGAGGATTATCCGGCCAACAACGGATGGTCTGTCGGCCGGGCTCCCTTTGGTTATGCCAACAGCGGCAAGCCGATGGCCAATGCTGCCACGCAGCTGGCTCGTACGGATGCTGCCGGTTCCCGCATACCTACTTATTATATGCGCAAGGAGTTTACGCTCGACAAGTCGCCCGAGGAGGGGGATGTCTATTCCCTGGACTATGAGCTGGACGACGCCTCCATCATCTATGTCAATGGCGTAGAGGTGGACGTGTACCACCTCTGGTCGGGTGCCACCTACAGCCAGTATTGTCAGGATCGTGGCAACGGCGACTGGTACGAAGGTGATGATCCGCATCAGGCTACGGTACGCATTCCTGCGGAACTGCTGCACAAGGGAAAGAACGTGGTGGCCGTCGAGGTGCATAACTGCAACAGCGGATCGAGCGACATCTGGTGGGATGCTGAGCTGAACGTCCAGCGTGCTGTCAGCAGCGAGGGGCAATACGTGAGCACGGACGAGGAATACGTCATGCCGGAAAGCGGTTCGTTCAATCTGATGGCACGCTACGAACCCCTGAGCGATGCTGAGATGATGGCTGCCAATGTGACGCCCGTCCGCATCAACGAGGTGAGTGCCGGCAACTCGGTCAACGTGAATGATTACTATAAGAAGGACGACTGGGTGGAACTCTACAATACCACCGACCGAGACATCGACCTGGCTGGTATGTTCCTTTCAGACAAGAAGAGTAATCCTCACAAATACTGCATCGAGGGAAGCAATACGATCATACCGGCTCATGGCTTCAAGGTCGTATGGTGCAGCAAGCGCGACGCTACTGACCGGGAGATTCATGCCAACTTCAAGCTGGACAACGAGGATGGCAAGATGGTCCGCATCGAGGCTGCTGACGGCAGTTGGGCCGACAGCCTCGTATACTGTGGCCATGCGGGTACGCAGAGTGTGGGACGCTATCCGGATGGTGCTGACGAGGTCTACTTGATGGCGCGCACTACCATCCTGGCCCACAATGTGCTGGACAGTCAGAGCGACAAGTGGGAGTTTGTGCCCGATGGGGAACAGACGAGTCTGGATGGTCTGTTGGCGGATAACGCAGGAGGTATGCATGTGCGTTACCGGAACGGTGAACTCGTGCTGACGGGTGCCCAGGGCGATGAGGCTGTGCTCCGCGTGTACACGATGGATGGTGCAAGTCGGGCTTTACGCTCGTTGCGTCTGTCAGCAGGCAGTGCACGCGTGTCTGTGGAGGGCCTGGCTCAAGGCGTTTACGTGGCTCGTGTGACGGATGTCGTCGGACGTGAGTGTGCCGTCAAGTTTGTGGTGCGCAGATGAGGGATTTCCTGCTTAAGTAAATGTAAATAGTAAGCCGCAATGCTGAGCGATAAGAAAAGTATCTTGCAGCTGGTCAGTCTGATGACCGCACATGGCATCCAGGACGTCGTGCTGTGCCCGGGCAGCCGTAATGCACCGATCTGTCATACGATAAGTCAGTTGCCGCAGTTCCGCTGCCATGCCCTTACGGACGAGCGAAGTGCCGGTTTCTTTGCCATAGGATTGGCCTTGGCCACACAGCGGACGGTGGCCGTTTGTGTTACGTCGGGATCGGCCTTGGTGAATCTTCATCCTGCCATGGCCGAGGCATATTATCAGCAGGTTCCTCTGCTCGTCATCTCTGCCGACAGGCCTATGGCATGGATTGGGCAGATGGACGGACAGACGATGCGCCAGCCAGGTGCCTTGCAGGGGGTGACGAAGATGAGTGTCAATCTGCCCGAGGTGCACACCGACGAGGAGGCTTGGCATTGCAACCGTCTGCTCAACGAGGCGTTGCTGGAATGTGTGCATCGCACCAAGGGACCCGTGCATGTCAATGTGCCTGTCAGCGAGCCGTTGTACGAGTTTCATACCGAGGACTTGCCAGAAGAGCGTGTCATACGACGTATCGAGGGGGGCGGCCCTGGGCAAGAGCCGCAGCTGGTCCAACTGCTTCGGGGGGTGCGCAAGGGCGTGATTGTTATCGGACAGCAGACGGATTCCACTCTTGAGGATTCCTTGCGTGCCCTTTCCTCCCGTTTTGTCTTGCTGGCCGAGCATCTGGCCAATGTGGCGGGCAGCGCGCTGCCATTGAGCGATGCCTTGATGGCAGAGGTCGAGGCCGACCGAGCCCGGTCGGAGGGTGGGGCGATGCACCTCGACCTTGTGATTACCATAGGTGGGCATGTGGTCAATAAGCGTTTCAAGCAGTTCTTGCGCAAGCATTCCCCCCGCCAGCATTGGCATGTGAGTCCGGATGGTCATGTGGCAGACCTCTTCGGTTGCCTTACCATGGTTGTCGAGGCCAGTGTGCCTGCCTTCCTGGCTGCTCTTGCCCGTGTGACGGAAGAGGATTGCGAAGGTGTTGCCAGTGCAGAACGAGCCACCTTCTTGTCTTGGTGGAAGGAAGCGTCTCGTAAGGCAGGCTTAGCATCTGCCTCACTATTGGACAGCTCAAACCTGCATCTGCAATGCGTGGGGCGTCTCATGCAGATGATTCCTGCCTGTGCTGTTCTGCATCTGGCTAATAGTAGTAGCGTGCGTTATGCTCAGCATTTTACTTTGTCCGGGGGGAGGACAGTCTGCTGTAACCGTGGCATAAACGGCATCGAAGGCTCGCTAAGTGCGGCTGTGGGGTATGCTACGGCAACGCCCGACAGGCCCAACTTCGTGGTTATCGGTGACCTCTCGTTCTTCTACGATCAGAATGCGCTTTGGAATCGCCATTTGCCGGACAATCTGCACATACTCCTCTTGAACAGTGGTGGCGGAAAGATTTTCGATTCGCTCCCTGTGCCGGGCGACGAGCGGAGTCGCAGCTTCATCTGTGCCAGTCAGGATTACGATGCACACTGTGTAGCTAAGCAGTTTGGCTTGCGCTATCTGGAAGGCATGTCTTGTTTGGAGGATTTCGTGTTGTCGCGGGAAAGCGTTTTGCTCGAAGTGAAACTTGTGCTTTGAGCAGAAAAGGACAACCCTGAAACGTGGTTCAAAGCAGGGACTTGAGCATCTGCATCTTACGTTCTATTTCCTGTTCTTCTTCCCAAAGCCGGGACAGAGGCGTAAGGCCGCCGCCAGCATGGTAGTAGGTGGCTTTCTTGCAGATTTGTGCGCAACGTAGGTTGACGTACAAATCTGCGGTTGTGGCGTTGTCGATCCAACCCAGGTAACCTGAAAAATAGTTGCGACACGAGCGCTCGCACTGGACGAGGTAACGATAGGCGTGGGGTTGGGGATAGCCCGAGACTGCTGGGGTGGGGTGGAGGCTGCGGACTACGTCCATCAGACTGACGGAAGATTCGGAAAAGTGGAAGTCGAAGTCGGTGCGGATGTGCATCAGCTGGCCTATCTGCATGGTGCTCCGCTTCTCCTGGATGTCGTTGGCCCCCAAGTGCTCCAACGTTTCTTTTATGAAGCGGCGAACAACGTCTTGTTCGTGTACGTTCTTCGTGTCCCAGACGCCGTCGCCAAATGCGTGTGTGCCGGCCAGGGCTACGGTGTGCCAACTGTTGCCGTCGCGCTGCAGGAGCAGTTCGGGCGTACAGCCTATCCAACGGCCTGCCGTAGGTGTGTAGGTAAGGTAAATCATGCCGTTGGGGTACTTCTCGAGTGCACGCAGGAAGGTGACGGCCTCGCGGTCCAGCATGTGGTATCTACTGAAGCTTTCCTGGCAGTAGGACAGTACGAGCTTCTCAAATCTCTCTTGTGTGATTTGCGAGAGAAGTGTGTCAAAATTCCTTTTGTAAAAATAGCTTTTCTCTACGCTTTCCGTTTCGCTGCGCGAATGGTTGAGCTGGCTCAGTGGCAGGCGCTTCATCGGACGGAGGTTTGCCGTGGCTGCTTCGATGGCTGCCCAGCCTGTGGCTGTCACATCAGGACGGATAAGCAGGGTGGGGCGGTGAAGGGTCTCGTGGAAGGGGGCAAAAAGAAAACCGTGCAGGTCCGTCGCCTCAGCGTCTACTGTCCGGGCTTCTCCCGTTGTTTGTAAGACTAATTCAACGTGGAGGGCGTTGGGACGCCTGAAAAGGGCGAAACTGAGGCCACTGTCCAACAAGCGTTGGATGGCTGTTCGTTGACTTGGGTGTATGACTGTTGAGGATTGCACGTTTTTCTTTCTCTGTAATATCTATGCCTTGCGTCATAAATGGACTGCAAAATTACACAAAAAAACGCAAACGCTCAGCTCTTGTTTACATTTTTTTACTTTGCGTCTTGTTTTAATGACATTTTCTTGTGATTTTACACAAAAAATCGTAACTTTGCAATTGGTATAAAGTTGTATCCTTATTCTGCAGATAAGTTATGAATTTCATTTTTATCTCTCCGAACTTTCCTGAGAAGTACTGGCAGTGGTGCGCAGCACTCAAGGCCAACAATGTTAACGTGCTGGGAATCGGAGATGAGGCGTATGACCGGCTGGGACCAGAACTCAAGGAGTCGTTGACGGAGTATTACAGGGTGGGCAACATGGAGAACTACGACGAGATGTATCGAGCCGTAGCCTACTTTGCCTATCGGTACGGCAAGATTGACTGGATTGAGTCCAACAACGAGTACTGGCTGCAGCAAGATGCACGGTTGCGCACTGACTTCAACGTGAATACGGGCATCAAGACGGACAGAATCGATAGCATCAAGGAGAAGTCGGAGATGAAGAAGTACTATGCGGAGGGAGGCATCCGTACGGCGCGCCAAATCAAGGCTGCGCAGGGATACGAGGCGGCACGGCATTTTGCATCGGAAGCTGGTTATCCACTCTTCTGCAAGCCAGATGTGGGAGTGGGGGCTGTGGGCTCTCATAAGATAGAGGATGAGAGTCAGCTCTGGAATTTCTTCAAGAATACGCCCAACGTGGAGGCTTATGTGTTGGAGGAGTTCGTTACGGGCAATATCTGCACATACGATGCTGTGATCAATAGCCATGGCGAACCATTGGTTGAGTCCATGTGTGTGTGTCCACCGAGTATTGCGGATATTGTCAACTATAATCTCGACTCTACATTCTTTGTTAACAGAGATATGAACGAAAACCTCCGATTCTGGGGGAGGCGCACCGTAAAGGCGTTCCATATTACAAGCCGATTCGTGCATCTGGAGTTTTTCCAGCTAGACCGAGCTCACAAGGGACTCGGCAACGAGGGGGACTTTGTGGCGCTCGAGGTGAACATGCGTCCCGGTGGAGGCTATATCCCTGATATGATAAATTATGCCCATAACGTGGATGTCTATCGTATCTGGGCTGATATGGTGGCCTTTGACCGCCGCACGATGCCCGATCCGCAGGATGATTACTTCTGTGTCTTTGCCGGACGACGGGACGAGGCAGAATACTGGATGTCTCACGAACAGTTGCTGGAGAAGTATCATTATGCCATGCTGATGTCACCGCGCATCGATAAGGCACTCGCAGCGGCTATGGGAAATCAGAGTTATATAGCACGTTTCCGCACGGAGCAGGAGAGGGATGAATTCCTCCACGATGTGTGCAACCGTAGGTAGGCGGCGAGCGTGCTTTGGCCTGCACTTCAAGTTAACGGGGGTTATTTATACATAAAATGCAAGAACAATATTTTAAGCACTACAGCCACTCGCTCGCGCGCGACATGGAATATAAGGTGTATGGTTCTTCGGGACGTGCCGTCCTGGTCATCCCTTCTCAGAACGGACGTTTCTTCGATTGGGAGAACTTCGGCATGATAGAGGTGTTGCGACCTTGGATTGAGCAGGGCCGGATCAGGGTTATTTCGTGCGACACCATTGACAGTGAGACATGGAGCGATCAAAATGGAGATGGCTATTGGCGCATCAGACGTCATGAACAATGGTTCAACTATGTAATGGATGAACTGCTGCCGACTGTACGACAGCAACAGACTGAGACTTTCTTGATTACGGGATGTAGCATGGGGGCATTTCATGCTGCCAATTTCTTCTTCCGACGTCCCGATGTGTTCGATGCGGTAATCGCCATGAGCGGACTCTATACGGCGGACTACGGTTTCCCGAATTATCATGATGAATTGACGTACGCCAATTCGCCGCAGGCTTTCCTCGCTCAGATGCCGGCTGACCATCCATGGATTGATATGTATAACGGTCGCTGCATCATAATATGTGTGGGACAAGGACGGTGGGAGGACGAACTGCTGGAGAGCACGCGTCAGCTCGATGCAATTCTTCGTCAAAAGAATATCAATGCATGGGTTGACTACTGGGGACAGGATGTCGACCATGATTGGTGCTGGTGGCGTCCTCAGTTGAAGTATTTTATGGAGAAAGTATTAGGGTAGAACGGGATTATTTCATTGTGAGAGTTCGTTTTCCTTTTTTGAATATTCAATAGGCATATATGATATGGGTAAGAGAATAGTTGTAAAGGTGGGCAGTAATGTGCTCACGCGTAAGAATGGGACGCTCGACGTGACGCGTATGTCTGCATTGGTCGATCAGATTGCTGACTTGCGCGAGATGGGGTATCAGGTGGTTCTGGTTTCTTCGGGTGCCGTGGCTTCTGGACGTAGCGAGTTGGGCAATGATGTGCATCTCGATAGCGTGGAGCAGCGTCAGCTGTATTCGGCCGTTGGACAGGCTAAGTTGATGAACCGTTATTATGAGTTTTTCAAAGAACATCAGATTGCGGTAGGACAGATCCTGACAACGAAGGAGAACTTCAGTACGGAGGAGCAGTATATTAACCAGCGCAATTGCTTGGAGATTATGCTTGAGAAGGGGGTGCTCCCCATTGTAAACGAGAATGATACGGTGTCTATCACCGAGCTGATGTTTACGGATAATGACGAACTTAGCGGACTGATGGCCACTATGTGTAAGGCTGAGGCGCTCTATCTTCTGAGTAATATTGACGGGGTGTATAATGGGGTGCCTACGGATCCTGCTTCTTCGGTCATTCGGGAGGTGGCACCTGGACATGATTTGTCGGAGTATATTCAGACGTCCAAGTCTACTTCCGGTCGAGGAGGTATGACTACAAAGGCTGGAACGGCACAGGCTGTGGCGGCACAGGGAATCGATGTGTTCATTGCCAATGGTGAGCGCGAACACATCCTGACTGACTTGATTACTTGTCCCGATGACGTGCCTTTTACGCATTTCATGGCGGCTTCTATACCTGTCGCTGATGCAAAAAGTATTTCTGAAGCCGGTGAAACGGGGGAGGGCGTCGACTGCAAGGAGGCTTTGGCGGAAGATGTCAGGTCGCTTCTTCAGCAGGCGCAAGAGGCCTCACGTGAACAGGTACGGCTGTCGGAGGGCGATGTCAATGAACTGCTTCTTGCCCTGGCTGATGCCATTGAGGGCAATATATCGTCTTTGCTCGAGGCTAATGCAAAGGACTTGGCACGTATGGATCCTGCCAATCCTAAGTATGATAGGCTTAAGCTTACAGATGCCCGTCTTCGTGGCATTGCACAGGATATGCGGAATACGGCGGCACTTCCTTCGCCCTTGCATCTGGTGCAGCAAGACACGGTGCTCCCCAATGGACTTCACCTTCAGCGTGTCAGTGCACCCTTTGGTGTTATCGGTGTCATTTACGAGGCTCGCCCCAATGTGAGCTTCGATGTGTTCTCACTTTGTTTTAAGTCGGGAAGTGCATGCGTGTTGAAGGGGGGCAGTGATGCTGTCGACTCTAATACGGCTATTGTTCGCTTGATACGCTGTGTGCTGGAGCAGCATGGAGTGAATCCTAACTTTGTCTCGTTGCTGCCAGCATCGCATGAGGCTACGGGGATGTTGCTTAATGCTCGCGAGTACGTGGATCTGCTGATACCTCGTGGCAGTCGTCGTCTTATTGACTTCGTTCGTCAGAATGCCTCCATTCCTTTTATTGAGACCGGAGCCGGTATTTGCCATACTTATTTCGATAAGGATGGCGACCTGCAGATGGGTAGCCGGATTGTCTGCAATGCCAAGACGCGCCGCGTCAGTGTTTGTAATGCCCTCGATTGTCTGCTGGTTCACAAGCAGCGCATTTCGGATGTACCTGTATTGTGTGCGTCTTTGGCAGAGCATAATGTCATCATCTATGCTGATCCTGACTGCTACAAGGCGCTCCAAGGTAAGTATCCGGACAATCTGTTGCTTCGAGCAACAGAGGAGAGCTTTGGTACAGAGTTTTTGGATTATAAGATGGCTATCCGTGCTGTCGACTCTCTTGATGAGGCTTTAACCCATATTGCTCGCTTCAGTAGCAAGCATAGTGAGTGCATCATATCCGGTGATGAAATGACCATCTCGCGTTTCCAGAACGAAGTAGACGCGGCTTGTGTCTATGCCAATGCTCCGACTTCTTTTACCGATGGAGCACAGTTTGGACTTGGTGCCGAGATAGGCATCAGTACACAGAAACTACATGCTCGTGGTCCGATGGCTTTGAAGGAAATTACTACCTATAAGTGGATTGTCCGTGGAAACGGGCAAGTTCGAAGCAATGGATAATCGTCTTTAAGCAGTTTGGTATCTAGTTTCTCAATCTATATCCTTGTGCGCCGGGCCTTTAACCCGGCGTTTTCTTTTCTTCTTCTCTTTCCCCTTTCCCTTTTTTTCTTCTCTTTCCTCTTTCCCTCCCCTTGTGCGCGGGGTCTGAGACCCGGCGTTCTCATGCTTCGCGCGCGCATTATATATAATAAGGTGTGTCCCTCCTTTTGTTTTCCTTTTATGTCCTTTAGCATATTATTTTGCGTTTTTTTTTGAAAAAAGTTGCAGAAAGATTTGGTCAGTATTCAAAAAGTGCGTACCTTTGCACTCGCAAACGAAAGGAACGCCGCTCGTTTCAGGGCGGAGGCCTTTTTTGCGCCAGAAGAAAGAGTTCTTTGACAGATTTT
>JAZLFZ010000067.1:0-47833 GCA_045616065.1 Bacteroidaceae bacterium | reverse complement strand
AAGAAAATTTAATGCCAAATAAACATGTTTCTTAGAATCTTATTTGCAAGTTTACTCAATTAAATGTACTTTTGCAACGCAATTGGAAGGTGGTACACTTTTCAATTACTAAGTGGTACACTTTTCAATTACCATATACAGTTTGTTTTTGTGCATTTTTGGTATCGATTAAAATACGAGTTCACGAATGCACGGGTTTATTTTGGAAACAATATACTTTTTGGCACAGGGCTGTCATTCTGAGCAAAGCGACTTTTGCCAGCGGGCAAAATGTAAATCTCCGCCCAATAAGGACTCACAATAGCAGGATTGGACTTTGTGAGACGTCACAAAGTAGAGATCTACATTTTGATCAAGTCAAAAGTCCTAACGTTGGGATGACATTACCGCTCAATGCCTAATTGTATTTCGTTCCCTTTATTTTTGTGCATTTTTGGTTTCAAAAAGATCTATGCTTTCACGCAATCTGCATAAGTATTTAAAAAGAAGTCTCTTCGTTTTCTTCGTGCCTTCGTGTGCTAATTTTGGTATCGATTAAAATACAAGTTCACGAATGCACGGGTTTGTTTTTGTGCATTTTTGTGCATTTTTGTGCATTTTTGGTTTTAAAAAGATCTATTCTTTCACACAATCTGCATAAGTACTTAAAAAGAAATCTCTTCGTTTTCTTCGTGCCTTCGTGTGCTATTTTTTGGTTCCTGAAGTTCATGTGACGTCACAGACCCGAATAGACATAATTCAGAACTCAAACGTGCATCTGTCAGCTGTACGTATTGCGAAAAAAATGTGCAAAATCCTGTTCGGATTTTCTTGCAATCTGGAAATGAGAGGGACCGTAGAGCGCCTTTTTGACGACGAATCGGGTGCTTTTTCGGTGTTTTGGCGGGTGAGAAGAAATTCCGCTACGTCACTTTTCGAAAGCCGCAGCGTCACTTTTCAAGACTCGCAGCGTCATTTTCCGACACATGCAGCGTCTTTTTCGCTGTTTTGGGGCGTCTGAAGGCTGTTTTTTGCGAGTGTAATTTGTATATTTGTGTGTATGTAATTAGTAATCAACTGATTACTAGAATGCGTCATACGCCTGGGTGAAATGTGGTGGTGGAGAATATCGCAAGGAAAATGGGTCAAAATTCAGAAATTCCTTTACGTGGTCGTCATTCCTGTGTTTTGATATCAATCACCATTAATCTGCCATTAGTCTTTCGTTGATAGGTGGTGCCGTGGGAATCGTCGATGAATCGTCCCACACGAAGTCACGAAGCTCGAAGTTTTGAAAAGGCTATGCTCAGTAAGGATAAAGTAAAATCTTCGTTTTCTTCGTGCCTTCGTGTGCCGCCTTTCCCACACGAAGTCTCTCACGAAGTTTTAAAAAGGCTATGCTCAGAAGGATAAAAGGAAAATCTTCGTTTTCTTCGTGCCTTCGTGTGCCACCTTTCCCACATGAAGTCACGAAGCTCTCGAAGTTTTAAAAAGGTAGGCTCAGAAGGATAAAAGGAAAATCTTCGTTTTCTTCGTGCCTTCGTGTGCCACCTTTCCCACACGAAGTCACGAAGCTCTATTTTGGGGCTTACGCTTCCTCCATCAAGAGGAGGTCCTGCGGGTAGGTGACCTTGATGTTCCGGGTGTCCCCCTCGATGACCTTGATGGGGACGTCGGGCAGGTAGCGGAAGACGACCCCACAGTCGTCCGTGGTCTGGAAGGCGGGGTCCTGCAGAGCCAGTTCGTAGGCACGACGGATGGTGGGGAGGCGGAAGCCTTGGGGTGTCTGCACGTTGCGCAGGGTAGGGCGGGGTGGCGTCTGACAGATCACGCCCTCCTCGTCGACCTGGATGATGGTGTCGGTAGTGGGGATGGCCACGTCCACGGCCTCGTAGCGGTTCAGGGCCTCGATGCAGTCGGTGATGATGCGTTGGGTGACGAGCGGCCGTACGGCATCGTGCAGCAACAGACGCACCTCCTCGGTCTCGTCGCTATAGGCTCGGATGGCGGCTAAACTGCTGTCATAGCGTTCCTTACCACCGGCCAATACGTGCCTGACCTTCGTGTAGTTGCCCTTCTGCACAATCCCCTTGACGTCGTCCACGTAGTCGGCGCGACTGACGATGCAGACCTCGTCCACTCCCTCGTGCTGGCTGAACGCCTCGATGCTCCATTCCAGTATCGTGCGCCCCTTCACCACGAGGAACTGCTTGGGTTTCTCGCCCCCCATCCTCGACCCGCTTCCGCCGGCCAATAATACCGCTACTACCTTCATCTCTCTCTGTTACGTTGTCGTTTGATTGATAAGCTTTTGTTTCTGTTTGCAGCATCTTCTATGGCAACATCCTATACCTTCTTTGCAGAGCTACAAGTATGCTTCGCTCTGCGACAGGGTTCAGTCCGCGGAAGGTTATGTGCTGTTTCAAGGAGCTTAGAGGCATGTGTAACAGAAGTTTGGCAATGCATTCATCTGCAAAAGAGTTGGATACGACATTCACTCCTGTAAAGTCGAGGGCTATGCAGGATTTGTCCTCGAGGAGTGAAAGGAGCTTCTCACGAATGTTGCGTCCCATTTCCCTGGTACCAAAGTCTGTGGCGATTGTGTTGAATTTGATTTCGCTTGTTGACGTCCCGTTTGTCCAAAGCGTCTCCAATTCGTCTGTTTCAACGAATGCTTCGTTGTATTGCTCTTCTGCATCCGTACGATGGTCTACGACATCGTTTGGGTCAATCTCCCTTGATGTGCAGATTTCCATGTAGACGATTGTACCTTGCCAGAATCCGTTTTCTATAACGTCTGTCTTCCCGTTCTTGTGTATGAGCTTGTGGTTACCTGAGTGCAGTATGAATTTCAAGCCAACATCCCTCATCAGGCGCGATGTGGCATAAAGCCCGAATCCCATTCCCTTTCCGTCCGTTACGGAATCTTCGATGCACATGCGTATGGCATCTGCTTCTGTTATGTTGCGGAACTTTTCGTTCTCCATGAGCGATTGCCTGATGCCCATACCGTCGTCTGCAACAAGAACGCGCAACACTTCCTTTTCGCTGTCGAAGTGAGTTATTGCCGTCCCCAATGGCTTGCCGGAATGGATGTGCACGTTGTCCAGTATCTCGTAGAAACAATAACTCAACGCTTGTAGGACGCTTATCTCAATTTCGAAATGAGACGTTAGTGTTTTCAACACTTGCTGATACACTTCGTTCAGCGAGTGTGAATCAAATACATCGAGAGAGAAATTTCTGGAGTCGGGAAAGTACTCCTTTAGCAAAAATGCAACATCCATATAATTCTCAACTGGTTACTGTGTTCTTGTGTGTAGGGGCAGGCCTTATGGGGATGGAGGCTTCACAATTACTTTCCGAGTATCTTCTCGGCGAAGCCCATGATGTCGTCCTTGTGCTCCTTGAGGGGAGTCTTGTCGATGACGTTGGCGATGTCGTCCTTGTGCTCCTTCACCTGCTTCTTCACCTGCTCTACGTCAATGTTTTTGGCCATGTCGCTGATGGCTCCGATTGTCTCTTTCAAATCCATGATAACTGTTCTTTATGGTTAATGTTTTGTCGTTTTTTCTTGTATGCAAAGTTACGTTTTCTTGACGAGACGGCCAAGCCATTTCCTACTTTTCTTCTCGTGCCTCTTAACTTTTTTTCGTTCAATAATAATTATTTGGTGCTTTTTGCGGTTTTTCTGCAATAATTTTGTAACTTTGCGTACTAAATATATATAAATATTGTGGAAGCCCGCTCTCCCATACACGTAGCTTTCTTCGCGGAACACAATCTGGAGAAGGCGCAGTACACCATGAAGCATCTGGCGTGCCGATTGTCCGTTGAGCCTCTTCATGTCCATGTTTTTCTGCGCACCGGTCGTGATGCCTACGGCAACATCCTCGACCGCAGGATGGTGGCCAGGCTGGTTGAGGTGAGGCAGTATCTGCAACAGACGCAGCTTACCTTCGAGGCCATCAAGGCCGTCGGAAGCCTGCAGTTTGAAGAGGTGAGGCACAACAAGCCGGCTGAGGACTGCCTGGCCGACCTGCTGCTGGAACTCAGGGAGAAGGAGGAGTCGCCCGTGCTGGTGCGTCTGCCCAACGACGTGTGGGACGATCCCTGGACAATACCATCCTTATGAACGTACTCATTGTTAATACTTCGGATAAGACGGGAGGTGCTGCCATAGCAGCCGGCCGACTGATGGAGGCACTCAATGCCAATGGCGTGAAGGCCCGTATGCTGGTGCGCGACAAGCTGTCGGAGCGACTGGAGGTGATGACCATTCCGCAATCGCCGTTGCTCAAGCTGAAGTTCGCTTGGGAACGGGCTGTCATCTGGCTGCGCAACAGATTCAGTATGAAGCACCTCTGGGAGATTGACATTGCCAATACGGGTACGGATATAACCCAACTTCCAGAGTTTCAGTGGGCAGATGTCATCCACCTCCACTGGGTCAACCAGGGCTTCCTCTCATGGCGTGATATGGAACGTATCGTGCAGACGGGCAAGCGCGTTGTCTGGACGCTCCACGACCAGTGGCCTTATACGGGCATCTGCCACTATACGGAAGGCTGCGAACGCTATCAGTCGCATTGCCATCATTGCCCGCTTCTGCGAGGTGGCAATGATGATCCGGATTGCGGGTTGTCGGGCGGCAAGGACTTGTCCTACAGGCTCTTCGAGAAGAAGATGGCCACGTATCAGCTCATTAATCGCATCACGTTTGTCGGTTGCAGCCAGTGGATAACTGATCTGGCTCGCAAGAGTGCGTTGCTGAGTGGCCGTCAGACGGACGAGGTGAACGGAACGATTGCTCCTTGTCGTGTGGTGCATATTCCCAACACCATCAATCAAGCCATCTTCCGTCCTACGGACAAGGCTGCAGCACGTACAGCTCTCGGACTGCCAGCAGACAGGCAGCTGCTCCTTTTCAGTTCACTGAAGGTGACGGACAAGCGCAAGGGTATCGATTACCTTGTCGAGGCATGCCGATTGCTCGTCGCGCAGCATCCGGACTGTAAGGAACGTATTGGCATTGTGGTGGTTGGCAAGAATACCGAGGCCATGCAGGGTATGTTTCCCTTCCCGCTCTTTCCCCTTGATTATATTACGGACGAACAGCGCATGGCCTTGCTCTATACGGCTGTTGACGCGTTCATCACGCCCTCCCTGCAAGACAACCTCCCCAATACAATCGTCGAGGCCATGTCGGTCGGCACGCCCTGTGTGGGCTTCCGGGTGGGTGGCATTCCCGAGATGATTCATCACCTTCGCGACGGCTATGTGGCCGAGCCGCAGAATGCACAGGACCTGGCCGACGGTATCCTCTATGTCATTGATTCGCAACGTCATGATGGCTTGTCCGCCGAGGCGGCTCGTTTTGCGGCTCAAACCTACAATCCCAACCGCATTGCCCGCCTCTACGAGTCTGTTTATCGCGGCAATTCTTAATTCTTAATTTTTAATTTTTTCACTTTTAAATTTTAGGTACCTGTGGAAATCGTGTGAAAGCAAGCAGTAATGTCAAGTCAAAAGTCTTTCGTCGGGATGACAAGTCCACTCAATATCACACTAAATCCACAAGAACCAAATTTTAATTATTAACTTTTAATTCTTAATTTCTAAATTGAAACGCACATATCCACTTATTACCATAGCCACCGTCACGTATAATGCAGCCGATGTGCTCGAACGCACGATTCGCAGCGTCGAGGCGCAAGCATATCCGCGCATAGAACATCTCATTGTGGACGGCGCTTCCACTGATAACACGCTCTCTCTGGTACGTCAATACGTGGAGCGCAACTCACAGCCGCAGCACAACATCCGCATCGTTTCGGAGTCGGACCGTGGATTGTACGATGCCATGAACAAAGCCATCTCGTTGGCGGAGGGTGACTATATCGTGTTTCTGAATGCAGGTGATAAGTTGCACGCTGATAATACGATAGAAGAACTTGTAAGGGCTATCGACTGGGAGCATCGTGGAGCCAATCCGGCTATTGTGTATGGCGAGACGGATTTGGTGGATGGGGAAGGACACTTCTTGCGTCATCGCCGCCTTCAGGCTCCGGAAAAGCTGACGTCCGGCAGTTTCCTCAATGGCATGCTCGTCTGTCATCAGTCGTTTTATGTGCGCACGGATTTGGCGCGCCAGATTAAGTATAATCTTGATTATCAGTTTTCTGCGGATTATGATTGGTGCATCCGTCTTATTCAGCGTGCCGAACGTCGCCGCATCCGCATTGTCAACACTCACCTTGTGCTGACTGATTACCTAAAAGAGGGACTCACGACGAAGAATCATCGCAAGTCCCTCTTGGAACGTTTTCGTGTCATGTCGCATCATTACGGCACTTTCCGTGCTGTCTGTGCGCATGTGTGGTTTGTCTTTCGTAGTGTGCTGAAAAGGTAGTCTTTCACACAAATACGCCGATTTTGTCACACGAAGGCTCGAAGTTCTCGAAGTTTTTCTCATAAAAAGAATCTCTTCGTTCTCTTCGTGCCTTCGCGCGCGATATCCCCACTCGGTATAGTCACACGAAGGCACGAAGTTCTCGAAGTTTTTCTCATAAAAAGAATCTCTTCGAGCTCTTCGTGCCTTCGCGCGCAATATACCTGAGTAAGGTACTTTATTCAGCTTTCTTCTTCTTGCAGTTGGGCCACCCAATGGCAGCGATCAGCATCAGCATCAGCAGGGCGAGTGCGATGTAGGCAATCGTGTCGGTGGTGTGTACGGATTGTGGGTCGAACTTCAGTACGACTTTGTGTTGGCCGGCCGGCATCTGGATGGCGCGCAGGACATAGTCTGCACGGGCTATCTCTGTGTCTTGTCCGTCTATGGTGGCTGTCCAGCCTGGATAATAGATGTCGGAGAAGACGAGGATGCCACCTTGCTTGCTCTGCACATCGTATGCCAGCTCGTTGGCTTCGTAGGCTGTCAGCTTGGCGGTGGCTGTGCTGTCGGCTTTGGCCTGGCCTAAGATGCTCTGGAACTGCTTGTTGGCCACGGCTGTGCGATAGGTGCTGATGTGGCCGAGCAAGGCCAGCTCGTCGTCTGCATTGTCCACGTACTTTATCTCTGAGACGAACCACGCATTGCCGTTGGCATACGGGTTCTGTACGGGCACGGGAACCGTGACTTCCTGTTGCTCACCGTTCTGCTCCACGACTCGTCGCGAGGGCAGTATCATGTACTTCATGTTCAGCATGTTCAGTACGGGGAAAAGTGAATCGCCGTTCACTTGTGTCAGGTCACCTCCATGGTTAGCAGCTGCCGTCATGGCTACGTTTCCTTCTGTGACGAGGTGTGCTTCGATAACTTCCTGGTAGCGGCGCAGTTTGGCTGCATGGTAACCGCCAATGCTCTTGTGGTAGCAAGCAGCATCGTTGCTGTTGAAGGCTCCGCTGAGTCCCTTCGTCAGGTCGAAGACGCGATAGTAGGGGTCGGGGTCTTGCAGTATCAGTTCGTCGGCTTCCGACTTGGGGAACTGCTGGGCGGTGGGACGGGGTGTCGTGAACATACCGTCGTTCAGGTAGCGCTTGTTGACTGACCACATGTCAATCAGGCAGATGACGCTTAGGATGGTAACGAACACGGCGGGTTTCAGTTTACCTATCTTATAGATCATCAGCGCTGCAAAGCCAATCAGGATGATGAAGAAGCTGCGCAGGCAGTCGCTGGTGAACATAGCCTCGCGCATGGTTCCTATGCTGGCCAGTATCTGGTCGGCCAGGCTGCGGTCCATGTAGCCCTGTGCCACGTACTGGTCCATGCCTTGTGTGTCGCTTGAAGAGACGAAGGAACCCATCAGGCTGGGGCATAACCACAGTAGCAGGCAGACGCCGGCCGTCAGTCCGAGTGCTATGTAAGCGCTGTTCTGCGTGCGTTTCTCTTGCAGGATTTCGGGCTTGTCCACAATCTGCTTCAGTGCCAGCAGGCCGAGTAGCGGCATGGTGAACTCGGCAATGACGAGAATACTGGCTACGGTCCTGAACTTGTCGTACATGGGGACGTAGTCGAGGAACAGGTCGGTGAACCACATGAAATTGTGGCCCAGCGAGAGGAGCATGCTCAGGACTGTGGCACCGAGCAGGCACCATTTCATGGGCCCCTTGACAATCAGCAGGCCCAGGATGAACAGGAAGCACACGAAGGCGCCGATGTAGACGGGGCCGCTCGTGCCGGGCTGCTCGCCGAAATATTGGGGGAATGCACGGTAGATGCCCATATAGTTCAGGTTGGCATCTGCCTTCTTCATGGCGGTGCTGTTCTCCGAGAGGGGTACGCTAGCGCCTCCCTTGGTGTTGGGGATCATCAGCGTCAGCATCTCGTCGCCACCATAGCTCCAGGCTGTGATGTAGCTGCGCTCCAAGCCGCTGTCTGTCTGGTCTTTGGCATCCTTGGTCTTGGCCGTCAGCTCGCTCTTGCTTCGCATGCTCTCCTTGCTGTACTGCCAGGTGTGGAAGAGGCTGGAGGTGTTTACGAGTACGCCCAGCAGGGCGCCGATGCCAAAGCAGCATGTGGCTGTCAGCCAACGCTTTATCTCTCCCTTGCGCAGTGCTTCGATGAGGTAGGCTAGCATCATGAAGCCGATGACGAACATAAAGTAGTACGTCATCTGAACGTGGTTGCTCAGTATCTGCAATGCCATGAAGATACCTGTCACGGCCGTGCCCCACAGGTATTTACCTCTGTAGCACAGCACCATACCGCCTATCGTGGGAGGTATGAA
This sequence comes from Bacteroidaceae bacterium, assembly GCA_045616065.1. Taxonomy (GTDB): domain Bacteria; phylum Bacteroidota; class Bacteroidia; order Bacteroidales; family Bacteroidaceae; genus Physcousia. The sequence goes on along the minus strand of JAZLFZ010000067.1, from coordinate 39,122 downwards.
GCAGAGCGTCAGCAGCTTCCAGATGTGGCCGGCTGCGATGATGATGAAGTAGTAACTGGAGAAGGCCCACAGGATGGCTCCCAAGGCGGCCATCCAACTCTTGAAGTTGAAGGCGCGAAGCATGATGTAGAAGCCCAGCAGCATCATGAAAACGTATGATACCACGTCGGGCAACCACAGTCTGTAGGCGTTCTCTGCCTTGGCCAGCACGTCGCTACTGTCGTACGAGGGGGCCATCTGGTAGGTCGGCATGCCGCCGAAGATGGTGTTCGTCCAGCGCGTGCGCTCGCCGTTGTGCGTGTCTCTGTAATGTTGCATCTCCACACCGCTGCCGATGGCACCGCTGTGGTCCACACCCGTCAGCACCTTGCCCTCTGAGACTGGTGCCAAGAAATACACGAAGGCGATGATGACAAATGTCACCACCGCCAGCATGTCGGGAAGAAATTTCCGAACCGCTTTCATTACTTACGCAGACCGAGAGCCTTAACGATAGCACGATAACGGTTGATGTCGCGACTCTTCAGGTAGTTCAGCAGCGCGCGACGCTTACCAACCAGGCCGGTCAGTGCACGCTCGGTGCTGTGGTCCTTGCGGTTCTGCTTCATGTGCTCAGTCAGGTGGCTGATGCGATAGCTGAACAACGCGATCTGGCTCTCTGCGCTACCGGTGTCGGTAGTTGCCTTGCCAAACTTACCAAAAATCTCTTCTTTCTTTGCTGAATCCAAATACATAATTGTATGGGGTTTGATGTGAAACTTGTTTGCTGAGCAGCAACCACTCACTGGCACTGTCTCGCAAATGCGCTGCAAAGTTACGAAATAATTCACAATTAAAGGGGGAGAAGGAGCATTAATTTGCTCGTAAGTGGTTATTTTTCGTGTGTTTTAGCCTTTTTTTGACAAAAAACAATGTATTTTGTCTCTTTTGCAACGTTATGTTAATGCTTTTCTCACCTTTTTTTCGTATCTTTGCAATAGCCTTGCTGAGGTGCTTGCTCTTGCGTCAGGAACTGGTCGTGCGGCATCTCTTCGCGGGCATACGTGCGTATATATAATATAATGTATAAAATAACATAGCTGACCAAAAGTGCATATAGGAGAGATTATACGTTTGAAGGTGAAGGAAAAGGGGAAGTCGGTCGTGTGGCTCTCCCGGGAGCTGTCTTGCAGTCGGACGAATGTCTATAAACTGTACGACAAGAGCTCCATCGACACGGATGTGTTGTTCCGCTTGTCGTGCATTCTCGACTGCGATTTCTTCGCGTTTTACTCCCAGGAATTGAACTTTCGCAAAAAGGCGACTTAAAGACGAAAATCAAGAGCTGTGTTATCAATTTGGCGACATGTTAACAAATTCGGTACATAAAACTTAAAAATTATGTGCAAAATATGACTAACTTTGCACAAAATATCTAGGCAAATGCATAGAAAACGACGGAAACTAAACACGGAAAATGTTGTAAAGTGTTGGATTACAGCAATCTATGATTGTGGCGTGATTCGCACCTTTTCGTCGTATTGCGCCCGGATGTATAATGAGTAGTTGTCAAGTAATGTCTACAAACCCAGCAAAACCACACCGCCAATGAATTAGAGTATTACGAGAAATTACCACGGACGAAAGAAAGAGAATAGAGAAAAAAGAGAAAATACATAATAATTTAAGTTTAACATTTAAAGTTTAACAAGTATGAGAATCAAAAATGTTTTGAACGTACTGTTGCTCTGTGGTCTCACCGCAGGTGCTCTCAGCACGGTCGTGTCTTGTAAGGACTATGATGATGACATCAGCGCCCTGCAGACTAAGCAGACTGAACTCTCTAAGGCACTTATCGAAACTAAGTCTGCCCTGGAGACTAAGATTGCTGATTTGAAGACTCAGTTGGAGGCTAAGGATGCTGAACTCGCTGGACTGATCACCAAGCTCCAGAACGAGAAGGCTGACAAGACTGAGCTTCAGAATGTAAAGTCAGCTCTTGAGGCTGAGATCGTTCGCGCTACTGCTGCTGAGGCTGGTCTCGAAGCTCGCATTCAGGCTGCTGAGCAGGCTATCACCAACATCAACGCGTTGCTCGACACCAAGGTTGACAAGGAAGTCTTCAACCAGGCTGTTACCGACATCTATGCTAAGATTTCTGCTGTTGAGACATCTTTGACCAACAACCTGAACCAGGTTAAGGCTGACCTCGAGGCTGCTGATGCTGCTCAGAACACTCTTATCGCTCAGCTCCAGCAGGGTCTGGCTGACGAGGAGATCGCTCGCAAGGCTGTTGCTGCTGAGTTGGAGCTGACCAAGACTGCTCTGAACAACCTGACCACTCGCGTTGACGCGCTCGAGCTGTCACGTGCTACCAAGGAGGAACTGGCTACTGCTGTTTCTGGTCTTGAGACTAAGATTTCTGATGTAAAGGCTATCGCTGATGACAACAAGGTTGAGATCGGCAAGGTTAAGGAGTCTATCCAGAACCTTTCTAATGACATCGACGAGAAGCTGGGCACCCTGAAGACTCTGACTCTCTTCGTAGAGAACGAGCTCCGTAGCTTGGTATTCGTACCCGAATCATACTACTATGGTATCGAGGCTGCTCCCGTTATCTATCTCCGCTACAGCCGCTATGAGACTCTTCCCGCTGCTGCTTACGACAAGGAGGATAAGGTAGGTTACACCGTTGACCACGAGACTTATGCTGCTTCTCGTCTGAAGAGCAATCCTAAGTCTAAGGTTCAGGAGTTCGTAGCTTACTATCACCTGAACCCCTGCACCATCAAGAAGGAGAACCTGACCAACGTTGATGTAATCTCTCACGTTAAGAATTACATCGGTACCCGTGGCGGCAACCCTGTAACTGATGACAACAACCAGGTAACTGTTACCAGCTGGCACATCGAGGACGATGGCGACTTGGTAGTTAACTTGAATGTTGACGAGAAGCTCGTTCAGGAGGTTAGCCTGACTCACAACACCGCTGGTGAGCCCGACCTGACCGGTAAGGTTCTCATCTTCGCTGTTGAGGCTACCTACAAGAACGCAGAGGGTAAGAATGTTCACGTAACCTCTGACTATGCTACTATGTACAAGGACGAGACCGTTGAGGATGGTGTTAAGATTGCTTACATCGACAAGAACGCTCACACCACCAACAAGCCCAACGTACAGGATTGCGCTCAGCACACCGCTCCCAACCGTCACCTCTATCAGGTATGGCAGGAGGCTGTTGACAACGAGCCCCAGGCATTCGTTAAGTACGACGAGACTCTGGATCTGACTACGTTGGTTGAGACTCACCTCGTTAAGCCCGCTGCTTGCAACAAGATGACTGACGCTGTTTGGACTGCAGGTGGTTACTACTACAAGTTCAACCTCGTAGGTCTCTACAAGAACGCTACCAACGAGAAGACTAGCGAGTCTGCTCACGCTGCTATCAAGGACAATATCCTGCAGCCTGTTAAGCCCACTATCGAGGGTAAGCAGGGTACCTTCGGTTCTGAGCCTAGCCGTCAGACCATCGGTCGTACTCCCGTTGTTCGCGTTGAGCTCTACAATGGTGAGGATGAGCTGATCGACTACGGTTACATCCGTATCGCTATCACCGACAAGGATCCCATTATCGACGAGCCCGTTGTTAAGCCCGATGTAAAGGTTACCTATGAGATGACTCCTGTTGTCGTTAAGGGTACCTACGCTGGTTGCAACGTTCTTACTTACAAGGCTAATGGCAGCAACTACAAGAACACTTGGGCACAGACCGAGTACGACCTCTACTCATTGGTTGACCTGACCCGTGAGGAGTTCGAGAAGGTTTACAACCAGGCTGCTGATGGTTCTGGCTTCGCTCATCCCGAGACCGATGCTGATGGTATCAAGCAGTACGTTCTCCAGGATAACGGTAAGTTCCGCGCTGCTACTGCTGCTGAGCGTCTGGGTGAGCTCTACTCATACAACGGTACTATCACCGAGAACGGTACTCCCACCAACATCGTAGAGTGGAAGATCACCGCTGCTCAGGCTCTGGCTGCATTCAAGGATAAGGGTGCTGGTAAGACTGGTCGCGCTATGCGCTTCATCTCTCACGATCCCTACAACTATCCCGATATCTTCGTTTACTTCACCGTTGAGTACTCAAACGAGAAGGCTGACTGGGATACCACAGCTGCTGCAGGTACTTTGACTTGGAGCAACAAGCTCCAGGAGTACTGGTATGCTTCTAACACCAGCAACGCCGGTGACGCTGAGATCCACAGCAACGTTTATGCTAAGGAGGATATGAAGGAGGCTCAGGCTAACACCTTCAAGACCTATCTGCAGGATGTATTCCAGGTTGGTAAGCTGAAGGGTTCTGAGATTCTGAAGGGTATCGAGGTAACTGCTGTGAAGGACTACGCACTCGCTAACGGTGCTAAGGATAAGCTCGCTTATCAGCTGTCATTCAAGTCTGTTGCTAACAAGATGACCTTCAAGGATCAGAATGGTACCAGCCGCACGCTGACTATCTCTGCCGATGGCAAGAAGCTGATGTGTGGTACTGAGACTGTTGCTGAACTGAAGGCTGACGCTGGCTACGAGGCTCAGTTGAACAAGATGAACTACACTACCTTCAACAACACTACCTTCGATCGCGTATACGTTGAGTTCCAGAACAAGACTATCGCTGATCAGCTGCTGAACGCATTCGCTCACAACGCTCTGTGTGACGATGCTATCACTGCTCACGTAGGTATCAAGGCTGTTGACGCTTGTGATAAGGAGATCACCATGGACGGCTACTTCGATGTACGCTTCCTGCGTCCCATCAACCTCTTCAGCGACAACGCTGTTATCGAGGATGCTTCTGTTGAGGGTCTCCAGCAGATCAAGATCAAGGATCTGGTTTACTTCACCGACTGGCGTGACGCTTGGAATGGTCTCCACCAGGGTGAGGAAGGCTTCACCGGCAAGGGCGGTGACTACGAGTACTACTACGGCATCACCAGCTACTCTGTACCTGGTCTGACCGATGGTGACCTCCTGTCATCTGCTAACGTCACCACTTCTATCCACCTCGTTGGTGGTCAGGTAATCGACAACGTTCAGCTGTCTACCATGACTCAGACTCTGGATATGAAGTACAACGAGATCGGTGGTGAGGGTGTCCTGACCTACAAGAACCTCGGTGCTAACGTTCAGGAGTTCACTCTGAAGTTCAACGTTTCTGTTAAGTACATCTGGGGCACTGTTGTAGCTCCCGTACAGGTAACTGTTAAGCGTACTCACAACAACGTTAAGGTTCAGTAATCTGATTTGAACTGATATTGAATATCTATAAGGAAGGGAGGAGCTAAGTCTCCTCCCTTTTTTTAAATTAACAACTTTGTCAATCTGTAACAAGTATGAAGATTCGTAACATTCTATTGGCCGCTACTGCTGTAGTGCTTTCTGTCAGTTGCTCAGACAAGAAGTCAGAGCAAGCCTCAAACGTGCGCAGCGAATTTCTCCGTCCTTCAGACATTGAGTACTCAAAGCAGGATTCCACGGAGATTCTGAAGTTGGTGAACGAGTATGTCAAGTGCATGAAGGAGGGCGACATCGAGAGTTCTGCCTATCTTATCTATAACTTGCACAATGATAGCATCCATGAATTGTCTGAAACTGAGAAGAAAGGCTATCTGCTTTGCTATTCCTCACTTCCCATTTTTGACGTTTCCATGAAGAGTTTCCTTCTTCGTGGTACCAAGAATAATGAGGTTAAGCTTGCTGTGCAGATTTTCGAGGATGGCAGTATCGCAGAGGGTAAGGGCGTGACTTATCTGTCGCTGAATCCCGTCTTGGTCGATGGTCGATGGTATCTCACTCTCCTTGACAAGGAAGCCGAAGGTGTACGCGATATCTATCAGGAGGAATTGGCAAACAAGCAAAACCGCTAACTATGTTGAGGTCGTTTCTTTTCACACTGCTGACATTCTTCGCTTGTTCCGTTCTCGTGGCTCAGCCTGAGATTGTGTTCAAGAAGAAGGTGATCAATGTGGGAACTATTTACCTCTCAGATAAACCTTCCTGCTACAAGGTGGTTTATTTTAACAAGGGTAACAAGCCACTTGTCGTGAGTCGATATGCGGCAGACTGTCCTTGTACTACGATTTTGAGTTGCGACACGGTGGTTGCACCTTATCACAAAGGTACTATGATCGTACGCATGGACCTCTCCAATCTCTTTCCTATGGACCTGGAGAAACTGGTGATGATGGATACCAATGCTTCCGGAGAAACTGAGGTCATTAAGTTTGTCGGTAAGCTGAAGGAAAAGAAAGTGGCAAAAAAGAAAACTAAAAAGTAGAATCGTTTACGCAAAGACGGAATAAAGTCTTTGCGTAAACGATTTTGTTAGTTAACACTTGATAAGTTTGGTATTTTGAATTATACTTTGTATCTTTGCAATTCAAATTTGACAATATAGAAATAACGTTATGAACAAATTACGACTCGCGGTATTATTAGTATGCGCTACTTTGTGCGTTAGTTCCCTCAATGCCCAGCGTCTGAAGGGCGATATGAATGGCGATGGTAAGCTTACGATAGAAGATATTACGCTCTTGGTTAAGGCTGTTTCAGAATTCAAATATGATCCAAGCGCAGCCGAGGGTTTTGTGGATCTCGGTCTGCCAAGTGGTACGCTGTGGGCAAAGTGGAACGTGGGTGCAAGCAGCGTAGGTGAATTTGGTGATTTATATGCGTGGGGCGATCCCACGGGCCAGGTGGGTGCCACTGCCGACCCTAATACTCTTGGTTTTCCTCTTTACCACTTTCAGTCTCTGACAAGTTTTCAGATACAGACCAGTGCCGAACTTCTCAACAAGCACAATTGGTATGTAATATCGGGTAATGGTAGCCAGATCTGGACTGCTTCGGACAAGGGTATAACTGCCAGCAATAAAGTGTACGACAGCAGCTCAAATGCAAATCATCTGATTTCTGCCGAACGAGTTATTGTCTCTCCTGTCCTCGACTATTCTGCAGCAAAAGCTCCCATTGTATATTTTGACGAGCTTTTTGAGTATAAAGATGTTTCGCAGATTTCCAATCTGAGAGTCTATGTCAGTCGTGGTTATACCAACGGCAGTGCCTTTGTCCAATCGCAATGGACAGACGTAACTACAAGATTGAAACGTACTCGTCGTAATTCTGCTGAGTATATCAAGCAGTCTTTGGATCTGTCTGATTTTGCCGGCTCTGCCAATGTGCGTATTGCTTTCTCCTACAAAAGCACGGATGCAAGTGAGAATATCTGGAGCTTCAAGAACATAGAAAGCTGCGAGAAAAACAAGAGTATCTGCGGCACAGAATATGACCTGGCCCATGTAGTGTTGGGCGACAACTGGAGCATGCCTACGCGTGAGCAGTTCCAGGAGCTTTGTGACGAAGAAGAAACCATTGGCCTGAAGTGGACTCTTGTCGACGACTATGAGGGTTCTGGTGTCAACGGATGGCTCATTACGGCACAGAATGGAAACAGCCTTTTCTTGCCCAAGTGTGGTTATGAGAATTCGCAGGGCCTAAGCTACAAGAATTATTATTGTGGATATTGGACTGGTGAAACCGACAATTCCGAGGGCGGTAAGTATAAAACACAGGCCTTTTATGCTAATATCGATAAGAAAATGGTTGACCCTATTTTACAGGTGAAGAATATGTTGCTTCCAATCCGTGCGGTTTATAACGGAGCGTATACACCTACGGAACCTGTTGATCCTGGTACGCAACCGGGTGGAGAGGACAGCGGTGATTCTTCTGGTGATGAAGATCAGTCTGGCGGCTCTGATGATCCTTCCACCCCCGACACTCCCACGGATCCTGAAACTCCCTCTGAGCCCGAGCAGCCTGAGACTTCCTTGGCTGGTACGCCTGTAGACTTGGGCTTGCCAAGTGGTATACTCTGGGCCGACGTCAACTTAGGTGTCACTAATGCGGATCCTTATGGCGACTTCTATGCATGGGGTGAAGTTACTCCCAGTGCAAATGCCGATGTGGTCACAAAGGACTGCTTGTATTCTACCTATAAGTTTTATGAGATGATGCTGAATGGCGATCCCGTGTTCACCGACATTGGCAAAACTATCAGCGAGCAGTCTGCATACGATGCAGCCCGCGTACAGTGGGGTGGCAAGTGGCGCATGCCGCTGTCTTACGAGTTCGATGAATTGGTGGATTATTGTACTACTGTGCTGGAGGTTCAGCCCACAGGAGTCGTTGGTTATCGTTTTACCAGCAAAAAGAATGGAAATTCCATCTTCATGCCTTGTGGTGGTAACTTCGGAAATAGTATCTATGCTCGTGACGAGATGGGATATTACTGGTCGGGCTCTTTGTGGACCGGTAAGGTCAACGAAGGTCAGATGGGTACAGCCTTCCGTTTCGATGTAAACACGACGCCTTATATCACTTTCCTGCAGCGTTACAAGGGATGCTTGGTTCGTCCCGTAATGAGTAAATAAGACGAGTTTTAGAGACGATTCTGTAACCTTTTACATGCTCTCTTACATCTGTGTATTGACAATGTGTGCAGCGGAACGAGCTTACTACGTCAATGAGCTTGAGTAAGCGGCTAAAAGGAATATGAAACGTACATCTTTTCTTCCGGAAAATATGAATCGTGCTTCTTTTCTCTCAGGAAATATGAAACGTGCGCTGTGGCTGGCCTTCTGGATGCTGTCTGTACTTCCCGCGCTGTCGCAGGTGCAACCGCACTTCGACGAGCCAGTGCAGGAGCAGGCAGACATGCGGACCGTGCCGGTCGATCCCTGGTCGATGGCGTCCGAACCCGTGGAGCTGAACGAGGCATCTTGGCTTGCCGATTCCACCAACCTGCGTCGTTTCAGCGTGGATGTGCAGCTGCGCAGCCGTGCCGAGTATCGCAATGGTTATGGAACTTTGCGTTCCAAAGGCGCCACGCCGGCAATTTTTGTCAACGAACGTGCACGTGTAGGCTTGGATTATCAGCAGAAATATCTCAGCCTGAGGCTCAGTGCCCAGCATACAGGCGTATGGGGAGATGACAGTCTGGATAAGCCAAAGCAAGGTAATGTGGATTTGTATGAAGCATGGGCTCGTCTGCAATCTGCGCAAGGCCTCTTCATACAGGCAGGCCGCATGACGTTGGCATACGACGATGAGCGTATCTTTGGTTCGCACGACTGGTCGGTGTCGGCCCGCGCACACGATGCGCTGCGCTTTGGATACGACGGAGCTTTGCACCGCGTACATGGCATCGCCTCGTTCAACCAGACCCACGAGAGACTAATCAACGGTACGTACTATGACGGCAGTGTGCCCTACAAGAGCATGCAGGCCTTCTGGTATCATTATGGCAATCAGCAGACGCCCTTCAAGGCTTCGTTCCTCTTCACCAATCAGTCGGTGCAGGGCGGTCACGACGATAAAAGTGCCTTTACCTCCAACATGCAGACGGTAGGTGCATGGCTTCGCTACGACTGGAAGAACCTCTACGTCAAGGCCGAAGGCTACTACCAGATGGGGCGCGACACGTCCGACAATCAGATAAATGCCTTCCTCCTTTCGGGTCGCCTGGGCTATCGTTACCCGCAGTTGGGTTCGATTGAAGCCGGTGTGGACTATTACAGCGGCGCCAAGGCTTCCGAGGCCAAGGAGGTGCGCCGTTTCAATTCGCTCTATGGTTCTACGCACCGCTTCCTGGGTTCCATGGATTATTTCGTTGGCTCCACTGTCCCCTCTGTTGGCCTGTGGGACTACATGGCCAAGGTGAACGTCAAGCCTTGCAAGAACCTTTCTGCCAGCCTCGACTACCATTATTTCCTCTTGGGAACAAAGCTTACCAACCTGCATTCGCAGCTGGGTCACGAAATCGATTTGCAGCTGGATTGGCAGATTACACAATACGCCACCCTGCAGGCAGGCTACAGCACGATGATGGCCACCAGCACGATGTTCTTCTTCAAGGGAGGCAACAACATGAGCTGGCAGGATTGGGGCTGGGTGTCGCTCCGCGTCAATCCTCGCGTTTTCTCCTATATTTTCCGCAAGTAATACAAGCCGGATATCACATTCGGAATATACGGTTTTGGACAGGCTTTGCTGCCCGTTTGACGGCTGCAAAGCAACAAAAGCTGCCAAAACCGTATGTTCTGAGTGTGATATCCGGCTTTTTTTTATCCATCTTTCTTGATTCTTGTTTTTTTGTTGTAACTTTGCATCCGTTTAACGAGGGCGAAGCCCCTTATTGTAAGGTAAAAAGACGATGCAGAACATTAGGAATATTGCTATCATTGCCCATGTAGACCATGGCAAGACGACGCTTGTAGACAAGATGCTGCTGGCCGGAAACCTCTTCCGTGAGAACCAGCAGACGGGTGAACTGATGCTTGACAATAACGACCTGGAGCGCGAGCGTGGTATAACCATCCTCTCCAAGAACGTCAGCATCAACTATAAGGACACCAAGATCAATATCATCGACACCCCGGGACACAGCGACTTCGGCGGTGAGGTGGAGCGCGTGCTGAACATGGCCGACGGCTGTCTTCTGCTCGTCGATGCCTTCGAGGGTCCCATGCCCCAGACACGTTTCGTGCTGCAGAAGGCACTTGAGATCGGCCTGAAGCCCGTGGTTGTCATCAACAAGGTGGACAAGCCCAACTGCCGTCCCGAGGAGGTCTACGAGATGGTCTTCGACCTGATGTGCGACCTCGACGCCACCGAGGAGCAGCTCGACTTCCCTGTCATCTACGGCTCGGCCAAGCAGGGCTGGATGGGCGAGGACTGGCAGACGCCCACCGACAACATCACCTATCTTCTCGATGCCATCCTGGAGCACATCCCAGCCCCCGTACAGCTGGAGGGCACACCCCAGATGCTCATCACCAGCCTCGACTACAGCACCTATACCGGTCGTATTGCCGTGGGTCGCATCCATCGTGGCACCCTGCGTTCGGGTCAGAGCATCACCATCGCCCATCGTAACGGTACGGTGGAGAAGACCAAGATCAAGGAGCTGCATACCTTCGAGGGTATGGGGCACCATGCCACGGAGGCCGTCAGCTCAGGCGACATCTGCGCTGTCATCGGTTTGTCCAACTTCGAGATTGGCGACACCATCTGTGACTTCGAGGAGCCCGAGGCACTGCCCACCATCAGCATTGACGAACCCACCATGTCGATGCTCTTCACCATCAACGACTCTCCCTTCTTCGGCAAGGAAGGCAAGTACTGCACCAGCCGCCACATCGGTGACCGTCTGCAGAAGGAGCTCGAGAAGAACCTCGCCCTGCGTGTAGAGGAGGTCGAGGGCTATACCGACCGATGGATTGTCAGCGGCCGAGGCGTGCTGCATCTGAGCGTGCTGGTCGAGACCATGCGTCGCGAGGGCTACGAGCTTCAGGTGGGTCAGCCCCAGGTTATCTACAAGGAAATCAACGGCATGAAGCACGAGCCCATCGAGGAGATGACCATCAACGTGCCCGAGGAGTTCGCCTCGAAGATGATTGATATGGTGACCCGTCGCAAGGGCGAGATGACCAGCATGGAGGCACAAGGTGAGCGCGTCAACATCGAGTTCAACATCCCCAGCCGTGGCATCATCGGTCTGCGTACCAATATGCTGACCGCCAGCCAGGGTGAGGCCATCATTGCCCACCGTTTCAAGGAGTACCAGCCCTACAAGGGCGAGATAGAGCGCCGCGTCAACGGTTCGATGATCTCGCAGGAGAGCGGCAACGCCTATGCCTACTCCATCGACCATCTGCAGGACCGTGGCAAGTTCTTCATCAATCCCCAGCAGCAGGTCTATGCCGGACAGGTGGTCGGCGAGCATGTCCACGAGAACGACCTCGTCATCAACGTCTGCAAGGCCAAGCAGCTCACCAACGTCCGTGCCAGCGGTACCGACGACAAGGCCCGCATCATCCCCCCCATCATCTTCTCGCTCGAGGAGGCGCTCGAGTACATCAAGGAGGATGAGTACGTGGAGGTTACCCCCCTCTCCATGCGTATGCGCAAGGTCATCCTCGACCATCTGGAGCGCAAGCGTGCCAAGAACAGAGCAGAGGATTAAGTTTTTGGTTATTAATTAAGCATACCGCTTTTGATACCTGAGTAGTTACTACTGTGTAACACACGAAGACGATACCTTCGATATTGAAGAACAAAACTAAGAGGTCGTGTCAAAAAGAAACTGACACGACCTCTCTTTTTTTTTGCTTGCAGCACCAAGAATTTATTCCAGCACCAATGTTTATTTTGCTTCGCCACTCTGAATCTGAAGTGTCGTAGCGGGTAGTTGCAATAAGATTACTATCCTATCGCAGCAAGATTACTATCTTATCACGATAAGATTACTATCTTATTGCGATAAGAACACTATCTTATTGCGATAAGATTACTATCTTATTCCGATAAGAACACTATCTTCTCGTTAATTCGTGCTGCGAGACTTTGACATGACACACCCATCAAGCCTGCTTCTGACAGGCATCGCTTGCTTTTTCTTGTATTTGTGTAAATTGTTGTTTCGTGCATTTTTCCAGAAAAATCAGTTTATGTGGGGCGTTTTTGAGCAAAAATGGTTGTTTGAGTAAAGATTTTAAAGCATTTAGACTCTTTCTTACAGAAAATATGTATCTTTGCATTTGAATATTTTTATTTGTTAACTCGAAAATCATAATGTGTATGAAGTTTAACTTGAAAGTATCAAAGTTGAACAGACTTTTCGGCAAGACCCTGACGGCTCTTGCAATGACAGCCTTCACTACTACGGCTATGGCCGACGGTAGCGTAGTCGTTAACAGAACCAATTTCCCCGATGAGAATCTTTACAATTACCTCCTCGAATTCGATGAGGACGGGAACGGCGTGCTCGAAGGTTGGGAATACGAAAGAACCTACTTCTACGGTTTTGACTGCAAGGACGTAGTCAACTTCAAGGGTATCGAGCTCTTCCCTATCACGCACCTTAACATCTATTACACTTGGATAGAGGAAAATCCACTTGCCTCCGTGGTAAAGACAATAGACCTCAGCATGCTCCCCGACTTGGAGGGGCTCTTCATCTATGATGTTCTCGGCCTTGAGACCCTCGACATTTCGCGTAACACAAAGCTCACAAGTCTACGCTTATCGTATTGCCCCGCGCTGAAGGACATCAAGTGGGTCAGCTCGCTCGAGAGCTTGGACATTCAGGACCTGCAAAGCCTCTCGTCAATCAACGGCAGCGACATGCCTAATCTCCGCACCTTGGAAAGTGCGAGCCAAGTTCTGGTGTCATCTGTCGAGAATTTCAACTTCACAGGCCACCAGAACATCGAGAGCATCTACATCCACGGCAACGATGAATTCACCCATAACCTCAATACCTTCCATGTGGAGAACTGCTCAATCCTGACTTACCTTGAGGTGAATTACAGCACCGTGCAGGACTTCACGATGAAGAATCTGCCAGGATTCGAATACTTCGAAATCAAGAACACCACGGCAGAGAACGTCAATATCCAGGAGTGCCCTGAACTCAGGCGAGTGCTATGCGAAGAGAATGAGCTCGGCACCCTGCAGCTCAGCAATAACCCTAAACTCTGGGATGTAGACTGCCACGACAACAAGCTCAAGACCCTCATCGCTGACAACTGTCCGATGCTTACAAGTGTGTGGGCCTGGGATAACCAGCTCATGTGGCTTGACATGAAGGATGTGAAAAAGGACCCATACCACGACAACGAAGGTAACCCGGACTTCATGTTCGACAACCAGAACCCAAGCGTCCAGGCTGTGAAGATCTCTCCTACCGAAGTTGGTCTGCGTGTACACGAGCGCCTCGATGTCAAGCGTGTGCTCAACCTCAAAGCTAAGGGCATGGCTATGGAACCAAAGGAAATCTTTGTGGACGGCATCCGCTACTTCGTCATCTACAACGACGGCCCATCGGTCGAGAGTCTCGTAGGTGCCAGCGGTCACAGCTATCAGTACGACACCAAGTGGCCTTATCCTTTTGTTGACGGCAACAGCAAGGACAACCTCCTGCCCGTAACATTCCACGTCGACAGCTGGCGCAAGCCCGACTCCTTCATCCGCTTCGACGGTTCCACGACCCTTCGCGGCGAATATGGCAAGCCCGCTCCCGCCACCCCCGGCATCATCCGTTCGCAGGACTATGACGGCGTCCTCGTCTGGACCTCCAGCAATCCCAACGTCGTCAGCATCGACGCTGCCACCGGCGCCATGACCGTACAGGGTGTAGGCACCACCACCATCACTGTCCGAGGTGGTGAGACCGACTACCGCAACGCCCCCGCCAACATCTCCTTCACCGTCGTCATCGACAAGGTCAAGGACGTCCAGCGTGTGGTCGACAACATCCTCGAGAAGCGCAACGATCCCACCAACGCCATCGACTGGAACAACAACGGCAAGAAGAGTGTCGGCGACCTGCCTCACCTTATCCGTCAGCTAAAGAAATAGCAAAAAGAGTTGGGATGGTTCCTCTATCCCCTAAAACAAATCATCCGCAAACATCGATTCTCTTGCCGAGTTCACAATTGGCTCCGAGAATCTGATGTTTGCGGATGTTCTTTTTTGTCTTCAATGGTAGTCAAAACAGTCATTCCCGCCTTGTAGGTCTTACTTCAGCACTTGGTCTGCTATCTCGCACAGTTCCTCGTACCATGCCTTGCCGAAACGGCGGATGAGCGGTTCCTTCAGGAACTGGTAGACGCGGATGCCTTCCTTGCGCCCTTTCTCGATGGCCGGTTTGCAGATGCTCCATCGGTCGTAGTTCAGCGCCAGCGTGTCGCCGATCTGCTTCTCGCGGATGGGGTAGAGGAAACAGCTGATGGGACGCTCCTTCATCAGGCAGCCCCGTGGCCCGCGGAAGCAGCAGTCCTTGCCGTTGCAGATGCTCGTCACCAGTTCGCCTTCGGGGTCGGTGTAGGCCACGCCCTGCTTGTCCACGATGGCCTGTGCCGTTGCCGACATGTGGGGCCACAACTCGTCGAGGTGCTCCTCCAGATAGGACAGTTCGTCCAGCGTGATGGGCGCTCCTGCATTGCCCTCCTCGCAGCAGCGGCCCTGGCAGGCCTCGATGTCGCAGCAGAAATATTCGGTGATGATGTCGGCTGAGACGAGTACGTCTTGAACGACGAACATGGAAGGTATGTCGTTTACCACTCTATTTCCTCCTTTCCGTGTTGTTTGAGATACTGGTTGCAAAGTTCGAAGTGGTGGTTGCCGAAGAAACCACGGTAGGCGCTGAGGGGACTGGGGTGTGCCGAACGAAGCACGAGGTGACGTGTGCCGTCAATGAGACTTGCCTTCTTGCCGGCAGGAGCACCCCAAAGCAGGAATACCAGGCCCTCACGCTCAGTAGCCAGACGTTTGATGACGGCATCCGTGAACGTCTCCCATCCGTGTCCGCTGTGACTGAACGCCTGGTGGGCACGAACGCTGAGGCACGTGTTGAGCAGGAAGACGCCCTGCTGCGCCCATCGTGTCAGGTCGTAGGGCCATTGGGTCGCATCGTTCAATGCAGTCTGGCTGAAACCTTCGGCCTGTATCTCCTTCATGATGTTGACCAGCGAGGGTGGGGCAGGGATACCTTGCGGCACGCTGAAGCAAAGTCCGTGCGCCTGTCCCGGTTCGTGGTAGGGATCCTGTCCGAGGATGACCACCTTCACCTTGTCGAAGGGCGTCGTGTTGAAGGCGTTGAAGATCTGGTTGCCGGGCGGGTAGCAAGGTCCTTCAGCATACTCTGCCTTGACGAACTCTATGAGCTGCTCGAAGTAAGGTTGTCGGAATTCATCCTGCAGGGTGCGGTTCCACGACTCCTCTATCTTTACGTTTGCCATAGTATAGATTATTTTCGCACGAAGGCACGAAGCTCACGAAGCCTTTCTTTCGGAAAGAATAGTACTTCGCGTTCTTCGTGCCTTCGTGTGCTCTTATGCTTCTGTTTACTTAATCAAGCACTTACCGGTCATCTCGGCAGGCTGCTCCAGACCCATGATGTGCAGGATAGAGGGAGCCACGTCGGCCAGCACACCGTCCTCTACCTTGGCGTCCTTGTTGGCCGTAACGTAGATGAAGGGAACGGGGTTGAGCGAGTGAGCGGTGTTGACGCTGCCGTCCTGGTTGATGGCGTTGTCAGCATTACCGTGGTCGGCGATGATGATCACCTCGTAGTCGGTCTTCTTGGCAGTCTCCACAACCTCCTTGACGCAGGTGTCAACAGCGGTAACAGCCTTCTCAATAGCCTCGTAGATGCCGGTATGACCCACCATGTCGCCGTTGGCGAAGTTCACCACGATGAAGTCGTACTTGTTCTCCTCGATGGCAGCGCAGAGCTTGTCCTTCACCTCGAAGGCCGACATCTCGGGCTGCAGGTCGTAGGTGGCCACCTTGGGGCTGGCCACCAGGATGCGCTCCTCACCGTCGTAGGGAGTCTCGCGACCACCGTTGAAGAAGAAGGTCACGTGAGCGTACTTCTCGGTCTCGGCCGTGTGCAGCTGCTTCAGGCCCTTGCTGGCGATGTACTCGCCCAGCGTGTTCTCCACGTTCTCCTTGGGGAAGAGGATGTGAACGCCGGTGAAGCTGGCATCGTAGGGCGTCATGCAGTAGTACTGCAGGCCGGGGATGGTCTTCATGCCCTGCTCCTCCATGTCCTGCTGAGTCAGCACGATGGTGAGCTCCTTGGCACGGTCGTTGCGGTAGTTGAAGAAGATGACAACGTCGCCCTCCTTGATGGTACCGTCCACGGTGCTGTTGTGGATGGGCTTTACGAACTCGTCCGTCACGCCGTCGTCATAGCTCTCCTGCATAGCCTCTACCATGTTGGTAGCCTGCTTGCCCTCGCCGTTCACAATCAGGTCGTAACCCACCTTCACACGCTCCCAGCGCTTGTCGCGGTCCATGGCATAGAAGCGGCCCACGATGCTTGCGATGGCAGCACCGGGCACCTCCTCGCACTTGGCCGTTACCTGCTCGATGAAGCCCTTGCCGCTCTTGGGGTCGGTGTCACGACCGTCCATGAAGCAGTGTACGTTGGTCTGCTTGATGCCGTATGTCTTTGAGATGTCGATGAGGGTGAAGAGGTGATCCAGGCTTGAGTGAACGCCACCGTTCGAGGTCAGACCCATCAGGTGAACGCTCTTGCCGTTCTGCTTGGCGTACTCGTAGGCGCTGACGATCTCCTTGTTCTGCAGGATGCTGCCGTCGGCACAGGCACGGTTGATCTTTACGAGGTCCTGATACACGATGCGGCCGGCGCCGATGTTCAGGTGGCCCACCTCAGAGTTACCCATTTGTCCGTCGGGCAAACCCACGTTCTCACCGCTTGCCTGCAGCTTGCTGTTGGGGTAGGTCTGCTCCAGATAGTCCATGTAGGGGGTAGGAGTACTGTAGATTACGTCACCTTTTGTCTTGTTTCCGATGCCCCATCCGTCGAGGATCATCAGAAGTGCTTTCTTTGCCATAGTTGTATTTTTGTTTTTTGTATTGGTTTTTATCGTTGTCAGAAAATGTCGGAGTGAGTTCCCGTGCGAAGCATCAGCAGTCGTAGTTCCGTGTCATATTGTTCCCAAACCAAGAGCCAGTCGGGCTTGATGTGACACTCCCATGCATTTTGCCAATTACCGCTCAGTTTGTGAGGACGGTATTGTGGAGGTAGCGTGCCTGTTTCGCTGAGGAGCTGGATGACAGTGTAGATTTCTCTTAGCGGAAGATTACGTTTTTGGCAGGTTTTAAGGTCCTTCTTAAATTTGCCAGAATAGTCAATCGAGTACATAGTCTTCTCCTAAAATCTGTTTGAACAAGTCATCCACGCTTTCGGCATGGTACACCCGCCCCTCCTTGACGTCCAGCATAGCCTCCTCAATGCCAGTCATGCGCTTCTTGCGGCTTGGCATCTTGATGGATTTCACACCCTTCATGAGTGCAATGGCCTTTTTGACCTGAGGCATCATGCTCACGTCGTCGAATGTTACAATTATCTGGTTGGGCAGAGCCTGTTGTGCTGTTGTTGCCATACGCATTAGTCTGTTATGTGGTTTCTTTTCTCCTTTTCGTGCACAAATTTACTGCTTTTTTGTGATACTGCCACATTTTTACCTTCTTTTTTTGTAATTTTGCACGCCAAACAAATAGAAACGACTATGTATGATATAAATAAGGTGCGCGAGGACTTCCCCATCCTCTCCCGCCAGGTCTACAAGAAACCGCTTGTCTATCTCGACAACGGAGCCACGACACAGAAGCCCCGCCAGGTGGTCGACGCCATGACGGAGGAGTACTACAACGTCAATGCTAACGTGCACCGCGGTGTCCACTTCCTCTCGCAGCAGGCCACCGAGCTCCACGAGCAGAGCCGTGAGACGGTGCGCCGCTTCCTGAATGCCCGTTCCACCAGCGAGATTGTCTTTACCCGTGGTACGACGGAGAGCATCAACCTCGTGGCCACGTGCTTTGCCCGGTGGGTCAGCGAGTCGTCGGGGCGGTGTGACGGTGAGCCCTTCGAGGTCATCGTTTCTGAGATGGAGCACCACAGCAACATCGTTTCCTGGCAGCTGCAGCCCAACCTGCGACTGCGCGTCATACCCATGACCGACGACGGACTGCTCGACCTCGAGGCCTTCAAGGCTCTCTTCAACGAGCGCACCCGTCTCGTCTCCGTAGCCCACGTCAGCAACGTCCTGGGCACGGTGAATCCTGTCCGCGAGATAATCCGCATTGCCCACGAAAAGGGCGTCCCCGTGCTGGTGGACGGTGCGCAGAGCACACCCCACATGGCTGTCGACGTGCAGGCTCTCGACTGCGACTTCTTTGCCTTCTCCGGCCACAAGATATACGGTCCCACCGGCATCGGTGTGCTCTATGGCAAGGAGGAGTGGCTCGACCGTCTGCCTCCCTATATGGGTGGAGGCGAGATGATTCAGAACGTATCCTTCGAGCGTACAACCTTCAACGAACTGCCTTTCAAGTTCGAGGCTGGCACACCCGACTATGTGGCCACCACCGGACTGGCACGTGCCATCGACTACGTCACAGCCCTCGGCATGGACAACATCCTGGCTCACGAACAGCAACTCACCCGCTACTGCATGGAGCAGATGGCGCAGCTTGGTGGCATCCGTGTCTTTGGACCCACTATGCCCGCTGATGCACCCTGCCTCCACGATGCCGTCGTCAGCTTCGAGGTCAGCGCCCTCAGTGGCGACCCCATCCACCACCTCGACCTCGGCACGCTTCTCGACCGTCTGGGCATTGCCGTCCGCACCGGCCATCATTGTGCCGAACCCCTTATGCATCGCCTTGGCATCCAGGGCACCGCCCGTGCCTCCTTCGGCCTCTACAACACGCTCGAAGAGGTCGACGCGCTCATGGCCGGCATCGACCGCGTACGGAAAATGTTCTGATGCAGGTTTGGAGATGCTTCGCTGACGCAAATCCGTGGACGTAATTAGAACGCGAATTTCGAGACGCAAATTTTAGTAACATAACTTCAAGTGTATTCTGCTTATGTCTTCATTTTGTGTTTATAAAGAGCTCGTTTATCAGATTATTGGTGCAGCGATGAGGGTTCACCAAAAGCTTGGGTGGGGATTGCTGGAGCAAATCTACAACGAGGCTCTCTGCTTGGAACTAAGCAGACTTGACTTTGATGTAAAACCTGAGTATCCCATCCAGTGCTTCTACGATGGCATTCCTCTAAAGAAAGAATATAAGGCTGACATCTTGGTAGGCGACATTCTTATTGAACTAAAGTCCGCATCCGACATTATTCCTAAACATAGAGCACAATTGTTCAACTATATGAGGCTTACAAGGAAGCCTGTCGGTTTGCTGATAAATTTCGGCGAGCCATCCCTTCATGGCGAACGCTACGGGTTAGATGATGAAACAAACGTATGTTATCTGTTAGGTAAAGACATGCTTCGTCGGCCTATCCCGAGTGAATATCTTGATTGCGGCATTGAGTACTTGGATGATTAGTCATAAGCAAATTTTAATTTGCGTCTCGACATCTTTTTAAAATTTGCGTCTTTAATTTGCGTTTAATTTATGTCTGCGAATTTGCGTTCGCGAAGCACAAAAATATGAATCATGTTAGCTCCATTTTTTTACGATAACAAGATAGAGGCGGGATGCGACGAGGCTGGCCGTGGTTGCCTGGCGGGTCCGGTGTTTGCGGGGGCCGTCATCCTGCCCGATGACGTCTGCGAGCGTTGCCCCGAGCTGGCAGCCGGTCTCAACGACTCCAAGCAACTCACCGAGAAGCGTCGTTACCAGCTGCGCGAACTCATTGAGCGTGATGCCCTGGCATGGGCCGTGGGCGTGGTGACGAACGAGGAGATAGACAAGATTAACATCCTCAGAGCCAGTATACTGGCCATGCACCGTGCCCTCGACGGACTGAAGGTGCAGCCCGAAGCCATCATCGTCGACGGAAACCGCTTCGTGGAGTGGGAGGCCCTCAGCAGTCCCAAGGATGGGGACGAGGGCGGAGCACAGGGCGAAAAGCCCCTTCGCGACGGACGCCATCTCATGAATGCCCGTGTCTCGTTGCGCGAGTTCTGCCCACCTGCCGACAGCGGTCGCATCCCTTACGCCACCATCGTCAAGGGCGACGGCAAGTACCTCGCCATTGCGGCTGCCAGCATCCTGGCCAAGACCTACCGTGACGACTTCATGAACCGCATCCACGAGGAGTACCCCGTGTATCACTGGAACAAGAACAAAGGCTATCCGGCTCCCGTCCACCGTCAGGCCATCCGGGAGCACGGAACCTCGCCTTACCATCGCCTCTCCTTTAACCTGCTGGGTAGCAGCGCGCAGCTGGAGTTGGATTTCGGAGAATAGTTCATTTTGCATCTCCTTGACAGAATGGTAATAATAATGTACGGGATTGTGGGGCGTTTGTGCACTTTTCTGCTGTTAGTGGGCGTGCAGAATAGACTTTCGTGGTGTTAAATACTTTTTTTTTCTTGAAAATTTGTGGGGAATAAATATATTGTATATATTTGCAAACGAAATTAACATGACTTCTACGCCTAAAGTCCCCCGTCAGTTCATAGGCTGCATGGTAGGAGAGGAGGGTGGAACGCACAAAAATGTTCAAACTATGAGAAAAAAACAGATAAGCCTTTTACTTTTGGCACTGTGCTGTGCAGGAAGCGTGCAGGCGCAGAAACTGGTTGTCTGGTTCAAGGACGGCCGTAAGACTGGCTACGACCTGGTCGAAAGGCCCAAGACTTTCTTTGTAGATAATAAATTGGAGATACGTACCGCCTACATTACCGCTACCTATCCGCTACAGAATGTGCAGAAGTACACCTTCGAGGATCTGGCCAACGACGTGCAGCACCCGCTTGACGACCAGCACACCCTGGTACGGCAGCAGGGCAACCGACTCCTGCTGGAGAACCTCCCCGCCGGTACGCCCGTGCTGGTATACGATGCCAACGGCAAGTTGCTCTCGCGCCTCACCGCCGAGCAGCAGGCGCTCACCGACGTGAGCCTCGACAGTTATCCCAATGGTGTCTACCTCATCAAGGTGGGCGATGTATCCTATAAAATCGTGAAGCAATGAAAAGCAGGATGTTACGTTATCTGAGCGCCACACTCCTTGCTTTGCTGTGTGGCATGAGCGTACAGGCACAGGATGCCATCTACGTCTACCGCAACGACGGCTCCTTCAACGCCTTCTTCAACGACGAGATTCTCAGCATGCAGTGCAGCCGGGTCGACCTCGACGGACGAGAGCATCAGGACTACGTCGTACATGAGGTCCTCACCGCCGACAGTCTCTACCGCATTCCCCTCGAGGCCATCGACAGCATCAGTTTCGTCAAGCCCGAGAACAAGATGAGGAACGAGGTGCGCAAACTCGACCAGCTCCTTATATATATAGATAAGGTGGAGGGCCGCACCATCACCTTCCTCCCCACCTTGCCGGCCGAGCTGCGTCCCCAGCCGGGCGACGTCCTTGTCTACGACCGCTTCGACTGCGACCTGTTGCCTACGGGCTTTGCCGGTCGTGTGGAGAGCATGGACGGCATGGTGTGCCAGTGTTCAAAGGTGACACTTCAGGATGTCTACGAGAGTTTCGTCTGCATCGGCCGTTATACTACTGTCGAGGAGGACGTGCCCACCACTGCGCCTGGCGAACATGTCTATCGGCTTGTGCCAAAGCGTATTGAGGGCGAGGCATCTGCCGGTATCGATATTAGCAACACGGTCAGCGTGGGCCCCACTTTCATCCGTACGCAAGGCCGTCTGGCCCTCGACGTGCACGTGGTGTGCAATATCAACTTCTTCAGCGATTCCTACTTCGACCTTAGTCTTTCGCCCAGTCTCTCGCTTGGCATGGAGGCCGGTTTTGAGGGAGAACTGGGTGGTGACAATGTGCTGGAGAAGTTAGTCCCCAAGCCCAGGATTTACATCCCCGATACGCCCTTCTTCCTGGTTCTCGGCGTTGGCCCTGTTTTTGAGCCCAAGTTGGAGGGTTCTATCAAGGTAGGCACGGAAGCGAGTCTGGGCTATAAGTTTGGCATCAAGTACGAACATGGCGACTGGATTCCCTATGGCGAGAATACCTCCAAGTGGTTCTCCACCCCCAGTGTGACGGCCAATATGCGCGGCTCCCTCTTCATGGGCATCGGCGCTGAGATTGGCCTTGAGTCGTTTGGCGAAATAGTAAAGGCCTCGGTTTCGAACAAGTATGGCGCAGAGTTCTCCGGCGAAATATCCCACGACTTCTTCGAAAACACGGCCTACGAGACGCTGGCAGGGGCCGAGGTGTCGCTCGACCTCGTCACTTCGGTGGGAGCCGAGGCTGAGATCAGTTTCACCGACCTGCTCTCGGTAAAGCGTGAGCTGACGCTCTTTGAAGCTTCCATCAACGTCAACAAGTGGAACCTCGTGCCCACCTTCTCCAAGCCCCAGGAGGTCAGCATAGGTTCCAAGAAGGCCACCCTCTCCGTTGAGCCCGAGAACAAGTTGTTGTTTCCTGTGACTCTCGGCATGCGCATCACCGACGACGATGGCAAGGTGCTCGACACCCAGTGGTGTGACAAGGAATACCGTGTGCCCGAGGATTGGCCGCTCAAGGAGTACGAGGCCACCTTCAACGACCTCACCCCCATCACGCAGTACCACGTATCGCCCGTTGTCAAGTTCCTCGGCATCCAGATTCCCGCCACGCCCGTCAAGGACATCCTTACCACGGCCGTGCCGGTAACCATCCGGGATGTCAAGGTGAAGAGTGCATCCTACTATCCCCAGCACTTTTCCTACAACGGACGTGCCTACGACTTCCGCTTCATCCCCACCGTTCAGGTGGAACTCGATAAGGATGCCGAGGGCGTGGTCGAGTGGGGCTACGTATACGTCGACCCCGAGGGCAATCCCGCACGCATCCCCGTTCCCGGAGGCGTAAATGTCTATAACGACGAGCGTTGTGCCTACGCCCGCAACGAGTACCGCTCCACCATCCTCCTGGCGCCCTACGTGCTCTACGAGGGCGACGAGGTGCTCACCGTGGGTGCCCTGCGCGAGTTCGACATCGAGTATCCGCGCGAAGCTGGCATCACGCTGACGGGGTGCGAGTTCCAGGGTACGTCCAACAACGTCAGCTTCGAGGGACATACCTACAAGTACAAGTCCACCTTCCGCTATCTCTACTCCGCAACGGGTGCTTACTGGCTCAAGGTGGGTACGGACGAGCGAGGCAGCGGCTGGACGGGCTGGTCACTGCCCAACCTGCAGATGTCGCCCGTCGACGGTGCCAATGCGCTGACCGTCAACTACTACTATGACGACCAGTCCTTTGCAGGCGACTTCAGCGTATATCTTTCTGCCACCGACGACACCCACTACAAGAACTACGGTTCGTCGGCCTACGTTACTTACAGCCATTCCAGCACCCAGTTTACGGGCTGCACCTTCCATCCCGCCTCTTCGGCCAGTCGCGCTGCTGCGGTTGCAGCACCCTGGTACGGCGAGGAGGCTCCCGTCTATAACATTGTGATCAACAAACAACAACATTATTAATCCTATTAAAATCCTAACAAAATGAAAAAGTATCTTATGCTTTTCTGTGCTGTTTGCCTCGGTGCAAGCGCAGTGGTCGTCTCATCGTGCAAGAGTGACGATGACAAAATCAGTAAGCTCGAGAAGGAGTACTTCAGCGTGGAGAACGGCGTGTACCGTGCCGGTGATTTCCCCGCAGGAAACGTCAACCACACCATCAGTGGCATCTCGGTCAACCGCAACGCCCTCACCGGTGGTATGAACTTCGTGTCCATCCTCAGCGAGACAACCTACAAGCGCTTCTTCGTGGGTGTCAAGGATGTGCCCGGATACTGGGAGTACGATGCCAACACCCTGCAGCAAACCCGTGCCGGCGGTTACGTTACCTACACCATCCCCGTCATGATGAGTACTTCCTACAGCTCTAACATGATCATGCTCGTCAGCGGCGAGGAGCTGAGCGGCGATATCACCGCTCCCTACGAGGCTGCCGTAAACTACGTGCAGAGTATGTCGGGCGACCTCAACATCAACCTGACCTTCAGCAATGCTAAGGACGTCGACCTGCATCTCTACATGCCCGATGGCGAGCACATCTACTACTCACACCGTGGTGGTACGGCGTACGACAGCAACGGAAACATCATCCGCGACCAGGAAGGTAAGGCCGTCACCTACGGTCTCGACATCGACTCGAACGCCGGTTGCTCTATCGACAACATCAACAACGAGAACATCTACATCCCTGCTGACCTGCTCATCGACGGTACCTACCGCGTTGAGGTTGACATGTACTCTAACTGTCAGCCCAGCATCCCCACCAGCTGGTCTATCGTGACCCGCTACAAGGGCAATATCATCCCCGTACAGTCTGGTGCCAACCCCGCTACCGGCGTTTATCCTGCATACTGCGGCAATGGCGACCACACCACCGTCATGACCTTCACCATCAACAACGGCAACGTATCACGTGCTGGCAAGCACCTCACCAAGGACATGTTCCGTCCCATCGCTCCCACCGACATGGACATCATGAAGCGTCTGGACGAGGAGGCTCGCACCGCAAACAAGTAATCGGACAACATCGAATAATCACAAAGGGGGCGCGAATCCGTTCGCGCCCCTTTTGCCATCCTAAGAGACAGAGTGGCTCGAAAAATCAAGGATAATAGTTAAAAATCCATGTAAAATGTGAATTTGTTGGCATTAGGTGATTGGTTTCGGGAAAATAGTCGTATCTTTGTGCTCAAAGAACTCACCATTAAAATGGTGTGCGATGAAATAGGTTGAAAAGAAAGATACAATATTATGACTAATAGTAATATGGAAGGACGCTATCTTAATCCGCTTACGGACTATGGTTTCAAGAAGGTGTTTGGTGAGAAGGACATCATGATTGCTTTTCTCACGGACTTGCTGAATCCTATGTCACCTATCGAAGATGTAATCTTTCTCGATAAGGAGATGGCTGCCGACTCTGAAGATATGCGTGGAGTAATCTATGATCTCCGCTGCAAGACACAGGATGGTGGGGAGTTTATCGTAGAAATGCAGAACAAGGGACAGACGCATTTCAGCAATCGTATTCTCTATTATCTGTCACATGCTATCTCAGAGCAAGGTGAAAAGGGAGGATTGTGGGATTTTGAGTTACATCCAGTCTATGGTATATTCTTCATGAATTTCCACATGAAAGGACTCAAACCTCAAGCTATCCGTACTATCCAGTTGAAGGTTGACGAAACAGGGGAGGTGTTCTCAGAAAAGTTGAAGGCATTTACTCTTGAACTTCTTGACTATAAGGATAAACCAACAGCATATCCTAAATCACCCATTGAATATTGGTTGTATAATCTTGTAAATATGGAAAACATGACAACAGCATTACCATTCCAGGCGCAGCAGCCTATCTTTGAGAAGATGGGCGGTATATCTGAGCTGATACACATGAGTCCAGATGATCGCAGCAGGTACATGTACAGCCTGAACTTGTATCGTACAAATCTTTCTGTTATGAAGAATGAACGCGAAGAAGGACGTGCAGAAGGACTGGCAGAAGGCCGAGCAGAAGGACTGGCAGAAGGCCGAGCAGAAGGACTTGCCGAAGGTCGAGCAGAAGGACTTGCTGAAGGTCGAGCAGAAGGACTTGCTGAAGGGAAAGAAAATCGCGATAAGGAAGTTGTTATGCGTATGCTGTCAAAGGGAATGGATGCAACAGAAATAGCTGATATGCTTGGTTTGGAAAAAGATAAAGTGCTGCAAATTATTACCGAGTCGTAGGCTGTCGCCGTGACAAAAGCTTTGGAGATAATATACAATTAGGCACAGGGGGTGTCATTCTGAACGTAGTGGTTTTTGCCTTTGGACAAAATGCAAATCTCCGCCCAATAAGGACTCCAACACAAAATCGTGCCAACTTATTATTTAATCATCACTAAAACACGTGTTTTGATACAAAAATCGCAATAGTTGTATCAAAATCATTCCTAATTCTGCAAAATAAGTTGTAATTTTGCCACGAAAAATCGGTATTAACGAAAATAAGTTTTACATTATTTATAATCAACTAATTTTTTAACCAATTTAACTATTAAATCATGAAGAAATTTTTTCTCTTTTTGATGGCTTGCGTGCTTAGTACAACAGGCATGCTGGCACAGGAGGTAGTTGGAACAGCTTTCAAGCTCACGCCTGCAGGCGGTTGTGCTGTTGAAGGTGCTGATAACTATCCTCAAAAGTACACCTTTACCGGTCAGTGGCAGTCTATTACCCCTAGTGTACGCGACTTTGCCGTTGGTTCACGTGTGGTGATTGAGTTTGCTGAGCCTACTGAGTGGGACTTCAACACTCCTTGCAGCGCGACAAAGGGTGGTGAAGTATCGAAGTGGCAGGCTTTCAATAGCATTGGCACTGGTAAGGATAAATGGGAAATTGATGCTACAGAGGAAATCTTTGACCTCTTTATCCAGAACTCTCAAACAGTAACCACAACTCTCACAATCAGCAAAGCTTACTATGTTGAACCCGGGGGTACAGAGGAAATTCCTCTCACCTTTACTCTTGGTGGTGGTGTTTCTGTTGCACCTGTTACTCCTAACCCCGAGTCGATCAAGGCTACTTGTAGCCAGCAGTGGGGTGGTGTAAATGTTAGCAATGACATCATTGGCCTCGTAGGTAAGAAGACTCTTCGTATCTATTCTAACACTCCTCTGACTGGCACTCCCATCCAGTGGTGCATCAAGACTGCTGAGGGTAAGGATGCATGGCCTGCAATCGGTGTTTCTGCTACAGATCCCAACTATGCAGAGTGTGAAATCACTGACGTACTCTCTTCTATCTATCTGCAGTGGACTTCTACCAGTGCTGGTCAGCTCGACATCAAGGCTATCACATGGGAGAACGAGGAGCCTAAGGATGTTCCTACCATCACTGAGAAGACGGGCGATCTGGCTGTCTTCAGCAATACTGTTGCTCGTGAGTTTGGTGGTGGTGGCGATAAGACCTATGGTGCTGATGAGATTACTGTAGTTAGTGCTCCTGCTATACAGACAAACGATTATGAGTCTCAGTTCTTTATTGTATTTGACAAGGCATATCCTGCTGGTACAAAGCTCGAAATTTCATTCGATGGTAAGGCCTCAGTAGCTACTTCTGTTGGTACTCAGGCTCATGGAACTCCTGGAAATTATAATCACTGGGAGTGCATCGGTGACATCGACCTCGGAACCGAATGGCAGCCCTATCACAAGTCTCTCACTATCTCTTCCGATATGGCTAAGAATGGTGGTATGCAGTCAATTGCTTTCAATCTGTCAAAGGCTGAGGCTATTGTTTACGAGTTCCAGAATGTTTCTGTAACTGCTAGTGGTGTTGCTCTTGCAATGGGCAATGGCAATTTCGAGATTGCTGAGACTATCGTTGAGAATGAGTACCAGTCAGATTATAAGGGTGTAACCATCCGTTTCGCTGACAACAATGTAGCAACCATTCTCGCTGGCGAAGAGGCCTTGGAGTATGATGCTGTTGCTCTGATCGCCAAGGAGGCATATCTCTATGAGGAGGGCAACGACGAGCCTATCGCAGAGGAGCACAACGCTATGGAGTCTGGTGAGTTTGATGCTGTTACCCTGTTCACCAACGCAAGCGTTAAGGCTGGCAAGACCTACAATGTAGTAATTCCTATCTATGGTCTGCAGCTCATCAACCAGATGAACGATGAGTGCTACTGGTCTAACCTTGCTGAGCTCAAGACCTCATTCAAGGTTGTTGATGGCAGCTTCGATGTTAATCTTGAAATCACCGATGCTGGTTGGGCTACTTTCTATGCTCCCTTCGATGTTGATCTTACTATGTTAGCGCTCACAAGTGCTCCCAAAGCATACATCGTAGAGTCTGTTGACGAGGACAATCAGATCGTTCTTAAAGAGGTAGCTGGTGGTTCAATCCCCGCTTACCAGCCTGTATTGCTCGAGGGTGATAAGGATGCATGTGAGGTTAATGGTAAGGCTGATCCCAACGCTTATCCTATTGCAGAGGGCATCCTCATGGGTGTTGAGGAGGATACTCCTGCTTGCGCTGGCGACTATGTGCTGCAGAAGAACAACGATGTTGTTGGTTTCTATGTGGTAGCTCCCGACACCAAGGTTACCATTCCCGCATACCATGCATTCCTGCAGGTTCCCAACATGGGTCCTGGTGCTCGCGTTCAGGCTTACTATCTGGATGCTGTAACCGCTCTTAACAAGCTGACTCAGTCAACCAGCAAGACCATCTACGACCTGAACGGCCGTCAGCTGCAGAAGCTGCAGAAGGGCGTTAACGTAGTAAACGGTGTTAAGGTACTCGTTAAGTAATTAATTCTCCAACAGAAAAAAAGAATATAAGAATATGAAAAAGACTTATTCAACTCCTGCTATGGAGATTCAGATGACTCAGGTAGAGATGATGATGGCTATGTCACTTGTGGGTGACGAAACTCCCGCTCCCGATAACAGCGTAGGCCTGGTAAAGGTTGACGAAATCTGGGACGAGGACTAATCAATAGCTCTCTCACACAGGAATGTGACAACGTCACGTTCCAGCGTAAATAACGAGGGTGTGCCAACAGCTTGGCACACCCTTTTTTGTACCAGTCTGTTATTCGTGAAAATAGTGTGTGGGGAGGATCATCTGTTGCTCCCTTCCTGTAGATGCATCGCGCGTATCGTGCGATTATAATCTACGCAGCGTGCGATTGCATTTTACGCAGCGTGCCACTCAAAAAACACAAAAAGCAATCATTTGTTGTTTGTTCTCGTTCAATTTGGGCAGGAAATGAACTTTTTGATGTGTAGACGGAGCTTTTTTTCTTGTTTTTTTCTCTGTTTGGTTTTTTGTTTGTAACTTTGCCACGTGTTAAAAAGAAAACCCAAAATAAACTTTTTTATCAACATTTATTAATCAAAATTTCTTATGAAGAAAATTTTACTTTCTTTGATTGCCTTGTTCGCAGTGATGGGAGCAAGTGCGCAAGAGACGGATGTCACGACTCTTGACTGGACACAGAAGGGTCAGGGTTGCACACAGGATTTTGACAATCCCAATGGTGGTACAGTATTCGGTACCGATGCGGGTGGATCAAACCTTTCTTATGTAGATTTGTCTGCTTACGGCCAAATCAATCTCTATGGAGAGCCTGGCCAGACTGCACGTCTGTTCGTTAACCGCGAGGAAATCGGTGACAAGGGTATTATCTTTGTTGAAATCAACGAGGAGGGTGTAGGTGTATACGACTTCAACGGATTGCTCGCACTCCAGCCCACCATTCAGTACATCCACTTGAATGGTGTAAAGGCAAGCGCTTGGAACACAACCCTCAACCTCTCAAAGATTACTGTCAGCGGCGATCCTATCCAGTTCCCCGAAGATGTTTGGGTTTGTCCTGAAGGCGAGACAGATGTTACTAAGCTCGCTTGGGTACAGAATGCACAGAGCTGTACAAACAATCTGGGTTCTTTGACTGACGCTCCTGTCTGGGGTACTGACGCTGGTGGTGAAGGTATCTCATACGTTGACATTTCAGCATACGGCTCGATCAAGGTTTATGGTCCTGCTGGTCAGCGTGCACGTTTCTTCATCAACCGTGAGGAGTATTCAGAAAACTTCCAGTTCTTTGCTGACATCGACGAGACCGGCGTAGGTGTTCTCAACCTCGCTGACGTACTAGCTGCTCAGGAAGGTGCTGAGTATATCCATCTCAACGGTATCAAGGCTGCTGCTTATGGAGAAAAGCTTCAGATCAATGGTATTACCGTGGTAGAGGCTCCTTGGACTTGTCCTGCAGGTGAGGTTGACTACACCACTCTTGACGGCTTTAAGGACGTTAATAATGTAGGTAAGCCTCTCAATGGTGGCGATGTCGTATATGGTGACCAGAGCAATGGTGACAACTATACTGACGTTACTGCATACGAAACTGTCAAGTTCTATGGCACTCCTGGTGCTATGCTTCGTATCTTTGCTAACCGTGCTGGTGGTGAAGGTGTAACCGTTGGTATGAACGAACAGCGCGTAACAATCGGCGAAGATGGTGTTGGTACACTCAACGTGGCTGAAGTTATGGCCGCCACAGAGAAGGATTACTGCCGTTTGAGCGGTATCAAGATTTGTGCTACATGGCAGGATCAGGATGCTACGATTGATGCCGGCATTGTAATCAAGGGTATCACTGTAGTAGAGAAGTCGTCATCAGACGTACTTACAGCCAACATGACCATCACTGAGGCTGGTTTCGCTACCTTCTATGCTCCCTTCGCGGTTACTCCTTGGGAGGATGTTTCTGCAGGTGAAGTTAAGGCTGCTTACATCGTAAGTGGTATTGACGAGAACAACCAGCTCGTACTCACGAAGGTTGACGAGATTCCTGCTTACCAGCCCGTACTGCTCGAGGGTGACGCATTCACCGAAGACCTCGAGGGCGTGGATGATCCCGATGCTGAGTGGCTCACCGGTCTTCTTCGGGGTGTAATGGAGGATACTCCCGCTTGCGCTGGCGACTATGTGCTGCAGAACAACGATGGTAAGGTTGGTTTCTATGTAGTAGCTGAGGGTACCAATGTTAAGGTTCCCGCAAACCGTGCATTCCTGCAGGTTCCCAATATGGGTCCTGGTGCTCGTGTTCAGGCTTACTATCTGGATGCTGTAACCGCTCTGAACAAGCTGACTCAGTCAACCAGCAAGACCATCTACGACCTGAACGGCCGTCAGCTGAAGAAGCTGCAGAAGGGTGTTAACGTAGTAAACGGTGTTAAGGTACTCGTTAAGTAATTAATTCTCCAACAGAACAAAAAGAATATAAGAATATGAAAAAGACTTATTCAACTCCTGCTATGGAGATTCAGATGACTCAGGTAGAGATGATGATGGCTATGTCACTCATAGGTGACGAGACTCCCGCTCCCGATAACAGCGTAGGCCTGGTAAAGGTTGACGAAATCTGGGACGAGGACTAATCAATAGCTCTCTCAACGGAACGTGGTGAATGCGTCACGTTCCGGCATGAATAACGAAGGGTGTGCCAAGCAGTTTGGCACACCCTTTTTAGGTATCTTTTTGCGGTTGTGTGGTTTTACGGTTGTGTGGTTGTGCGGTTGTACGTTTTTTTATGGTTTTACGGTTATTCGTAGCTCAATGGGTCGCATTTAAGACTTTTCGTAGCTGTAGCCCCAACGGGGCGAAATAGATTAGGATAGGGCGGAAGCCCTATCAATTGTTATTGTGTGTGATTGTAAACGGGGAGCCCCGAAGGCGGCGACATAATTACTGGGCGTGCCAATGTTTGTAATTATGTCGCCACCTTCGGGGCTCCTCTTTTTCTTTTTGTCGTCTTTTCACGTAGGGCTCCCGCCCTACGCTAATTTATGACGCCCCGTTGGGGCTCGGCTGCTCGATGGCTATTCTGTCCTAATTTACGCCGCCCCGTTGGGGCTCGGCTGCACGATGGCGTTCTATCCTAATTTGTGTCATCCTTCGGGGGCGTTCCGTGCGTCAATCCCATACATATTTTTCATTTATGGCGATGCCGTAGATGTTGCACAATTTGCGTAATTCGTCCTCAAAACGTATTTTTTGATGATGCTGTGCTTGGTTGGCAATGTAGGCTTTTACTGCCTCGACGTGGCTTTGGCTGATGCTGAATGCTCCGTATCCATCCTGCCATGCGAACTTGTATCCACTTGTCCTCTCATTAATCCACTTGGATGAATTAGATTTCACAATCCGTACAATGTCGGATAATGCGGTGGATCTGGAGAGAATAAAGAGTATATGGATGTGGTTGGCTGTGCCGCCTACAGT
The DNA here is from genome assembly GCA_045616065.1 of Bacteroidaceae bacterium. Lineage (GTDB taxonomy): Bacteria > Bacteroidota > Bacteroidia > Bacteroidales > Bacteroidaceae > Physcousia. The sequence goes on along the minus strand of JAZLFZ010000067.1, from coordinate 6,773 downwards.
CAGGGCCGGGCACTCGTGGTTGTTCATTATCTGTGCCACGTATGCGTGTACTTCCTCAAGGTGTTGCTTGGGTAGCAATTCGGTACGTCCTTTGGTGGAAAACACCAGGTGTATGTATGTCTTTACTAATGACTGTGGCATGTCTATAGCCTTACTTCACCATTACTTTTTTTCCGTACTTCACGTAGACACCGCCTCGTGTGGGGCGGGTTACCTTGCGGCCGGTGAGGTCGTAGGTGGCATGCTGGCGTAAGGGCTGTGTCTGCTCTTGCAGAGTCTCTATGCCGTCTTCTGTGGGGAGGGGACGATACGTAATGGTGAGAGCATCGAAGCAGGCCCAGCTTTCGTTTTCGTGCTTGGAGGTGGTGAAGCCGATCTTCAGGTTGCCTTTTTCCGCGAGCGTGGTACTTACCTGGCAGGGATAGCGGTTGTTGGCAAAGGTATAGGCGGCAGCGGCGGTGCTATGGGCGTAGTTGTTCTTGGTGTCGTTTTCTCCGAACTTGGCCACGATGCTGCTGGTCATCTTGTATTTGTAGAGCGAGGGCAGTGCCACGCTGTCGCGGTTGGCGTAGAAGCGTGCCTGGATGACCTCCTTGCGTGAGTTGTATAGTTTGCCACCGTCGTTCTCGCCCGTGCGGTAGAAGGCCTGGCACGACACTTCGTACGCGCCCGCCTTCATGCCAGTAAGCGATTGAAATACGTTGAAGTTCTTGTTGTAGCATTCGGCCACACCGTTGACGTATGTCGGAGCGCCCGACCAACCGGAATTGGCGTTGAAGTCGGGGTTATTGAGCAGCAGCGTCATGTCCAGCGTCTTGTCGGGCAAGGGACGTGCCTCGTCGCTCTTCAGGTAGGTCTTGAGAGCAGTTTTCAGCGTGTTCAACGCGGAATTTACCTTGCTGACCGTGGTAGCTTCGTCGTAACTTGCCTGCACGCTCTCCATCTTTTCCTTCAGTTCTTCCAGCGCCTCCGTCTGCTCGCTCGCTTCGGCATTGAGGCGTGTGTTTGCCATCCAGTAGTTGAAGTCGATGCATGCCGTGGTGATGCTGTTGGCAGTCGTCAGAGCCTTCTGCATGTCGCTCACCAGCTGTGCCTGTTCCTCGGCCGTCAGATTCTCCTGTGCCGCCTTTTCCAGCAGCTGCTCAATCTGGCTCTTTACCGTGACAGTCATGGGCAAATCCCTGACGTCCTCCAACTGGCTTGTCAGCATCTCCAGCTTCTTCTCGTTGCCGTCTCCGCCCTCTTTCTTCTGCAGAGTCATGCAGTCGATGTTGGGCAACCAGTTCGTGCCTTCCGTGTAGATGCGTACCTCGTTATCGCCAGGCTGGAGTGTGATGTCGATTTTCACCGATTTCACCGTGCCCCAGCCGCCCGAGTTGAGGTCCTTGCTGAAGATTTTCTCCCCGTTCACCGAAACATTTGTCTTACGGTTCTCGGCGCTCAGGTAATAGAGCGTCATGCTGTACTGTCCACCCTCCTTGCTGTAAACGTGTCGCCAGCGCAGGTCGTTGTCCGGACGGCTTCCGATGTAGCTGGCTATTTGTCCGCCGCTGGCACTTGCGTTGCCCTCGTAGCGTCCCACGTTCCAGTCAATCTCCGAGTAGCAGGAGAGGTAGGCCGTCTCTGCCTCATAGAGGTCACGTTCGTATCGTTTTTCGGCCGTTAATCGGTAGATTTTGCATCCGTGAGCCGGTACGTTGACCGTCATCTTGCCCTTCTGGTCGGCCATGTCCTTCTTCTGGAAGAGGTCACGCACCTTCACCGTGCCGCCCAGGTCGGCCTCGGCAAAGGTCAGTGTGATGTCCTGCGCCTGGTCGGTAGGGTTGTAGAGTGCCACGGCACGTGTCTTGCCGTTCCGCTCCTCGATGTCCTTGGCCAGCACGTAACAGTCACCCTGGCGACTGATGACGTAGGCCTGCAGGCACAGCGTGTCCTGGTTCAGGGCAATGAGCTCCTTGTTCTGCAGCAATGCCTTCGAGGTGGCATCCACCGTGTTCATGTCGCAACCGATGAGCAAAGGGCTGTCCATGATGCACCACATCCCGAAGTGCGTCTTGGCCTCCTCCGTGCTCAGCTTCTGTCCCCACTTTGTCACGCCCACCTCGAGCATATCCATGTCGTTGTAGTGCCCGTCGTAGCAGTAGGCCGAGAGGTAAAGGTTGTCGCGTATGATGTCGCGCACCGAGCCCCACGAGTTGTTGATGTCGCCTGTTGTTCGCCACGAGATGGCCACGTCGTGCGCCCAGGTGCCGGGGAAGTCCCATCGGCAGATGTTCATGCGGACGTCCTTCTTCTCACACTTCTTGATGGCATTGGCGATGGCGGTGTAGCGTTGTCGCGTGTCGAGGTTCAGGCCCTCGGAGTTGTGGTAGGACACGCCACCGCAGAAGTCAACCTTGATGAAGTCGAAGTCGAGCGTGTCAAAGTAGAACTTCGTGTCGCGCTCGTCGTAGCCGTAGAGTCCCACGTTGACGCTCAGCACGTCGCCACCGTGGAAGTTGGCACAGGTGTTCTTGCCGCCGTCGCTGTAGATGCCGGCCTTCAGTCCCTTCTTGTGGATGTAGTCGGAGACCACCTTCAAGCCGTTGGGGAAACGCTGCGGGTGGATGAGCAGCACGCCGTCCTTGCGTCGTCCGCCCTGGAAGCCGTCGTCGATGTTGATGTATTGGTAGCCCACGTCCTTGTAGCCCTTGCTGACCATGGCGTTGGCCTGTTCCTTGATCTTCTGTTCGCTGATGTTCGAGTCGAACGTGTTCCACGAACTCCAGCCCATCGTGGGCAGTTCGTGACCTTGTCCCATTGCCAGTGCCGGCATAACGAAAAGGGATAATAACAGTTTCTTCATTGTATGATGTTTTGTTTTTATGTCTTTCTTCCCCTGATCAGCACGTGCTTGCCGTCGGTCAGCGTGGTGGCAAAGAGGTACGTGTCGCCTCCCTCCTTCAGCTTGAGTCGCTTGCGCAGCTCGGCCACGGTGGAGGGGAAGTTGCGGATGGTCAGGTTGGCTTGCTTCAGGCCTGCCAGCGCCTGTCGGAGTCCTGCCTTGCTGAAATCCCCGATGGAATCGATAGAAAACTGCCTTCCGGGAAATCCGCTGATGGCGTCTGTGCCCACGAACAGGTTGCTCTGCGGATGCAGTTTCCGGATGCCGTAGCGCGAGCACAAGGCATCCTGTACGCCCGCCTTCAGCACCGAGGCGTTAGGTTCGAAGAGCATGACCTTTCCGGCTTCCGTCCCGTCCGGCTCCGTACTATGCCTGTCAGAAGTGCTGAAGGCATGCCACAGGTCGATGTCGGACAGCGTGGGCATCGCCTCTTCCCTGTGGCAGACGAAGTCGTCGTCGGCGGCATCGAGGTTGACGCAGTGGTAGCTCACCGCTTCCTCCCGCCCCATCACCAGCAGCATCTCCTTGCACTCGCCCCTGACGCTGACCACGTGCACCTCGCACACGCTACGCAGTTGTCGCAGGGCCTGCGTGATGTCGAGCATGGGCGACAGCTTAACCATGACAAGACGGGCGTTGCCGAGCAGGCGGTCTTGCAGTTCGGTGAGGTCGGGTGTGCAGTCTTCCAGTGCCACGACCTTGCGTCCGGCCTCGTCGCGCCGGGCTGGGTCCAGGTAGAGCACGTCGGCATCCAGTTCGGACAGGTTGAGCTGCGTGCAGTCGGCCTCCACCACCGTCACGTTGTTAGCCAGCATGGGCAGGTTGTGGCGTGCGATGTCGCACAGCTGTGTCTGCTTCTCTACGTATATGGCTTTGCCAAACGACTCTGAGAGGTAGCTGAAGTCGATGCCAAAACCTCCGTTCAAATCGGCAAAAACTGCATCTTGCGGTATGATTCCTTGTTCCCGCATCAGGCGTTGCAATACCATTGTCTTGTAGCGCGCCGTCAGTTCGCTCGAACATTGTTCCATCGACAGGCGCGGTGGAAACCAGATGCCCTCCGTGTCGGCCCATCGCGGCAACTTCTTACGGGCCAGTTGCCAACCCTCTATCTGTTGCAGGCACCAGCGTGCGTCCACCCCCTCCGGCACTTTCTTCAGGGCCAGTGTGCGTACGTCCTCGTGGCGATGTGTGCGTATGTATTCCTCGTTCGTCATGGTAGGCTTGCCAGATAATTCTTCATATTTCCCGCTTTCATCAGCTTTTTCCACATTTTGCGCCCCAGTTCCTCCTCCATGAAGTCCCAGAAGGTGCGTACCTTCTGCAAGCGTTGGCTCTCGCCTGGTATGACGTGCTCATAGTGCGCCAAAAGGCGGTCGTGCAGCTGCCGTACGATGGTCCGCCGTTCGTCGGGCGGCAGTTCGGCCCCTGCCTTGTATTCGGCCGCCAGGGTGGGGCGGGCCAGCAGACCGCGTCCCAGCATGATGCCCGCCAGGTCGTATCGCTCCTCCAAGCGCCTGATCTGGCTGAAGGATGTCACGTCGCCGTTATAGATGAGCGGGTGCTTGCATGCCGTGGCAAATGCCTCGAAGGCCGCCATGTCCGTCTCGCCCTTGTACTGCAGCGAGGCGATGCGTGGATGCAGGGTGATGTGGCGCAGCGGCATGTCGTTGAGAATGGGCAGCACGTCCTCCCAGTCGTGGGACGACGCGAGTCCCAGCCGCATCTTCACGCTGAAAGCTACTCCGTCGTGTTGCCTCACCACCTCGCCTATCTCTTCCACCTTGTCAGGGTGGGGGAGCAGGCCTGCTCCGCGTCCGTGTCGTGTCTGCAGTGGGAAGGGGCATCCCATGTTGATGTCGATGCGCTGGTATCCCATGGGCAGGATGACTTCCAGCAGGGTGTGCAGTTCGCTGCCGTCGCGGGCTATGACCTGTGGCGTGACGGGCACTCCCTCGTTGTTCTCCGGTTTCAGGTCGCGCAGGTCCTTGGCGCGCACCTCACCGTTCTCTACGCGCACAAAGGGCGTATAGTACTCGTCAGCTCCAGCGCACAGTTCGTGGTGAAGGCGCCGGTAGGCATCTTCGGTGTAGCCTTGAAGCGGTGCGAAATGAAGTGTGGTCTCTGCCATGGTGCTTGTTGCATAATATTGGGCAAATTTACAAATTATTTTGCAATATCGCGTACATTATTATTATATATTTGCGCGGAAGGTGCAAAAGTTTGTCCCAGAAAGCCGTTTTTTATTTCTTTTTTTATATCTTTGCGCGGAAAATCAATAAAATAACAAAGTTATGAAGAAGTATATCCTTTCTCTGGCCTTTCTGGCCATGGCTTCTATTGTCTGTGCTCAGACCATCGAAATCAACTATAACGGTGACGATGCCACAGTGAACATCCCTGCAGAGGTGACCGACGTGCAGGCCGAAGTTGACGGTGCGCATGTCAGCCTCAACTCGTCGACCTCCACAGCCGAGTACACCTATCGGCTGACCGGAGCCTCGCAGGATGGCTCGCTCCGCCTCTCGGGCAGTTATAAGCTGACGCTCGAGCTGGCAGGTGTCAGCCTCAAGAGCACCCAGGGTGCAGCCCTCGACATCGAGTGCGGCAAGCGCGTGGCCGTGGTGCTGAAGAAGGGTACGGAGAGCACCCTCGAGGACAGTGAGAACGGTGCGCAGAAGGCCGCCATGTACTTCACCGGCCACCCCGAGTTCAGCGGAGCCGGCACCCTGAACGTAAAGGGCAACACCGGTCATGCCATCAGTGCCAAGGAATATGTACAGCTGAAGAAGAGCCTGGGCACGCTCAACATCCTGGGTGCCAAGAAGGACGGCATCCACTGCGGCAGAGGCAAGGTATTTGCTTTCGACGAGAGTGTGCTGAGCGGTGAAGACGATCCTGCCAACGTCAACGAGTACTTCTTCTGCAACGGCGGTACGGTGAACATCAGTCAGTGTGGTGGCGACTGCATCGATGCCGATGACTACGGCTGCATGCTCATCAAGGGCGGCAACCTCAACCTCACGGTTTCTGCTGCCGGCAACAACGGTCTGAAGTCCGCCAACACCCTCATCCAGCAGGGTGGCAATATCTGCATCAATGTGGTGGCCGACGATTGCGACGGCATCTACGTCAACAACGAGGCACGCCTCATGGCCGGCACCCTCGACATCAACGTCCTGGGCCAGGGCTCCAAGGGCATCAAGGCCAAGCAGAAGTCCGCTGGCGACTATCCCGAGGGTGGCCACGTGACCGTGGCAGACGAGGCCGAGGTGAGCATTGCAGCCCGCAACGGTGACTTCGAGACGATGAAGGACGGCCAGCCCGATGTATCGCATTGCGTAGGTCTCAGTGTGGATGGCGATCTGACAGTCGGCAGCGAGGCCCGTGTCATGGTGGCTTCGTTCCACAGCGATGCCCGCACCTGTACTTGCGACGGCACCCAGACTGGTACGGTGACAGAGGCCATGTCAGCCCTGCCTGGCGACATGCAGCCCAATGGAAAACTGGATGCCGAGGACGTGGCCATTGCCGTGAACTTCCTCCTGGGCAACCGCGCCGAGACGGCCGGTTACTGCAAGCCCGTGGCCGACTATAACCAGGACGGCAAGCTGAGCATCGAGGACATTACCAAGATAATTGGCAGCATCATCCAGTAAAAGAACAGAATCAGGTAAATATTAATTTACTAAAGTTTCCCACCCTTTATAGAGGTAATTTATATCATTGATTTATAATTATTTAACTGTTAAAATAACAGGAATTTGAGTAAAAAGTTGTAAATTAGCAACTGCTAAGAAAACCAACCACAACATCAAACAAAATCCTGTTATGAAGGCAAATTTAGAGAATATTCACGAGATATACAACATTTTCTGCCAAAAGAATC
>JAZLFZ010000066.1:0-15107 GCA_045616065.1 Bacteroidaceae bacterium | reverse complement strand
TTGGAAACAATATACTTTTTGGCACAGGGCTGTCATTCCGAGCAAAGCGACTTTTGCCAGCGGGCAAAATGTAAATCTCCGCCCAATAAGGACTCACAATAGCAGGATTGGACTTTGTGAGACGTCACAAAGTAGAGATCTACATTTTGATCAAGTCAAAAGTCCTAACGTCGGGATGACATTACCGCTCAATGCCTAATTGTATATCGTTCCCCTCGTTTTTTACTTTCAGCCTTCAGCCTTTAGCAATAATACACTGAATAACAACAATTTACAACACTGAAAGTAGAATCATTTCACTTTCAGCCACTTTCAGCCACATTCATTCACTTTCAGCCACAGTTCTGTCTGAAAGAGTCACAAAAACTCTCGTTTTATACCAGCAGATGTCTGAAAGAGCACTGAAAGAGGCTGAAAGTAAACTGAAAGTAAAATTTTACACATCAACCTATCAACCAACACTTTACAGAGAAAAGCTGAAGGATGAAGGTAAAATGCAAAAATTCATTTGAATTGATTGACACACCCTATCATCCAGGGCATGGAGACTCCTACTTCAGCACGGCCTCGCGCATCAGATTCACATCTGTCTGGTTCACCTTATTGTCGGCATTGAGGTCGGCCAGTTTGTTGGTAGTCTTATTCAGGCACTTGACGATGGTTGCCAGGTCGGCAATCGTGGCAATATGTCCGTCTCCGTTCACGTCGCCCACATTGAGCAGAACGGGCGTACTGGGCATTCCGGTTGTAGTATCCGACTTGAAAGCCTGCTTGGTAAAGAGCGGCACCTCACGCTTCTCACTGGCATCGAAGGCACGGAAGGTGACGTTGCCGGTGGCGGAATTGCTGTACAGGCGCAGCGTCATGAACGTCTTGTTGCCCTTCACCACGGCCATCTCGGCCACACCGCAACATTTGTTTGAAGCATCGAAGGCACCCACCTGCCAGTTGGCATAATAGGAGGCGGGATCAGGCGTCTGCACATCGGCATAGAGCAGCATGTCATACTGATAATCTGCGGGGTTGAAGTCATAGTGCTCTCCCATAATGCCAATACGTCCGGTCTCGCTGACGTTGAGCGTACCCTTCACGTTGTATGCCTTTGCCTCGTCCGAGGCACGCTGTATGTTGATGTGGCCAGCGCTCAGTGCCATGTCCTTGTCCACGCTCACGCCCATACAACGGCTTCCGTCCTCGAGGTTGACGCCCGTGAGGAGAATATCAATATCCGTACCGAGGAAGTTGGCGTTGCCACCATTCCTCACGAGCCCCTTCGTGTCTTCCTTCAGCTTGATTCCCTTGCTGCCCTGGCCCGCATTGTTGATGACGATGTCACCATCCTTGAATTCGGCTGCATAGTTCACACGGATGCCCTCGGCATCCTTACCCTCAATGACCAGATTAACCCGTCCGTCGGTCATCTTGAAGATACTGTCACACTTGATGCCTGCACCGCTCTCGGCCGTAACCTTGAGGTTCAGCTCACCACCCTTTATCTTCACGCAACCATAGTCATCGCTGTCGATGCAGTCGCTGCCGGCATTGGTGACGGTGACGACACCTCCCTTCATCTCGAAGTAGTTGTTGTCATTGTTCGGCTTGCCCTTGCCGCAATGGATGCCATCGCTGACAGCACCGAGTACGGTAATCGAACCCAGGTTCTCCTTCATCTCAATATACTCCTTGGCCGCAATGGCATGTTTTGTAAAGCCCTTGACAGTCAGGCTGCCCTCACCTTGAAACTCCGGGTGACCGGAAAAGTACATGGCAGCCTTCTGCGAGCCGTTGGCAGCATCCTGCAAGACGTTGCGGGTACCCTTGTCGAGCACCACGGCCACACGCTTGCCGCACTCCACGTCGATGGCGGCTCCGCTCTTGCTGGTGATGTTGCATTCTGCCAGCTCGAGCGTCAGCTTATAGTTGCCATTGATAAGCAGACGTCCGTTCGTGGTAGTTCCTTTCACACGGTAACAGTACTCCGAATCCGTGGTGGTGCTGTTGATTGTGACGTTGGCCCCCGAAACGTTCGACGTCACCACCGATTGCAGTTCCGTGGGGATGGTAACCTTTGCCGTTGTACTGCTGTACTGAATATCAATGACGGGCAGCGTGGGATCCACCTGTGCCTGGGCTTGCAAGCCTGCCATCAAAAGGATGGCCATCAGTATATTTTTCATCTTCATAATCTTATTGTTAGCGAATTTTCAAACTTGTTACTTTCTCACCTTCTTGACCTGCATGGTACCATCGCTCAGCAGGGTACGCTGCACGCAGATGCCCTTCGGCTCGCTGATGCGCTGACCGCTGAGGTTGAAGTACTGCACGCTGACAACCTGACCGTTCGAAGCCATCACATTGCGGATGACATCCTCGATATCGTTGTGGCTGAAGTGCAGAACGTAGGGAGCACTGGTCGTGCCAAGGCACTGCATGGAGACCATCTCGGTCGTTTCGCGTGAACTGTACTGGTTGCCCTCGCTGTCGAGCAGACGGAACTGGATGTCCTCGCCGCCCTCGCCATGGACGTTCATGAAGAGCAGACCATCCACAAGCGTAGCCACACCACGGCACTCCTCGCCGCAGAAGGCACCCACGAAGTAACCAGGCATCAGGTTGAGCTCCTCGGCATCGAGCTTGGCAATCAGGGGCATCACGTTGGGATAGGTATGGATGTTGAGGTTCCAGGGAGCCATGTCGTCACGACGGGGTGCCGCATAGCGACGTTCCCTTACCTTGTTCGACGAGCTGAGGTCGTTCCACTTGAATTCCTGTGCCTGACCCGCCTTGATGAGGTAGGCCTGTCCGGGCTCGAGCGTAGTCAGCGTACCGGTCCAGGTGCTACCGTTGTAGGTAGCGTTCTTATCCAGTCCTACTATCCGGTCGCCCGTGGTAGGCTTGTAGTTCTTCAGGGCAGCCGTAAGGACGGTGGCATTCTTCAAAGGCACGCCGACCCAGTTCCAACCCTTCAGGAGCAGGACGGGAACGGACGTATCGTAGAGCGAACCACGCAGCGTCACGTCTGCACCCTCGCGCATACGCACCTTGAAGCCTTCCGTCTTGCTGAGGTTCCTCAGACTTCCCTGCCATCCAAGCAGTTCGTCGTAGATGCTCTGCTGCGTCTGCGAACGCACCTCCAGGGCGTAGGTATTGAGGCGCGTCATGCTGACGTCGTCTGCCAGGTTATGGCTGCTCCAGTTCCAACCCTGTGCCAGCTCGAGCGTAACGGATGTCTCAGGATCGTCGGTGGGATCGAACGTAGTGTAGTCGATAGTGCCGTACTGGTTGCTCTTGTCGATGGTGGGAAGGTTCAGCAACGAGGTGAAGTTGCCGCCATCGGGATAGCGACCGTAGGTCTGCCAACGGGGTTGCGAGAGGTAGGTCAGCTGGTCGGCCCAGGTGCCATCGGCTGCCTGAATGCTGACGGTGGCTCCATCGGCATTGTCGAGCTTGAAGGGAGCGTGCAGCTGGTTGATGGGCTCCAGCTCGTCGCACCATACGATGCGTGTGCCATGGGCAGGCAGGATGGTGTTGGCCACCGTGCTGCCGATCTGCCACTTCTGGGGCTTATTGGCGTTGTCGCTCAGGTAGAGACCGGTGAGGTCGATGTCCTCGTCCGTGGTATTGTAGAGCTCCACCCAGTCGTTCTTCTTGTTGTAGTCATTGACGTAGATGTCGTTGGCCGCACTCACCTCGTTGATGCGAACGGGAGCACCTCCGGCCTCAAGGCGTTCCTTATTGTCAGTTATCGGCTCATAGGTGGCCACAAGCGTGTACTTGTTGCTGGAATCGTCGCTCGCAGCAAACGTGTCCATCCAATCCGCATCCGTCACACAAAGTACGGCGTCGGTACTGAAAACATCATCGTTGCCGTCCACAGACGTGACTTGCAACGTACCATCAAAATAGATGTCGGAGCTGTTTGCTGATGTATTCTTGACAGCCACTGCCACCACATTGTCGCCCTTGTGCAACAGATTATTGGGGATGGTGAAGGTACCTACAGCTGGATTGTCGCCTTCGTAATGTCCACCTGTGGTATAATCACTGTATGATGAACCGCTTGTGTAAAAATACGTTCCCACCTCGGTGCCATTGACCGTCACAAGCACACCGTCGTCCACATTGTAGGTGAAGCTGTACACCTCGTCATCCTTGGGAGCATGATCGAGCGTGAAGCTGTGGCGGAAGTAGTAGGTAGGACGCTTATTGCTGTCGTCCGTACCATAGTCGAGCTTTGTAGTGCTGTTGGTAGCCATGTACTTGCCTCCGTTGGCATAGCCGAAGGGGGCAAGGCTCTTCTTCCAGCCGTTGGCACTTGCATCAAAGCTGAGCGAGGTCCAGTCCCTGCCGTCCATGCTGCCCTGATCGTAGTACCACCAAGAATTGCGCTCTGCAATTATGGCCTTGGTCGAGGAATTGGTGACGCCACCATCCAGCCTCCATCCCTGGAAGCGATAGCCTGCCGGAGCCTGAGCCGTAAGATAGATACCATTGTCCTGATAGTTGTACACACGGCCGTCAAACTTACCCGTAGGTACGCGCTGACCATTGATGAGCAGCTGTCCGGCTTCGATGTTGCTGGAGAGGTTCAGCCAATAGGGCACTCCTGCATTCATGCGATAGTCATTAGCGACATTGCTTACAACACTGCCTTTGTAGCGACTGCTCATATTTCCTGCAACATTATTACCCGCCCAAATACCCTCAAAACGCAATGCATTGTACGTATTATCAGATATTCTGTCAGCAATAATCTGACTACGCTCGGGGGGACATACGCTGCCCTCTACAAGGCACATGGCATCGATGAACTGACGACGGAAGGCCGGATACTGAACCAAGTAACGGAAGAGGTCGTCCACATTGGCACCGCCCCCCGTACCCAAGATACTTGAGAACATATCAGACCTATCAAACGCAGAGTCCGTATCAAAGAGTACAAAACGGAACTTACCACCATCACTCTTGCTGCGATAGCCCTTGACATTGTTGGTGTTGGTAATCCAGTCACTACAACCCAGATAGGACTCCAGAGCCATGTAGTTGATGTACTCGTCGATGTCGAGCAGCTCCTTTACCTTCTCGTAGTCAGCCTCCGACTGGCTTTCGGCCAGACGCTCGGCACGCGCAAGGAGTTCGAGCCATGCCTCTTCGTCACCTGCCTTCTGGTTGTACTGGCCATTGGAGAGGTCAAACTGGTCCATGTCATCGGTATCGATGCCGAAGTTGCTGTAACCGAAGTGCTTGTTGTTCGACTCGCGGATGTTCAGCATGCCCAGGTACTGACCGTTGAAGAAGACATGGCTGGGCTGATAGGCCTGGCAGTCGACGTCAAAGCCCGAGGTCAGCACGATTTGCTGGATGACAGGATCCTTTTGGCGGTTGTTCGTATCGTTACCTCCATTGCGCACCTGCCATACCTTATATTTATTATAGGGCTTGTCGGGGAAGACGGCGTACGGAATCTCGTTAAGACCCTCATAACGCTTGTCGGTCTTCAGACGGAAGCTCGACTTCATATCCCAATAGCGGCCATCGGTTTCCCTGCCACCATAGCCACGGCTCCATCCACCGCTGATCTCGAAGTCGACCTCCTGGTTGAGCATGCTGACAAATGAGGTCGTGCCGTCCGTGTTCTTCTGCGGCACGAGGTATTCCATGTTGACGGGGCGCTCCCAGTCGCGGTTCCAGTTGCAAGACGAGTTCTGACCATTACCAGGCGTGCCATTGGTGCCACGGGTATACACGCCTATTTCGTCGCCAAACAGATTGTCGGGCTTGGTGGCAATACTGATGACGGGCAGATAATAGTCATGGTTCTTGAAGATGTAGGAACGGGTCACCACAGGGCTAGGCAACTTGCCGTCCTGCACGAGGCAGAAACGGTAGATGCTGGTGCTGTTGACGGTAAAGCTGCCCGTGCTGCTGGTGCTGCCATTCATACGGGTGGGCGTTGAGCCGTCCGTCGTATAACGCAACGTTGCGCCTGCGGGAATCTTCACGGTGAAGGTGAATGACGAGCCCTGTGCAAAGAGTCCTGCATCCTGGCTCACCACGGGTGCCTCCAGTCGCTCCGTGGCAAAGTCACTGCCGGCATTGCTCTCGCCCGGAGTGGGTGTACCTGTGGTGCCCCATGTATTGCCGCCATCCGTAAGTCGGGCATACGAGCAACGGGGCGTGGCGGCGGGATAAGCGACCTTCTGTACCAAGTCACCGTTCGCATCGCTGATATAGATGGTTCCACCCTCGGTATTCAGCTTGAAGCGCACCTGCAGGTCTGCCCTGCCTCCGAAGTTTCCATCCTGCGCGTTGTGGTCGAACCAGACGTTACGGTAACCCTTTGCAGGTACGTTTCCTGCACTTTTGGGCATCTGGAATTTCTTAAGATTGGCAGCCTCATCGCTGATGTACATACTGCCGATCATGACAGTATTGTCCGTGGGATTGTAGAGTTCTATCCATCCACCATAGTTGTACGAGGGGTCTATGTAGATATCATTGTTAGCCACCTGTATTTCGTTGACGAGCAGACTCTTCTGCCCTTCTTCGAGTCCAGCAAATGGATCTTCGCCATAAAAGGTAAGCTTTACATTATCCATGGCTAACCAGTTGACATTGCACTCCTCAGCAACCTGTACGCCGATGCGCAACGTACCGCCTGTACAGTAACCGGTCACGGTGAAATGCTGCGGCTTACCACTTGCGGTGGCACATTCTGACTTATATTCGTCTCCTGTCTCCATACTACTCATAAAGAGAGATGCACCAAAGCAAGTACTTGCATTGTTCTGCTGGCAAGCCACCACGTCAGCCTCGAACCGATAAAGTCCGTCAGGCAAGCCCCAAATATCCTGATAGATGGCTCCGGAACCCAGACTACCAGAAGGCGTCCATGTCTCCACAAAGTTTTTCAACGAAGCATCTCCGTTAGTATACGAGTTTTTCTGGAAACCTCCATGCTCATACCTGCTCACACCAATCGTCCAACCATCCGCATTCGAATCGAAAGAGGGGTTCGTCACGAACGACTCCATATCGTAACTGGGTCCATCGATTTCTGCATACTGTTTGACGGTCACACGGCAAAGCGATTGCACACCAGTCGAAGCGTCACGACAAACGATGTTCGTCGTACCAACAGCCAAGGCCGTTACATACACCATGTTGCCCTGTGTTGTATTCAAGCCGGCAACTTTGTCATTCTGCGAACGCCATGTCACGCCCGACACATCGGCCAAATCCGGAGTGGCCGCATAGGATAGGGATACCTGCTGCCCGACATACAACGTCAATGCTGTCTGCGAAAGCTTCAAGCTGCTGATGGACTGCACCTCACCAAAGTACTCCAATGTCCAGTTATCCAGTACGACCCAGTTGCCGTCCACAAAATTATCATTATACACCTGCATATACAACGTACCATCTTCCACATCCACCTCAACATAATTGTGGTACATGTCCATTGTGTTGAAAGCGTAATTGGCCGAGGACATACGATCGGGATAATACTTTCCTAGGAATTGATAACAGTCGCTTTGATATGACACGAAGCCTTCATCATACACACTCTTCAAAGGCACAGCCTCATCGTTGGCCTGCAGATAGGCAGTTATCTCTTCATCGCCATTGATATGAGCATACGATGCATTATCATTCTGCCCACACCGATAGTAGCCTTGCACACCCACTCGGTAATGTCCGTTGGGGAGATTCTCTATCATTTGGCGCATATAAAATGTACCATTCCAGAACTCCTGGATTCCATAATCGGTTGCAAAGCTTCTTGCCTCAGCATACCATTCCCATCCATTCTTGGAATTACCGCTGTAAGAAGGGTTGACAATGTACTTTTCGGTCACATCAATCCAGCCCGACTTGGCACTTGCATTCACGGCAAATACCAAGAGGAACAGACAAAGATTTAAGATTCGCTTCATATTGGTTAGATAAGTTAGTTATTTCAGGCGCAAAAATAACAAATAGTATGCAAAAAAACAAGTCAAACAGACATTTTCTGCCCGTTTGACCTGATTTTGCTGTAAAAGAGGAGGATTATCGGTTGTTTACGGCCGAACAAAAGGGTTGGCACGCACTGCATTACTTGCTCACTTTCTTGACCTGCTGGGTGCCGTCGCTCAGCAGGGTGCGCTGGATGCAGACGCCCTGAGGCTGGGCAATCCGTTGGCCGCTGAGATTGTAGTACTGCACGCTGACCACACGGGTGTGGGAAGCCATGACGTCGCGGATGACGTCCTCTATATCGTGACGTCCGACATGGAGCAGGTAAGGCGCAACGGGTGAGCCAAGACTCTGCAGGTTGACCATCGTCTCCTTTTCGCGGATAGCGTACTGGTTGCCTTCGCTGTCGAGCAGACGGAACTGGATTTCCTCACCGCCTTCGCCATGCACGTTCATGTAGAGCAGGTCGTCGTCCAGCTTGGCCACGCCACGGCACTCCTCGCCGCAGAAGGCACCCAGATGGCACCCCATCGTGAGGTCAAGCTCATCAGCCTCCAGCTGTGCCACCATCGTCATCACGTTGGGATAGGCATGGATATCCAACGTCCAGGGAGCCATATCGTCACGTTGGGTCGCCTCGTAACGGCGTTGCCTTACGCGACTGCTCTGGCTGAGGTCGTTCCATGTAAGCTTCTGCGACTTACCCACCTTGAAGAGGTAAGCCTGACCGGGTTCCAGCTGCGTGAGCGTACCCTTCCACGTTCCACTCTCGTAGGTCACAAAGCCTTGCTGGCCAACAATCTGGTCGCCCGCAGTGGGTGTATAGTTCTTCAGGGCAGCCGAGAGTGCAGTGGCATTCTTCAAAGGCACGCCGATCCAGTTCCAACCACGCTGAAGTTCAATGGGCACGGACGTATCATAGAGATGACCACGCAAGGTGACGTCGGCTGCCTGCTTCATGTTCAGCTTGTAACCCTTTGTCCGGTCGACCATCTTCAAGTCGCCTTGCCACCCGAGCACACCATCCAGGACGCTCTGCCCCGTCTGCGAACGGGCCTCCATAGCGTAGGCATTGAAGCGTGAGAAGCTGACATCCTCTGCAAGGTTGTGGCTCGTCCAGTTCCAACCCTGTGCCAAAGCCAGGGTGATGGCCGTCTCGCTGTCCTCGGTGGGATCGTAGGAGGCATAGCCGTCGAGGACACCGTACTGGTTGCTCTTGTCGATGGTGGGAACATTCAATAATGAGGTGAAGTTGCCGCCATCGGGATAACGTCCGTATGTCTGCCAACGGGGTTGGCTGAGGTAGGTCAGCTGGTCGGCCCAGGTGCCATCGGCGGCCTGAATGCTGACGATGGCTCCATCGGCATTGTCGAGTTTGAAGGGCGCATGGAGCTGGCTGATGGGTTCCAGGTCGTCGCACCAGACGATGCGCGTGCCGTGGGCCGGCAGGATAGTGTTGGCCACGGTGCTGCCAATCTGCCACTTCTGGGGCTTATTGGCGTTGTCGCTCAGGTAGAGGCCGGTAAGATCGATGTCCTCGTCCGTGGTATTGTAGAGCTCCACCCAGTCGTTCTTCTTGTGGTGGTCGTTGATATAGATGTCGTTGGCCGCACTCACCTCGTTGATGCGGACGGGAGCACCACCGGCCTCCAGCCGCTCCTTCTGGTCGGCAATCTTCTCGTAGGTAGCCACCAGGTTGTAGCTTCCCACCGCCTTGTCCGACAGACAGAACGTGGGCGACGTGCTGACGAACGAACCGGTATTGTTCTCGAAGGAGATGCGCTGCACGTTGCAGTCCCAGAACATGTCGCTGCTCGTGTACGAATTATTATGAATCTCAACAGCCAGCGTATTCGTACCCACACGGATTTCCGAGGCAGGAATATCGATGTAGCCCTGGTCGGGTTCGCCTGCTGCATATTCGTTCGAGACATAGTCGTAGCGAGCATTCTCCTGTGTAACACGGAAACCATTGATAAACTTTCCATTAAGATAGAAGGCAAAGGCATCATCCACCTGATAGTTGAGGCGATAGATATCGTCGGTTGCAGGCTGACGATCCACTTGGAAGGTGGTGCGCAGATAGTAGGTGGGGCGCTTGTTCTGGGCATCGCCTCCGTAGTCGAGCTTTGTTGCAGAATTTTCCTGAGGATAAGAGCCAGCATTGCCATAGCCGAAGGGAGCAGGCTGTCCCATTTTCCAACCGAACTGCGAAGCGTTGAAGTTGGGAGCCTTCCAGGCATACGCATCCATGCTGCCCTGATCGTAGTAGTCCCACAAGGAACCGTTGGCAAGGAGCGTAGTCTTCGTTCCGTCGCTCTCGTCCTTGCTGCCACTGTTTGCCCAACCGAGGAAACGGTAGCCGGCCGGAGCCTGTGCCGTGAGATGAATACCATGCCCCGCACAGTTGTACATACGTCCGTCGTACTTACCCGTAGGTACGCGCTGACCGTTGATGAGCAACTGCCCTGCCCCGATGTTGCTCGAGAGCTTGACCCAGTAGGGAGCGTCAAGTCCTAAAAGGCTATGGTTGGCCACATTATTGAGGACGACGCCCTTATAACGGCTCGTCAACTCAGCCGTAACATTGTCGGAGGGATTCCGGTTTTCAAAACTGAGTGCAGCACGGGTATTGTCACAGATGCGCCGGGCAATCTCCTTGGCACGGGAAGGTTCGAGCACGCTGCCTTCCACCAGACACATGGCGTCGAGGAACTGGAGGCGGAACGGCTCATACTGGACAAGGCTGCGGAAGAGGTCGGCCACCTCGCCTCCCCCTACACTCCCGTCCATCAGACGAGCGAACATCGATACGTTGTAGTCGAGATGATTCTGCGAGGGCTCCAGGGCCGAATCCACGTCGAACATCACGAAGCGGAACTTGCCTCCGTCGCTGCGACTGCGATACCACTTGACGTTGTTACTGTTGGGCATCCAATCCCAACCGCCAAAGTAGCACTGCAGGGCCATGTAGTTGACATATTCATCCACATCGAGCAGTTCCCGGACTGCCTCATAGTCGCTTGCCTTCTGACTGTAGGCCAGCGTGGAAGCACGTTCCAGCAGCTGTTTCCAAGCCTCACGGTCGCCCACCTTCAATTCGCCCCAGTTCTCAAACTGGTCCTGGTCGTCGTTATCGATGCCGAAGTTGCTGTAGCCGTACTGCTTGTTGGAAGACTCACGTATGTTGAGCATGCCCAGGTAGTTTCCATTGAAGAAGACGTGGCAAGGCTGATAGTCTTGACAGTCGACGTCGATGCCCGAGGAGAGTACAATCTGCTGCAGGATGGGGTCCTTGGTGCGGCTCCAGGCATCGTTGCCTCCATTGCGCACCTGCCATGCCTTATATTTATTATAAGGTTTACTGGGGAAGACGGCAAATGGCAGCTCGTTCTCCCCGTCAAAGGTCTTGCTGGTCTTCAGTCGGAAGCTGCTCTTGGTATCCCACTGATACCCATCGACCCAGTCACTGTAGTTGGCTCGGCTCCAGCCACCGCATATCTCGAAGCCCGTCTCCTGGTTGACCATGGCCTCGTAGAACGAGGTACCATCCGCGTTTTCCCTGGGCACGAAGTATTCCACGTTGACGGGACGCTCCCAGTCCATGTTCCAGTTGCAGGGTGAGTCCTGACCGCGTCCGGAGATGCCGTTGGTGCCCCTCACGTAGACGCCCATCTCGTCGCTGAAGAGATTGTCTGGTTTGGTCGCAATGCTGAGCACGGGCAGGTAATAGTCATGGTTCTTGAAGATGAAGGAGCGGGTCACCACGGGACTTGGCAATTTGCCATCCTGCACGAGGCAGAAGCGGTACACAGTGGTCTTGTTGACCGTGAAATTGCCCGTTGTGCTGCGACGGACGGACGCAGGCCACGTGCCATCGGCCGCATAGTAGGGTGTGGAACCGTCGGTAGTATAGTATAAGGATGTTCCCGAGGGGATTGTAACCTTGAAACTGAGGCTTTGACCAGTGGCAAAGAGACCTCCGTCACGACTCACCTGTGGGGCGGCCAGTCGTTCGGTGGCAAAGCGGCTGCTCTGATTCGAACGTTCGGGCGTGGGCATGCCGGTGGTGCCCCACTCTGCTCCGCCATCCGTCTTGCGTGCCCACGAGCAACGGGGCGTAGCGGCAGGATAGGTGACGCTCTGCAGCAGGTTGCCCTCGGGGTCACTAAGGTAGACGGTGCCACCCTCGGGGTTCAGCTTGAAGCGTACCTGATTGACGGCCATCTGACCAAATTCGCCATCCAGGGCATTGTGGTCGAACCAGATGTTGCGGAAGCCATGGGCCGGCACCACGCCAGCCGTATAAGGCATGCGAAACTTGCGCAAGTTGGCTTGCTCGTCGCTGACATACAGGTTGGCCAGGCTGACGGCTTCATCACTACTGTTGTAGACCTCCATCCACCCGCCATAGTTGTAGGAAGGATCCACAAAGAGGTCGTTGTTGGCAACTTGTACCTCGTTGATTATCAATTTCGTGCAATCGCCACTCTTGGGCACTAACATGCGTACCTGCATGTCGGCGAAATAGAACGTTTCGTTGCTTTGTCCGTCCGTGGTCAAATCGAAGACAATGGCACCCCATCCGCCATTCTTCGCTTCATCGGCCGAGACGGTTTTCATCTGCGACAGGGTTTTCCAGTTTGTCGAGAAGTTCAGTCCTTCGAAGGGTGCCCACGAGTTGTAGTTTCCCGGTGTACTGTGAGCCTGCGAATAGCAGACAAGACTCTTCTGCGCCATGTACGACACGCTGAAATAGAACTGATCACCTTGCTGCATGGCCTTGGGCAGAATGATGAAGAACTGACTATCCCACGAGTTGCCATTATAGCTTCCACCCTGTGCCTCGATGGCCCGCTTTCCGTTCTTGGTAACGATTGTCATCGCTGCACCATCGCCTCTGCACAGAAACGAGGAGAGATCCGATGAACTGAGGTCACCGTTTACCAACAGGTTTTCGCTCCACTCCATCCCTTCGGGTGGGGTAGGCAAATTCTGTGACATACCCAAGAGGCTAAAGGACAGAAGGAGACAAAAAAGAAGCGTTTTATTCATGGGGACGTATTTTATTTTTTATGTTTTTCAATCACCTGACAGTGATGTGGAAGCAACTCTGCTTCACCTCGTGCTTCACGTAGCAGGCACCCTCTTGCCGCAGGTCGCGCAGCACCTCGCTCAGCACCCACTTCAGGGTATCATCGCGCACGGTGCGTCGTTGGGGACCGTCGGGTGGAGAGACGGGATGGAAACGCGTATAGCACACATCGACCGTAGTGCCATAGCGATGACAACTCTGACGGCTTACGTTGCCATTGCCCTCGGCCAGTCGCTCCACATCCTCCTCGCTGCGCAACACACTGGAAACTATAACCTTGTGCAGAGGCACCCCCTTCACATAGCATGAGTCGTAGAAACTATGTCCAATGCGGTCGAGAAGCATGGCGGCACGAGGCACAAGGTAGGGAATGCTGCTGCTCATCGAGGCGTCGAGATGGTAATAGGGCGAACTACCCACATAGACCAGTTCCGATTTGCGTCTCTCGGCTTCTGCACGATTGCGTGGAGGTTGCACGCCCCACTTCTGTGCGGCTTCTATCTGCACGTCCTGCATGTCGCAGAAACTGGCATCGTAGCTCGCCACGCCCCGGATGGGGTGCCAGACCGCACCGCTGGGCATCGTCCTTGCCTGGTTGGACGCAGGCTCGCCACTCTCTTCCCCGTCGGCCACATTGCGCACCGAGTCGGAAGGATGGAAGACCCGCTGCAGTTCCTCCTGTGTGGGACGCATGGCTTCCTGCTCTTCCTCAGGGATGACGGTGACGGGAGGCAACGGTGGCTCGGGTTCCTCGGGCTCGTTGTGATGCAGCACGGAGGGGAACACCGTACGAATAAGCCAGAGAAGGGCAAAAACGGCCAGCGAGACCTTATAGAATATATTTAATTTGCGTAGAATATCCATTTTCGGAAACAAAGTTACGGAAAAAAGTGGGAAATAACAAAATTTTTCTGTAATTTTGCACGCGAAAAGGTTTACTAAATACGCTAATGACAGAGAAACATATCGTTTTGGAGGACATCGACCCCGTTATTTTCTATGGGGTAAACAACGTGAACATGCAGATGATAAAGGCGCTCTACCCCAAGTTGCGCATCGTGGCCCGTGGCAACGTCATCAAGGTGATGGGCGACGAGGAGGAGATGGCCGCCTTCGACGAGAACATCGGCAAGCTGCAACGTCATTGCCTCAAGTACAACCAGCTCCTCGAGGAGGACATCCTGCACATCCTTCGGGGCGAGAAGACCAAGAAGGACGGTGAGCAGGGCGTCATCGTGTACAGCGTGCAAGGCAAGCCCATCACGGCCCGCTCCGAGAACCAGCAGCGACTCGTCGAGGCTTATCATCAGAACGACATGATATTTGCCACCGGCCCTGCTGGCTCGGGAAAGACATACACCAGCATTGCCCTGGCCGTACGTGCACTGAAGAACAAGGAGATACGCAAGATTATCCTCTCGCGCCCTGCCGTGGAGGCTGGCGAGAAGCTCGGTTTCCTGCCCGGTGACATGAAGGACAAGATCGACCCTTACCTGCAGCCCCTCTACGATGCCTTGGAGGACATGATACCGAGCCTCAAGCTCCAGGAAATGATGCAGCAGAACATCATACAGATTGCGCCCTTGGCCTTCATGCGTGGCCGCACGCTCAACGATGCGGTCGTCATCCTCGACGAGGCACAGAACACCACCACGGCCCAGATCAAGATGTTCCTCACCCGAATGGGCATGAACACCAAGATGATCATCACCGGCGATGTCACTCAGATTGACCTTCCGCGCGGAGTGCGTAGCGGATTGCGCGAAGCCTGCGATATCCTGCAGGGCGTACCGGGCATCAGCTTTATCCTGTTGGACGAGAAGGACATCGTACGCCACCGCCTGGTAACCCGCATCGTCAACGCATACAGCAAATACTCCGCCATGCACAAGGCAGATGCGGACACACCATCTACCGACAAAGAATATTCCCATCCGAACAAACAATAAAAAAAGTATACTACAATGAACGCATTAACAAAGACCAACTACAACTTCCCCGGCCAGACCGGTAAGTACTGCGGCAAGACCCGTGACTGCTATTTCGTAGGTGA
>JAZLFZ010000065.1:0-71743 GCA_045616065.1 Bacteroidaceae bacterium | reverse complement strand
TCTGAATACAAAAGCCTTTATGCGACTCGTTTTCTTGAGTCCGAAAGCCTTGGTGTCGAGTCGGCTCATGATGGTCTTGTAGAAATTGTGTATCAATGCGGTAAGCAGAAGAAATACGGTATTCTCTGCCATGAACGACTTGGGAAGCCTGTTCCAACCGAATCCGTTGTTCATGTCATCGAATATACGTTCCTTGCCACCACGCTTGTTGTAGAATTCGACTATGTCTCTTGTCAAGGACTCGTAATCGTTGGTAAGAATACAACGGTATGTGTATTCGCCTTCCCAGAGGTCAAGGTTTCCGTTTGTGCGTCTTTGTCTCTGAATGACAAGACGGTAGCACTTTCCCTCCCATTTCTCAACGAGAATGGAATTGAGTTCAAACTGGATGCCGTTGATCTCTTCCGTCTTCCAACCCCTCAATGCAAAGATAGCGTTGTAGAGCGAACTGCACCGGTTGGCACGGATGTAGAAGTGCTTGCAATGCTTCTCTATCTCACTGACAATTTCTTTCGAGCAGGAGCCACAGTCGGCCCTGAAGCGATTCACGCGGATGCCTTTAGATTCCAAAAGGGAAAAGAAGCTCTTGTGAGTCTCTGCTTGATAAAAGCGCACATTGGTGTTGCCGTCGCTGTTCTCGATATAGACAATCTTGTCACCAATGACATATACGCCCGGTCTGTAGCCAAGGAACTTCTTGTAGGCCGGTTTTGCATCATACTTCTCTGTTTCAAGGAACTGATGGTCAAAATCAACATCGTAGGCTTCCACCTCCTTCAGCTCACCGGTAGAAATCAAAGCGTTTATAAGTAAGGTATTGGGCTTGTCTGCCGTATTGAAATCATAGGTCTTTCCCTGATCGGAAGTGTATGAAATGTTTTCCTGTGTCAGTTCCTTGATGGCTCTGAAGATGGTATCAGAGCTGCATTTGCGCAAGGTCGGATGATACGACAGATGACGCATCAGATGTGATGTTACATCCTCCACGCATGGGCCTCCACAGAAGTACACGCTTATCAGAGAACGAACTATCTCGCTGAATTGGTATCCGATGATACTGCTGCATCTCTGACCCAGTGTCGAGTCGATAACAGGTGAAAGCATGGAGTCAAATTGCTCCATGATTGAAAAAAATCCTCCAAAAGGTGTGAGTTTTTCAGATTTTATTTGTACCTTTGCCATGTCAAAGCAGATTTCTTATCTTGTTTGTTTTGCAGCACTAAGATAAGTGAAAGATCTGACATAGCAAAATCCTGAACAACTTTTTATTGCTCAAGAATTTATAAATAAAATTAAATTAAAGTGTTGCGGAATTAAGGATAAATAGAACCTACAATAACAAATTACAACTCTAAACAAAGAAAGGAAACAATTAAGCCTTGACTTCGGACTTGGCGATACAAAACAGACATAAAAAAAATAATTCAGCGACGTAGAGTCAAAAAGAGAGGATGGTGGATAAGAAATCCATCATTCTATAGAGAATACAATTAATTCTATTAACTCGCGTGGCTGTCCGATAAATAAAATATACATTGAGCTTTCGCTCGTGTTCTCTCTATTCGAAACGACCAATTTCAAACCACGAGAATACAGATGCGATAAGTCTCATGTCCCGTATGGGGCGTGGACTTATTCGTGCTTGTTCGTGGTAATGGGTACTTGGTCGTCCCTGAATAGAGAATGAGTTTCGGATTAGTTCGCGTCTCATTCTTTTTTTATTATTATGAAGAAACTATTTTCGATACTGCTTTTCTTATGCGTATCAATGTTAGCAATGGCACAGGATGTTATTGTAAAGAAGGACGGAAGTACTATCCTTAGTAAAGTACTTGAAGTGACAAGTAGCGAGGTGAAATATAAGAAGTTCAGCAACCAGGACGGACCTACTTATACAATCAAAGTGAGTGAGTTGCAAGCTATCAATTATCAGAATGGCGAGAAGGATACTTTTGGTGATACGACCGAAGGTACACATGTTGAAACCGTAACTCCTCAAACAACTTTCAATATGAATCCTCAACAGCAGTATAATGATGCGGAGTTGTTGAAGATATATCGAGAAGGAAAACTTAATGCTGCAAAGTTAAAAAAAAGAGGTAAAACATTAAGAACTATTGGTTATATTAGTGGAGGTGTTTTACTTGCCGGGGGAATAGCATTCTTTGTCGGCTATGCAAATAACATAAATGCACGAAAGGCTTCTCCTATTGACCAATATGTCATACCAGGAAGTATCACTTCCGGTTTAGGAGTTGTGACTGGAGTCACATTAGTACTTGTTGGTAATAGGATGATTAATAAGAGTCAGTCAATTAAATCTGAAGCCATATATCAACAGACGTTTCCTATTGGCAAACAAACAAATCTCACCGCCGATGTCAATGTCTTAAGCGATAACTATACTAAGCAAAAGACGCTCGGTCTCGGCTTTCATCTAAACTTCTAAGAAATAACAATAATGAAACAAAGAACATTTATCATTAGCATCATTTCTGTGTTGCTATTCCTTTGCCTCCCAACGATTGCGATGGCTCAAGATGTAATTGTAAAGAAGGATGGTGGCATTATTCAAAGTAAGGTACTAAAAGTGACTAGTACTGAAGTGGAGTACAAGAAGTTCAGTAACCAGAACGGACCTACTTACACAATAAAGATAAGTGAACTGATAAGCATAAACTACGAGAATGGAGAGATAGATAAGTTTGGGGAAACAAAAACGGAAGCGATTCATGTAGAAACAATCACTCCACAGACTACTTTTAATCAGAATCCTCAACAGCAATATAATGATGCTCAGTTGTTGAGAGCATATAAAGCCGATCAAAACGATATTAAAAAATACAAAAGGTTAAAAAACATAGGTTGGATTTCTGGCGCTTCGATGATAGCAATAGGTGCTATTTTACCATTTGCTATTAGTACAGAGGATTATGTCCATTACCTTATTGTTGTTGGAATTCCAATTGCATCAGGAGGTATCATCACCGGGACAACTATGATATTGGTAGCAGACCATAATATAAAAAAATACAATAGCCTTCAATCTGTATCAATTCTACAACAAGAATTTCATCTTGGCAAACAGACAAATCTCACAGCTGATGTTAATGTCCTAAACGATAAATTTACAAATCAAAAGACTCTCGGTCTCGGCTTTCATCTAAACTTCTAAAAATCATTTATCATGAAAAAATTTTCAATACTATCATTATCCCTCGCATTTATATCATTATTTTTCATGTCTTGTCGCTCTTCACAAAGTGGGGCATTTGGTGCCTCAACAGACATTGACCCTTACACAAGAATCAACAGCAATAATGAGTATGACCTCATAGTTGCTGACAAAGGTGTAGAATACACTATCGACTATTCTACCCCAGACGGTCGGTTAAAATTGAAAAAGATTACACTTGAACAGGCAAAGGAACTTGTCAATGCAGAAGCTGCAATTAAATACAATTGTGCAATGCTTGTTCGTCCAAAGTACACGTTCTTAAAGGATGGCAAGCAGATTCTTCGTATTACTGTATTCGGTTTCCCTGCAAACTACAAGAATGCACAAAAAGACTATGACTACGTGCCAATGAGAAATCGCCAAAGGATAGACGTTAATGTAAATAAATGAAAAAGTCTTCCTTACTTTATGTATAAAAAGTAGCCTTGCCCAACGAAAAAAAATAGCGGAAATGGCTTCAGTGAGATACTTATTAGCATTTATAGCAGTCACGATGGCCAACACTCTACTTTTTGTGCTTAGTTTACTGATTATTAGTTTATTAATATGGTAGAGTATTGCTTCAACACTCTACCATCTCTCTACCAACACTCTACCAGCGTTCCACCTCCTTTCTACGATGACACCACTGAGATTGTGTCATAGCAACTCGTCCCATGAATATACTTCTGGTTGAAACCGAGGCTCTTGAGTCGGAGACCTACCTGGATGGTAAACGAATGCGACTTCTTAACCCAACTTTTACGTTTTATTCCTGTTTTTCTTGCTAATCAGCGATTTGCGTTTTTGATTTGCTCTACTGTGTTCTACAAATTTTGATTTTTCTAAACGGCATTGGTTTATAGTTCAACATGGAGTAGATGTCGGCGGCCTTGGTTGTCGGAGTGCTGCATATCCGCATCTCTACCTTTTCCCCGAGCGTGTTCGTCGCTTCCGAGGTGACCGCCTTCTGCGTACTCATTATTCTCACTATCTCCGTCCAGTATGGAGTCGGATATTCTGCTTTGGGATCCGGGTCGGCAGCCTTCTTCTTCTCGTTCGCCTTCTTCATCTGGTGTCGTATGACGTTGACTATCCAGTATGAGAGAAGGCCGAGGAAGAGGTGGCCGTCCGAGCGCTCGTCCCTCCTGTGGTATATCGGCCTGAGGTTGAGGTCGGTCTTCAGCTGACGGTTTGAGCACTCGATCTCACGGATGAGATTGTAATAGTCCCATGTGGTCTTCTCGTCCTTGCCTGTAGCTGGGTTGTATCATATCTGCGAGGTGAAGTTCATGCGTGCAAAGGTACGACAAAAATTCCACTCTGCTGTGTTCTACATTGCACTTTTGGAGGTCTTCAATACCTAACTCGTTTATATTCAGACAAAACTTTTTTGAAAAAAGTTCAAAATGTAAAAGTTGGGTTAAAAATCGCAAACATAGAACCTATGAAACTTGTATACGTGACTCCGCTACAAAAAGTACATTAAAAATGCAGATTTTCCGGATTTGCTTACAATCTGTAATTTGGTTGAACGCACTTTTGAAGACGTTCAAAAGTCGACGCAAAGACGCAAAGTTTTCACTGGATTTAGAGGCAAAAAAAAGAAATAATCTTTGCGTCGACTTTAGGCCGTCGCCAAAAGTGCGTCTTTGCGTTATAAATTGAAAGCACGCTGACTTTTTATAGTGGACTCATACGTCAATAGTACGTATTGATTAGGTAGTCGAGTGCTTCGTAATTGCATCGGTAGTAGAAGGACTTGCGCATCCTGCCGGTGGAGGCGTGCTCGGTGTCGCGGATGATGAGGGAGGGCTCGTAGCGCACCTGGAGCTGAGCTTGCCGGCAGAGTTCGGCGAGGTAGATCTCCTCGCCAAAGAGGAAGACGGGGTAATGAAGCTGTGGGTATTGACGCACGAAGGCCTGGGTGAGAAGGATGAAGCTGCCATGCCCTGCATAGATGTGCGTGGGTGCAGGCTGCGTGGCGACTCGCTTGCGGAGGTAGAGGGTATGCTGGTAGAGGTAGTGCAGGATGGGGAAACGGAAGAGGAGGCGCAGCTGTTTCAGACGCCTGGGGGTGTAACGCTGCCGTATCTTGGGGTTGCGGTCACGATTCTCCAGCCCGGAAAGGATGGCATTGGCAATCCAACCCACCTGCGGCCCGACGCGGAGGGAGGCAAGACGCACGAAGAAGTCGGCGGGCATCTCGAGGTCGACGTTGCTGATGGCCACGTAGTCGTATGCGTCAATGCCCTGGAGCTGCTCCGTCATGGCCTGCACGGCACCGAAGTAACCGAGGTTCCGGTGGAAGGGGAACACACGGACGCTATGGAGCGAGGGATGCCGGAAGGCAGGTTCCCGACTGTCGGTGTCGGTATTGTCGGCCACACAGACATCAACCTGCCAGGGCTGGCCTGAGACGGCTCGTGCAGCCTCGGCCACGGAGGCGAGGTAGGTGTGGAGTTCGGGATAGGAATGGTAGGTGACGCAGAGGAGGAGGAAGCGGGGCATCGGGGCGGATTGACTGTTTAGGAATACATTATCTTCTGTTCTCAATTGTCAACGTCGATTGTCTGCTGTCAATTGTCAATTGTCAATTGCCAACGGCATGACGCAGAGGGAGCGTTGTCCGGTGTAGACGGAATCGAAGCAGACGAAGCGGCGGGAGGGCGACATGCGGGGATGCAGGTCGCAGGCTATGTGCTGATGGAAGTCCTTGGTCTGAAAGCGTTTGGGGGAATAGAGGTAGGCAATGCGCTCAAGGCTTTGTGCTGCGGCATCGACACGGTAGAGAGAGGCCATGCGGCGACGGTCGGGATAGGTGTCGGTGACAAACTGCTGGTCGCTGATCATGCTCTGATGACCGTCCACGTTGAGGCGGCCGAGGCAGACGGGCTGATAGCTGCCCTGCTCCACGTCGAAGCAGACGTGGGCATCGCCCTCGCGAACGCTGCAATAGGCCACAATCTGGTGTCGCTGGTTCCAGACGTAGTGCGAGACCATACCCGTGGTGGGGAGGTAGGTGATGCGGTCGTGGGCAAGGTCGTAGATGCCGAGGCGGGAGTAGCGGCGACGGTAGTCGTCACCAATCCAACGGTGAAGGAAGGAGACGTAGCGACCGTCGGGACTGAACTCGGTGTGGGTCACGAAGTGCTTGAGCGAGGACACATCGCCGTCGGGCACGGACTGGCAGAGCCGGGCAAGGCTGACGAGGAGGCGGGACTGGCCAGTGGCGGTGTCGGCGAGGTAGAGGCCGGTGGACTGCGGTGCGTTCTCGTCGAGGCAGCCTCCGTCGCGAACCCCATCGTAGCCATAGCCGGGCATGAGAACGTGGAGGCGCTCGTAGCTGAAGGCGGTGGCCCAGCGTCCGTCGTCGGAAACGGTGTCGATGGCCATGGGCAATGTGCGGACGGTCTCTCCCTGCAGATTGGCGACGAGGGCCACGGGCTGCTGGCCCTCCTTGCTGTTATATATAATGTGTGCGTCGTCGAGCCACTGCAGACGGCACCCCTTGTGGTAGTTCCAGGCATGCGACTGCCCCAGGGTGTGGTACGCCCCAATCTTGACGTCGGATGTAAAGTCGAAGTAGCCGACTCCGAGCGTCTCACCCTCGAGGGGCATGCGGAGGGGGATGGTGGTGTGGTGGGCCAGAAGGCGCGACTCGTCGGCCGAGAAGGGCGTGCGGTCGTGGAAACCATAGAAGTAGCCCTCCTTGCCCTCGATGGGAGCCACGGAACAGTCCTTGGGTTTGGGCAGGAGGTCGAACGTCATCTGGTAGAGGTTGCGCAGGGCAAACTTGATAGCGGGGGAGTTCTTGACCGTATCGTATACTAATTTCTCTATCTTGTTCATTGAGCGACTCTTTTCAAGAAAAGTGGAAGGAATCAACGCTGCTCGGAGAGCACATCGCGAATGGCCTCGAGGTACATGTAACGGTTGTCGGTGTCGGGTTCGAGGTAGGTACCCTCGGCCCACTCGTTCCAGGCATTGATGAAGATGCAGTCGGTCTTGTAGACGTCGTGCGTCTGTCGTATTTTGGCTCGCAGGAAGTCGGCAAACTCCTCTCGGGAGGGCGACTGGATGATGGTGGCATCGGTGCTTCGTCGGGCCGTATTGTCCCATCCGGCAAAGACACCTCCATAGGTGCCGACGGGCGAATTATGGTTGAGCGAGAGGGTTGTCATGCGGCGGAAGGGGATGATGGGGTTGGTATGGATCTGACAACGGAATACCTTGTTGACAGTGCGAAGGAACGCACGTCGTATGCGCTGCCAAGTCAGAACCCGGCTGCCCTGGAGACGGATGGAGCGAGCGGGTTCGAACTCAGCATTGGCGGCGAAAGGCAGCGGACGGGAGTCGAGCTCGTTCTCACGAATGGTTTGCACGAAGTGGATGCCAGGCAATCCTGCATCCTTGGCCATGGCAATCCACAGCTCCATCATCGCCTTACATTCAGGAATGCTCCGGGACTTGTAAATGAGGAAGATGGGCGCTCCATCAACACACATGTAGCGAGGATCGCGGAAGAAGGGCAGGAGGTACTCGAAGTGCTGACGCCAATCGGCCTCCGTACCGTATGCCTGGGGCATGAGCACTTGACTGGCCTTGCCGTCCCATGTACGCGCCCACGGTTCGTTGGCCCACGAGAAGCAGAAAGGCATATCGATGTCGGGATGTTGCAGCAGCTGTTCGGCTGGCCGCTCGAGCAGCAGTTTACCATCGAACCAGTAGTGGTAGAAGCAGAAACCGCTGACACCGTATTCGTTAGCCAGTTCGGCCTGGCGACGCATCACCTCGACGTCGGACAGGTCGTAGTACCCCTCCAACGGGACGCGTGGCTGGCGGTGGGAGGCATATAGAGGACGTGCCTTACGGACGTTGGTCCAGTCCGTGAACCCCTTGCCCCACCATTCATCGTTCTCGGGAATGGCGTGGAATTGGGGAAGGTAAAAGGCGATAATTTTCGTGCGCATACTGAATATTTTGCAACAAAGTTACGAGTTTTTATAGACATTTCCAAAAAAAAGCGTAATTTTGCGACGAAATAGTAATGAATATGAAACGAAGATACTTATGGCCCGTCCTGATGGCCGTGTGTGCGGCGTGTCTGTGCATGGTGTCGAGGGCGGAGGAGAAAACAGGAAACGAGGGCACTGTATCCAAGGGAACGTACCAGCTGCTGTGGCAGGATGACTTCAAGGGCAGGCAGTTGGACGAGGAGCACTGGACGGTGATCGAGCGTGGTCCGTCGGCATGGCAGAAGTTCATGTCGTCCCATCCGTCGCTGTTCCGCTACCGGAACGGATACGTGCGCCTCTATGCCAGGCAGAACAAGGGCATAGTGCCCACGGACACGGCTTCGTACCTGACCGGAGGCATCTGCACCCAGCACAAGCTGACGATGCGCTACGGCAAGATAGAGGTGCGGGCACGCATCCACGGTGCCACGGGTTGCTGGCCGGCCATCTGGGTGAAGAACGACAACCCGAAGCACTGGGGTTACCCGGAACGGGCGGAGATAGACATCATGGAGTATGCCAACCACGACGGACACGTGCAGCAGACCGTACACACCAACTATACGGACATCCTGAAGCACACGCAGTCGCCACGCCACATGGTGAAGCCCAAGACGGACGCCAGCAAATGGAACGTGTATGGTGTGGAAATCCTGCCCGAGGGCATCCGCCTGACGCTGAACGGCGAGGTGCAGCTGGAGTACCCCAGGATAGAGACACAGGAGGCGGGGCAGTACCCCTTCGGCGATGACCTCTTCCTGCTCATCGACATGCAGGTGGGCAGCAAATATCTCAAGAATATCGTGGCCGAGGAGTACCCGGCCTGGATGGATGTGGATTGGGTGAAGGTTAGTCGTTTGGTAGATTAGTCGTTTAGGAGATTAGGGAAGTTACCGATTCTTCACTATTCACTGTTTCGCACGACAGCGAAAGGTTACTAACGAAGCGATTAGGCCACTAATGAAGCGATTAGGTCGTATGTATAAATATCTGCTATGGACAATGTTGGCCTTGCTGACTGGCCTGACGGCTTGCAGCGAGGACGAATGGAAGGGTGTCAGCCGCGACATCCCCTTCTTCCACAACACTCCCCTACCCCACCAAACAGACAGCCTGCGCATACTGGCCATCGGCAACAGCTACACGACGGACGGGACGGCCTACATCGGAGCCATGGCACGGTCGCTCGGCATCGACTCGACATCGTACAGTCTCTATACGCTGACCCGAGGGGGGGCCTCGCTGAAGTTCTGGAGTGGGATGCTCAGGGACACCACGACGTTCTCGCTCATCAAGGTAGCGGGTACGGAGGGTGCGACAGGCATCAAGGTGACGGGCACGGAGGGTGCGACAGGCAGTAAGTCGATTCGGAAGAGGGGTAGCCTGAGGGAGTTGCTGGCGCAGCACTGGGACATCGTGGTGCTGCAGCAGTTCAGCCACGAGGCCACGGACTACCAGGCCTACAACCCGTACCTGCGCCTCCTGATAGAGGCGGTGCGCACGGAAGGTCGGAACCCGCAGGTTTGCCTGGCCTGGCAACTGGTGCATGCCTATGGCAACGGTTACGAGGGGAACAACGGACTCATGGGCGACCAACGGTGGGAGCGCATTGCCAGTGCCACCTCGCTGATGTCACAGCGCGAGGGCATCGACGTCATTATCCCAACGGGCACGGCCATACAGATAGCGCGACACAGCCCACTGCAGAACGCGTACGACCTGACACGCGACCAGGTGCATCTCGGATACGGAGTGGGACGCTACATAGCAGCTGCCACATGGTTGCAGTCGCTCTTCGGTCCCATCTACGGCATCGACGTAACCCACTGCACGGCCACGCACCGCATCAATGCCTACGAACGGGCCGACACAACAGCAGGCTTCATATCAGCCTCATCCGTCGAAGTGACGGAGGAGAATCGCCACACGTGTCTGGAATGTGCAAAGGAGGCATGCTTGCATCCCTTCAGCCTCAGAGCGTCACTAGCATACGAATCAGCGAATTGAGGTCGGACTGCTGCCTGGCAGCCACCTCGGCCGAACGGGCCAGAGACCGCTGGACGTACGACTCGTAGTTGGCATCCGTCAACACGTGGAGAGCACGGAAGATGTCGCTCTCGTAGAAGGGGGAGAAATAGATGGCAGCATCGCCCAGCACCTCGGGAATGGACGTGACATTGGCGGCCAGAACGGGTTTGCCGTAGGACATGGCCTCGACGGGCGGGTAGCCGAATCCCTCGAAGATACTGGGAAACAAGAGGGCATAGCAATGCTTCATGGCATGAACCAGGTCGCTCTCGCTCAGATAGGGCAGCACGA
Organism: Bacteroidaceae bacterium; assembly: GCA_045616065.1. Lineage (GTDB taxonomy): Bacteria > Bacteroidota > Bacteroidia > Bacteroidales > Bacteroidaceae > Physcousia. The sequence continues at coordinate 61,189 of JAZLFZ010000065.1, read as the reverse complement.
CATGGTTGGGGAATAAGGACATGGGGTAGCCCACCGTCACGAAACAGACGTCGCGCCCCGCCTCGGTCTGGGCATAGCGCTGGAAGGCATGCAGGGCCTTGCGGGCATTCTTGGGAACGCGGTTGGCACTGAGCATCAGATAGTACCGGCGCTGCTCGCGCACCAATGCCTGCAACGTGGGATTGGCAATGGCCTCGTCGGCACGGCTGACGCGGGCTGGTGAGAAGAGCACGCGCACACGTTCCTGTGGATAATCGAAGTGGAAGGCAAGGCTGCTGGACGAATACTGGGACACGGCCACCAGCTGGAAGCAGCTGTTCTGACGAGCCATGCGCATGATGGGCACCATGCGCTTCACGCCACTCCTGGGATGCCGCAGCTGCCGGAGGAAGGCCACGAGGCGTGTCTTGAGCAGGCGGGGCATACTGTCCAGATAGAGAGCCCACTCCACATGTGAGGTAGCGAACTCCTCATTGCAGAGGTCGTGCACCACGCACACGACGGGGCACGTGAGGCTCTCCAAGTCGAAGGCGGCGCCCCAATACTGGGCAGCCCCGATAAAGACCTTGTCGATGCGATGTTCGGACAGTATCTGTGACAACGTGCGTCCACGCACATCGGCCACCTCGACCGACATCGTGCGGAGACTGTCGGGCGCCAGGTCCTTGTAGGAGAAACGTCCTCCGGCCAATGAACTGTCCACGAGTGCAACGACCTCGACGTCGAGCGACTGCTCGCGCACCGTCTCCAGCAATGTATAAAACACCTTGCGGATGTATTCGCCCGCTCCTCCCACAAAGTACTGGGGTGTGTATAGGTCGAAGAGTATTCTCATTGTTATTTTTTTAAAGAAGTTAACGCTACGCTTGAGAAGTTAACAAGGAAGTTAACGCTACGCTTGGGTAGTTAACAGGGATGTTAACGCTACACTTGGATAGTTAACGGTCGGATGATTTATTGGATGTTTCTGGAGGAGTTAAAGCCAAGCCACAGAACTCGTCCAGGTCGACATCGGGAGCCACACGGTACTCGTCGGCCCCGCCCTGCAACGCTTGGGCTATCTGGGTCTCGTGCCGGAAGTTCAGGATGCGACGCTTGCCCTGGGCTATGACACGGGCCGGACTGCCTCCCAGCACGGCATAGGGAGGGAGGCTCTGAGTGTAGTCCTTGAGCAGCAAGGCATTAGGAGAGGCCACAATGGTGCAGTCGGGCGTCACGGTGCCCTTCTTGACGAACGTGTGGCTTCCCAGCCAGTTGTAGCTGCCGATGCGGATGGGCTTGGTGTTGGGGCGCACGGTGCGGCTCTCCACGTCGACCATGTAGTGCACGTCGGTGTCCACGAACTCACTGGCATATCCCACCGAGACGTGCCGTCCGAACTCAAGGCGTTCGCGAATGTCGAAGACACAGGCATGACTGATGATGTCGCCTCCGCGAAACAGTATGTAGCCACGGTTCAGCAGGCGGCACCCGTGATGAATCCAGGTGCGTCCCTGCACCTCTATCGTGCCCTGATTGTTCCAGATGGTATAAGGCAACGCGGTATCGTCGTAGTTGCGTCCGATCTTCAACATACCTCTCTCTACGGGTCCCGTCAGAAGGATGCGACCCATATTGTACACCTTGACGCGGCCGTACACATAGACCGGCATCCTGAGGCCTTTCCGCAATCCGAAGGCCCGTAGGTTGAACCATAACGTACGAAACAAGTTTGCTCTCATTTCTTTCTCTTGATGCGCTGCAACAGCCATTCGCGCTCCGTGTCGGTGAGGGCAAAAAGGCAGGCCAGGACGGCCCCGGTGCAGACGGTTATTATCTCTGTGATGACAAAACGGAACGGAAAATCGGGCAGACGGACCATCAGCCACGCCACCAGCACCACGCCCAGGGCGGGCAGCGCACAACGCACGTAGACCTCCTTGCAATACTGGCGGACACAGAGGCCTCCGGTGTACTTCAGGAAGGGAATGCGGATAAGGCCAATCAGCACATCGATGGCCAAGTAGGCACTCATGACAAGCGTGGCATCGCCGCCCGACTTCAGGCAGTACCATGCTACGGGCAGTGTGAGCAGGCGCGTGGTACTGGTTATCAGGCTATAGTTGCGGATGCGGCCGATGGCCTGGTTGGCCGAGGTAAGGCCGATGGTAGTCTGATCCCAGATGTAGGCAATGAGTACGAAGCGGCAGAAGACGACGGCCTGGTCGGGCACCTCCTCCAGCCAGAAGGCCAGCACGCCGGGCATCTCCACGACCAGTGGCACGAGCAGCAGGAGCAGCAGCAGAAAGGAGTACTTGCTCTCCTTCGTGCTGAGCAGCAGCATGCGCTGGCGGTCGCCCACGCCCTCGGCCTTCATCAGCTGTGGATTAACGGCATTGAGGATGGACAAGGCAATGAAGCTCACGGCATTGTAGACCTGCAACGCAATGCCATAGGCGGCATTGACGAGCGTGCCGAGGAAGTGGTTGATGACAACGGCCATGCCCTGCGTACGTACCACGCCCGACCCCACGGCATAGACGTTCCATACGGCAAAGCCCGTAAGCATCTTCATGCGCTGGAACGTCACCTCGCTTGGGCTGGGCACGTGGCATTCCTCATAGCGCCACAGCGCATAGAGTCCGTAGGCCAGCATATTGAAGACCGACACCAGGAGCATGATGACGGAATAGACCCTCAGTGAGTCGTAGGGAATGTACTGCAGGGCGAGCGTGCCGCCAAGCTTGAACACAGCATCGAGCACCTCTACCACAGAGACGTACAGTATATTCTCGCGTGCAATGAACAGCGCACGCAACGGTGCCGTGACAAAGGTGGTGAGCGTCATCAGAAGCACCATGGCGTAGACGAAGAAGGCCGTCTCCACCTTGTCGGGAGCGATGGTGAGCGCCCCCAGGAACTGCCCCCCGAGCATCCACATGACGCACGCGATGACCAGTGCAATGCCGAGATGCAGGTAGAGGGCATTGGCAAAGATGGAACGCAGTTCGAGGCTGTCGCCCTTGCCATGCGCCACAGAAAGGAAGCGCTGGGTGCTGCTGGCCAGCGAGACGGTGATGAAGCCTATCATGAAGACCGTGCTGCCCACCACGGAGTAGAGTCCGTAGTCGGACTGTCCTAACGTACTGAGCAGTATGCGCGTAGTGAACAGCATGATGGCCATGCTGAGGAACGTGCGCACATACTGCACAATGGTGTTGAGTATCATTCGTCTGACGGGTTCCATCAATTAGCTATTGGAGTTACTTAATCCTTATCCGTTAATCTTTATCTGTCAATCCTTATCCGTTAACCCTTATCTGTCAATTGTTTCATTGGTCTGACCTCACTGTATATCAACACAAAGAGCGGGATAAAGAAATAGTACTTGATCGGTATGCCGTGGGCCACGAAAGAGAGGAGGCTGATGAGCGACATAGCCATCTTGGCGCGGCTGTTGTCACTCGTACCGAAGAGACAGAGGAAGAAGACGAGCAGGAAGAGAACGCTGATGAGCCCGTACGTGTAGAGGAAGACGCGGTAGCCGGAGTTACCCGAACTGCCGAATCGCTCCATGGCTTCCATTCCCTTTCCGAGTATGATGTCGCTCGATCCGGCCATCTTGTCGTACTCTTTCGTGAAGAGGTCGCTCGTTCGGTTGTCGCCCTCAAACTCGCCCTGATCGTTGGTGCTCAGACGTTGTACGATGAGGATGTTGATGATGTTCTGCCCCTTGTTGTAGAAGATGGAGCCCACGACGGTGGCCGTGCAGAGCGACAGCAGAAGCACCACCTTGCCGATGATGGCCTTGCCCTTCATCCAGGCAGCGGAAAAGAGCAGCACGACGACACAAATGTAGGCAGCCAGCGAAAACGAGATGGCAATGGCAAAGAACAGGATACGGCAACGCCACGTGTTCCACTTGCCTATCTGCCCATAGAGCAGAGCCACGCAGGCCATGCCGAGGTGAGAGGGTTCGAGGAAGACGGAATGGAAGCGGGGCAGCAGCTCGAACGAGAAACGGTCGTCGACAAGGAAGAAGTAGTAGTTCTCGAACGAATAGTCCCACTCGGCCGGTACGATGTGGCTGTGGGGCAGCGAGATGCCCAGATGGTAGAGGATGTAGAAGGGGATGCTGACGCTGAGCAGGCAGGCCATCGTGGTGGCAAGCATGTCGCACATGCGATGCAGTTCGGGACGGTCCACCTTGAAGAGCGAGAGGTACACCGTGCTGCTGAACGCCACGGCAATGAGGCCGTTGATGTTCTTGCCGCTCGTAAGGGCCATGACCAGCTGCAGCACGATGCACGAGACGAGCGGGTAGACGTAGTCCGTACGGTTGAAGAGTCCATGTCTGAGGTTCTTGGAGAACATCAGGCTGAGGGCTATGGGCATGGCAGCCAAGTAGTGGACATAGCGGGATATGGGCCAGAGGAACCAGGGATTGAGGGTGCCATAGTACGCAATGAGGATGCCCACGAAGAACATCCAGCGAGCCAACGAACGCTTCTCTATAAGAAACAGGTTACGCATCCTCTTCTTTCGACTTGTCAGCAGCACCGATCAGATGGGAGGTCACGCTCTCGCGGAATATCCACAGGCACGTGCCGATGGCGGCCAGGAAGAGCATGGCAGCCACAAAGATCATGCGCTTGGGCGAGGCGGGCTTCACGGGCACGCAGGCCGACTGGAGCACGGTGAAGGCTGGTGTACGCTCCTGCACCTTTGCCTTGGCGGCCTGATACTGCGTCTGCATGGCATTGTATGCGGTCAGCTTGGTGGACATGGCGTTCTCCAGTTCGTCACGCTCGGAGACGTATGCCTGCAGGATGATGTTCTGATGGCTGTCGCAGTAGCGGCTGTAGGCCTGCACGGCCTGCATGTATTCTGTCTGGGCACTGTCGGCCAGCTGCTTGTAGTACTCCATGTCGTTGCGAACCTTGGTGGTGCGGTACTGGGTGATGAAGTCTTGCAGGCGCACACGTGCCGAGTCGGCGATGGTGACGCAGACGAGTGGGTCCTGATCCTTCACGGTGATGGTGATGACGTTGGTCTTCACGTCCACGTCGCAGACGATGTTGTCGCGCACCATGGCCACCAGCTTGTCCTCCTCCTTGCTCAGATGGCGCGGATTGAGTCGCTGCTCCACGCTGATGGGGGCGGGAGCCTCACCGAAGAGGGTGAGCAGCTGCTTGCGGCACCAACGGAAGGGGAAGGAGAGTGGGTTCTTCTTGAGATGTCGGGTGAGGTAACACAGGTAGGTGGTGTCGACTTCGCCCTCGAGCGTCTTGACGTTGACGTAGAGCAGGTCCACGAGAAACTCGTTGGTGGACATCAGGTCGGGATAGAGCTCAGGATAAAAGGCATCCTCGGTCTGCACGCTACCGATGTCGAATCCGAAGCTGCTGGCCAGGCTCGAGAGGGTTCCGCCCGTCGAAGCTCCTCCCATCTCGGGGGCCAGTGACAGGCTGGTGACGTACTTGCGAGGCTGGGGCACGATGTAAATGCAGGAGAGGATGAACGTGACGATCCACACCTTGACGAAGAGCCACTTTCGGCTCCACAGTTTCTTGAAGACATCGCGCAGGTCAATGACCTCAGCTCGCTCTTGCTCGTGTTGCTTCTTATCGTTTTCCATAGGTCAACCTCCTTTACTTCTTCAGGATACTTACGAGGGCAACAATCACACTGGCCAGCGAGGCACCACCACTGGCGATGGCCATGATCTCGGCCGTCGTGGTGCCCTGCTTCTCGGGCTTGGTGGGCACCACAATCTCGCAACCTGGCTGGATGGCCGTGCGGCTGCTGCGACTGATCTCCTGCACACCGCCGTTGGCATAGACGGCATATACGCTGCCCTTCTTGGCCTTGTTGCCGTAGCCGCCGGCACGTTTGATGTAGTAGCTCAGTCGCTTGCCCTTGACGTAGTTCATGCTGATAGGGTACGACACCTCACCGCTGATCTTCACGGTGTTCGAGTACTGGGGAATGGTGATGACGTCGCCCTCACGCAGCACGATGTCCTGCAAGCCACCTGGATTGTCTATGGCGGCCTGGAGGTCGAGGGCTACGGGATAGGTATTGTCGAGATTCATCTTCATGGAGAGAAGTGTGTCCATCTGCTCGAAGCTGCTCGTCACGTCCTTCTTCAGGCTCTCCTCGTACATCTGTATCTGGGCCTGTCGCAATGAGTTGTCGCGCTGCAGGGTCTCGTCCTCGGTCATCTTGCGAACCAGTCGGGCACCGGGCACGTAGGCCAGCTGCGTGAAGCCACCGGCAGCCTTGATAAGGTCGCTCAGTCGGTAGTCCTTGCTGGTCATGGTGTATTGTCCCTCGAAGTTCACTTGACCACGTATGGTGATGTTCTGCTGGGGCTCGTAGGCGGGACTCTTGCGCACGTAGACCTCGTCGTAGGGCATCAGTCGGAAGAGGGTGTCCTGCATCAGGTTATAGTACTCGTCGAGACTGAACGAGAAGCTCTGGGCTGACGACCTGGTGTCTACCACGGCGTGGGCATCGCGCACACGGCGGAACACGTCGACACGGGCCAGTGAGGCAGCCTCGGTGAAGCCTCCCGACTGCAGGATAAGGTCCTGTATAGTGGTATTCTCAGCATAGGGATAGACACCGGGATAGAGCACCTCTCCATTGATGGTCAGCTTGCGGTCGCCCATCATCTCGGTGCGGCTGGGCACGAAGAGCAGGTCGTTGTCCTTCAGGGCCACATCGGCCACACGTCCCTCCATGATGCCCCTCAGGTCCACGCCCACCATCTCGAGGGTGAGATCGTCCTTCTCACGGTGCATCACGGCGCGCTCCTCGTAGGCATCCTCGCTGAGGCCCTCGGCAGCGGCCAAGAGTTCGCGGACGGTCTGTATGCTGCCTCCCAACTGGTACTTGCCGGCATGCTTGACGGCTCCGCGCACCTCCACCGTCTTGCTGAAGCGTGCACGCACGCTATCCACTTCCACCACGTCCTCGTCCTTCAGGCTGAAACCGCCCATCTCGAACTCGCCCACGGTATGGACGCTGTATTCGCTGCCTGCCTTGCGGGTCAGTCGCACCTTACTCGTATAGGCATCGCCGGTGAAGCCGCCACAGTAGGCCATCAGTTGCTTCAGGCTCTCCGTGCTCTTCATCTCGTACCACATGGGGCGTTTCACCTTACCGGTCACGTTGACCAGACAGTCGTAAGGGCCCACCACGATGACGTCGTTGTCCTGCAAGCGCACGTCGCCCGATGAGTTGCCGTTGACGAGGTAGTCGTACACGTCGACCGTGCCGATCTTGCGTCCGTTGCGATACACTTTGATGTCGCGCAGCGTACCCACCTCGTTGATGCCACCGGCTGCATAGAGGGCATTGAAGGCACTGGATAGGCTTGAGAGGCTGTACGTACCGGGCATGCGCACCTCACCGGCCACCTGCACCTGTATGGTGCGTATGTCACCCACGGTAAGGTTGAACTGGCAGCCGCTGTACGACTGTCCCAGACGGCTCTTGAGCGCAGCCTTGGCCTGACTTACGCTGAGGCCTCCCAGGCGGATGAGTCCCACGCCGTCGAGGGTGATGTTGCCGTCGGGCGTTATGGTCTCGGTGAATGTCTGCTGACTGGCTCCCCACACGTCGATGACCACCTGGTCGCCAGGGCCCAGGAGATAGTTGCGGGGCGTGGCCATCTGTGTGCTGGGTTGGAAGGTGAGGTTCTCGTTGTTGAAGATGTCACGACCGAAGACCTTGCGTCCTACCTCCTGATGCTCCATGTACCAGAGCAGCGAGTCCTGGTCGCCGTCGATGTAAAGGCCGCGCTCGTTCATCGTCATGTTCATCTTCATCTGCTCCTGCTGCTCCTTGCTGATGGGCTGCCCGTACTGGTCGTACTGGGTGCGGGTGACGGGAGCCTTGGCAGGCGGTGCTATCAGGCTGCCACCGTTCTTCTGGTTCTGCACCATGGCCTCGGCCCTGCGTCTCACACGCTGCAGCTGAGCCGTGGTGACGCCCTTCTGCAACAGGTCGGTCACAATCTTCTGCTGACTCGTTCCCTTGGCATTCTCCTTTTGGATGAACGAGATGATCTGGTCATCCGTCATCGACTGTGCAAAAGCACCAATGGCGCCCACCAGTATGAGCGCCACAATCAGCGTGAGTTTCTTTATCATATCAGAATTTCTTGCCATTAACAATCAGTTTCACCGTCGTGAAGACAATTTTCAGGTCGTACAGCAACGAGCGCTTCTTCAGGTAGTCCAGGTCCATCTGCAGACGGATGAGCATCTTCTCCATCGTGTCCGTATAGCCGTTGTAGATGGTGGCCATCGAGGTGATGCCGGGCCTTATCTGGTAGAGCAGTTCGTAGTCGGGGTTTTCCTCCATAATCTTATCGATGAAGTACTTGCGCTCGGGACGCGGACCCACGAACGACATGTCGCCCACCAGCACGTTCCACAGTTGGGGCAGCTCGTCCAGATGGTGCTCGCGCAGGAACTTGCCGGCAGGGGTCAGACGGCAGTCGCCCACCTTGGCCAGCTGCGGGACGTCGTGTTTCTCGCAGTCCACACGCATAGTACGGAACTTATAGATATCGAAGGCATGCCCCCCCTTACCGATGCGTTCCTGACTGAACATGACAGGACCATCGTTCTGCAACTTGAGACGGATATATACAAACAGGAATATCGGGGAGAGGACAATCAAACCCAACAGCGAAAAGACAATGTCGAAGGTGCGCTTCAATGCACGTTCCACAATGTTCATTCCGTCCTCTATGCGTGTTTCTGCTAAATTAAGTGCCAATGTCTGAATCATTTTTATATATACGGTCAAAATCAGCCCACCACCCGTCCTCTGCCAGGCCTCTTTCGAGCCCTTGCACCACGGATAGCGGATATCATTATAACGCGCAAAGTTACCAATTTATTGCAAAGGTACAACTTTTTTTTTAATAAAGGTTAAAAAAAGCCTAGATACCTTATACATATAGGCGTATTTTATGCTCAGCACCAACAGAACGACGCATTTCGCGCAAATTAAACGGTCGAAAACGATTCATAACCTCAACAAGGGCTTTCGACAAGGGGGCTAACTGTACAACTGTACAAAAAGACCCGGCCTCTCAATCAGATGTTCTGTTGTGTTGTATTCATTTGTACAGTTCTCTATAGTTCGTCGACATGAATATGCGCAGCCCCTCTCCTACTGCACCTTGGGATAGGAGGCGGGGGTGTAGAAGTATCTATGCTGCGAATCGTAATGCTGTTGCAGGAAAAGAATTTGAGATTTGGTAAAATCGTGGCAGTTGGTCTGCACCTTGTAATCGGCATCCTGAGTGGCTGCATTGGCCGCAATTGCGTTGAGCCAGATGGTAAACACACGTATGGCTTCATCCAAACTAAAGTGATAGGTAAACAACTTGTCAATGTTGGTTGATGAAACCACACCATTGGCCAACAATTCTACAATCAATTCATCATTAGTCAAAGTTGTGTCTTCCGGTTTATCCAAGATTTCAATAACGACTTCTCGAAGGTTTTTACCCAGTCCTAGATAATTACCAGAACTATCATACGTAAACACCCTTGCACCCTCATAACCTACAAAGTTATTCGACTGCATCACACCCGTTGAGAGCGGATAGCCCGACTTACCAGGCACGAGTGTGGGGGTATGAGTGATGAGGCTGTTGTCGAAGTAGCAGCTGAACATGATGCTGTTGTTGGTACCGTCAGTTCCGTCACCACGCTTGCCCACGGTGGCATGCACATCGGTACTGCCATCCAAGGCAGAGATTTCACCAGCATGGTAGCAGGCCATGACGGTGCCGTTGTTGAAGCCGACAAGGCCACCGATAGTGCCACGTCCCTCCACCTTGCCCACATGGGCACAGGCAATGATGAAGCTCTGGTTGATACCCACGATGCTGCCTGTAAACTGGGCAGAGGTGTCGGTCTCCTTCACGTCGCCATCGATGTAGCATCCGCAGATGAGTCCCTTGTTCTCATGGGCAATGACACCGCAGCCCTGCACCTCCTTGATGTTGCCGAAGTTCAGCTTGTCGATCACGGCATTCTCACCCACGGTATAGAAGAAATGCTGGCCATAGAGGTCGTTGATGTAGCGTCCGCTGCCCAGGAAAATGCCGTCGAAGGGATGTTCGGCATCACCCACGCCTATCCAGGTCTGGCGTTTGGCTTCCTCCACTTCCTTGGTGGGCTGCATGGTGATGTCGGCATCGAGCTTGATGAATCTGTGCTCAAAGGTTCTGCCATTCTTCACCTCGTAGGCAAAAGAGAGCAACTGGTCGGCTGTACTGATGAGGTACGGATGGTCGGGCGAACCGTCGTTGCCATAGATATCGTAGATGGTGCCGCTCGTACCCTCATAGAGCCAGGTGGCATCGTCGGCCGTAGCCTTCTCGTCGCCCACGATGGTGACCTGGCTGCGGTCGGTGTAGGAGAGGTAGGTGGTGTTCTTGCGGAGCGATCCCTCGTTGGGTGAGTCGTCGTACTGCCACGACATGTACTCGGCTCCTACGGTCATCGTCTCGTTCTTGTGGTTGAGGTTGATGTTGATGGAGGTGCAGTATCCTGGACGGAACTCCACCTTACGGCTGTCGGGCAACCGGAGCGTGGCGTTGTAGAACTTTTTGATAAAATTCTCGGGCAATTGCTTCGGGTCGAGCGGGTCGGGATAGGTCACACCGAAGGTCATGCGCACCTCGTCCTGCATGCCAGGGGCCACAATGCCGTAGAAGGTGAAGATGCGGCTGGCACCCGTGCCATGATACTCACGTGGCTGCCAGAGCTTCATCTCCTTCGTCTGGTTCCACTGAGGCGCAGTTCCTCCCCAGTCGGTGAAACCATCGAGTATGGCCTGGTCACCCGCCACAAGCGGTGCGGCCTCGAAGCCTCTGTTGTTCCACTTGTACATGGTGGGCTGCTGGTGTACCACCATGTCGGTTACCTTGGTCTTGGCATCGGGGTCTTCACCCGTGGTCGAATAACCCGTGATGGTGACAACCACACGTATACTGGCCAGGCCGTGGTGGAAGTGTACCCAAGCCATGGCATCCTCGTTCTGCATGTTGGTGTCGTAGGTGAGCAGGAGGTCTTCCTTGCGCAGCTTCTCCAGGTCGTAGGGTTCCTTGCGGTCAGTACCTAGGGGAGTGCTCGTGTAGTCTATCACCTCGTCGGCATCGGTTGGGTTGCCGAGACTGCCATAGTAAACATCATTATCCTCATCATGATGCCAGTCGTAACCAGACTGTGCTGCGGTCTTCTCATCTTCGTGCGGCAGGATGTAGCCGATGAACGTGTGCGGCTCAGAGCCGTCGCTCCAGAAGATGTCTGTCTGTGGCTGTTCGCGTTTCCACGAGATATTCTGATCTGATATGATGCAGGAATACTGCACATTGTCATAGCTGAAAGTAGGCCGGATGGGGCGCTTTGTGCGCTCTATCTTCGTAAAGATAATCTCGTCGGTGTTCAGGAAGTCGTACTTGCCGATGGAATCGACCAAGGGGGCCACGGCACGTGTGCCACGGCCATTGTCTATGTCGGCACGGATGCCACGCAGCACGATGGGGTCGCAGTCGGCAGGCAGCGTGTCCACCTCGCTGTTGCAGGCCGCAAAGCCCAGCAAGGCTATGAGTATATAGATATATTTCTTCATTTCAATGTCACCTTTACGGGATAAAGTTCCCCTTCGTGGAACTTCGTTCTTTCCAATTGCATCGTGTAGCGGCGCTCACCATCTCGCACCCATATCTGGGCATGCTCGGTCAGCACGCAAGGAGGCACAATGAGGCGGTAATGCGTATTGTCCTCCTTATAGGCGGTATAGGTGCCGGTATTGGGCACTATCTCACTGCCTGTGAAGGTCTTGTTGTAGGCGGGATTGGGGTTGCCCGTCATGGGATAGGCATACGATCGGTTGGCGGCATCTACGTTCACACCGATGCCGATGACACGGCCGTTATGCTCGAAGTTGCACGAATGCTTGTTCTTGTAGTTGAAGTTGCCCGCCGAATTGATCTTGCTCCTCTCGGCATAATAGTCGCCCACGATGATCTCCTGCTGGTCGATGTCGGGCATGCCTTCGAGGGTGAGGATAGCGGCGTCAGTAAGTGAGGCCGGATTTCCGTCTGCATCAGTAATCTCGAAGGTGAGGCATGCCATCTTGTGCTCAAAGTTGAGGTGGACGTTCCACGCACCCGTCTGCATGTACTGCTGAGCCCAGAGCAGGTCGCTGGCCTTGTAGTGCTTGGTCTTGCGCTGGTCGGCATGGAAGACATGGCAGTATTGCAGCACGTGTGTGCCACCGGAAGTCTTGAAGTTCTTCTCCTCGCTCCACGTCGATGCCATATAGACGTAGGGTGTCTGCTGTGCCTCGTAGAAACTGCCCACCTGCGGACTATTGCTATCTCTATAATCTCCGTCAATATCACAGTGATCGTTGTAAATGCCACTGCCTTCAAGATACGTCCAAGCCCCACCCTTTCTCTTCAGCAGGAAGAAGGCATCGTAGCTGTTGCCCCACGTGCTCTCGCCATACTCGGAAGACTCCACAAACGGGCAGATGATCTTCAAGCGAATCCAGTCGCCATCCTCAAAGCCTGTGCCCTCGAGGTTGCTGCGTGTCGCGGCCGCCTCACCCTTGAAGGGCAGCACGTCCGTTGTCAGCGTGAACTCATGGCTCTCCTGCTCCTTCTGCACAATCTCGTCGGAGGAGCAAGCGGCCAGAAGCGCCAACACGATTATGAAAACTATATGTTTCTTCATTTCCTTTAGTTATTCAACAACAATATGTTTTTCACTCCACCTGTGGTCGCCATACCGGCCACGAGCTGCGGATAACGGTGTGCATAGCCGATATCGTCCACCTCGTACACCATGTGGCACTGATGGCTTTCAGGGAAGCTGTGATATTCCGATGCCTTGGCCACACTTGTCTGGTTGTACTGGAAGATGGCGTAGTTCATGGCCTTCCAGGGAGCCAGTCCGTAGAACTCCTCCTTCTGCATTCCCTTCAGCGTCTCGTAGGGCACGTCATCGCTCAGCAGGTTGTCGTTCTTGGCACGCAGCACGTGATGGCGCGCTCCACGTATGTATTCCTGTGGACGGTAATCGTCCGTCGTGCCGCCCACTGCCGTCGTTGCCTGGTCATAGTCATGCTGATAGTAGTTGCACATGAAGCGTCCCCACTGCAGCATGGTGCCTGCCTGAGGGGCGAAGAAGGGAGTGCTCGAGGCTGCATAACTGCCCAGCAAGGCGCCGCCCGTGTTGTTGGACGAAGCGTGCATGCAACCATACATCGTGAGGTTGTCGGCCGTACCGACCAGGGCTCCACCGGCATCGCCCTCGTGGATGCAGCCCACGACGTAGGAGGTTCCCGTCAGGCTCTTTGCTATGGGGGAAGAAGAGCAGTCGGCCTGGAGCGAGACACCCACGATACGCAGGTTACGGACACTGCTGCTGGTGGTGCCGCTGTTCAGGAGTGCCAGCTTGTGGGTGGAGGTGAGTCGAAGGTCGCGAATCTCACCGTCCTGCATGTTTCCGAAGAGGTACTCATCGTTTTCAGGGAAGACGTCATCCTTCACATTGACGTTGCTGAGCGTGTGCGTTCCGCCATCAAAGAAGCCCTTGAAGGCGGTGGCGTCTGTCCTGCCGATGCTCTCCAACTGCCAGTCGTGCAGGTCAATGTCCTGTGTCAACTGTACAACGAGGTGGAGGGTCACCCGCTCATCATAAAAGCTGATAGGACCACGCACGTAATCTTCGATAGAATAGGCAGACCTATCGGAAACCTGCGGATAGTATTGACGGTAAAACACATAGCCCTGCCGCTCGGCCTCGGCACGGGTTACCCATACTGTATCGCCAAACTCGGTGGCCAGACTTGCAGCCGTCTTCTCGACGTCGTACCACCAGTACTTCCTGGTCTCCTTGGTGTCGCGCATGGGGTCGGCATCCGGGTTGTCGTCCTTGCGAATGGCGCGTGCCAAACCGTCGGTCCTGGTGGCTGCCGTACCATTGACGAGGGCGATGAACTCCTTGAACTCCTCGGCCGTGGAGATCTTGAAGATGGGGTTGTAGTCCTTACTCTCCTTGGTGTGGTCGATGGCCTCGTTGATGGCGTCCCTGTACCACTTGTATTTGTTCTCTGTGTTCTCTGCCACATGCTGGTCGGTGGTCTCGCCCCTCTCCTCCTCGGCTGTAGTCCAGTTGATGCCTTCCTCGATGACCGTCACCGTCAGCCTGTCGTAGAGATAACCTACAGTGAAGAGGTAGCTCCTACCGGGCAACATCTCAAGGCCGTTGGGGTATTTGGGCTGCCCATCAACCTTGATGTCGCTGAGCGAGAAGATGTGTTCCTTGTACTCGTAGCCACTGGTATTGTGGGCGTCGCCATTGTTCACGTCACGCAGCTTGATCTTGAAGCGCGTCTTGGCAGGAAGCGTGAGTACCTCACCCTGCTTCTCAGGATCGTTGCTCATGTCGTAGGGGATGGTAATCATGTACAAGCGGCCATCCACATTGGAGAAGGAGGGATGCTTGACATCGGTGGCAATGTAACTGGAAGTCTCGTTGCCGTAACTCACGATACCATCGGCAGCAGTTCTCTGCTCGATGAGATGGAATTCACCTTTTCCGTCTCTTGCAGCTTTAAGGTTGTCATACAGCGTATTGGTCATGGCACGGAGCGTACCGCTCTCGATGTCTACACCGGCTGGCATACACATGCGGTTATAGACGGCATTTATCTCATTGACAACCTCTTCGGCTTCCGTTTCCGTCATCTTGTCAGCCTCATCATTGTCGTGACTGTCGGCATTGTCGTTCCACATATAGTCCTCCTTGTTGAGGCAAATCTCGGCACTATAGAACTGATTGCCTGCCTTGGCGGAGAAGCTGAGTCGGCTGCAGACGTGACGTAGGACAAGTGGAATACCCATGGTGGGACCTGACACCGTCACCCAGTCGGCTATGCAGAAGTCTGGATAGTAGCTGCCGGCACTACCATTGCTCAAGCAGCCCGCCACATTGCTGCGGCTCCAGGCACGGAAGCGCACGGTGGTACCATTCTCCCAGGTCAGCGAGTCGGCCTTGGTCTGGGGCAGCATTGTACCCGTGGTACCGTTCCAGTCGTCGCACTTCATACGCTTCTCTGCCACCTTCCAATCAGTACGCAGGTTGATGGACGTACCCGTGGCGTAGGTCACGTCGTAGCTGTAGGTGCGGAATGCCTGCAGATTATCCCATTGGTTGGTTGAACCGTTCCAATACTGACGATAGATCTGCATGATATCACCTTCGTTAAACTTGCCATTGTGCTCGTAGGATGCTCGTGTCTCGGCAAACTCTTCTGCCATCGACGGATTAAAGTTCACGGCCGTACCGAGCAAAGCCTTCTGCTCCGTGGTCAGCGAGTTGGTTCCGAGGATATCCTCTTCGGAACAGCTGCCCAGCAACAAGGCGCTCATTATAATATATAATATGTAGAATCGCTTCATCTTTCGTTTGTTGACTTCTTGTCCTGTTGACGCTAAAATCATTTGTACTTGGGCAATGTGGGTGTATGGCTCTTGACCTTATCACTGCCCTTCCAGCAGTTATAGACATAGCCAGAGACCTTGCTCACGTCATAGTTGCCATCTGCCTTTATTGCCTCGGCTGGGAACATGTCTGCTCCCAAAATCCTGGTATTGATAACCTCTGCACGCCAGCCGGTCTTTGTTGTAGAATCTACGTAAGGCACGAGCCTTCCTCCTTCAGAATGTACGTTTGCCTCGCCAATAGCAGCAGCGTATGCTCCGTTCAGACCAGCAAAGAGGGTTGTGCCGCTGGTGTGGGGAATGGCTTGGTAGAAGGTTACATCTAACAATGAATAGGCCTCGTAATTATTTTCAGAGATTTTCCTATAATACTCCACAATGCCATCCATAACGTCAGTCAAAGAAGGATAAACAGCATGATACTCGTCATAAGCATTTTGCATGGCAACAGAAGTGGCATTTTTCTCATACTTTTCTGGCTCTGCTGGTGTATCGATAACCTTGTCACCTATATTTACTGCTTTGCCTTGTTCTACATCTTCTTCTGTTGCAGCGTGCGAAACTTCCTCTACAGCCTCGTAATGAGTCAAGGAACTCTTCAAATACCAGATTCCTTCTATCAGGTATAATTCAGATTCATCAGTATAGTTCGCATTGTGGTGCTCCAACGTGTACAACTGAGGCATCGCAAACGGCTCACCGCCCGAAGGACTGGTGTAAAGAGGTTCTATTTCATAGTTTGTCGTGGCAGCATATTCTGTCCAGTCAGCACCCGTATTGGTCAGCGTGATGGTATGGTCCTGTCCGTCAAGGTGGCCGGTAAAGACAAAGTTGTCGGGCAGCTTGGTAGCGTCGATGGTAATGTCGTTGTCCAGAATGAAATAGTCACCATGATGAAGACCGCCTTCGTGAGCCTCTGCAAACATCTCCACCCACTTCGACTGGTCAACGTACTGTGGGTACCAAGGCATCCTGTCATCGTCCTGCACGTCGTTATCGTCGGTCGCATCATCTTGTCCGTAGTAGTGGCCGTCGGTGATGGTAGGATTGGTGCTGCCGATGCGGTATGCCCTCTGCCAACTGCTGCCGGCAAAGGAGAGCGTGTTGCCATTCTGATTGTTCACACCATAATAGCCATCATGATCTGTTTCTTCCTTCCATACCTCTGCACCCGAACTGTTGTAGTCGATGGACTCACGGTTGATGCGCAGGAAGACGACGGTCTGGAAGTTCGCATCGAGGTCGAACTCAAACTGCTTGGTGTACTCCAACCCATTGTTGAGCGTAATTTCAAAGTCGATGTTGTTCTTCTGACTGGCAAGCGAGTGCTTCTCTGTTTCGTAGTTCTCCTCGTCGTACATCACCATCTCCTCCGACTTGTAGGTAGGACGTACGATGATATCATACACAGGTACCCTGCCATAGAGCGTTCGCTTGTAGCCCGATGAGGCATCTGCCTTTTCTGCAGCCTTGCGTTTGTCTTCGTCGGACGTACCCGCACCAAGAGCCGTGGTATAGGCACTGTTCCAGGCGTCATGTGCGGTTACCCAATCGTCATCGTTGGTAGGGAAAAGGTAGGTCTTCAGTTCAGTATTGTAGTACATAATGAAGTCTTCTGCCTTCAACTCTCCCTGCGAGTTCTTGCTACCGCTCTCCTCTACGAAATGGGGGATGACCTTACGAGACTGATCCCATTGGGGGGTCAGTGTGGCATGGCCGTTTTGTTCTTCAACCTCTTTGACACCTGCCAAAACCTTGACGTTATCGAAACGAATGGAACTGGTAGTGGCGTCCTCCACAGGATTGCCATCATCGTCAATCTGAGGATTGCCTTCCGCATCCTTCTTGTACCCCTTGATGGTAACAGCACTGCCCATGGTGGGATCAATGAGTACGTATGCCAGCACGCGTGCCAGACGATGTCGGAAAGGCAGTTTGATACGTCCTACCGTGGCATGGAGATGGGCATCGGCTGGCATGCCAAGGTAACGCTCCAACAAGGTATAGTTGGCATCCACGTTGGTTTTTACGTCCTTGCTTTGGTCAACTTTCAGATTCGGGGCCTTGGTGGATGATGCTCCGTTGACGACCTCTACAGTCTCTGAATTAGCTGGTACATAGCGCAACTTCTCGGGCACGAACACGCCCTGGAAGAAGTGTTCACCATTGTCATACCACTTGGCATCCTCATCTGTACCAAGATACTTGAACGAGTACTCAGCTATCTTATCAACGTCATCGCTATACTCTGAAAACTTGATATTGCTGCTGGTATTTCCTCCATTCGGATCCAGCTTCAGCAGCTTCAGTATGGCCACCCTCCTCGTATCCGGTTGATCCTGAGCACCGTATGTAATATCAAGACCGCCAAAGAGCGGACCCAGCAACCATTCCACAGTCTCGGCATCCACTGAGGTATTGTCGCCTGCAGCACGGGTAGTGAAACCGCCCAATGAGGTCGCCACGGTAGCATTGTCAATGCCACCGACGTGTATGACGTTCGGATCATCGGCCGCCATGCCGTCAACGAGCGACTCACTCTCGGTACATCCCGGGAGCATAGTCAGTAGCAGCATGGCTACCATTGCGTATATGTATTGTCTTATCTTCATTTCTTGTTTTTAACAGAAACCGTCTACTCTTATTCTTTATAAAGACCGTCTACTCTTATTCTTTTTAGAGACCGTTTATTTCGTCGGATGAACAGAGTTCTTCTTGCCGATTACCTTCTCCTCGTTCATGCCCGATGCCCAGCCTTGCTCTGAGGCTCCTGCAGAGGCTGCCCACCAGTTACCCTGGCATTTGCCATCCATGGAAGTAATCAGGACGTCGGGTGAAAGTGGGCTTGCATACTTCGAATAACCGATGATGCCACCCCATGCAGCATGAGGTCTCTCGTCAGAAGTTTCCCACGTCAACCAGCTCGTGCAGTCCGAGATATTGAGTTCGGGATTATATACACCCTTTGAGTTCGTACCGCCCACAATGCCTCCATAGTAGATATTGGAAGCGGGAGCCGCATGTTCGTCCTCTGTGGGAAGTTTATCGCGCAGGTAGGTGCAACGCAGGATGGTAGCCTTTCCGGCAGAGCATACAAGGCCGCCTATGAAATAGGTCTGCTGTTCACCCGTACCCTCTGGCAGCGCGATGCGGACGTCCACATCACTCGTGCAGTCTTCTATAGTGGCTTCATCGTATGCCCACACTACCAGTCCTCCGCTGGCTGTTGACATCACGTATGCGTCGGGACTCGATGTTACCGTCACGTTGCTGAGTTTGGCTTTGTTACCTACCACTGCGTATGCCAAGGGAGCACGTGCTGGTAGCCTTCCCTCGTCCGTATCAGCCTCGGCATCAGGCTCTTCCACTATAGGTTTGTCAAGCTTCAACACCAAGTCGTACACATAGCTTTGGATATTACTGAAGAGCATCTTGGCATGGGTTGTACCGGTCAGCGTGATGGTCTTGTTGTTGCCGTTCAGTTCGCAAAGCAGGTTGCCCGATGCACTCGTGGCCAGATTTTGTTTGCCTAAATCCCACGTATCTCCATCAACCGCAAAACTATCGGCAATGCGGAAACGACTGGAGTTGTTGTTGTACACACCATCAGTAATGAGTTTACGTAATTCATCCTGTGAGTCGAGTACCTGGTTATAAAGCTCCGATTCAGGACGATAATTGGTCAGTTCTGAACCGTTCGTTACCGCATTGCCAGCTTTTGTTGCCCATTCATTATCGTAAACATCCAGGTTTTCCGTACCCTTGGCATAGAGGATGTTCTTGAAACGATTTTGATCTTGTAACAAAGTGATACCATATTCGTAGGTATTGTTGGACAACTTGCCCTCTGCACTACCGGCAATGCCACCACCTTTCACATTCTCTCCTCCATCAATACGGGCATTGACATTGCACTGGTCGATGACGGGAAGCGTAGAGGTGACGGCTACGCCGTTGTCTCTTGGATACTTCATCTCAGCAGCAATACCACCGATGAGCACTTCCGAACTTCCACCTGCGTTGTACACAGGCATCTGTGAGGTGCAAGCATAGACAGTGCCGTAGTTCGTCGTGACCAGACCTGCACGTGTAGCCTTACGTGTGGTCACACCAGGTGTGACGTTGATGCGCTCTACCATTCCGTAGTTCTCCTTGGCTACTGCACATTCCAGAGCACCATCACTGCCCTTGTCGGCTATCTTGACCGTACCATTGACAATGCTGCCCGAAGCGGCAATCTTGCTGAACAGACACTGGTCGGTGGTGATGGTTGCACCTGCAAGCTTCAAGGTGGCCTTCAACTCGTACTTGGTTTCCCATCCTGCTCCGGCACCGGGAATCGGATCGCCTTCCTTTACCAGGACATACCCAGTCTCATAGGTAGCCACATATCCTGTTTCACCCGGTTCCTTGCCGCTGCTGTCTGCTACCAGATGCTTATTGTTCTCCAACTCTGCGGTTTCTTTCGTATAAACAGCATCAATGAGATTGAAGTTCAACGGCATGATGACGCCTACGTTACCGGCTTTGTTCTTGTTCGGATCTGTCAGGAAATCTATCAACTCCTGCTTGTTGTTGATGGGCATGGGGTCAGCGGCCTGACCAAAGTCATCGCAGATACTGCTGAATGGCCAGTCCTCCCAATCCACCACGTAGGCTGTGATGAGAATCTTACGCGTATCGGTACTGAGGATAACCTCCAGAATGAGGTGCTTGCCCTCGGTAAGGTCATATCGCATCCTGACGTCCTCGTTGGTAGCATCGGGAGCCGATGAGAATGCTTTGTCATTGGCCGCATAGAACGAGAATTTCATACCGGACAGGTTGATGGCCAACATCTTCTGTTCGGTCATACGCTCTCCTTCGGCATAGTTGTGAGGGTTGACGATGGCATCGTAGCAGGCTGTCGTAACATCCTCTTCGGGCAATGCGTCGGGAGTACGATACTGGCAGTTGTAGCTGCCAAGCAGAGGACGTACCACGGTAGGATGGTCTTCGTCATCGTAGCTGAATACATCTATGTGGATATTCTCAGGATTGAGATAAGGGTCGTAGGCAATCTGGTCGCGCTCCACACCCTCGCCAGCCTTCAGCAGCACGGTGATGCGCGAACGCTTGTGGCGCATGAAGAGGGGAATCTTCTTCCAGTGCTCCACGAGCTGAGCCTGGCTCATCTCGCTGGGTGCACCCCATGCCTTGTTGGCAGCATACCACTCTTTCGAGGTCATGTAGTTATAGTTGTCGAGGTCGCGAACCGGTGCGCCTGCTCCTTCGTTCAGAGCCTCATTCCACCCAGGTACGTAACCATAGCCTTCGATACGGTCCTGCGTCAGGTATCGTTCGAAGGTAGACTGTTCGCTCTCCACCTGTGCAGACGAATTGCTCGACACGGCATGGAAGGCATATTTCTTCACGTTGCTCGGCCAAAACAGGTAGCTGTTAGTTTCGGTCAGAGTACCGTATTCGTCGTAGGTCGTTACATTATCGACTGTATTCTTAGTAGGATTGTAGCTGGCCGAAGCTATTGCACCAGCCACACCCTCCTCGTGCATGGTGACGTTGAAGACATAGTCCTCCTGCACTCGCTCGAACTTGTTGATATGTTCCCAGTATGCATCTGACGCTGCAGATCGTGTCAACACCTGAGGCACCTGTGCACTGAACAGGACCTCATCGCCAACATGGATAACATCGTCGTCGGCAAAGAAATCCTGCGTGTCTGTACATGCGGAGAGCACGGCCAGCACCATTATATATAATATGTATCTCAGTTTACTCATTCTCAATCATTCTAAGGTTCCGGAGTAGGATCAGGAGTGGGGTCTGGTTCCGGAATGGGGTCTGGAGTAATCGTTCCACTGGTTCCGTAATTCAAATCATCCGACAAGCGCCATCCGTCGATGGTGGCACGGATGAAGGCAATGGTACCTCTGCGCAACTCGAAGTCGTACATGTAGCGGAAGCCGCTCTTGAGGTTCACCAGCGAGTTGCCACGGTCATCCACCGTTATCTTGTAGGTGGCCACATGCTTCACAGGGGGTACGACATCACCGACATTGACAGGCGTATAACCTGCTTCGTATTTTGTCGTGTAGCCATCTTCACCGGGCTTCTTTCCGTTGCCGTCGGTCACGAGATGCTTGGCATTCTCCTCTGCGGCTGTCACGTCATCATAAAACTCCCCTGTTGGCTCTTCCTGCCAAGTGATGCGGATGGCCTGCAGCTGTCCGAAGGCAATGGCGTTGAAGGACTTGAGCGAAGTCTGAGGTTTCTCAGTATCGTTCATCACAAACATATTGAAGGAGGTACCATAGGGGTTCTTCTTCTGTTGCTCCTCGGTATACTGACTGATGACCACTGGGTCGTACGTGGGAGGTATCTGTGTACCGTTGGGATTGATATTCGTGAACACATAGCCCTTCTTTGACACACCAAGCAACTCTACGCTCACGATATTATCGGCCGTTATCTCAGCCGTATTCTCCGCGTTGACCAGATTCACTTGTATCTGTGAGAACTGATGCTTGAAATACAAGCGTACGCGGTTGGCCTCCTGTGTGGCACCCGTCGGCTTCATCTTGGTCAGGGCAATGAGTGGGTCGGGTTGCTGAGCCATGCTCGTTTTCTCTCCACGCGTCAGGTCAAAGGTGTTGGCAGGTGCCACAGCGATGATATCCTCCATCTTCTGCTTCTTATGGTTGCATAGCAGACATATTTCAGATCTCTCAAGGTCGATTGCACCATCTCCATCGTAAGCAATGACATCAGGATTGAAATAGATGTACCATCTTTCGTAACGATAGGTTCCTTCGGAATTACTTTCGGGTTCACTATCGCCCAAACGGCCTAAATCCTCCTTCAATGTGGTTTTCTCTTCTGGAGAAAGACCTAGAGCGGCATCTACGTATGCCAATACCTTGGTACGTGTGGCACTGATTGTTGCTTGCGAAATTCCCAGATATTCGCTAATTGCAGTGGATAAGGGAAAGTACGACAAGCTAGCGTAGGATGGGAATTTAGCTTCTGCATCAACACTCTGTATGCCAAAAATCTGCTCAGGAACGTCATAGGCATCAGGACAAGGTATAGGGTACTCGCTAGAATACTCTGCTTCCCATTCAGCCTTTTCGATTTCCCATTGCGCCATCTCAGCATCGCATGCCGCCTTTGCATCGGCATCGTATGCAGGATTCGTCGTCATTCCGAACTTCAATTGCTTATAGCCCACAACCGGCCAACTCTCCTGTGTGCCCGTCTTGGTCTTCTTGGCACCATCTGCCTCGGGATACATGAATAGTTTTCCCTGCGTAGTGCCGTATGTATTTGTCTTCAGTTGGTTGTAGTCGGTAAAGCCGAGGAAAATGTGGTCGAGACGGTTACGCCAGTAGAAGTACTGGGCACGCGAGTCGAAGCCATAGTCGAGATAGTCCTGATGACTTGTATTCACCCCAGCCATATCGAAATCCTTCTGCCAGTACACCGAGTTGCCTTCGTTGTCGTCGACACGAAGCCACGAGGTGATGGGGGTCGACACGGTGTCGAATGGACTCGCATCCGTGTCAGTTGCCTTGGCATGATAAAACATCTTGCACACGAAGCGTCCCTCCTTCTCCATATAGGGAATGACGGCACGCGTCGTGCTGTTGCTGGTATTTCCCGATGAGAACAGCACAAACTGCCCGATACCCTTGTCCTGGTTCAGAGGATTCTCTCCCCCAGACTGAGCCAAATCAAAACTATCGGAACATGCCGTCACTGCCAGCAGGCATAGAAGCACGAGCGAGTTCCTTATTATATTATGTAATGTATGCGTTAGCACTAATTATGAATTATGAATTATCAATTATCAATTATCTTAGTCCCACTCCAGCGTAGCCTTACCGCCGCCTTCAACAGGTGTCCACTCCTCGACGAGGGCACGGAAGGTGATGGTCTCCTTACCCAGGGTGATGGTGTAGGTATAGTGCTTGCCACGTTCCCATGCCGTTATGCGAGTGGGGGTAGAAACACCACCGCTGATGACCTCCGTGGTACACTTGTTCAGCTGTGCCTTGTAGACGGTGCCGTCAGCCAGGGTGATGATGACGGTTGCATTGTCATTGTTTTCGAAGTCCTGGGGTGTGATGACATAGTCCTTAAGGGTCACATCGGCCTTGTAACTGGTTGCAGCTCCATTCTCCTTGGCTGCGAAGAAGCCCATGCGGGAAGGCACGGCACCCTTGTCCTCGCTGAAGGTCTTCTGACCGGGAGTGATGCTGGATGGCGTAATCACACCCGTGTTCAGGTCGAGTGTACCACCCGTGGCAAGGTCGGTCAGCTGGATGGTAGCACCATGCAAATCAAGGCGGGCTGCCGGATCGGTGTTGTCCTTGAGCGCATCCACGAGGTTGAAGGTGATCTGCGACATGGCGTGATAAAACTTCAAGGGTATGTCGCCCGTACGGGGCTTCAAGGGGGCGCCCTCAGCATAGTCGTAGGCCACTCCTTCGGCATCCGTTCCGCTATGTGCCAGTGTGGTTCCCCAAAGGGCATCGCGGGTATTCTCCATGATGAGCGACTCGTTGGTAGAAGTTCCAGACGCATCTGCTCTCACATTCGAGAGCGCACGGAAGTATTCAGGCGTAGCACCCTGCCAGTAGATGACGGGATCGTACTTCCATACCTTTGACGTTTTGTTATAGCGCAGGTGGGTTGCCATGGTTCCATAGTCAGCACTGTTGGCCGACTGGTATACGTCGATACCCAACTCCTGAAGCATTTCTGCTATCGAGCCGTCCTTGTCCTTGATGTCATTGTTGAAGTGGATCTCACCGACACCTTCTGCCTCCACCTCATCCCAGTCGAGGATGGTGGCGGTGACGCTCACAGCGGTCTTGTTAACGGTAACGGTGAGCTTATAGTGTACGCCCGACTTCATCTGATAGCCTGTACCGGCGGGGATCTTTGCTTCATCGGCACGTGTCTGTGGCTTTACCTGAGCCGTACCACCGTTCACATCCTCAGTGGCAGCCCCTAACTGACTGCCCCAGCCGGGAAACTCAGCCGATGGGTCGGAATTGTGCTTTACTATCGCCTCCGTTACAGGGATAGTGTAGGTATTACCATCCATATTGGTGATGGTAGCAAAGGTGTTACCCACCGTGAGGATGGAAGGAACAATGATGGCCTCGAAGGTTCCAACCGTGGCTCCTGCCTTCATGATGATGTCGCCCTTGTCTGTGCCATCCGTCTTGTAGATTAGCTTTGCCTCGGGGGCATTTGCCGTACAGGTCTTGCGCACATCATTGAGCGTGATGGCGGTACTAGCGAAGTTATAGTCAGAATCAAAACCTTCACCCGCCTTTACCGTAATCGTCACCTTGCTCATGGCATGGGTATAGGGCATGATAAGGCCAGGACGATCCGCATCCACATTTGCCTCACGATGCGTATAACTTACTGGCTTCTGCTCTGCCGACCAGAGAAGGTCACTATGCTGGAAAGCGCCATCTGCAGTTTGGTCGGTTTGGATTGTCCAACCAAGTACACCTGTTGCCTCTGTCAACGCCGTCGTAGGTGTTCCGCCATTATAGCAATAGCCATAGTACGACTGCAGGTAGTGACCCGCCGTACGAAGGTCGGTTGCATCGGAAGCTGAATTACTGAAATCATCCCAGTAGAGTTTTGATGTTGTCGAAAGTTCTGCTGCCTGCTTACTGTTATCCCCATTTATCGCAACGGTACTGTCGGCCTTGAAGGGATAAATGTCGTCAAGAGACTGTGTCCAATCCGCACTACCCGTGCAAGTAAAGGTAACGAGGCGAGGTGCCTGGTCGGCAACTACAGAGGTACGCTTATCAGCCTCCTCTGTTGTGAAACCGCCACTCCACGTCACATGTCTCAGATAGGCTACCATCTCATCGCCACTTGCAAACTCCTTGTCTGCAGCACGTGTCTGTATGGCTTTGCTGCTGGCATCCAGCACGGCAATCACGGTGAGCGGAGTCTTTCCCTCACCGGAAAGGGTCGGCTTCAGGTCCTGCTCATAATTCGTGCAGGCAGCCAGCACGAGCCATGGCAACAGGAGCAGTATCTTATGTATCTTCATTCGTTTCATTACTTGTTCACGTAAACTTTTAGAGTTTTACCATTCGACATCTTTATGATGTTCATGCCTTTCTGGAGGTCATTCTGCTTGCGGCCCTGCAGGTCGTAGACGGCCTCAATCTCGCCATCCTCCAGCACACGGCCAACAACGTCAGCCTCATCATCGTTGGTACGGATCTGAAGTACCTGTTCCCTGACGGGTGAAGTTGAGGGGAATGAAATGTACGCACGGAAGGCAGGAACGTTCAGAGATGACTTGGCTTGATGGAAGGCGTCGCTATTGAGGTAATACACATCAGCTACACTCGGAGCTGTAGTCGTTGTCAATGGAATCTTGGTGAACGTACCCACCAAATGATTTTCTGTCTTTGCACCTGCGGCTGAGATGGCGGCATTGGTACTCTCGATGGTAAAGCCCGTTTGGGCGTCATCACACTTGAACACCACAGGAGTACCGGCAGCGATATCAGCAGAAGTCACCGCATCCAGATAAAGATAGTTACCTTCTATACGATTCACGGTATAGAACGTCATGCCTGTCTGTGTTGCCGAGAACGAGAAGGGCAGACAGAGCGTACCATACTGAGTGCCATTAGCACCCATACCGCTGTTGCGCACATACTTAGCCTTGGCGATGGTGAACGACTCCGTATTGTTCCAGATGGTACCATCGTTGATGACGATCTCATCTATGAGATAGAACATACCATTGTTCTTCGGGTTCTTCGAAACCATATAACCAGAGGCACAAAGCTCCTGAGCAATTGCCTTACTGAAGTACTCACCACTGACGAACCCAGAAGCTGAAGCTGCCGTGATAGGTTTGTATGCAACATCTGCACCGCAGATGAATGTACCACCGCTTACAGTAGGTGTACAACCTGTAGCAATATCAACAGCATGATGCGTTCCAGTGAACGTACCGCCTTCAATGGTTAGTGAACCCTTGTTGGCATATACGGCCTCAACACCCATAATCTTACCACCGTTGACAGTCAAATCACCCGTGGATGCCCAGTTGATTCCGTTGCCTGCGGCTGAAGAGATGACAACAGTGGCAGCAATGGTAAGGTTGCCTTCAGTGGCATCTATCGCATTGTTGTCAGAACCTGTCGAACTGTTCAGCACTTTACCTGCCAATGTCAGCGAACCGCCACCCAGCACCACTGTATTATGGCCGGTCGAGTTCAGCGTCGAAGCCTGATCTGCCGATACGGTTCCACCCGTAACCTCGAGGCTCACACCACTGGCCTTGATGGTAACCTGCTTGAGATTTACCGTACCATCAGTTACCTTGACACCGTCATTCTCCGAACTGATGCTGCCGTTCTGGAGCGTTACGCCAGCACTGATAGCAAGCGTTGCCTCCGATGTCTGCTTGCCAATCATTGAGTAATCATCCATATTCAGCGTAATGGCCTTGCTGATGCTGAAGGTCTCTGTTACTGTGAGGTCGTCAAGCAATCTGACCTCGCCACCAGCTATCGCTTCGTCGATGGCATCGGACAAGGTGGCATATTTCTCGCCCAAGCCGGCCGTATTGTTGGTTTCGGCAATCATGTAAATGTCACCCGTGAAGAGAGGCTCTGCTACGTTGTTATTCTCTGATTCCACAAGGCAGGCGATGATGCCTGTAATGTCAGCGTCCTTATTGATATTAACCTTGCCCACACCGACATTTGCAGCATTCTCCACCAAAGCAACGGCATACTCACCGGTAGCAATGATATGTGCCTTGTCACTTACTGTGAGGTCACCGCCCTTCATACGAATGGCATCGTCACCCGTTACGGTTCCGTCCACCACGAGGTCGCCCGTATTGTTCTGCACAATGACAACTGCACCGGTGGCGCTCACAGTGGCACCTTCATCCACATGAATGAGGGCAATCTCGTCAGCGGCCACAATGGCGCTATAGCCAGTAGTAGTGATGCTGCCCTTTACCTCAAGGGTCTCGCGAGTAGCCGTACCTGATAGCAATACGCCCGTGGAAACGCCAGAGGTCACCGTTGCAGTATTCGTAAGAGTGAGGGACACATTGCGACTGCTGCCGTCGTTGTCGCCCAACTGGACAACAGCGTCTGCTGTACCCATGTTTGTAATCGTACCATTGGTGATTGTCACGTGACCATGACTTACCTGCACAGCAACACAACCGTTACCCGTCAAGGTGTTGTTATTGAGGTCGAAGGTATAAGTCTTCTCGGCATCCATCTCAAAGGTTTCGGTGAGCGCGAGGTTGTTAATCAGTTTGACAGTTCCCTCCGAGGGTACAATAGCGATGGCATCATTCAGTGTGAAGTATTCATCGTCACCGATGGCTGCCACCTTAGTGGTAAACTTTCCTGTATATGAAGGATTGAAGTCAACGATTTCTGAGTCATACAATTGGGCCACAGCACCTGTTACTTCGGCAGAATTGTCAATTGAAACATTGGTAACTATCTGTCCATTAGCACCATTCTGAACTACTGCTACTGCATAGCCAACTGATGAACAGCCCGTATTGTTTGTTACATGAAGAGGAGTACCCGTAGCCTTAATGTGTGCAGTAGATGTTACACCAAGGGCACCGCCCTTCATCTCTATGCCTCCAGCACCCGTGACAGTGCCATCTATGTTGACAGTGCCTGCCAATGAATTATAGATGGCAACATCGTCCGAAGTGTTGATGTTTGCGGTAGCGCCAATGGAGATTGTGGTTGCCGAGCCGGTCGGACCTTGTCCGGCAATAGCAGGCTTATTCTTAGTACTTACGTTGCCATTAACGGTGAGACTTGCATTAGC
Source organism: Bacteroidaceae bacterium (assembly GCA_045616065.1). Taxonomy (GTDB): domain Bacteria; phylum Bacteroidota; class Bacteroidia; order Bacteroidales; family Bacteroidaceae; genus Physcousia. Next base: position 32,787 of record JAZLFZ010000065.1, on the reverse strand, counting down.
GTTTTGGCCTTCAAAAACAAGACCATAGCACTCGTCAGCCGAGATGGTGACGTTCTGTTCTACCGTTAGTGAGACATTAGCGCTCTCGGCACTACCCACACGAATTACAGACTTATCGTTTTCTGTAATGGTAGGAACGGTGATCTTGCCTACTGCAGGTGACGCAGCAGAAGACTTAATCGTCACCTCGCCGCTCTTAATCCACAATGCACGCTGACCATCGCTGGTGAGGGTCTTTCCATTGAGGTCGAGAGTGTAGTTCTTTGTGGTCTCGATGGTTGAAGCAATCTTAACATTATCCAGCAGCGTGATAGTAGCACCAGCCGGTGCCTCGCTCAAGGCGAGCTCGAGGGATTGGTACTGACCGACGAGCTTATCTGCACTGTCCGTTACCTTCACCTGCATCTGCATTCCGCTAGGGTCGAATTCAACACCTTCCGTAGTTGTGTTCTCCGAATCCATCACCATGGCAATAGCACCCGTGATGTTAGCAGCCTTGCTGACATTGATGGCAGAGACACCCGCATACTGTCCGTTCTCCACGATGGCGATGGCATAGCCACGGGTTGAGGTTCCGTCGTTGTTCACGCTATGCGAGATGGAACCTGTTGCCGTGATCTTCGCTCCGTCTTCAACCACCAGTTGACCAGCCTTCATCTCGATACCACCGGCACCAGTTATGCTGGCATTGCTTTTCACAGTCAGCGTACCATTCTGCGGATGATAGACGGCCACGTCGTTGGTGGTAGTGATGACAGCCGTTTCACCGATGGTAATGTCTGTCCCTGCATATTCCGCATTGCCATTGCCAGAGATGGCAGACACATTGGTTGTAGTGACCTTACCGTTGATGACCACGGTCTCCAAGGTATGGCTACCAAAAACGGTAATGCCGTAACACTTGGCAGTGCTGACGGTCACGTTCTCTCCGAGCGTAAGTCCTACTTTGGTCTTTGTCCCTGTGTATGATGCATCCTTGCCATCACCCACGCGAATCACTGAACTGTTATTCGCAATGTCTCCATCCACGGAGATGGTGGCAGGGGTATCGGACACTATGTTTACATCGCCCTGGGTGATTTCGAAAGCACGGAACCCATTGGCCGAGATAAGATGACCGTTGAGGTTGAGCGTAACAGCACGGTTGATAGTGAGTGTCTTGGACAACGTGATGTTGCTTGTCAGCGTAATGGTGCCGTCCATCCCAGCCAGTGCCTCCTCTAACTGAGCAGCATTCGTCACCTCCGCCGCCCATGCATCACTGACTGTGACCATCAGGCAGAGAGTGAGGAGCGTTCTCCTTATTATATTATATAATGTGTACTTCTTCATCGCTTCTTTCGTTTTAGAACCAGGTATTGTCGCTGGCCTCAACGGTTACCCAGTCGGTGAGGGTGGCGGTAACGTTGATGGCGGTCTTGGTTATTTTGAGCGTATAGGTATATGCCTTACCAGATGTCCATGCTGTAATGAGGGCAGGATCTGCAGTACCTTCTTTTACCTTGATGTCCTTGATTACTGCTTCATAGGTATCTGTTGAGCCATCTGCATTTTGCGTGGTGATACGGAACTTCAGACCTTCAAGTGGCTGAGGAATGATGGCATCATGGAAACTGTCATAATCAGTAGCCGCAATATTATGGAGCGGATAATCTGCCTTGGTCTTGCCATTGAAGTCAACTGTGCAATCACTGAGCTTTATCGCTCCATCTGTATAACCTCCGAGAATCTCGACCTTTGTGTTGGCATCGAATGTAATGTGGTCGTCTGCATCGTCAGCACTCGAGGTCAATTCCACCTTCACCTGCGACATCATGTAACGGAAGTTCATACGGATATTACCTGTGGTGGCGCAGATGCCCTGGGTGCCAGAATGAACCTTACAAGCTTCATCGGTAGCAGTTTCAGCTGCATTCAGCGGACGTGCTATCATAAGGTCGGAGGGGTAATAGCCCTTCTGGTAAGCTACGTTTGCAACATCAACTGCGTTTGCCTTTACCTGTGCAGCAGTAGGACCAATCTGTGCTTCATCAGCATCCTTACTATCAACTATTGGCCAAACGCCACGGAAGAAATAATGGATGCTGTGAGTCGGCCAATAAAGCTGCGGAGCCATGGTATACTTGTTGTCTGCATACGACACATCAGCCTTGTCACCTGTACCGATGTACGAACCGGTGATGGTCGTACTGCGATAGAGTGTGAAGCCATCCTCAAGTTTAGTTCCGGGTACGTGACCATAAGCATAATCAACATTGATCACCGGAGCCTCCTCTTCTGCCTGGACCTCCTTCCAATCCACAATGGTGGCCTCCACCTTGATGCCCGTCTGGTTGACGATTATCTTCAGCTTATAGTTCCAACCTTGCAGCAGGCTATTGTTTGTACCTGGGTAACCGGTTGTAGCTTTATTCGTAATAGCTGCCTGAATGGCCTCATTCAACTTGGCAGCCGTAACGAAGTACGTGTTGCCGTCGGCAGTGAGGGTCAGTATATCAGTTCCATCACCAAACGTATTGCCAGGGAATACGAGGGCATCGTATGTGGCAGTAGTTTTGCCGGCTCCGCCATCATTCAAGTGCATCGCGATCTTGGCGGTGGCTGCGGTGGGCGTTGAGCTCTTGCCCTCCACATTTACGATTCCTGTATAATTAAAGCCCAGCAGCGTGACGGTTGGATTCGTCACAAACTTACCACCGACGAAACCAAGACCTGCCGTAAGCTCCACCGTCATCTTCGTCATGGCATGGGTGAAGATGAGGAGGTTGCTGGCCGTTGATGTACTTTCCTTCAAGTCTTTCATCCAGTCATCGAACTTATAAGTGCCGTCTGCGATTGCGGTTACGTTGTTGCTGGTCAGCAGGTCCACGCCCGACCAACCGGCCTTCTGATCGATCACACCATCAGAAGGCGTTCCCACATTCCATGCCTGAGCTGTCCAGGAGGTGATAGCGGGAGCTGTCGCTTCACCCTCCACACAGGCGGCATGTATAGTGAGACCAAGGTCACGACCGTTGCCTACATGCTGTTCTATATCCGAATCATCTTTCAAAGACATGTTAGCCGGGTCGGCCGTACCGTAGTCATCCCAATAGCACGTCTCAGTACCACTGAATTTAACCTCGTTATGGAGGTCGTCCTTTACCTTATTAGTAGTAATAGTGGCCGTAGTAGACTTTGAGACGTCCTCGGGTATGTGCCCCAACCATGTGCCATTGATGCGGAGGGCCATCTTGGTGGCCGTCTCAAACGGCGTGTGACGGGTGTGGTCGGGATCCAGGGCACGTGTTGTCACACTGGTCCCACCATCCTTGACGCCAGCCATCAGGACGATCTCGTTGTCCTCCTCGCCGACGGTGTAGACGGGACGTACGACATCATCCGCATAGTTAACGCAACCGGAGAGCAGCAGCACAGCAGCAACTAGGTTTATATAATGTCTGATCTTCATGTTTCTTTTTTGGATTAGCGTATTTGCACCTCTTGTTCGGCCTCGACAGTCTCCCAGGGAACGATAGTGGCCTGGATGTCCACGATGCCCTTCTTCGTCAGTTTGAAGGTGTAGTTATACTTGAAGCCGGGATACCAGCGATCCAGTTTGTACTTACCAGCGTTGGGGCCGCTCACGATCTTGGTGTAAGGATTTGCCAGATTGTCGTAGGTAATGCTCTTTACCACCACATCGCCCAGGTCGACAATGTACTGGTTGTGGTCGGGTGTGGTGATGACGAGCTGGACAGCGGCGAGGCTTTGGGGAATGGCACCATAACCAGACCATGTTATCGTCTTTGTAGAAGAATCGGGAGCCGGAGTGGCGGTGAAGGGGAAGTTCGAGTTGGCCACATCCGACGTGCAGCCCAGCACAAGGCCATTACCAAGGAAGAGCTTGCCTGTGGTATGTATCTTTCTCAGTTCGATGGTGGTCTTTTCCGTGTTGCCATCGCCCAGATTGACCTTGTCGGGGTCTGAATCTCCAGACGTCTTGACGTTGAACGTCACGTCGCTCATCACATGGAAGAGGGTGAGCTTGATGGCATCCTCGGTGGGGCCGATGGCTTTATAGATCTGATGAGCATCAGTTGCCTTGGTGTCAAGGCCGTCGAAACCGTATTTAGTTGGCCCGTAGCTCCACTTGAGGTTTACCGAGTCGTTGGTCTCATTCTGAGCATAATCAAGCATGGGGGCTCCCCACAAGATGTCAGCATAACCGGACTCAAGGTGAGCCAACTCCAGATAATCGCCAGCCGTCTCCGACCTGAGTGCGGTCGTTACGTTGGTCTTGGGATCGGTACCATGCGCCTCGCACAGGGCACGGAAATGGTAGAAGTTCTTGTTGTTATCCCAGTACCAGTCGGTCTTCCAGTGAGCGGGAGTAGTACCCGTGGCTGCCACGAAGGCGAGGTTGGCATCTGCATTGCTGTACGTCTTCGTCCAGTTGTAGGCCGCATAATCGTCGTTGATGGCACCCGTGTTGTTATCGGCAGCACGATAGATTGTGAAGGCATCATCCGATCCCAGCACATTGCTATTGTCGCCATTGTTGCGCTCCTCCAGATTCAGCTTGATACGGGCATTGGAGGGTTCCTGCTCCTGAGCCTCCACGTCTTCCCAGTCCACGATGCTGGCTGTGAGGTTCTTGATCTTGGTCTTGCTGACAGAGAAGGTGAAGACGTAGTGTACACCGGCCTTCAGTTTTTTGCTGTCAAAGTAGCCACTCTTCTGAGCGTCATCAAATGCAGCATACAACTGCGAACGAGTCAGTTTGTACTCATTATTATTAATATAGAAGGTGACGGCATCATCGCTTGTCGACATGTCCGTACCAGGGATGACAAGGGCATCCAGGACGTACTTGTAGGTAGATTTTTCATCAGCAGTAAGTTCCGCATCGGTACGCTGATAAATCTTGTCTATAGTGCCTATTGTCAGAGTATTTGGGGCAGAATTCAGAAACTCACCCTCTTCGATATTGAATTTTCCTTGATTGTAGAAATTCGTCAGCTTGATGTTCGTGTTCGCATTGAACTTGAACTCCTGCTCCGTGTAGCCCTCGCCCATCTTGATGCGGAATGTAAGTTTAGACAAGGCATGATAGAAGATCATGCGTGTCTTATAGGTTGTCGCATCCCACATATCTTCGGAACGAGGGAATTTCTTGGTACTAAAGTCAAACTTCAGACGTCTGTCAGCACCACCTTTTCCGTACCAATTACCAATATTGTTGGAGAAGCAGAGGTCCTGGTTCTTGATGAACGAAACACCGTCAAACTGCAAAGACTGGTCTGTCAGAAACTTTCCTCCACTAATCTGGGTAGCATTGCCTATTGGCCATCCAACAGAAGGATAGTCTGCGCTTCCACTTATCTCAGTCCAGGACTGGTTGGCGTAACTGGCCGAATTGCCAATGGTCCAGGCTTTCGTATTGCTTCCTCCAGGGCCCATTCCCGGAGTGCAAACCGCCAAGATGGATAATGCCGACTCGCGCGCATAACTGTCATCCCAGAAACGAACAAACTTTGCCTCCTCATTGGAAGCCGAGTAGTCCACCTCCGAGTAGTCCTTGCCGTTATCCGTCTGAGGCAGCGCAAACATGATGGTGCGCGTCACTAAGGCAGGCTTGGAAGCGACGTTCACATGCTCACTCTTCATCAGCATATACATACTGGTGTTTTCCGTAAACGCACGTTTCGTCTTACCCACCCCATCCGTGATGACGGCACGGGTGACGGGATTGGGCGAATCTACTCCTCCTACGCTCAGCTCGATGGGCGTCTTCTCCAAGTCGGGAATGGGCGTATCCACGACAAGAGCGTCTTCCTTGCAGGCCGCGAGGGCTAACAAGGACAGACAGAGGGTGATATATTTCAGTTTCAATCGCATGTATGGATTCTTTTTCTATTGTATTCACTGGCAGCCTGGGCTGCGGTAGTTTCTGGTTGATGCTACGTTTCTACATTTCCTTTGCAGGAAGTTTCATCTTACGCTGCGGAAAATAAAAATTAATGCTGCATGAATTTCAAATTACTGCTGCGGCATTTTTTCCGCGTGGCACGAGCTTCGTATGTCTTCCAAGTGCAGTCTTCCGGATTGATGTGGCGTCACCCTTCAACCTTTCACCTTTTTTTCGTAATCTACGGACGTTCGACTTCTTCTGAAGGTGAAGGCTGACAGGGTTTCGCGTATTCCGTTAGTTCTCGAGGTTGATGTCGATCTGCTTTGCTGTAACTGTTACCCAGTCTGCTACCGTACAAGTAATCGCCTCAATACCCTTCTTGGTAATTCGGATGGTATAGTTGTAAGTATGACCAGGGAACCAACGAAGAATTTTAGCACCCACAGCCTGATCACGCGTAGCAGATAGTGAGGAGCTGGTAGTTACCGTTTTGGCAATAATCTCAGCAAGGTCCTTAATAACATAGTACTCATTATTGTCAGTAGTACGTATGGTCAGACCAACACAGTCTGCCTCTGCAGGAGTAGTAGCATCAGAACGACGTAATGCCTGAGGAACAACTGCATAGGTGAACCAGTCTGTTGAAGCCTTAATGCTCGATGTGTGTGTCCACCAACAACCTGTGGCGGTGAAACTGGGAGCATCGATCTTGGCGCAATCGTCGTCACCATCAAGCGAATGGGTCAGAGGAGAAGGAGCCTTATAGGTGGGCGACACCTTACCGGTACCCATGTCTACACTAGCAGTTTTGGCAAAACGTGTTAGAGTGATCTGCGCATTCTCAAGGTTGACTGCAGCGGGGCCAAGCTTGAATTTGCCAGGATTTTCTGTATCGGCCACAGAGTCTGTCACCAGCTTGATATTGATGTTGCTCATCATGTGGAGCTCCGTGATATTGATTGTCTTATCCTTATTGTTCTTGGGAGCCACAATACCCTTGTGAATGCTGGAAGTATAACCTTTTTCCTTATCATAGGATAAAGTTGCATCCTCATTCATAGGAGCACCCCAATGGTAGTCATGGGAAGCCTGTGAACCGCTCTCCATAGCAAATGAACTTACAACTGGAGTCGTAGTGGAATTAGAGATGTTTCCATCGCTTGTACCTGAAGCCAAATTATTCAGCGTGCGGAAATGGTATGCAATCTTATTACTCTCGTAAAACCATTTAGTGTCCCAGATGTTGCTGCCTGTACTTGTTTCCTCCTTGGTAGCTTTACCTTCTGTCTTGTAGTCACCGCTGAAAGCCGTCGCAGAATAGCTATCATCAGTGTATATCTTATCAAGCGTCTCACCCAGACGATAGAAGTTAAACTCTGTGCAGGGAGCATCGCCATCGCCGTCAATCTTCATTGTGGTCACAGTGATATGCGAGTTGTCGATAGCATAATTACCCGTTACGTCAACCCAGTCAGCAAGGGTGGCAGTAATAGCCTGAATCGCCGTCTTCTTCACGGTGATGGTCAGCGCATAGTTATGCCCCTGCATCATCTTGAACTTGCTGTTTGCGGCATCATATCCGTATGAAGCAACTTTATTTGCCTCAACACCAACAAGCGCATCATAGATCATGTCCTGTGTGATGAAGTAGGTGTTGTCGTCGATGGTAAACTGCATGACATTGGTGTTGATGCCATCTGCAAATACATAGTCGGGAAGCATCTGTGCGGCATACGTACCTGCTGCAGTCGTATAAGTTCCGGCTGCTGACATCTGATTAATAGCAGTTGCAGTACCTGGAGTCCACTTACCGGTCTTTACATCCAGCGTACCCGTGGTGTTCATGCCAAGAAGCTTGATGTTGCCCGAGTTGAATTTGAAGTCAGCTTCAGAGCTTGTATTGAAGCCCTCACCTTCTACCAATGTAACAGTAAGACGAGAAAGCGCATGGTTGAAGACAAGGTGACCCTTGTCAAAATGACCTGGGGCATCTGTTGGTTGGCTACTTATAGCAACGCCATTCTGGAAGAAGAGCATACGTCCATTACTATGGGTAGTATTGCCGGTCTCATCTGGTGTATACTTGCCTGCTGTGTAATCCCATCTGTATACGCCATCCTTGCCTAAGTCAGCATCTTGCTGAATGTTGTTGCTGTATACAAGATCCTGATTGGCAATGGTCGTTGCTGTCTGAGCCGATGTTTCAACAGTAAATGAAATAGTATTGTTATCTGCATTTGTTGTCGTAGGCGTTCCCCATATAGTGTTTGTTGCATTGCTCTTTGCACCAGCACCATCGTACATATAGCTCAAGGGCAGAAGACTGGCTTCATTCTTGTTGGCAATGGCAATTGCATACACCGACAACAAGGAGAAGCGACCATGCGCATCGTCCCAATAGCGGGGATCGTCGTTCAAACTGACGACGGAATATGCATGCTGCTTCTTTTCCTCTGTAGATATGTCCATTTCGTCCTTCGCTGCTGAAGCAAGAACACGGGTGTACTTTGAAGCAGAAGACGTGCTACGGTCATCGCTCTGGATACGCATCAAGATACGCGTGGTGGATTCCCTGAACCCGGCACGGGTCTGCGTCCCATCGCTGAGTGAAAAGCTGATCATCTCCTTGCTACTGGGATCGACGGGTGTGGTGACGTCGACATTGTCCGAACAGCTGACTGCAAGCATGGCTGTCATAGCCAGCAATAAGTTTGTTTTCTTCATATCTTGTATTGTTTATTCATTCTCTTATATAAAAGATGGGCCAATTATTCCCTTTTTGGATTCACTGCTATTGTGGGGCTCCCGCTACTGTTCCAGATCGGTTATCAGGCTACCGGTGACGTCTTCCCAAGGGGTGAGGGTGGCGGTGAAGGTAATCTCAAGCTGCTCATCAATCTCGGAGAGGATGAGGTAGTAGGTGTAGAGATAACCGGAACGCCAGGTGTACTGCGTCGTACCATCCTCAAGGCGAATGGGTACGCGGTCGAACTCCTTGAAGAGGGTGCCGTCCATGTGCCGGAGCTTGAAGCTGACGGTGAGCTGCACATCCTCCTGCGGAAGCTGCATGATGCCCTGCTTGCACTGAAGCCAGAAGGCGGAGCTGCGTCCCTGATGTTCGCTCAGGTCGTTGTCTGTCACCTCCTTGCCGCCATCGAAGCGGAGAAGGTTGGTAGAGGAGGTTGCCTGGGTGAGACCGGTGAAGCCAGAGTTGGCTGTGTCTCGGTACCAACTGTAGTTGTCCGTCTGCTGTCCGCTGACAGCGTAGCCCTCAGCCTGCGTCACGAAGTTGGGAGAAGCCACGTCAATGGTCATGTCCTCGATGTAGAGGGGATTGGCCGTAAGCCAGGGGGTGGTGCCATAGATGCCGAAGCGTACCTTGGAGTTGACATGGTGGAAGGGCAGGGGCACGTAGCGGTTGCGCGTATAGTTGGCACTGGGTATTTCCTTGGTGGGGTTGTTTTCGTTGTCGGTGTCGAGCATCAGGTCGTAGTCATGTCCGTCGCTGTTGCGTTGGAGCTGTGCCACGAGATAGGGCTCGGCGTCGGTGGGAGAAACAAGACCGTTGTGGCTCTGCTGCATCTTGTAGGATGCGTTGATGCGGAGGTCACGGTCGCTGAGTGTCTGAATGTCAGCGGGATTGGCAGGATAGGGCGCTACGGCATTAAAACGGTAGGGATAGGCGCTGAAGTCCCAGAACTTGGTGTACTGTCCGCTGACCTGCGTATAGTCCCAGTAGGGTCGGATGGTGCCGTCCCATGCTGTTCCGCTGGTTTTGTATTCCACGTGGTAGCGGTGCATCACGAGTTGCTGTGCTGCCAGGTCGAATGCTTTGTAGGTAGACTCCATGAAGTCTGTGGTGAGTGCCTGTGCGTTGGCACGTGTCTGGTGTTCCGTCTCGTTGTTCTGCAACACGCAAGTGAAGGCGAGCGGATCGGTTCCGTTGAGGTCGATTTCCTCAATCTCCTCCAGAACACCCTGATTGGCACAAGAAGCATAAGAAAAAAGCACGCCAAGTGCTGCCAAGGCCCCCATGGCCCTGGCAAACACTCGCGTGCGTGTAATATTATATAATGTACGTGCGTGCATTATAGCGTCGGAACGGATCGGATTATTACTTGGTCACGATAACCTGAGCCTTCTGCTTGGTTGCTACGCCCTCGATATCCTTGGTGTAAACCACGAAGTAAGTGGCAGCAGCTACAGAAGTCTTGGCCTGGAGCTTGTACTTCTTCTCGGTGTCGTCCCAAGTGATGCTGAAGTTAGCGGTTACATCCGTGCCCTCTGCATCTTCGATGGTCAGCACGTCAGCCTCGGCTGCAGTTGCATCAACACCATTGAAAGTAGTAGTAATGTACAGGTAGTCATCAGCGAAAGCGGAAGCATTGTCCCAGTTCAGCTGGCTCTGGAGAGTCTGCTTGCCAACCTTCACAGCATGGGTATTGGCAACCTTGAACTTGTTGGTGTAAACGGTCTTCTCATTGCCAGTGCCTACGGTATAGGTAACAGTGTACTCACCCTCAGCAGTTGTATTGGGAACCTGAACAGCGTTTCCGGTTACGGTGAAGCCTTCGGCAGTAACAACACCAGTGACAGGAGAAGCAGGAGTCTTTACGATAGCATTTACACTCTGAGTAGTACCATTGAGGAATACCTTGTAGGTGCTGAGAGTGAAGCTGTAATCAACAACGTTGAAGATCTGTTCGGCCACCTTGATTTCCTTACCCTGATCGATGGTGTAGATAAGCTTGTATGCACCAGGAGTAGCATTCTCGGTAACAACAATCTGCTTGCCCACTACCTTAACCTCAGCCTTCTGGGCATCGGTGAAGTTGTCGGGATACTCAATGCTGAGCTGAGTGAGTGCATCATCGGTATTCTCCGTACCGCCCTTGGTGGTGGTGATATCGAGCTTTGCAGCGGCGGCAGCACCCGTACCAATCTCAGTAACATGAGTCTTCACAGTGTAGGTATCGCCTACGTAGAAGGTCTCGCTCCACTTAGCGGGATGCGTGGTAGAAGCAGGAGCACCCTTGCACTCATACGTTACAGTGTAGACACCGAGAGCAGCAGTAGCAGGAACAGTGATGGTTTGGGTAGAAGCTTCGTACCAGTCGTTAGCAGCAGCATCGGGACCGGTAACGGTAATGTTAGCATAGTCGATTTGGTGACCAGCGAACTTGTCGTTGTCGGTTACAGTAACCTTGATGTTGCCAGAAGCAAGAGAGTACTTGTCAAGCTGTACATCATGGTATGCAGCGTTCTCACCGTCAGTGATGACCCACTCGCTCTCATTCTCAAGCCATTCCTCAACGGTGCAGTTGTCGAAGATGATGGGATAGAGAGCCTGAACCTCGGGTACATCAGGATCTGTGGGATCGATCTGAGGGTTATCAGGATCATTAGGATCAATGGTAGTACCGTTTGAGTTCTTGGTAATCTTGAAGATGTAGGTATAATGAGTGTTATTGTTCCACTCACAGTAGGCAGCAGGCACATGTACGGTAGCATTGTACACACGGATGCGCTCACCTGTATCCTCAGCGGTCAGCTCGTATGACACGTGGAATGTAAAACCGGTCTTTGCGAGGTCTGCATCTGCAGCCACAAGTTCCTGGTTATTGCTGGCGTTGTCAATAACCTGAACGTCCTTCTTAGGAATAGCATAATAGTCGGTAGGCGAAGCTGCTGCGGTGAAACGGGTCTCACCAATCTGAGCCTCAGTGGGGCTCTTGAACTTCAGCACCTCAAAGGTATTCTTGTCAGCGGCCGCGGGCTTGGCTACAGTACCCTGGAACTGATGCTCAGCCTGCTTCACTGCGTCTGCATTGAACTGAACCTTCACACCATTCTTGAGGTAGTACTGACCAGCACGATAACCGTAGGGGGTGTAGTAAGAAGCGGGATCAGTATCGCTGTCCTTCTTGATAGAAGCAGCAGCCTGTACACCTTCGAACTTACCTTCCTGCAGATCGAGGATGCGCACCTTATAGCCAGGAACGTCCTCCCAGAACTTGATGTTCACCTTGGCATTAAGACGGATGAAGTGGAGGGGTACATCGAGACCATAGGCATCGCTGGTCACCTTCTTTGAAGCATACATGTACTCAGCGAGTGAAGGATCGTCGTAACCTGCCTCGATGAGACCATTGGGGATTGTGAGCACATAGGTATCGGTGCTGGGATCCTTAGCCACACCGTCAACGTAGTTTGCAGTGGCGCCCTTGGCAGCCGTATTCAAGTAGGGAGAGTATGCGTAGAAGCAGTACTGTGGGGCTGCATTATCCCAGAACTTGAGGTACTGATTGGCGTTGTTTGACTTGAAAGCATCGGTCAGGGCGCCACCAGCATAAGTACCTGCATACTCAGCGCTACCCATGCCTTCGTACATCCAGTAAGAAAGACCATCAACCTGGCCTTCCTTGTCGCCAACAGTCGTACCGGACTTCTGATAAGCCAGGTTGTCGTCATAGTAACCTACCAGGTAGTTGGGCATTACAGCAATGTCCTTGTCTGTGCTCTTGTATGCAAACACACCGAAGTTGTAATGGCCGGTCTTCTGCATATCGGTGTATGCACGTGTCATGTTCCTGTTAGCCATGACAAAGCTAATGGGCGCCTCCTTACCATCGTTGCCGACAACCTTGTTGTCCACGAGGTCGGTGTCCATACAGGATGCCAGTGTTGCAAGGCATGCTGCTGATAATAAAACCTTTTTCATACGTTTTGATTGAATTTGTTATTTGTTTTTTTGTTTTTCAAGTTGAGAGGAAGGCATCGCTGTCTCTCCCCGGTTTTGTTGTTCTTTCTCTTTTTTGGTTGTTCTTTCTCTTTTTGTCGTCTTTCTCTTGGGTATTGGATTTTAGTTTTGGTTATGTATTTCTTTGTTTCTCTCGTTCCGATTACATTGGGATTTCCCACTCCAGTTCCTCGTAGTCCTCCACCTTGGGGTTGAAGAGGCTGCCAGTGCCGTCCTCCTGGGGATTGTCGAGTTCGTTGCAGTCGATCTCGACGGTGATGACACCACCATGGCTCTGGGCCTGACACTGCTTCGTCACGTCAGCACTGAGCGTCTGCACCGAACCGCCCGACATGACGAGGTCGAAATAGAGATAGTTGGGCAACTCGCCACGCGAGCCGGTATATTGTGCTCGGGAGCCGGGCACGTAACCATCCATGTCGCAGAGGCCGTATGTGGTGAGCTTGCCACCGATGATGTCGGCCGTACGGTTCTCCACGGGCAGACCGGTCTTCATGCGGGTGTTGAAATAGACCATACAGGGATTGTTGAGGGTATGGCCGGTGTTGACACTCGTACCACTGCTGAAGGCCGAGATGGCACAGTCGCCGCTGATACCTCGCACGCGCCCATCGTTATTATATAATATAATCTGAACAAGGTAGATATAAACCATGGGGACGAGGGTACAGCTGACATGCTTCACCCATACGCGCTCCTCTTCGTTGTAGTAGTCGTAGTCCTCGGGGTAGCGCGAGATGTAGATGTCGCGCGGGTAGGCCGAATAGAAGACTTCGGGCTGGTTGTAGAGGGCCGTGGCACGTCCCTCGCCGCGGGGCACGAGCGAGATGGAACGGGTGACGGTTGTCGTGGCCTTGACGTCCTCGAGGTCGCTCTCATCAATGAGCACCACCTGCGTCTGGTCCTTGCTGTCAATGTTGCTCCACACCAGCAGATCGTAGTAACCGAACTGGTAGCTGCGACGGAACGAGTTGCCATAGATGGTGAAGGCATCGCGACCTTCTGCCGTATGCGGTGCGCGCGCCTGGGGTCCCACAAAGTAGCGGCGCACCTCGTAGTTGTTGGGCTCGGGATAAGCTATCTCGCCCCAGAGTTCGCGGTCCTTGATATCCCATCCGTAATACCACTTGGCTCGCCAGTCGACATCGAGATTCCAGGTCACGTCGAGGTCGGTGATGACAAGGGGCAGGTCGACGATGAGGTCCTGGGCAGGGAGTTTCAGGGGTGGCTCGATGCAAGAGCTGACAAGGACGGACAGCAGCATGCACAGTGCCATTCCGACTTTTGAGGCCGAACGGACAGGCTTCAGTATATGGTTCATTCTCATCATCTCTTTCTATTTATTTTTACGCTTATGGTACACTATGTCATAGGTCAGCTGTATGCCGACATTGGTGGGGCCTAGCCAAGTGAAGCGGTGGTTGCGCTTCTTGAAATTGGAGGCACTGCCCAGGTAGTTGTAGTAATAGTCGCCATCTTCCTGTCCCGTGATGGGATTGCCATACACGTAGGGGTCGAAGAGCGAATAGAGGAAGCCGGCGGCCAGCGAGAACTCGAGGCGAAGGTTCTTCTTCTTGTTCAAGGCCAGCACATAACCGCCCGACAGGGAAAGGGCAGCGCCTTCGCCCTCCCAGCCTCGCTTGGCATCGAGGCCGATGCCATAGACAACAACGTCGGCCACGGCACCGAGGTAGAATCCTGTGTGCCAGAGTCCCGGCTTGAAGTATCGACGCAGCTCGAACTGGAAGTCTCGCACCTGATAGAACTCATGGTGGTTCCATCGGCGAATGTTGCCCCAGGTAAAGCCAAAATTATAGGTCAAGTGGCCCTTCTTGGGATAGAACTCCATCTGGATGTTGCCCGAGGGGGCCCAACCGAACTGCGGCATGTAGAAAAAGTCGTGGACGAGGTTGGTGCGCAGAGCCAGCAAGTGGCGGCGCGGTTCCACAACGGGGAAGAGAGGCAGCGTATCGGTGGGAAGGACTACGAGTGTATCCATTTGGGGCATCACCAACTCCTGCTCAACGGCCTTGATGGGGAAGGCGGGAGCATGGGCTTCGTCGGGCAGACTGAACCACAAGACAAGGCGGGCCGAACGCAGACGGGGGAAGTACTGCAGGAGAAGGCGCTTCCAGAGTGCCCCACCCTGTGCCTTCATCAACTTCTGCTTGCAACAGAGTTCGTCGCCTTCACATTCGTCGTAGATCTGTTGCACGAGCTTGTAGTCGGCATCGCCTGCCTCTTTCATCAGCAGACAGAGATAACCGTAGTCTTCGGTCACGCTGCTCACCTCGGTATCTGCCTTCAGATACTGATAACGAAGGTCGCGACGAAGGGCATCGATGAGTGCTTGCGAACGAGCTTTTCCCAGGCGACTGTTGTTCTGGTACGAACCTTCGGGCGAGGCGGCACCTCGTACGAATATCTTGCGAAGCTGCAGGTGGTTGCGGTTGATGTAAGGCAACACCTCCTCACGATAAAGAGCAAGGAATGCATCGTCAGCAGGTATCTCGGCACGGTTGGTGCGGAACACCACACCCTGGCTCAGACGATAAAATTCTTCGTCACTAAAGCGGGGGGCCACGGTGGTTGTATCGGGAGTAATGACGATAAAAGGATAGTTGCTATCGGGCACGTACAATCGTGCCTGACCCCGCGCAACGAGGGTCAGAACGAAGAAGAAAATTATCGTACAGAATTTCTGCATTTTTAGTTATTCCCGACAGTTATCCTATCTGAAGTTAGTTATCGAATCACAAAATTACTATTTTCCGCAATTTCTCACAAATATTTTCACATCTTTTTTTCTCATTAATAAAAAAATAAACAATATATATACAATTACTGGTTACAAAAGGGTGTTTATCTGGCAAATCCGCACAGAATCACACGTTTTGTACAAGAAAGAGTAGCACCAAGGAATCCTTCGAAAACAAGCAATACAGAAGTCCGAAAAAGGAGAGATCATCACTACAAACCAACAATATTTCTTTACAGAAAGACAACGTAAGCCATCCCCTATTACACGTACAAAAGGAAATGACATGTTTGGGTAATGATATACCATTTCCAAAGACTCTTCACGAATTTATCAAAAAGTCCTTCATCCTTCAGCCACACCCCATACCATACAGTATATTAATACGTTATAAAAGTTTTTACTTTCAGTTTACTTTCAGCCTCTTTCAGTTTACATTCAGTGAGGCGTTTTTGGGGGCAAAAGCAAAGGGATAACAAAACCGCAATCCTGAAGAACACACTGAAAGTAACTGAAAGTAAAAGCACTTCACTTTCAGTACTATATTCGTATGATTCACTGTTAGTTATAGCATACAACTGAAGGCTGAAAGTAAAATTTCAAAGCACGGTTTATTTATACATTTCCAATCAGTCTTCTTTGACCAAGAAGGCCATTTACGCTACTGCGTCCTACCGGTCATTACGCGTTATGCGTAAGTTTTTCATGCTGCACAAAAAGTATTTTCATGCTACATAAAAAGTATTTTCATGCTGCATAAAAAGTATTTTCATGCTGCATGAAAAAAGTATTTTTGTAACAAAAAACACAAAATCATCACAGTTTTTTGCGCTTTGTTTGGTCGATTGACAAATTCTTCGTAACTTTGCATCGCAAAACGTTATCCGCAAGGGGCTGACATGGATTTGACAGCGGGATGAAACGTTGTGTAAGCACGCAGAGAGTTGCTGGCCTCTCTCTATAATCTCTGACCTGCAAAGATTTATCTGGCGAAAACAACTACGCTCTCGCTGCCTAATCGAAGTACAGTAGATTACTGGCTTAATCTCGGCACCAGGTGCTGAGACGGGACATCGCTCAGAAGCTCTTGTTCCGAGGCGTCTGATCAAGCGGTGCTGGAAAATCGGGAATAGCCACACGAGACGTCTCTATCATGTGGTGAAATTTTAGAGAATAAGGTACAAGTTGGTGGTCCAGGTCTTGCTTGTACTCGAAAAACAAGACTGGAATAAGCGTGTAGAAAGCACAGGGTTTGCCTGTTTGGACGAGGGTTCAATCCCCTCCAGCTCCACAAAAAAAGGCCGACACTCGTCGGCTTTTTTTGTTTCGCATGCAGGGAGGATTGAACCCTCCACCGGGTTCTACTTTTTCCGAAAAAAAGTCCCCTCCAGCTCCACAAAAAAAAGGCCGACACTCGTCGGCTTTTTTTTATTGGTTGTTCTTCTCCAGGCGTTGCTGGCGTTCTTCCTCGAACTGCTGGTCAGCCTTGGCCTCATCCCAATCACGCTCAATATTGTTGCAACGCACATAGAAACGCCACAGGAAGGGGTGGCAACCAGGACAGTTCTTGTGATCCTCGTCGATGTGTTCCACCTTGTGACTCAGCTTCATGCACAAGGCATCGCTCTCCACATAGTCTTCAAGCGGAACAAGGCAGAAGCAAATGAAGGTTCCTGCAACTATAAGCACTGCAAGCAATGAAATCCAGATGATTTTTCGTTTGATGGTTTCCATATTGACTAATGAATGTATGTGATAGTTTTTATTTTCCTGTGCAAATTTACACAAAAAGTGGGCATCGCGCAAACTTTCATCCACAAAAACTTTGAAATGTGACCAAGAAAGGTTACTTTTGCACGAAAATAATCACAAAACATACTAATTCATTCCACAAAAAAATGAAAGAACTGGAACTGAAGTATGGTTGCAACCCCAACCAGAAACCTTCACGCATCTACATGGAAGAGGGCGAACTGCCCCTCGAAGTACTTAACGGCCGGCCCGGCTACATCAACTTCCTCGACGCCCTGAACAGCTGGCAGCTGGTGAAGGAGCTGAAGGAGGCTACGGGGCTGCCTTCTGCCGCCAGCTTCAAGCACGTCAGTCCTGCTGGTGCAGCCGTCGGTCTACCCCTTAGCGACACACTGAAGAAAGTGTATTTCGTGGACGACGCTCCCCTGCCCCTCACACCTATAGCATCGGCCTACGCACGTGCACGTGGGGCCGATCGTATGAGTTCGTATGGAGACTTCATTGCCCTCTCAGACACTTGCGACGAAGCTACTGCACGCCTCATCAATCGCGAGGTTTCAGATGGTGTCATTGCACCCGACTACACCCCCGAGGCACTGGAGGTACTGAAGGCCAAACGCAAGGGCACCTACAACGTCATCAAGATCGATCCCAGCTATCGCCCCGCTCCCATCGAGCGCAAGCAGTGCTTCGGCATCACCTTCGAGCAGGGACGCAACGAGATTAACCTGGCCGACGACGCACTCTTCCAGAACATTCCCACCCAGAACAAGACGTTCACCGAGGAGGCAAAGCGCGACCTCATCATCAGCCTCATCACACTGAAATATACGCAGTCAAACAGTGTTTGCTACGTGAAGGACGGACAGGCCATCGGTATCGGTGCCGGACAGCAGAGTCGCATCCACTGCACTCGTCTTGCTGGCCAGAAGGCCGACATCTGGTGGCTGCGTCAGCATCCCAAGGTGATGGCACTGCCCTTTGTGCCCGGCATACGTCGTGCCGACCGTGACAACACCATCGACATCTACATCGGCCCTGAGCACGATGACGTACTGCGCGATGGCGAGTGGCAGAAGTTCTTCACCGAGAAGCCTGAGCTGCTGACTGAGCAGGAGAAGGCGGAGTGGCTTGCACAAAATACGAACGTCTGCCTGGGCAGTGATGCATTCTTCCCCTTCGGTGACAACATCGAACGTGCCCACAAGAGCGGTGTACAGTATGTAGCACAGGCTGGTGGCAGCGTGCGCGATGACCATGTCATTGAGACCTGCGACAAGTACGGCATTGCCATGACCTTCACCGGCGTACGCCTGTTCCATCATTAAACCAGCAGCCTTCATTAATCTTAAGAAAAATGGCAGATTTCGGAGGCGACGACATTGATGCCGTCATCATGGGCGGCATAACCTTCAAGAGTGGACCGAAAGGCGGACCAAAGAAGGATGAAGGAAAGGTGAAAACCAAGGCCAAGAAAAAACAGTACATCACCGGAGCACACGGCAGCGGATCGGCCAAGAAAAAGGCTGAGATCCGGATGAAACGTGCCAACCGACACAAGAACGGATAGCTTAAGCCCATCGACCCTTTGGGCAACTGGAACTTAGGGATTTAAAAAGAGTCACCTTCTCCGCTTAGGAAGTTAACGGACGACACTTTTGTCTGATGCAGCCAAGCAGCAAGATATTTATCCCGTTAACCTCATGATAACTATCCCGTTAACTCCCCCACCGCCAAAGCGCAGAAATTTAGCGGATAATCATGCACAAGGCATCTGTTCGTCACAGAATAACTGGTAGGACTTTTGAATAAAAAACAAAAGTCCTACTTTTTTTTGAAAAAAATTTGGATATTCCAGATATAGTCCCTAAATTTGCGAACAAATATATGGAAATAAATATTTTATATGGAAAACTGCAGTGCAAGATACATCAACCCTCTAACTGATTTCGGCTTCAAAAAGATATTTGGTGACGAAGACATCATGCGCGATTTCCTCAACGACATCATAGAACCGGAAGCCTCAATCGTATCCGTGACATTCCTTGACAAAGAAATGCCCCCTGAAACGAAGTACGAACGTGGCATCATCTATGACATGCGTTGCAAGCTCAGTTCCGGAGAGGAGATTATCGTTGAAATGCAGAATCGCGGACAAGACTATTTCAAGGATCGCATCTGCTACTACATGGCTCGTGCCATCTCTGCTCAGGGTGAACGTGGCGATGAAGACTGGAAGTTCCAGATCCACTCAGTCTATGGAGTATTCTTCATGAACTTCCACCTCAAGGAAAAGACCGTTAAAGAGTCCACTCACGACATCCGGCACATCGGCCTCGCTGATGTAGAGACACACGACTTGTTTTCCGACAAACTTCAGCTTTGGCTCATAGAACTACCGCGCTATCGCAAAATGTCCGAAGCCGATTGCAAAACGAACAAAGACTATTGGTTATACATCCTAACACATCTGGAGACTATGAATACAGCAGTACCTTTTCAGACTCAGAAGCCTATCTTCCACAAGCTCGAGAGTATTGCCGACATGGCTCAACTGACCCGAGAGGAACGTGAACACTACCACATAAGCCTCGACTCACTACGTACGAACCTTGCGGTCATGGAGCATGAACGCAATGAAGGACGTGCCGAGGGACGTGCAGAAGGACGTGCAGAAGGACGTGCAGAAGGACGTGCTGAAGGACGTGCTGAAGGACGTGCTGAAGGACGTGCTGAAGGACGTGCTGAAGGAGAAGAACTAACAAACATTAAGCACATCAAGCGCAACGCAGCCCGAGGCAAGACGGCAGAAGAGATTGCAGATCTTCTCGACCTGGACTATGATTTCGTACGCAGAAACATGTAATTAGGAGATGCCATATTCATCCTACAGCCCCACCTTGGAGTAAAGGTTATTCATCCATCCTGTCACAAAAAAACAAGACGTCACATCATTACAACAGCATGATGCCGTTGATATTACGTCCCGTCTTGATGGTTTCGCGACGAGCAGAATAGAAGGCTGGCGAGGTCATCGTATCGGTTCCGTCAACGTGGATGTGCGTTACACCAGCCTGCTCGAGGAGCAAGCGATTGGCAGCCCACAAATCGAGGTGCCATTTTTCTGCGTGCACAGCATTGAGCTCAGAGTTCATAGGTGAGGGATAGCGCTTGGCAATACGCTCCATGGGAAAGCCAGCCTCACGGAAGGCATCGTACACCTCGTCGCCCACCTCGAAACTGTCGAGTGAGATGCCGGGGCCGATGACGGCGTGCAGATCCTCGCCATGCGACTGCATCTCTTCGACAGTACGGCTGACGATGCGTCCGACCGTGCCACGCCACCCTGAATGAACAGCAGCCACGAGTTGCTGCCGCTCATCGTAGAGCAGGACAGGGATGCAGTCGGCCGTCTTGACGGCCACGCAAAGACCACGCTTGCGTGTTATGACGGCATCGCTATCAGGTGCTTCGCCGGGCCCATCTGCCCAGACAACATTGAGCGAATGCGTCTGGCGGGGAATAAACAAAGTTCCTCTCCCCGCCCTTCCCTCAAGAGAGGAGGGAGTTGATAAATCCAGAGTTCCTAAAATACGGAAGGAGGAAGGAGGATCGGTTTGCTCTGCCCCATCGGACGCGGGAAAGGTAACCCCAACCTCGCGCGCATCGATACCAGGCTCTGTACCATGACAGCCCTTACCAGCGGTAAAGGCTGTCACATTGTCTGCTATGTCATAGAATATATGCACGTTATCTTAGAGAAAAAAAGAGAAGAGAGAAGAGAGAAGAGGGAAGAGAATACTTCCTCTACGGGGGACTTTTGCCGATGGGCAAAATGTAAGGCCGAAGGCCGGAGAGGGGCATTTTAATCCTCCTCTTCTACATCCTCAATCTCGTAATCATCGAGTTCCTCGATATCCGCATCCTCAAGAATTTCGATATCCTCGCCTTCGTCCTCCATCTCGGTCTGCAGGTACGAGAGGTCCTTGTTCTTGTGGACGATGCGTTCGTCGTCGAGGATGGCTTGCAACTTATTACTCTCGCTGTTGAGGGCGGCCCATAGCACATCCTTGAGTTCCTGCAGACCGATGTTGGCCACGGCCGAGATGAAAACCACGGGTAGGTCGTCGGGCAGGTCAGCCGAAAGCATCTCTTGCAACTCGTCGTCGAGGAGGTCGCGCTTGGTGATGGCCAGCACACGCTGCTTATCCATCAGTTCAGGATTGAAACTGCCCACTTCGTTGAGCAGTATCTCATACTCCTTCTTGATATCATCGGTATCACCTGGCACCATGAAGAGCAACAGCGAGTTACGCTCGATATGGCGCAGGAAGCGAAGTCCCAGTCCGCGTCCCTCACTGGCACCCTCGATGATACCGGGAATGTCGGCCATCACGAACGACTGGTTGTCACGGTAACTGACAATGCCGAGCGAGGGCTCCATGGTGGTGAAGGGGTAGTTGGCAATCTTGGGCTTAGCCGAGCTCAGCGCACTGAGCAACGTCGACTTACCCGCATTGGGGAAGCCTACAAGGCCCACGTCGGCCAGCAGTTTCAGCTCCATGATGACGGTGAGCTCCATCATCGGTTCGCCGGGCTGCGCATAGCGCGGAGCCTGGTTGGTGGCGGTGGCAAAATGCTTGTTGCCAAGACCGCCACGACCGCCCTTGAGCAGCATCACGACCTCGCCATCGTGCTTCACGTCGCAGATGTACTCGCCCGTGTCGGCATTGTACACCACCGTTCCGCAGGGCACGTCGATGTAGCGGTCCTCACCCTTGGCACCCGTGCTGCCGCTCTTGCCACCGTTGCCGCCATGTCCGGCAAAGATATGACGATCGTAGCGCAGGTGGAGCAGGGTCCAGTAGTTGCGGTTGCCACGCAGATAGACATGACCACCACGACCGCCGTCGCCACCGTCGGGACCGCCGTTGGGTGCGTATTTAGCACGATGCATGTGCATGCTGCCCCGGCCACCTTTGCCGGAGCGGCATACAATCTTTACATAGTCTACGAAATTCGATTCAGCCATTAACTATTTGCCTTGTCAATGATGGCGTATACCTTGGCCAGCATCTGCTCCTTCGAGGGATTCTCGGCCCACACTACGGTATTGCGCATGCCCTCCTTCTCGAACCAGTCGGCCAGGGGAGAGGTCTGCTCATGGTATACTGCAAAACGCTTCTTGATAGTCTCTTCGTTGTCGTCGGCACGACCTTGCTCGATGGCACGGTTCAGGAGGCGAGCCAGGAGGGTCTCCTCGTCAACCACCAGCTCGATCATGATGCCCATGTCGTGCTTGCGCTCAGCCAGCATCTGCTTCAGGGCCTCGGCCTGTGCGATGGTGCGGGGGAAACCGTCGAAGATGACGCCCTGTCCGGCAGGCATGCTATCGTAGGTATCGGCCAGAATGTCGATCATCAGGCTGTCGGGCAGCAGCTGACCGTTGTCAATATATCCCTTGGCCGTCTTGCCAAGCTCGGTGCCAGCCTTGATCTGAGCACGCAGCACGTCGCCCGTGCTGATATGGCCCATTCCGTACTTCTTTACAATCTCATCGCTGTAGGTGCCCTTGCCACTGCCAGGCGCACCAAAAATAATAATGTTCTTCATAATTAATGACTATTTTAGTTTTTCTGTTCCTAATCCACCACTGTATAGATATCCCGCAAATTACGTCCCTGCTGGTCGTAGTCAAGGCCGTATCCAAGGATGAAGTCGTTGGGTATGTCGAAGGCACGATACCTGATGTCGAGCTTGGCCTGCAGCTTCTCCGGCTTGAAGAAGAGCGTGCAGATGTCGATACTCCGGGGCTTCTGCTTCTGAAGCGTCTCGAGCATGTGGGCCATGGTGAGTCCCGACTCCACGATGTCCTCCACGATGATGACGGGACGGTCGTTGACGTCGATGTTGAGACCTATCATCTCGTGAATCTTGCCCGTGGACTGCACACCCTCATAGCTCGCCAGCTTCACGAACGAGATCTCGCAGGGAAGCGTAACCTCGCGCAACAAGTCGGCAGCAAACATGAACGCACCGTTCAGCACAGCCAGAAAGACCGGCTCCTGCCCGGCATAGTCACGGTTTATCTCCGCTGCAACACGGGCCACCTGCCTAAGGATTTCCGCCTCGGGTATGGACACGCGAAATTCTTTATCCTTTACCTTCATGAATATACAATTTGGTTACAAAGTTACTAATAATCTTTTAAAACTGACGCAGAAACCGCCAAAAAGTGAACATATTTTAAAAATATGATTTACGAATTATGAATTATGAATTAAAATCCGTACTTTTGCACCATGAAAATACTGACTGGAACGCAACACCGCGAGCTGGACCTCTACACCATGGAGCACGAGCCCGTCGAGAGCATAGACCTCATGGAGCGAGCCGCCGCGGCCATTGCCAACGAGGTGATGAAGCGATGGGACACCCAGCGCACCGTCTTCGTATTTGCCGGTTCGGGCAACAACGGGGGCGACGGACTGGCCGTGGCACGTCTCCTGGTGGAGCAGGGCTACCGTGTGGCCGTGTACCTCTTCAACGTCAAGGGCAACCTGAGCGAGGACTGTGCCATCAACCGCGACCGCCTGCTGGAGATGCAGGAGGACGAGGAGATGAGCCGCAGGCTGGTGCTGAAGGAGATAACGCAAGGATTCGACTTCCCCAAGGTGCGCACCAAGGACATCGTCATCGATGCCCTCTTCGGCACGGGGCTGCGCGGTGCCCTCAACGGTGGATTTGCCATCGTGGTACAGAAGATCAACACCACACACGCCCACGTGGTCAGCATCGACATACCCAGCGGACTGATGTGCGAGAACAACAGTTTCACGCAACGCAACGGAGTGGTGCACGCAAGCCTTACGCTCACCATCGGGCTGCCCAAGCTGGCCTTCCTCTTCCCCGAGAACGAGACGACCGTGGGCGAATGGAAGGTACTGGACATCGGGCTCTCTGCCGAGGGGATCGAGAAAGCCAGCACCCCCTACTCCATCCTGGAAACCGAAGAGCTGCGTGAGCTGCTGCACCGGAGGTCGAGCTTTGCCCACAAGGGCACGATGGGACACGCCCTACTCGTGGCCGGATGCTACGGCATGGCCGGGGCTTCCATCCTGGCCTCCCAGGCTTGCCTGCGCAGCGGCATCGGAAAGCTGACGCTCCACACCTGTGCCGCCAACAACACGATACTGCAGATACGCGTTCCCGAAGCCATCATCAAGGCCGACAAGAACGGACGCTGCATCAGCGAGACCATGGACATGCATTGCTACCATGCCGTGGGCATCGGACCGGGGCTGGGGCGCGACGAGAGTACCGTGAAGGCCGTCCAGCAGTACCTGGCCCTTGCCAACGACCCGCTGGTGGTGGATGCCGACGCACTGGGCATCCTGGGCGAGCATCGCGAGTGGCTCAGCAACCTGCCCACGGGCAGCATCCTCACGCCGCACGTCAAGGAGCTGGAGGGTATCGTAGGGAGTTGTGCCAACAGCTACGAACGTCTGCAGGCGGCCATCGACCTGGCCACACGAAGCCACATATACGTCGTCCTCAAGGGGCACTACACAGCCATCTGCACCCCGCAGGGCCGCGTGATGTTCTGTCCGCGAGGCAACGCAGGCATGGCCACACCCGGCAGCGGAGACGTGCTGACGGGCATCCTCACCGGACTCTTCGCACAGGGATACACACCCTGCCAGACGGCCATGCTGGGCGTCTGGCTGCACGCGGCTGCCGGCGACCACGCTGCCGCCGAACTGGGCGAGGAATGCATGCTGGCCAGCGACATCGTCGGGCACCTCAAGGATGCCTACAAAGAATTGAAGAACAAATAACATCCCCCTAACCACACATACAAGAACGCACATGCAACTGAACAAGTATCTCATCGGAATAGCCTCCTGCATCGCACTCCAGTCCTCACTCACCGCACCCTGTCTGGCACAGACGGAGGTGGAGCCCTTCGTACCCGGTTCCACCCTGGATGGCGTCAACTACTTCCTGCCCAGGACGGCCCTGCGGATGGTAGTGGAGGTGGAGAAGACCGTGGTGACGCCCGGCGAACTGAACAAATACGCCTTCCGCTACATGCGGCTCAACGACGTGCCCACCGAACCTCGCACCACGTACGCCATCAAGGGCATCACGCTGCAGCCATACGGCGTCATCGACAGCAGGAAGGCCATCAGCATCAAGGTCAGGAGCAAGACGCTGGCTCCGCTGGTGACGCTCTCGCACGACGGCATCCTGCTGAGCGTCAACAAGGAGGTGCAGCAGCCACGGATGGCAGACGTGCCCGCCAACGTGCCTGCAGCCACAGCCGCTGACCCTCGCGACTTCATGACGCAGGAGATGCTGGCCGCCAACAGCACGGCCAAGCTGGCCGAACTCTGTGCACAGGAGATCTACGACATACGCGAGTCGCGCAACGAGCTCATCCGCGGCGAGGCCGACAACACGCCCAAGGACGGAGCCCAGCTGCAACTGATGCTCTCGCAGCTCGACCAGCAGGCACGGGCTCTCGAATCGCTCTTCAAGGGCACCACCAGCAGCAGCACGGAATACAGGGTCATCAACGCCATACCCGAGGAGGAGGGCGAGGCCATCCTCTTCCGCTTCTCCCGGCAACTGGGCATCGTGGAGGCCGACGACCTCGCCGGAGAGCCCATATACCTCAGCCTCACCCCCACCGGCAAGCTCCCCGCCCGCGTCGACGATCCCGAGACGGCCAGGAAGAAAGCCAGGCAGGAGAAGGGACTATACTATAATGTACCCGTACGCCAGTCCGTCAAGGTCTACGACACCTCCCGCACCTTCGTCCAGCAGGAATACCCCATGGCTCAGTTTGGCACCACGGAAATCCTCTCGGACGTGCTCTTCAACAAGAACACCACACTCAAGGTCAGCTTCTTCCCCGAAACGGGAGCCATCGAGAAGCTGGAGCAGTAGTGACGCGATGCACTAACCAGCCAGTGTAATATTGGACAATGGTGGGATCAGAATAGCAGAGTCACGGCACTTGTACCCATGAGCCCGCCATGCCCCGGGGAAAAGTGATTTTTCGCTTACATCAGCACATCCCCCACACTCCCACGCTGGGCCAGGGCTCCCAGAGCCCTCGTTTTGGCCCCCCGCCAGAGTGTGGGGGATGTGCTGATGTAAGCGTTTGGGATTATTTTGCCTGTGGATGCACTAAATTCTACTCGCAGACGGGCCGCACAGACCGGCCGTAGCCGCGGCCGCGGCTGCTCCCGCCGACACCGCCCGAATCGAAGCAGAGTTCATACGCGCGGTCCGAGTAGTCCGCGCTGAGCGAGCTCGGCCAGTAGAAGCCGTAGGAACCAGCATCGCCGAGATTGCTACCGTAGCGGCACCCAGCAGCGGGCAGGAAAATGGAATTACCATTCTTCTTGGAAGTCACCTTGTAACCATTCTTGCCACCCTGGTTAGTCCACGTCCACGTGCAGTTGGATGTGTTGCGGAGTTCGGTAAACTCATCATCGGTCGGCATGCGCCAGCTACCACCCCACTGCACGTGAGCCACGTCATTTTCGAGGTCGAGTTCAGTCTTGCCACCGCTCTTGTACTTGGTGAAGCTGTTGCCATCACGGTTGGGACTATCGAGATACGTGCTCCAGGAATAGTCGCTCTTAGTCTGCGTCTCGCCCCAGGCGTAGTAGTCACCATAGTCCTCGGGATTCTCGGCACCCACGTTGCAGGTGGCCCATTTGACTGAGAGTCCGAGGTCGACGTATTCGTGATAGATTGCCCTCAAATCCAGTACAGCTTTCTTGCCGCCTGATAAGGCTGTTATAGCGACATTACCCTCAGAAATACCCGTCACGACACCCGTATTGGATACCGTTGCCACCGCAGCATTGCTGGTACTCCAGATTGCACTGACAATCGTATTGAGCTTAAACTGAAGCGAAGCACCAACGCCAACACTAACCTCCTTGGGTGTTATCTCCAGCTCGGGATGCACTACGAGGCGGATGGTGGCGGTCACACCATCCGCTGTGGTGGCGTAGACACAGGTTTCACCCGCAGCTTGTGCAGTGACGGTGCCCGATGCTGTGATGGTGGCTACAGAAGTATTTTCCACGCTCCAGGTGAGGCTGTGCGACCTGCCATCAGTGAAACTGATTGTTCTGGCCAACGAATAGCTCTGTCCCACTACGAGTTCAGCGTGAGGGATGCTGAGCGAGTAGGCAGGCTTGAGGACAGGGCGAACAGAAAGACCATAGCTACGATAGGTCTCATTGTCGGCATTGATTGTCGACGAACCGAAGTTGAGCACGTAGGCAGACTTGGGGTCATTAGCCAGATTGGCCGAAGCATAATAGCCGCCCGAGCTCTTGCTGGATGTGCTCGTTCCATTCTTATAACCCGCTGCGGGCAGGAAGATGCTGCTGCCGTTCAGGCGGCTCGTCACCTTACGACCGTTGATGCCACCCTGCGTGGTCCACTCCGTTTTGGTGTAGCGGCTGTCGAAGAGTTCGGCCAACTGCTCATGGGTAGGCATAGCCCAACGGGCTGACCACATAGTGGCTGCATCGTCATCAGCCTCCAGTTGGGCCTTGTCGTCACGCTGTCCGCTGGCAGAGGCGGTGCAATACTTGGTCAGCGTAGTGGCACTGCCGTTGCAAAGGGTATAGGTAGTCCAATCGTATTTCTGCTTGGCGGCCTTCTCACCCCAGGCAATGTAGTCACCATAGTCTTCGGCCTTCTCCGCACCCATGTTGGCAACGGCCCAGCGTGTACCCGAGGGCAGACCCAGGTCAACCCACTCATGGTCATCGGTGGTGCCACGAGTATTGGGAGCCACGTTCACCAGCACCGTAGCAGAGATGCCGGTGCCGTCGGTGGCCGAAACGGTGATGATGACCTGACCGGGAGCCAGCGTGGTAAAGTTACAGGTACCACCCATGGCATTGTCAATGCGCACAATCTTGGCATCGCTGGTAGTCCACCTGAGATGACCAGCAGCGCGGAAGGGCACTACCGTGGTATTGATGGTCTGATGCTCGCCAACCACGAGGTCGAACTTAGCGGCACTCGGACGAATCAACTTCGTGGGACCGGCAGGAACAGGAGTCTGTCTCTTCATGGCTGCGATAACGGCAGCAATGTCCGTAATGGTAATACGACCATCCTTATTGACGTCAAAACTGCTGTCGATGCCACCGCGCTGGCCAAGAAGCAGGTTGGTGAGAGCCATGACGTCATCACCGCTGATCCAACCATTGCTGTCCACGTCGCCGATGGCCGTAAACGAAGCGTAATCGGGAGCCTTGACGGTGAGGCGGCAGGTAGCAACCTTCTTGCTGCCATCGGTGGTAGAGGCCGTGAGGGTAACCTGACCAGCATTGACGGCCGTCACGATGCCGGCCTCACTGATGGTGGCGATATTCTCGTCGCTTGAGGTCCAGTCGAGCACATCGTGGGTGGCATTGTTGGGCAAGGTGGTGGGTACGAGCTGCAGCGTCTCTCCCTCGGTGAGGGTAAGTGTAGTGCGGTCAAGCGACAAACTGGTAACCGGCTTGAAGTTGTTGGCCACGATGACCAGTGTGGTGGCACGTGCACCGTGCTTATCCTGTGCCGTGCAGGTGATGGTGGCCACACCCTCGGTGATAGGACTCACCAAACCCGTGCGACTAACGGTGGCCACACTGGTGTTGCTGCTGGTCCAGGTCACCTTGCCGTTGGTGGCATTAGCAGGTAGCAGTGACCACGTCAGTTTGGTCTCATCCTCCTCGTTATCACTCATGATGAGCACGGCAGGATCCAACGTGATACTATTGGCATAGATGGGGGCTGCCGACAGACCCTGACTGGCAGCGAAGGTACTCCAGGGATTCTTGGAGCGATAGGTATCTGCCGTCTCATCGGGCACATAGAGCATGATGGACGAGGGGTCAGAACCGCTGAAAGCATTGCTGTTGACAGAGGGAGGCGTAGTGACCATGCAGTAGAAAGCCTTCAGCATGACACAATTGGCAAAGGCATTGCTGCCAATGGTCTTGAGTCCACTGCCGACATAGACGTAGTTGAGAGCCTTACACTGGTTGAAGGACTGGGTGCCGATAGTCTCGGTGGCATCAGGGATGCTGATAATCTCGAGCAATGGGCAGTTATCGAAAGCCTGATCACCGATGGTTACCAACTGGTCAGGCAACGTAGCACTGGTCAACACCAGGCAGTTCTGGAAGGTGGCTGCACCCAGCTCCGTGATACCCTGGGGAAGGGATATTTCCGTGAGTCTCTTACAGTCACGGAATGCCTTGGCACCCAGCGATGTCAGTGTAGCGGGCAGCTTGATGGTCTGCAAGGCTGAGCAGCCCTCAAAGGCACTGTTGCCAATCTCCCTCTCATTGCCACCAAGGCGCATACTGGTCAAGGCGGTACAGCCATAGAAGGCATTGTTGCGAATAATAGCGACACCGTTGCCAAGGCGCACACTCTCCAGGCTGTTGCAGCCTTGGAAGGCATTGGCACCCACGCTGCGCACGGTATTGCTCATCGTGACATTCTTCAGGTCGGTACAGGCAGCGAATGCATTATCGTTGACTCCACCGATGGTACTCATCAGCGTGACGTTTTCCAGTCCCTTTGTGCGACTGAAGGCGTAGCTGGCAATGGGGGCACCGAAATCGGCAAGGAGATCGGTGAGCATGGCATCGTTGAGGTAGATGTAGTGGTCGCACTCGAAGGGTGAAGCGGTTGTACGCTGCTGGAAGAGGAAGTTCCACATCTCCAGGTCACGGATATTGACACGCGAAAGGGCGGAACAACCCGAGAAGATATTGTCAGCAAAGGCCTCGCAGGTACTGGGAATGGTGACGCTTGTCAACTTGTTGGCGTATGTGCGCAACGCCACACGTGTACCCTCTGCGTACTCCACATGGGTCAGGTTGCCGCAATTGGCGAATGCATCGGTGCCCATGCTGGTAAGGGAGGCGGGAAGGGTGAGGGAAGGCAATGTGCTGCAGCCATTGAAAGCAGAATTTCCAATAGAAGCCATTCTCTGAGGCAAGTTTATCCCCGTGAGAGCCGAACATCCATAGAAGGCATTTTCTGCAATGGCGGTGGCGCTGGTAGGAAAGTTCACCTGCTGAACAGCGGAAACGTATGTGCGGGGAATGGTGGTCATACCTTCGGAGAAGGTGAGTTGCTTGAGGTTGGAGCAGTTATTGAAAGCCGTTGACGTAACACTGACAAGCCCAGCAGGGAACACGAGCGAGGGCAATTTGGTACACCCGGAGAAGGCATAGCCACTTATCGTGGTCAAACTGGACGGAAGTTCCACAATGCTCAGCGCACTACAATTTTGAAAGAGGTTAGCCGACAACGAAGTCAACTGACTACGCCCCATCTGAGCGTTGGCCAACTGATTGTCATTCCTGAAAGCAGCATCACCCAGTTCATTAAGCGTAGAAGGCAGGGTAATATCCGTGAGGGCAGTGCAATCGCTTAGAACATAATTACCCATGCGGAGGAGTCCCTCATTAAGTTTGATGCTGGAGAGTTTGCTACAGCCAGAGAAGGCATAGTTACCCAAGTTGGTCAAGGTATTGGGCAACGTAGTACTGGTCAGACTGGTACAGCTCTGGAAACAACTGTTACCGATGGAGACCAGCACGGTGGAATAACTCAAGCTGGAAAGGCTGGAGCAACCATAGAAACAGTAGGCACCCAGCATGGTGATCTTGCGGGGGAGCGTGATTTCCTTGAGCGAAGAACAGCCGTAGAAGCAATTATCAGGCAATGAAGTCAAGTTGGACGAGAACGTCACACTGCTGATCCTGCTGCAACCACGGAAGACGCCATCTCCCAACTCCGTAACGGAATTGGGGATTTTGATGGAGGTCAGACTGGAACAACCATAAAACGCATTGGCACCAATGGACTCCACACCCGTAGCAATGGTGACACTGGTCAAGCCAGAACAATTACGGAAGGCGTCCTGGCCAATTGCCACCACGTCATAATCAAGTCCCTTGGCTGTGGTGATGTAGTCGGGAATGTTGACCGTTCCACTGTAACTGCCGGATGTTACCGTAGCTTCAGAATTGACATGGTCAAGCAAATAGGTCACTCCGTTGTACTGATAGGGAGCGGAAGTCTGTGCCCCCAGCTGTCCAATGGCCGAGAGCAACAGAAAGGCAGAAAAAAGCAATTTCTTCATGGCACGTATGTTTATTTGTTTTGTTGCAATGCAAAGGGATAAAGCACCAAGGATGACGTTCGCGCGCGTTTCCTTATTTTAAAGGGTCACAAACGCCGAGCGTGCAAAGTTAGGCATTTTCTGCGATACGACAAACAAATAGGCCGAGAAAAGCGTTTATTTTTGCCAAACATCCTGCAAAAAGGGCTCCGCCACACACGGCAGAGCCCCCTTTTTTTTTTGTTAGTATGCAATTTGCTCAGGATCAGAGCTTGTTGTCAGAACCAAGCACGTTGATGATCTTGTGCATGTACATCTTCTTCATGTTGTCGCGAGCGGGCTTCAGATACTGACGGGGGTCGAAGTGGCTGGGGTTCTCGGCCAGGTGCTTGCGGATGGCAGCGGTCATGGCGAGACGTGAGTCAGAGTCGATGTTGATCTTGCAGACGGCGCTCTGTGAAGCCTTGCGCAGCTGCTCCTCGGGGATACCGATAGCGGCTGCCAGCTGGCCACCGAACTCGTTGATGGTGGCAACCTCGTCCTGAGGAACTGAAGAGGAGCCGTGGAGCACGATGGGGAATCCGGGGAGCTTCTTCTCGATCTCGGCCAGGATGTCGAATGCCAATGGAGGAGGAACGAGAACGCCGTTCACGAGGGTGCACTGCTCGGGAGTGAACTTGTGGGCACCGTGAGAGGTACCGATAGAGATTGCCAGAGAGTCGCAGCCGGTCTTGCTGGTGAAGTCGATAACCTCCTCGGGCTTGGTGTAGTGAGACTCGGCAGCAACCACCTCGTCCTCAACGCCTGCGAGCACACCGAGCTCAGCCTCAACGGTTACGTCGTGTGCGTGAGCGTACTCAACAACCTTCTTGGTCAGGGCGATGTTCTCCTCGTAGGGGAGGTGAGAACCGTCGATCATGACTGAAGAGAAACCATTGTCGATGCAGTCCTTGCAGAGCTCGAAGCTGTCACCGTGGTCGAGGTGCAGTACGATCTGGGGGTTCTCGCAACCGAGCTCCTTGGCATACCCCACGGCACCCTTAGCGAGGTTGCGGAGGATGGTACCGTTAGCATAGTTGCGGGCACCCTTGGATACCTGCATGATAACGGGTGACTTGGTCTCAACAGCAGCCATCACGATGGCCTGCATCTGCTCCATAGTGTTGAAGTTGAAGGCGGGGATAGCATAGCCGCCAGCAACTGCCTTTGCGAACATCTCCTTGGTGTTCACCAGGCCCAATTCCTTGTAACTTACCATAATTGAATTAAGAATTAAAAATTAAAAATTAATATTTCGTTGCTCTTTTATTCCTCTAAGTAACTGTGCAGAATGATTTTTATAATGGTATATTAAAATTATATTAAAAAAATATTAAACTCCATTTTGTGACACTTTCAAGGTTTAATCTTATTTTAATATTAGTTTAATTTACCACAATAATTATAAAAATAAA
>JAZLFZ010000064.1:0-23985 GCA_045616065.1 Bacteroidaceae bacterium | reverse complement strand
TGCATGGGTAATTTTCTCTTGTAAAATTTGCAAAACAAACGTCACCAACGTCACCGACTTTGCAAATGTCAGTATATCAGTTCGTAAACAGGTGACGTTATGGGTGACGAAATGGTGACGTTGGTGATGTTAAGCTAAATGACCTTCTGTTATCGGTGATGTAAAATTGTGCCACAAACCGCAGAAATATAAGTAAATATGTATGATGTAACGAAAAATCGCAATTGTGAACTGATTCGTGTAAGGTGCCGATTTTGAGGGCTATACTTGCCGTATTTTGGGGTGTTTTGAGCCTTTAGTGACGTTGTTTTTGCCTCAAAATCTCCTTTTGTGAGGTGTACTTGCTTTATTTACCTCCGTTTTGAGACACTTTGTCGGTAACTCTGTCTGGTATACGTGCCCAAATTGATGCATGTGTCATAGCCATCTTGCTCGGTCGCGTTTGTGTAGAATGTGTTCAAAACAATGATTCCGCAAAACTTTCGAGTGGAAAATCTTGCGGAATCTTGAAAATAGTGTGGAATACAGCTTTTTCCTGTTTATCTTGCCATCTCCACAATCTTGCATGTGTGTTTTCTATTCCCTGAATACCCTGCCGGCCTTGATGTACAGGTGTCCTGCGATGGGGTGACTGACGGGGCGTCCTTGCAGGTCGTAGACAATGGAGTGGCCGGCGCGGGGGAGGGCGTCGGTGGAGAGTGGGGCGATGTCGGTCTCGGTTGAGGGAGAGGCGATGCGCAGCAACAACCACTGACGTGTGTCGGCGGTGGCCGACGAGCCGTAGGTCCAGCTGCCAACCGTGGTGCCGTTCGAGAGGGCTTGTCCGTTCAGGTCCCATCCTTTGTCGCTCCCCTTTTGCAGGATGCGTACGTGCAGACCATCCACGTCTTCGATGCTGAAGAGCTGTGAGGCCGAGGTGGCAGACTGCGTCTTCATGGCATAGCTGCTCTGCCAGGTGGCAAATCTTCCCCTGCCACTGCGAAGGCGATGATACTGCCCCGTGGCGTCCGCTTCGAGCGTCCATTGCTGGGAGGGCGAGGTGATGTCGACGGGTGCAAGTTGCATGCCCTCCCCTGTGTCGGTCACAGCCATCGTGTGGTTGCTCTGCGGCACGATGAGGAAGGTGTCGCCGCTGCCGTAGTCCGTCAGGCGGTTGGCCAGGGCGTTGGGTTGCCATAGGCAGTCTGCAGACTCGCCATCAACGTAGGTGTGTGCACAGCTGATGAGTGGTTCGATGGGGATGAGGAGTGTGGTGAGGCTCTGCGAGGGCAGGGTGACGTAGAGTGTCGTGTGGGTGCCTTGTTCCTCGTCGGTGTCGGGTTCGAGCACCTGCAAGGCATTGCTGAGCGTCGTGCCGGTGAGCTGTCGTGTGTCCTCGTTCTGGCTGGTGCGGTATGCCTTGATGCTGCCCTTGATGCGAGCCAGTGGCAGCTGAATGTGGTGGATTGCCTTGTCGCCCTCGTTGAGGAGGCAGACTACGAGGTTGCCCTCTCCGATGGCCGCCAGACAGTTTTCGTGGAGTGAGGTGACAAAGGTGTAGCCGGGCTTGATGAAGCGTGTCACTTGCGCGCGTACATAGTAGTTTTTCACGCGCTTGTGGGACGTGCCGTCGAACTTGCCCTGCACCATGCACCACTGGTCGTTGTTCTCCTCCATGTACTGCCAGTCCAGCCAGGCATCCGGAGCCATGTAGCGCACGTCGTCGAAGAGGCGTTTCGCCATGGCCAGGTTACCGCCCAGTCCCGATCCGCCCGATCCCGTCTCGCTCATCCACATCGTCATGCCCTTCGAGCGTGCCAGGCTGCCCATCTGGCTGCGCGAACGTGTGTCGGCACCGTATGTGTGTGTGTTCCATTGTCCGACCTCAGCCAGTACGCTGGGCGACTTGATGTACTCGTTCAACTCGTTCAGCGCACCGCCCACGTTCGTCTCGTCGCTGGCACTGATACGCGTGCTGAGTCCGCTTTCTTTCAGTATGGGGATGAGCACCTTGAGGAAGTCCACCTGACTCTGTGGCGAGAAGTGGCATCCCTCCTGTCCGCCGCTCTGCTTCCAGTAGTTGGTGTTGGCTTCGTTGAAGGGTTCCAGCGTCTTGAACTCGATGCCGTACTCCTCCTTGTAGTGCTTGCATACGTCGACGAGATAGTGGGCAAAGTCCTCATAGCAGTCCTTGCGCAAGTTGTCGCTGCTGCCGTTGCTGCTGCCGCTCACACATCCGCTCGCCGTCATCCACCAGGGACAACTGTTGCTGAAGGCCTCGAAGACGGCATCGGGCCGTAGTTCCTTGATACGCAGCATGATGCGTCGCTGAGCCTCGTCGCGCTCCCAGTGGTACGCCCCGCCCCGTTCGTCCTGGAATCCCTCCATCTCAGCCCGTCGTCCCTTGCCGTAGTCCATGTGGTGCAACGTGCAGTTCCGGTTCTCTGGGTCGTCGCCTCCGCCAATGTTGTAGCGGAAGATGTTCCAGTTCAGCCCGTCGGGCGACACCATCCACTTCAGCAACTGGTCCATCTTCGTCTGGCTCCACTTGCCACACTGGGCAGCCCACCAGCACAGGCTGACTCCCCATCCCTCGCATACCTGTCGCTGTGCATCGATGTCGATGGGGTAGGTGTAGGTCTCCACGATGGTCTCCACCGTGGGGGTGTCGCTCAGCCTCCACCGGTGGTTGGCATCGTTGCCACTCTTGTCGCTGAAGCACGACGAACCGGCAGTCGTGGCGTCGGTGCCCAGGTACTTGCCTGTCTGCTGGTTCCTCAGCAGCACGTAGTTGCCACTCTCCTCCAGTGTGTAGTGCGCCCGTGGCGATGTGCCGTCCTCGTCCCAGTAGGTGCTCCATCCGTTGGCAGTGCCCAGTTGCAGGTATAGGTTCCTGCCCTCCACCTCCATCCGTATCGTGCAGGTGCCGTTGTTCTCTGACTGTATGCTGACGGGCAGGGCGTCGGCCGCCTTGACGAGCACCGCTTTGGCGTCGCCCACAGCGTATCCGAGCACATTGCCGCTGCTGTGCACGATGTATTTCACGTCCTGTGCACAAAGGTTGAGGCAGGCTCCCAGCACGTAGAGGCTGCCCGAAAGCATAAGATTGCGTAGATATTTCATGGCTCGTCTTGTTTAAGTATGCCCAAGTGAGTGTAGGTGATGGTACGTTTCTGTTTGCAAAGGTAGTTTTTTTTTGCAAATAATGCAAGAATCGCAGAGGGAATTGACAGAGATAATCTTTGAGGTGGTTAATTTTTGGGAACGATATACGATTAGGCACAGAATGTTTTTTTGAAACGCACTTTTGGCGACGGCCAAAAGTCGACGCAGAGGCGCAAAAATTATTTTTTTTTTTTTCCTCTAAATCCATTAAAAACTTTGCGTCGACTTTAGGCCTTCGCCAAAAGTGCGTCTTTGCGTTCGATTATCAGTTCGTGCCAAATAGTATATCATTGCCTTAATTTTTGGGCAGAAGGTGATAAATGTGGCATTTGATAGCGTAAATCTGCAAAAAAATGCGTATCTTTGCGGACACCTTTTGGCGACGGCCAAAATGGAGACAACGGTCAATAAAATCTATACCACTATGATTAAAGATATTGCACACATTGCCCTCAATCCATTGGATATGGAGAGGACGGTAAGTTACTTCGACAAGGTTTTCGGCTGGAAGAAGGTCTTCGAGCTGCATAAGGAGAATGGGGATCCCTGGATCGTGTACTTGAAGATATGCAAGGGACACTTCCTGGAGCTCTTCTACGATGGGCTGAACGACCGCGACTATGCCTTCGACTTCAAGAGGACGGGCTACAACCATCTGTGCGTCACCGTGGGCGACATACGCAAGACGCTGCAGGAGATCTATGAGAAGGGGTTCGTGGACTCGCCCGAACCGGAGCTGGAGAAGAGTGGATGCCTGAACCGCTGGCTCCTGGACCCCGACGGCAACGGCATCGAGCTGCAGCAGTACACGCCGCAGTCGGTGCAGATGGGTAGCAACGAGGCGTCGTATGACTTCGGCCGCGAGGGGTATGTGGGCATCGGTCATGCCTGCTTCGTGTGCAAGGACATTGAGGCTTCGCTCCACTTCTACTGCGACCAGCTGGGCATGAAGCTTGTTGGCATTCAGGATGATGACGAGGGCAAGCCCTGGCTGCACTACGTGCGCATTGCCGACGGCGTCTACCTGGAGCTCATACCCAATGGGGAGGGGGAGAATCCCAACAAGGGCTGGAACTCGCGCGGCTTCCAGCACCTCTGTCTCGAGACGGACAACCTGCTGGCCGACGTGGAGCGTCTGCGCGCCCTGGGCGTGGAGATCGACCAGGAGCCCAAGACCTCGTCGGACAAGAACTGGCAGGCGTGGATTCATGATCCCGATGGCAACAAGGTGGAGCTGATGATGATCGACCCCGACTCGCCACAGGCAAAGGCTTGATGAGGAATTAAAAATTAAAAATTAAAAATTAAAAGTTAAAATTTGGAGGTTGAAAATTGATGAAAAAGACACTTTTATACATGGGCGTGATGGCCGCCATGCTGCTGGCATCATGCACGCAGAATGCACCACAGGACAGTCAGGAGGCTCAGCAGACGGAGGCTGACTCGCTGAAAAGTGCTGACCCCGAACTGTGGGCTGCACAAAACCATAAGCTGGAGCTGAAGGCGGATCGTGGCGTCATGACCAATCCGCTGGCGCTGGATAGCTTCATACAGATTGCCATCATCGTGCCGGACATCGAGGTGGCGGCCCGCGAATGGGCGGAACTGCTGAATGTGCCCGTGCCCGAGATACGCGTTCACCAGACGGTCGATACCTCCGACCCGAACCTGATGTACTACGGCAAGAACTACAAGTATGGCCTCAAGCTGGCCTCCATCATGGCGCCGCAGGGCTTCATCATCGAGCTGCATCAGGTCATGGACGACAATCCGAATACCTACAACGAGTTCATCCGGGAGCATGGCTATGGTGTGCACCACCTAGGCTTTGCCGTCGGTGACCGTCGCAATGCCGTGGTGGACGAACTCGTGGACCGTGGCTACCAGAAGCGCGTGGAGCACTTCTACCCGGGTGGCAGCTGGACCATCATCGACAGCGAGCAGTCGCTGGGCGTCAACCTGAACATCAAGCCGGCCATGTAAGGGGGGAGGGAAAAAGCATGAAACAATCGCTCGTAATACTCATTACAGGTGCAAGCAGCGGCATTGGCTACGAGGCCGCCCGCATGCTTGCGGAGAAAGGTCATAAGGTGTATGGTGCTGCCAGGCGCACTGAGCGCATGGAGCCGCTCCGGGCGTTCGGTGTTACGCCCATAGCGCTCGATGTCACTTCCGACGACTCGGCCCGCAAGGCCGTGGATCATATCATACGGCAGGAGGGACGCATCGACGTCCTCGTCAACAATGCCGGCTATGGCGAACTGGGGCCCATGGAGACGACCAGCCTGGCAAATGCCCAGCGGCAGCTCGACGTCAACGTCCTTGGCCTGGCACGCATGACCCAGCTGGTCCTGCCCGGCATGCGTGAGCAGCGCAGCGGCCGCATCGTCAATGTGGCTTCCATTGCCGGTCATATCACCTTCGGCTTTGCCGGATGGTACAATGCCAGCAAATATGCCGTCGAGGCCCTGAGCGATGCGACACGCATGGAGGTGCGTCCGTACGGCATCAAGGTGGCCATCGTTGAGCCCGGCGGAGTGTTCAGCAACTGGGGCATCATAGCCGCCGATCAGCTGCGCAAGGCGTCCGGCAGCACCGTCTACGAAGAGCGTGCCGGCTGGACGGCAAACGTCTTCGACATGATGTACCGTCGCAATCCTTACCGTCTGATGACAAGTCCCACGAAGGCTGCCTCGCACGTGTGCAAGGCAGCCACGGCAAGGCGTCCCAGCACGCGCTATGCCTTCGGAGTGGGCAATGCCTCCATGCGCATCCTCCACACCATCCTTCCCGCCCGGTGGTTCGATGCCTTGATCACCACCCTGTTCTCCCACTTCGGGAAGAAATAAAACTTGAGGAGTTAAGGAGTCAAGAAGTTATCGCTCCTTCGTCGCTGAGGAGTTAAGACGTTACTGATAAGCACGGGTGAAAACCTTCAATACATTCGTCTTAACTCCTTAACTCCTTTAACTCCTTAACTCCTAATCAAGTTGAGCGAAACTTCAATTATTTAATCATCACCTAAAGAATGTAATCTGTGGGTGAGGAAGAAAAAAAACGCCGTATCTTTGTCACAAAACAGCAGAAAGTCTCGTAATACATTATAGAAGCGCAAAACGCGAGAGACGCAACAGAAAGATATGGATTCTGCCGACTTCAAGGAGAGATACATGCCCTTCCACAGACAACTGTACAAGGTGGCCTATGGATTGACACAGAACCAGCAGGACGCTGAAGATCTGTTGCAAGAGGTGTATCTGCGACTGTGGAAGAAGCGGGACCACCTGCCACCCGAGTCCGCCTCCATCGGTTACCTGTCCGTCCTGATGCGCAACCTCTACATTGAGCATCGACGCCTGAGGCGCATCCACGAGGCGGCCGAGCTGAAACCACAGTATGCCCCACCCTGCGAGGACGATCCCGAGCAACAGGCCATACGCAAGGACGAGAGCGAACGGACGATGAGCCTCATCAAGCAGCTGCCACCTCGAGAACGGATGGTGATGGAGGCAAGGAGCCTCGAGGACAAGTCGTACGAAGAGATAGAACGCGACACGGGGCTCTCCGCCTCCAACATCCGCCAACTGATGGCACGAGCGAGAAAGAAACTAAAAGAAAGATTTCATAGATAGAATATGGACATCAAGATACCCGAAGGATTGGAAGAACGACTGCTCTCGAGCATCGACCGCTGGGAACAGGAGGAACTGGCACACAAGACCCGTGTGCGTCGCCTGTGGTATGCGGCTGCAGCATGCTTGCTGTTGGCTTTTGTGGGCGGCACGTGGTTCTTGCAGGATAAAGGCAG
Source organism: Bacteroidaceae bacterium (assembly GCA_045616065.1). Taxonomy (GTDB): domain Bacteria; phylum Bacteroidota; class Bacteroidia; order Bacteroidales; family Bacteroidaceae; genus Physcousia. The sequence continues at coordinate 17,033 of JAZLFZ010000064.1, read as the reverse complement.
CGAGGAAACACAGACACCACCCACTGCGGAAGTCATAGTGGAGGCAAAGCGGCATCCCAGTGACCAGCCAAACAATCTGCTGGCAAAGGAGACGCCACAAGCAGTCACGCCTGCAAAGACAACGCACGCCAAGTTGCACGGACCTAAAAGACGAGCAATTATCCACAAACAAGTCATAGAAGCCACGCACAATGACGCTGCAGATACTCGCGATGAAAACGTGTACTTCGCCCTCCTCACCGAAGTTGAAGCGCAGGCTTTCCAAAACAAACAGTTGGAGCAACAATCCATACGCGCCCTCTTCGACGAACTTATTGACAACATAGAACAACAACCTAATCAACCAGAACTTTGCCTATGAAACGCCTTATCTTAACCGCCATCACGCTGTTTGCCGTCAGCCTCGGCTGCATGGCGCAGGCAGAATCCTCTCATCTCCATCGTATTATTCTGAATGATTTTCCTGTCGAGTGTCTAATGGCCAACGAAAGCGAGAAAGGCCGCGACCGTCTCGATTCGTTATACTACCTCAATACTAAGATCTATGCCCTACCTTACGTCAAGGCAGAAGAAAAGAAAAGTGTGAGCAAGCTCATACAGAACATCATTGCAGCCTACGATACAGACCTCACCACAGCCACCGGAGGTTTCAGCCACACCAGTCCCCTCTCGTTCGGTCCCACAGAGGAGAGCAAAGGGCTCAGCATGTACTATGCCGAGGACGTTGAGACCTTCGTCGTGGGCGGTAAGGGTCGCAACTACGTGGTGGTGCGTCAGCAAGACCCGCACAACATCAACTATCGTACTTGCGAGGGCGTGGAATGGTGGCTCGAAGTGCCTGAACTGATAATAGACGATCGTGCATACAACGTGCGTGACAAGAAAAGAGCCAGAGTGAGGTTCCGCGTCTTCAGCCTCTATGGCCCGATGACCGAGAAGCACTACGAAAAGGCTTTCAACGAGCACTTAAAAGCCTCCGGCAGGGGGACGGGCAATGGTATGTCCAACTTAACGGAGATTGGTCATGTCTCGACCGGCAACCCCATTAACCACGATGACTTCATCCTCCATATCCAGATACTTGCCGCCTTCTACAAGGACACCGATTCGCCCGCCGACAACGCTGTGGTTCGTAGCATCAACGAGCGCTTATCGGACTATCTGATGAAGTACAACTTCGCCGACAGCAACAGCCCGACGGACAAAATCCTACAGCTCTTCCGCACCCTTGGCAAGACACCCGGCTATCTGGCCGTTGTGTATGATTCCACCGGTCAGTCCTTCGAGCAGAAGACGTATGGTGACTTCGAGTGGCTTGCGAACCACTATCCCCACGGCAGGAAGCTCGAAGTGAACTGGTACACCAAGGGCGACGCGAAGTGCCAGGGCAACAGCCGCAACTTCCTCTTGGAGATTCACGTCAAGGAGTAGAAACTACAGAAAGATAACACGCATACACGTGTTGAATTAGGTTTAATAAAATTGAATTGATTTTTGTGCAAAAGTCCACCCATCCGAACGTCTGCGAAGATATACGGATGGTCTTACAAAAAAGACGGCGATTGTGTCAAATAGTGTTAAGGAATTTGTTGCTTCGGGAAAGTTGTGCTAACTTTGCATAAACAAAAAGATAGACGATATGCAATGTAAGCGATTTTCCCTGCACGCGCTGGGGCTGTTCCTGGCAGTTCTTCTGCTCGCAGCCTGCGAGCACGAGCCGGTGCAGAAGGTGTACTACATACAGATGTCTAAGGTGCAGCAGGAGCTGAGCAACGGCATGAAGGGCGACTACGAGGGTAGGCTGCGGGTCATCATGAGCGATACGGCCAAGCATCAGCGAGTGGACGAAGAGGGTGTGTGGGAACGCCGGGCCCTGAGGGACTCCGTCCTGTCCTTCCCCTACGTGGTGGGTGGCTATACGGCTCCTTTCGTCACCATCCCGGACTTCCCCGTCTCGTGGGTGTCGCGCGTGGTGTGCGATCCCGAACTGAAGGAGGCGCTACGCACGCAGCCCAACATCAGCCTGACGCTGGGCTACCAGATCCGGCACGACTTTGGAGACGACGTCAAGTCCAAGAAGGGACGTATCATTCTCGGTCCCTCGCCCGTCACCTTCTACGTGAACTTGGGCGGCAGCCGTCGCCTCGTCACCCTCCACTTCTCCAATTCTAATGTGACATACGAGATACAGGCCGACGACGAGTCGACCTGGAACCTCAACCACATCCGCCTCTCGCTGATCGATGTCATAATAGATGGCAAGCGTCTGGGAGAATTCGACGACTTCAACAACCAGCCCCTCTTCGAGGTCTTCATTGATGGTTGTAGGTTGTAGGTTGTAGGTTATTGGTTATAGATATTATATATTTGAGCGCCAAAAAAAGGTGTGGAAGGACTTATTAATGCAGCTACTTTGTTGAATAATAGCGCTTTTGGTTGCAAACAACCTTGTTTGTAACAACTTTGTTTGTAACAAACTTGTTTAATCGACAAATCTTTCTTATCTTTGCACCAGTAAAAAAGAAAAGTTGAATGTAAACTCCTACCCAAAAGAGCATCTATGGCAAAAGAGCGTGACCTTCCTTTCGTTTTTGGTGTTAAGACGGAGGGAAATAAATTTACCGACAGAAAAGAGGAGTCGGAAACCCTCAGGATGAATTTCCTCTATGGAGTGAACACCATTATCATCTCACCACGAAGGATGGGAAAGACCTCGCTGGTAGAGAAGGTCGTGGGGCTGATAGACGACCCACGCGTCCGAATAGCGAAATTTGACGCCTTCGGTTGTCGGAGCGAACAGGACTTCGTTGATGCCTTTGCCACAGCCGTGATGAAAGCCACGTCAAGCAAGTGGGAAGAATGGATGGAGAATGCAAAATTGTTCCTGAGCAGATTTGTCCCCAAGGTCAGTATCGGGCAAGACCCGACGAACGATTTCTCTGTTTCCCTGGAATACAATCCTTCAAACCATAGCACGGAGGACATCCTGCAACTCCCCGAAGTCATAGCCCAGGAGAAGGGGGTGCGCATTGTGGTCTGCATTGACGAATTTCAGCAGATAGGCGAGTTCTCCGATTCACTCTCGTTCCAGAAAAAGCTGCGCAGCGTATGGCAGTTGCAGAGCCATGTGTCCTATTGTCTTTATGGCAGCAAGAAGCACATGATGGAGCGCATCTTCCTCAAACGAAGCTACCCCTTCTATCGCTTTGGCGACATCATGTACCTCAAAAAGATAGCCGAGGAGGACTGGGTAAACTTTATCTGTGAACGCTTCGAGGCAACGGGCAAACGCATCTCGCGAGAGTTGGCACATGAGATATGCCTTACTACGGAGTGCTACTCGTCATACGTCCAACAACTGGCATGGCTGGTATGGCTGCGTACAGACGATGAAGCAACCGCCGATGACCTGCAGCAAGCCACAAACCGCTTGCTCGACACCTGTGAATCGCTCTTCATTCAACAGACAGAGGGGCTCTCCGGATATCAGATGAACTTCCTTCGTGCACTTACGGAAGGCGTGCATACCTCTTTTACCCAGCAGGCCGTCCTGAAGAAATACCGTCTTGGCACCTCTGCCAACATCACCCGTCTCAAGAAAGCCCTCGTCGAAAAGGACTTTATAGACAGCACAGCGCCTAACTACATAGAGATAAGCGACCCCATCCTATCGCTCTGGTTGCGTAAGCGTGTCTGGCGCTCTACCCTCTGACAGAAGACATGGGGGGGGACAAGAAAGCCAGAAGGACGGGAGTTACTCCGTCCGCATGATGTACTCGTAGATGTGGCCGTCCTTGAGCAAGTTCTTGACGAACTTGCGTAGGGAGGGGACGGTGACGGAATGGACGACGTCGAGGTCGTCGCGATCGATGACGGTGCCTTGGTTGATGAGGCTCTCCACGTAGCGGTCCATGTCGAAGTGGACCGCTTTTTTCTTTTTGTCAGCCTTATCCTTGGCCTTATCCTTGGTCGGAGCATCGTCATTGGTATCTCCGACATTCTCCGTGCGCATGGTAAGGTTACCTTCCTTCTGGTCACCCTCCTTCTGGGCGGCGGCGTTCTCCTTGGCATGGAGGTAGCTGTCGAGGAGCGTCTGCGTGATGAGGTCGCCCTGGGCCATGCCGTGGAGCACGTCCTTGACATCGCTGATGATGGCCTCGGCGCGTTCCGGGTCGCAGGTGAACTGGATGGGGAAGCCTTGCTGGGGATAGGGATAGCGCACGGAAGAGAAGTCGCACTTGATGCCGTAGACGTCGCTATGACGGATGCGGATGTGGTTGATGAGTAACTGGTTGAGGACGTTGGCCAGGGCATCGCCATGAGCCACGTGGCGCGAGTCGTAGGTATAGCCCTTCTCTTGATCGACCATGAGGACGACCTGGGCAATGGGGGAGGGGTTGGTGATGGTGACCACGGCACGGTCGTCGTAGGTCTTGATGTGGTGCTCGGGTCGGTCGATGGCCTGGGCGGGCTTGCCCTGCGAGGGCAGGCTGGCCACGTACTTCTCTAAGAGAGGCAGAAGCGACTGCGGGTCGGCCGAAGTGTTGATGACAAGCGTCATGCCGTTGTAGTTGCTGTGCAGACGAGCCAGAATGCGCTCCATGTCTGCCTGATTGATGGCAGCGAGGGATTCCTGCGTAAGCTGGGGCGTACGGGCACTGACAGGGATGGCAAAAGTGGCCAACCGAAGCTGAGCCTGAAGGTTGGGGTTGTTGACCGCCGTAGCCAATGTGCGCAAAGTGGCCATATCGCTGTGCCAACGGACGGAATCCACCTGATTGCAAGTGAGCGTCTTGTGGAGCTTTTGGAACATCAGTTCCATGTGGATGGCGTTGAGGCTGTCGGCCATTGCCCGCTCTGCCATCTCCAGGCTGTCGGCATTGGCGGGTCGCTCGCCCTCGAATGCAACACTCCCTTCGCAGATATCATAGTGGTCGTACTTGTAGAGTGTGTAGTTGCTCTCGAAGGCCATGGGGATGGTGAAGGAGGGGTGCTTCAGCGAGGTAGAAACTGATGGCTGAGAGGTGGGCATGCCCTTGATGAGGTCAGCATAGATCATTTCCTCATCCTCCAACCAAGATGTACCGCCCCAAAGCAGGGCACGAACCTGCGTACGCATGCCATAAGTGGAGTCAGGCACATTGTTCATCACCACCCTAACGCCATTGCTCAGGGTGTACTGGGTGAAGTTCATGCCCTTCACGGCCCCCAGCGACCGGATGGAGCCTGGCTGTGGATGGATGTCGGGGTCGAGGGCCGTCTCGCTGGCCATGTCCTGAGTCGGAGCCTCATCGGCATAGGGTTCCAACTCCATCTGCTCCACACCCTGCATCAGGGCAAGTATATCCTCCTCGCTGGGGGCCTTCTCGCCCTCGGGCATCATCATCATCACGAAGCTTTGGCGTGTGGGGAAGAGGCGAATGATGGCCTGGCGCACCATCTCGGGAGTGATATGACTTTCAAAATAATTGCTAAGAATCTTGTATGTCTTGTCAGAATAGGGCAGCGTGTGTCGAAGAGCATGGCTGGCCAATTGGTCGGCCACCCAACGACTTGACTTGCTGGACTGAATTGTCACGTCGGGATCATCAAAGTCTATGACCGTGGTGTCCTGGTCGTCCACCACCTCGTCGGGCTTGTAGTTGCTGTTGTCCTTCAGCTCCTTTTCGGTAAAGCCGAAGCGCTTGGCGCGTTCCAGCTCGATGAGCAGGCCGCTGATGGTGGTGCGGAGGTCGGCTGGCGAGGAGAGCAGTAGGAGTTGGTTGACGGCGTAGTCATCGGCATTGGTGGTGGAGTTCGGCAGCATCTGCAACATCATGATGGAGGGCATGTTCTGCTTGAGACGGTTGAGGCGCCCAGCCAGGCACTTGATGGCAATCTTGTCCGTGTACTCACGCATGAGGTTGCCCACCAGACGCTGCTCGCGGCCGAGGCTGCGGGGGTGGAAGGAGGCCAGCACGAAGTTGGCAACGGGGAGGCTCTCGTCCTCGACCGTCAGCACACGGGGGCGCTGCGGATTGCGGAGCACCTGCCTCATGGGCAACTCGGTCTTGCCGGGCTTCAGGTCGGAGAAGAGGCGCTTGATCTGTGCCTCCACCCGGGTGGGGTCGATGTCGCCCGTCACGATGACGCACTGGTGCTGAGGCTGGTACCACCGGCGGTAGAAGGCTTTCATCTGCTCGGCCGTGCAGGTGCGCACCACGTCGAGGTCGCCCAAAGGGTCTCGGTCGATGTAGCGCGTACCGGCATACATCTGCAGGCCCGTGTTCAGACCCACAGCCCTTGTGGAACGGGCTCTCCACTCCTCGACGATGACGTTGCGCTCGGCCTCCAGCTCACGGCTGTCGAAGGTGATGTCGCCCGCCCAGTCGCGCAGGATGAGCAGGCAGCTGTCCATCATGGCCTGCTCGAGGATGGGCATCTCCTTTAGGATGTAGGTGGTGTGGTCCATCATGGTCTGGGCATTGATGTCGGGACCGAACTGGGCACCGTTGCGGCGCAGGAAGTCGAGGATGGCGCGCCCCTTGAAGTGCTTCGTGCCCTTGAAGGCCATGTGCTCGAGGAAGTGAGCCATGCCCTTCTGATTGTCCTCCTCGACGAGCGAACCGGTGGACTGCACCAGACGGAAGTCGGCCACGCCCTTCTTCACATAGGCTCGCTGTATCATGTAGGCGAGACCGTTCTCAAGCACACCCATGTGCAGGGCGGTATCGACGGGCGCAAGCTGCATGGAGGTGCGGTGCTGGGCCTGGAGGAGGGTCGGCTTTGCCGAAGTGAAAAGTATAAAGAGAAGAGTGGGAAGGTACGGGAGGGTACGGAGGTGTTTCATTATATCTTTTTGAAGAGGTCCATGAATTCGTGATTCTTGAGCCCCCACTTGGGGGCGATGAGGAGGTCGGCGGGCGAGGAAGATACGAAGCGCTCGATGAGGATGGTGGGGGGCAGCTGACGGATGTAGTCGCTGACGAGCTGGACGTACTCCTGGACGGTGGGCATGGGCCAGGGGGCGGCTTCGTACTGGCGGGCCATGCGGGTGCCCTTGATGATCTGCAGCTGGTGGAGCTTGAGGGTGGTGATGGGGAGCTGGGCGATGAGGTGCGACTGACGGATGAGTTCGTCGTGATCCTCGCCGGGAAGACCGAGGATGAGGTGGGCGCCGACGCGGATGCCTCGCTGGGCGGTCTGCCGGATGGCCTCCACGCTCTGCTGCCAGGTATGGCCACGGTTGATGCGCAGGAGGGTGTGGTCGTTGGCCGACTCGATGCCGTACTCGACGATGAGGAAGGTGCGGCGGTTGAGCTGCGTGAGGTAGTCGAGCAGGGCAGGTGGCATGCAGTCGGGACGCGTGGCAATGATGAGGCCCACGACGTCGGGCACGCGCAAGGCCTCCTCGTAGAGGGCGATGCAGCGGTCTACGGTGTCGTAGGTGTTGGTGTAGGCCTGGAAGTAGGCCAGGTACTTCATGTCGGGGTACTTGCGGGAGAAGAATGCCTTTCCTTCTTCCAGCTGCTGGGTGACGGAGAGGGGCGTGGCGCTGTAGGCGGGGTTGAACGACTGGTTGTTGCAATAGGTGCAACCGCCGCGTCCCACCTTGCCGTCGCGGTTGGGGCAGGTGAAGCCCGCGTTGAGCGTTATCTTCTGTGCCTTGACGCCGAGCTGCTCCTTCAGCCATTCTCCGTATGTCAGTTTACATGCCATTCCTCTTATAACTCCCTTTGTGGCTCAATATACCAGCGTCGTGACGGAGCGGGCGGGTAGGAGCGCGCTGGCGGGTTTCATGCTGCCCACGAACTTTAGGTTCTCGTCCTCCACGTCTGAGGTGCGGTAGGCCTTGGCCGTCTTGGCCGCGCCCTGTATGCGCAGGGTTGCCTCGGTCGTGGCGTAGTTGATGGCTACGATGGCTGTGGTGCCGTCGGTGTTGCGATAGGCAGAGAGCATCACACCGTCGGGCTGCATCGTGCCCTCCACGTCGAGGCGCACGGCACCGGGACGCACGAAGCGGCTGAAGTTGCCCAGTGTCCACATCCATTTGGAGTCGCGCACCATGTTGTGCTGAACGGCACCGCGCTGCTGCCCGCGTCGGCCGGGTGTGCGCTCGCCCTTGACGTACATGCGCAGCAGACCGTCTTTGTAGTTGCCGCCGGCCGCACGCCACCATTGCCATGACTGGGCGTTGGCCACGGTGAGGTCGTAGTGCATGACGCGGGCCACGTAGAGGGCCTCCTCCATGCTGAAGTCGAAGCCTCCTCCTCCATGTATCTCCTCGTCGTTGGACATGATGCAGAGCTCCGTCTGCCAGAAGGCAGGGCGGTCTTGTAACTTCCCGAACTCGTCGTGCAGGCGTTTGCGATAGCCATAAAGGCCGGTGCGGTTGTAGCCCCGTTGGCCGGGTTTCAGGACGGGCGTATTGGTCCAGTAGGAATGGCCGGCCATAATGTGTGCCACGTTGGGCAGGTTGCCCACGTAGGTCTCGGATGAGTCGGGGTTCCAGAAGCATTGTATCTCGTTGCCACGCTGCCATCCTGCCTGGTATTCGCCAAACATGCAACGGTAGTCGGATGACTCGTTGACGAGAATCTGGGTGGCAAGGCCACGGGCAGAGAACTCCTTGCTGAACTCGCGTGCCAGGAGTGCGATCTCGCGATTGGTGGCGGGGCTGCCTTCCTGTTTGGGACCCTGCCAGTTCCAGTGGCCGTCGGGTTCGTTGACGGGGCAGACGTAGGCGAAGCGGATTCCGTCCTCCCGTTCGGCCGTCTCTATCATGTCGGCGGCATAGCGGGCAAAGTCATCGTAGCAGTCAGCGCGCAGGTTGAGGGTACCGCCTCGTCCGGTGTTTGTGCCCAGCCCGTTGAGGGTGAGGTGTACGGGTGGCGTGTTGAAGAAGGCCAGGAACGTGGGCACGCCTCGTTCTTTTGCCAGACGGAGGAAGCGTCGCTGTCCGACTTGTTTGTCGAAGTACTCGGTACGTGTGTCGCGGTTTATCTGTGCTGAGTCGCCTTGCGCGGCACTGCCTGCTCCGGCATTGAAGCGCCAGATGCTGAGTGCGATGCCGCGTGGGTTGCCCTGGCTGTCCGTTTCGGACGAGAAGAGCCAGTCGGCCACTTTGGTTTGCAAGGAGTCTTCCCATGTGCCAATCTGCCAGAAACTCCAGGCATCGCTGGCTCCGAAGCCATCAATGGGTTGGCGCTGGCGTGTGGTTACCTTGTAGTTGAGTGTATTCTCCTTTTGCTTTTTCTTGGCTTGTAGCTGTGTGTAGGGGGTGAGCAATGCTGTGGCAAAGAGTAGGAGGGTAATTAGTTTTTTCATTGTTTTGTCTGGTTGATTGTTTTTTCTTTGTCGGTTCTCAGTTGACTGGTGGGGATGAGAGCTGAGTCGAACATGACTTTGGAGTGATTCTTCCAGTGCAGTTCGCGGTGGAGGAGCTGACCGGTCGCCCGGTCGAGTGTCTCGCGGAAGATGCGTGAGTTGCGGTAATAATGTCCGTCGTTCTCCTGGCAGAAGTGGTGGTCTTCCTCGGTCAGTCGATACGTGTAGGGAAAGGGGTGGGTGGTGCGTAGTTCGGCGTGCAACGTGACGCCCTCGCACCAGGTGCAGAGCTGTACGGGTTGCGTGGTGTCGTTGCGGAAGCGATAGTCGATGTAGTTGTAGCTAACCGATGTTCCGGCACTGTATGGGATGCGCATCCCGTTGGGGTCGGGGGCAAGCGCATCGCTGTGGTGATGCAGTTCCGTGATGGTGAGGGGGCTGTGCAGAATGACTCGGTTGATGGTGTTGGCCAGGTTGCACAGGCCTCCTCCCGTTCCGGCTACCAGTTTGCCGTTAATGAGGACGCGTCCCTCCTTGAAGCCGTTTTTCCGCGATGTCTTGCCCACGCATTGCCAGAAGGAGAAGGTCTCGCCGGGCTTTACAAGGATGCCATTTATGCGAGTGCATGCCAGCTGTATGTTGTGCACTTTGTTCTGCTGCAATACAGGGTCTATGCCATTTCCGTGTTTTAGCATGGGGATGCGCTGCGAGGCTACCACCACGGGCAGGAGCTCCTCTTGCCGGAGCGAGGAGAAGAGCTCCGGCCCGACCCTATTGCGGATGTGACGCATCACGATTTGTTTGCGGAGTGAGATTGCGTATGCCCACGGGCCCAGTTCGCAGAAGTTTCGTCTCTTCATTTATAATGTTACTTTCACGTTTCGCTTTTGTGAAGTCATTATTCTCCCCACGTGCCGCGGTCGAGGTTGCGGTAGCCCACGGCTTCGGCCAGGTGGGTGCTGTTGATGTGCTCGGCGCCCTCGAGGTCGGCAATGGTACGGGCTACACGAAGGATGCGGTCGTAGGCACGGGCGGAGAGCTGGAGGCGGTTGACCACCATGCGCAGCATCTCGGCACTCTGCTCGTCGGGCGTGGCGTACTGTCGCATGAGGGCAGTGGTCATCTGGGCGTTGCAGTGGATGCCCTTGTGGTCACGGTATCGCTCTTCCTGTATCTTGCGGGCCTTGATGACGCGCTCGCGGATGGCAGCGCTGCTCTCGCCCGGCTGTGATTGCGATAGCTGCTCGAAGGTCAGGGGGACGACCTCGATCTGCAGGTCAAAGCGGTCCATCAAGGGGCCTGAGATGCGGTTCATGTACTTCGTTATCTGGCCGGGTGTGCAAACACAGTGACGCATGGGATGGTTGTAGTATCCGCATGGACAAGGGTTCATGGCGGCTACGAACATGAAGTTGCAGGGATAGGTGATGCTGTACTTGGCGCGTGAGATGCTGATGACGCGGTCTTCGAGCGGTTGACGAAGCAGTTCGAGGACGCTGCGATTGAACTCTGCCAGCTCGTCGGCAAAGAGTACGCCGTTATGGGCCAGGCTGATCTCCCCCGGCTGGGGATTGACGCCACCTCCCACGAGGGCGGCTTGCGAGATGGTATGGTGCGGGCTGCGGAAGGGGCGTGTGGCAATGAGTGACGTGTCGCTCTTCAGGCTTCCGGCAATGGAGTGGATCTGCGTAGTCTCAAGACTCTCGCTGAGGGAGAGCGGTGGAAGGATGCTGGGCAGACGCTTGGCCAGCATACTCTTACCGCTACCCGGTGCACCGACCATGACCACGTTGTGGCCGCCGGCTGCCGCCACTTCCAGGGCGCGCTTGACGTTCTCCTGTCCCTTGACATCGGCGAAGTCGTAGTCGAAGTGGGACTGATGATCGTAGAATTCCTTGCGTGTGTCAATCTCTGTGGGTTGAAGCGTGGTGCCTCCGTTCAGTACGTCTACCACTTCGTGTAGGTTGTGGGCTCCGTAAACCTTGAGACGATTCACCACGGCAGCCTCGCGAACGTTCTGTATGGGGACGATGAGTCGCTCGAATCCCATCTCGCGTGCCTTGATGGCAATGGGCAAAGCGCCGCGAATGGGTTGCAGCGTGCCGTCCAGGCTGAGTTCGCCTACCAACATGGTGGTGGGAAGCAACTGTTGGCTGACGCTGCCCTCGGCTGTCATCAGTCCGATGGCCATGGGCAGGTCGTAGCCGCTGCCTTCCTTCTTTACGTCGGCAGGTGCCATGTTGATGGTCACCTGTCGCAGAGGAAAGCTGTAACCGCTGTTCTGTACGGCGGCCGAGATGCGCTCATGACTTTCTTTGACTGCATTGTCCGGCAGTCCAACGAGAACAAATCGTACGCCCGGTACTACGTTGACCTCTATGGTGACTGCAATGGCTTCCAAGCCTTGCACAGCTGAACTGTTTACTTTGACTAACACGGAGTATGGTAAGATTTGCGGTTCATGAATGTTTTATTTTTCGAGCACAGCCTTTGCGTCCTTTGCGTCCTTGCAGACGCATCGTATCCGCCCATCAGGGCCTACGCACACGATTAGTGGCAGTGTGCGCACGCCTAGTTTGTAGGCGAGGGGACTGTTGAAGCCCTGTAAGTCGCAAAAGGTGGGGATCTCCTTCGCCTCGTCATTGAGATTGACGCGCAGGGTTGCCGAATCAACGTCAAGGCTATAACCCAGCAGCTCTATCTTGAGCGGGGCGGCACTTCCCTCGGGGCTGGCCAGATCTTGCTTCAGTTTGGTCATGCTGTGGTGCAGGTAAGCCACACTGGACTGCCATCCGGCCCAAAAGTATATTACGAGGTTCTTGCCTTTGTAATAACTGAGATTGCGATGGATGGAGTCGGAGGTGACAATGTCGAAGCTGGGCATCATCTGGCCCTTTTGCAAGGTGTATTTTTGCTGTATCTGTCCTCCAAGATTGGCCACTTTGGCATCTTGTGGCAGGGCCTTCTGGATAACATCGTAGAGTTGCTGTACGCTGTCGGGGGGCACACTGCCAGATAAAATGAAATACTGGCAGAGCAGATATTGCGAGACGCTGCTCGCGGGATTCTGACGGATGAATTGTGCCGCACTCTGACGCAGCGAGATGGAGTCGGTAGGCACGTTTTGCAAGCGGAACTGCATGTATAGCTCGTTCTCCTCGTTTCCTTCCACTTTCACCTTCCACAGACCGTCTCCACTCTCCTTGATCTGGATGTGGTCGCCGCTGTGCGCCCATAGCATGAGGTCGGAGTTGTCGGGGTAGACGATGTGATAGGTGGCATCGCCAGTTAGGTCGTACATCTTGTCGAACTCACCACCTACGATGTGTAGTGTGTCGAGGTGGTTCAGTCCTCCGTCGGTACTTACAATCAGGAAGTCTGCACCCTCTTTGAACGACTCGTATGTGCCGCTGATACGCAAGCGTCCCTTAGGAACACCGCAGGATAAAAGCAAAAAGCACCCTGCCATTCCTACCCATAGCGAGAAGGAACGGAGGGTGCTTTGTATGGTTGTCTTACTGATCACTTAAGCAAGCTCTTAACGGTGCTGGCAAATGATGCGAACTCGAGATCCTTGGCAGCACGCTGTGCCAGCGAGGGATCCTTCTGGAGTGCGGTGCGGAGACCGTTGGCAAGCGTGGTGGTGTCACCGATGCGTGCACCGAGAATGGCCTGCAGGTAGCTCGTCATGGCGTCAGCGTTCTTGATGTTGTCCAGAATCTTCTTGGCGGCTGCATAGTCCTTGTTGAGGAGCTGGGCCAGCAGGGCAGTGTTGTTGTTCACACTGGCCAGGTTGCTGGCAGCCTGTGTGTAGTTGCCCTTGGCCAGGTTGAGCGCACCCATGATCTCGTTGAAGCTGTCGCTGCCGCTACCCTTGGCCAGCAGCATCTCTGCCTGCTGTACGTTGCCCTGGGTCAGGGCCACGAGTGCCAGGTTGGTGTTTACCTGTGCCGCATTGCTGTTGATGCTCTGAGCCTTCTGCAGGAACTGCTGCATGGCGCTCATGTCGCCCTTGGCATAGGCCAGCTGAGCCAGGTTGTTGTAGGCGCGATAGTCAGAGGGGAAGAGCTGGGTGGTCTTCTGGTACCATGCTTCCTTCTCGCCTTCCTTGGCCAGACGTCCGGCACCGTAGAGCATCTCCTCCACGCTCAGCTGCGAAGCGTCACTCTTGTACTGATCAACGATCTGCTCGTCGCTGCGGCCGATGACGTCGTAGTTGACGATGAGGCGTGCACGACGCAGCTCGGGCATGATGCCCTCCTTGATGTCGGTGTATATGGCGCTCATGTTGCTGATCTGACGCTCACGCTCCTCGGGATCCTGATACATGGAGAGTACGCGGAGTATGACCTCCTTGTCCTGCAGGTTGCTCTGCGAGATGAGCTGCTGGAAGCCTTCCCAGTCCTCGGCGGTGAACTTGGTGTTGACATCGGCTGCCATCTTGATCTTCTTCAGCTCCTTCTTCATGTAGTCGGCACCGGCGTTCTGGCGCTTCTCGGCCAACTTCTCGTTGAACGAGTACTTGCCGTCGGGCGAGGCGTATGCGCTGACCTCGATGCTCTGCAGGGCACGTGTCTCTTCGTTGTCGTTGATCTCCTTCAGTACCTTGACGAGGTCCTTGATGCTTACACTCTTGAGCTCGCTGGTGCGGATATTGGCCTGCGAGATGAGGAACTTGATGTTTGCCTCCTGCTTCTGGCTGATGATGCGCTGGTAGGCATCGGGAGCGATGGATGCGTTGGCTGACTTGAGGCAGTTGCCCAGAAGCGCGCTAGTGCCAACCACGCCATAGCCGACCTTGACCTCGGGGATGCTGACCTTCTTCTTGCCGAGCTGTGCGTCGAACTGAAGGTACAGATCGCTCTGCATCATCTCCTCTGTGAAGGCCCAGGTGCTCTTCATCGTGTAGTTGCCACCCACCTTGTACTGGATGGTGGTAGCGTTGCCCTCAACCTTCTCGCCCTGGAAGGTGGCGCTCTGTCCCTGTGCCTCGCCGCCCTGGTACTTCAGTACGGGAGTAACGGTGACGATGGCCTTCTTCTTCATGTACTTGGCGGGGAAGGTTCCGTTGATGGTGGCGGGTACCTGGCCAGACACTGCCTCAAGGGGAGTGGGAGTGACGGTGAAGTTGTCAGCCGACAGGTTGCCCAACTTAGAACAGCTGGTGAGCACGAGTGCGCTACCGGCTGCGAGCATAAGAATGTTCTTTTTCATCTTTGTTTTTTGTATATTTGTTTGAACTTGTATTCTCTATGAGAATGCAAAGTTACGAAAATTAATTCACAATCCGCTTGTTTTAATTCATATTTCATAATTCATAATTCATAATTGCAGAAAAAACTTTGTTTTTGTTGTGCACGAGGCGAAAGAGCCTGGTTTTGTACCAAGTTATTTTTTAATCATCACTAAACTCGTTATAGATAACGATAAACCAACAATCCACCACGCTCTATCCACCACGTTTTATGAACTATGCAATTTGAACTATGCATTATACATTACGAACTATGCATTATACGTTACGAACTATCATTTGCTGTTCTTGAGGAAGCTGACTACCTGGTCGGCAATAGCCTTCATTCCGGCAATGCTGGGATGTCCGCCTTGCTTGTCGATGTCGTGAAGGTCGAGACAAGGCACGTCGTAGTGCTTGCAGATGGTGTGGATCGATTCGTTGATCTCCTCCTTCAGCTCGCTGTTGAGCATGAAGACGAGTCGGGCGGTGGGGTAGTTGGCCTTCAGGTCGTAGAGCAGCTTGGCCATGGCGGGACGGAAGGAGTAGAGCTGCTTGTTTGTCCAGTTACCGTACACGTATTCGCCGATGGGTGCACCGGCCCACGAGTCGTTGGTGGCGCCACAGATCAGGATGATGTCAGGGTTGCCAAGCTTGTTGCTGCGGGTGATGAAGGCACGGTCGCTATAGTCCTCCTTGCGGTAGCCTGTGTAGCAGATGGTGGATCCGGAGAAGGCGTTGTTGAGTTCGAGTTTTGCGTTCATACGCTCGATAACCTGGTACCACCATGTCTGTTCCACCTGGTGTACGTCGTTGTTCTTCTGTGCGTATCGGCTTTCGATGGGGAAGTACCAGACGAAGTTTGTGTCGGGCGTGAGGTGGCCTTCAAATGTAGAATAGCTGTCGCCCAGGATGGAGATGCGCAGTGGTTCCTTGGTGGGCTTTGTCTTGCCCACAGCCGTCATGGTGGCCAGCAGGGCAAGGAGGAAGAATATTTTTCTCATAAGTAGTTTGTTGATTAGTCTTGAAGATTTGTATTGTCATTCCGACAAAGGAGGAATCTCTGTCCAATCCTGCTTCGAAAGGGAGTGGGGTTGGACTGAGATCCCTCCTGCGTCGGGATGACATTGCTGCTGTTTTGCTTGCACTTATCGTGCATGCCAAAGCTGCAATGCCTTTGTACTTTACCTGTTCAGACGTATTGTCTGTTCAGAGCGTGTTGTCTGTTAGACCGTGTTGTCTGTTAGACCGTGTTGTCTGTGCTCAGAGTGCTTGCCGTATGATTACACCAGGAAGGTAGCAACCAGCGCAAGAATAGCGTAGAACTCGGGGAGAGCTGCGTAGATCATGGTGTTG
This sequence comes from Bacteroidaceae bacterium, assembly GCA_045616065.1. GTDB lineage: Bacteria > Bacteroidota > Bacteroidia > Bacteroidales > Bacteroidaceae > Physcousia. Next base: position 1,138 of record JAZLFZ010000064.1, on the reverse strand, counting down.
GTCTGCACGTCGTGACCCTGAGCCATACCCTGGATACCGGCAGCACAGATCTTGCCCTGACGGATGGCAGAGAAGAAGCAAACGAGGCCAACGCCGCAGCCTACACCGAACCACAGCATGGGGTTCTCAGCAACCTTGCCGTTGTGCAGCAGGAAGCAGAGGAAACCGTACAGACCCTGGGTAGCGGGCAGAGCTGAAAGAATCATGTAACCGGAAGCTTTTGAGCTGTCCTTCTTCAGAGCGCCTTCAGCTGCACTACCTGCGATGGTGGTGCCATAGCAACTGCCAATACCTGCGAGGGCCAGCATCAAGCCGAGGCCCAGATAACCTAAAATTTCATTCATAATAATACTGTTTTTTGTTTGTTATTTTTTGTTGTTATTGTTTTTCTCTTGCGCTTTATAAATTATGTTTATTCTTTCGCGCTTTTCTTTTGCACAGTTACTCCTTCGTTACTTCGAAAGGCTTGTACTCAACGCCCTTGCCCTCGTAGCCTGCATTCTTGAAGTATTCAACGAAAGACAGACGCAAGGGATGCACGAAGGCCGACAGACAACTCATGGCGATGTTGAGGACATGGCCGATAAGGATGATGAGCACGAAACCGATGATGGAGATGATGGCTTGCCACAAGGGCTTGTCACCTTCTATCATCATACAGGCAAGGCTATTGAACGTAGCTCCAAGCATGCCGCCTGCCATACCGAGGGCAAAGAGACGGATGTAGGAGAGGATGTCGCCCATCAGGCCAGATGCCATGTTGTAGGTGTCGTAAAGTCCGGCAAGCGGGTTGATGAGCAGTCCGGTGACGATGTTCTTCTTGAGACGTTCTACGCTGTTGAGCAGGTAGATGCCAACGGCAGATACGCCAAGGATGCTGTACAGAATGGGTAGCATCATGTCTTGAGGAATAACGTTCCACATGGTCAGGGCACCAACGGTGGCGGAGCCAACAAATGCCAGCCACCAGCCCCATGTGCCAAGGCAAGCCAAGAAGCCGCGATGGCGGGTGACGTTGATGGCATTGACGGTCATAGCCAGCGCGATGTGGAAGATACCTACGAGCAATGACGATACCATCTGGATGTCATACTCCGTACCGGGGAACTTACCAACGAGCATACAATTCTTCATCCAT